>JAPPGK010000031.1:11201-66404 GCA_028821405.1 Gammaproteobacteria bacterium | reverse complement strand
GATCCCCCAAGAAAACCGAGTCGCGGTGGGCGAGGGGTGGACAAGCCGAACGGGCCTCGCCATCGAAACGGCCATGCGCCGTCGAGACCCCGGGGTCGTACGAACCAACGTGACCCGACCGTTGAATGGGGCGATGTTCGGTTCGGGGGCACCGGGCGCCGGTGGCTTATCCACGCCTCGTCCACGGGGACGATCCCCCAAATACAACCGAGTCGCGGTGGGCGAGGGGTGGATAAGCCGAACGGGCCTCGGCATCGAAAATGGCGGCGTTCCGTCGCACGCGGGGTTTACGAACCAACGCGACGCGGGCTTTGAATGGGGCGATGTTCCGTCTGAGCGGCAGCGGCTGGCGAGGGGCGTGGGCGCAGTGTGGCGGTCGAACACTCCGTTGGCCGGGGTCCTGGTCACTGCGTTCGTCGCGCCCGGTGTCGCTTCGGCTCAATTCCGGGTAATTTGGGGCGCTGGTCCTGCACGTGTCCACGGAATGCTTGTTCTCGGTATCGAAACGTCCTGCGACGAGACCGGCGTCGCTTTGTACGACACGGATTGCGGTCTGATCGGGCAGTCGATCTACAGCCAGGTGGATCTGCACGCTCGCTACGGGGGCGTCGTACCGGAGCTCGCCTCGCGGGACCACATTCGCAAGATCGTGCCGCTCGTTGGCGAACTGCTCGACAAGGCGGGGCGTTCGACGGGGGACCTCGATGGCGTGGCCTACACGGCCGGTCCGGGGCTCATCGGCGCGCTTATGGTGGGCGCGACGTTCGGGCGGTCGCTCGCCTTTGGGCTCGGGATTCCCGCCATTGGTGTACATCACATGGAGGCGCACCTGCTCGCGCCCATGATCGACGATACGCGCGCATCGCCGCCCGCCATTCCCTTCGCCGCCCTGCTCGTTTCCGGTGGCCATACGCAGATTTTCCGCGTCGACGGCATCGGGTCCTATGAACTGCTGGGCGAGAGCCTGGATGACGCGGCCGGCGAGGCGTTCGACAAGGCGGCGAAGATGCTCGGCCTCGGCTACCCGGGCGGGCCGGCGGTCGCCGCCGCCGCGGAGCGCGGGGATCCGCAACGATTCCACTTTCCAAGACCGATGACGGATCGGCCCGGCCTCGATATGAGCTTCTCGGGATTGAAGACCTTTGCGCTCAATACGGTCCGAGCGCACGAGCCCCTCACGGATCAGGACACGGCCGACATAGCCCGTGCCTTCGAAGAGGCGGTGGTCGACACATTGGTCATCAAGTGTCGGCGCACTGCGGAGCAGACCGGACTCGATGAGTTGGTGATCGCGGGCGGCGTGGCGGCGAACCGGCAGCTGCGGGCGCGATTGACGGCGGCCCTGCCCCGGGTTATCTATGCACCACCCGAGCTGTGTACGGACAACGGCGCCATGATCGCCTACGCGGGGGCGATCCGGCTTCGTGCTGGACAACGCGAAGGATTGCACATCGCGACCCGCGCCCGTTGGCCGATGGTCGAGCTGGCGCCGGTGTCGGGTTGATGCCGTCGACCTCGCCTGGAGGCGCCTAGTCCGCGTGGCTCTCGATCCAATCGACTC
This sequence comes from Gammaproteobacteria bacterium, assembly GCA_028821405.1. Classification (GTDB taxonomy): domain Bacteria; phylum Pseudomonadota; class Gammaproteobacteria; order Pseudomonadales; family Azotimanducaceae; genus VXYL01. The sequence continues at coordinate 64,843 of JAPPGK010000031.1, read as the reverse complement.
GGCGACGACGTAGGGCAACCCCGTAGGCCAGACCGGGCTCGGCGTCCACGCCCAAGCACCCCAATTCGTCGATCAGGCGACGCCTGCTCGCCATCGACTCACCGCTGCAGGTCTCGACGGCATCGAGAACGATTCCGGTGAGTTCGTTCTGCCGGAATGCGTCGATGGCGGTAAGGGCGTCGAGCAGGGACTCCGCATCGACATCCCGACGCGCCAGAGTCGTGCCGTGTCGGGCCAACGCAACCGCGCCACGATGGACTTGCCGGGGTGCGCGGAGATCCCTATACAGCCGCTCTACCGCGATGTCGGCGTTGACCCATCCGAGCGCAACAAGCGCCGCCGATGGCCCCGAAAACGAGCGCTCGTCGAACAGACGAGCGGTTGCGGGGAGATCGATGCCGCGGAACCAGTGCCGCTCGCCGATGGCGGCGACGGTCTCGAAGAAGCGGCCGGGACGGCGTGAAGCCGCGGCCTTTTGGAGTTCCGCGTAGACTCGCTCGCCCGAGAGCGCCGGCAGTTGGTCGACCATCGACCGCACCAACAACAGGGTTTCGTCGGCGACGGCGAAATCGGGCAGTTGGGCAGTGAACCGGGCCACCCGAAACACCCGCAGCGGATCCTCCGCGAATGCCGGCGACACGTGGCGAAGGATCCGGGCATCGATGTCGGCGTGGCCGTTCCAGGGATCGATGAGGTTGCCCGCCTCGTCCCGGGCCATGGCGTTGATCGTCAGGTCCCGACGGACTAGATCCTCTTCGAGGGTCACATCCGGGTCCGCGTGGCAGACGAAGTCGGCATGTCCCGGTCCGGTCCGGCGTTCCGTTCGCGCGAGTGCGTACTGGTCGCCGGACCGGGGCTCGATGAAGACCGGAAAGTCGCGTCCGACCTGGGTGAAGCCGCGCGCCAGCATCCGTTCCGGCGTCGCCCCCACGACCACCCAATCGCGTTCGCTCGGTTCTTCCGTGCCTAGCAACCCATCGCGGACTGCGCCACCCACGAGGTAGGTTGTCGCGCCCCCACCGACATTGACCCAGGACCCCGTGGTCATCGGCCCGTCTCGACAGAAGCGACCGAGAACGTCTGGCCATCCTCGAGGCGAATCGCGGTCATGGACCGGCCCCAGACACAGCCGGTATCGAGGCCGACGACGCGGGGCTTTCCCGTGGCGCCATCCAGTGCCGCCCAATGACCAAAATAGAGTGTTCCATTGATCTGGGTCGGGTAGGAGAACCAGGGCGCATAGCCGGGAGGCAGATCGTCGAGGGTACCCTTGTGGCTGAACTCCAGGCGTCCCTCGCCGTCGACCAGGCGCATCCTCGTGAGGTAGTTGACGGTGGCGCGATGCCGGTCTATTCCTACGAGACCGTCACGCCAGAGCGCAGGCTCGTTGCCATACATCCGACGGAAGAACTCGGCGTGACCCGGGCCCCGGATCACCGCTTCCACTTCGCGGGCGTTGGCGCGGGCCGTCGCGGTCGTCCAGGTATGCGGGATACCGGCGTGAACCACCACCCAATCGTCGCCTTCGATGAGCAAGGGCTGATGGCGCAACCACTGCGCGAGTTCACCGCAGTCGGGTGCATCGAGAAGAGGTTCCATCGTATCGGTTGCACGATGCGGGTGGCCGCCGTAGACCATGGCGAGAAAGTGCAGGTCGTGGTTGCCGAGAACGCACGCGAACCGCTCTCCCAAACCGCGCGCGAAACGCAATACCGATAGCGAGTCCGGCCCCCGGTTGACCAGGTCGCCGACGCACCAGAGGCGGTCGACGTCAGAAAACCCGACGGCGGCGAGCAAGGCCTCGAGACTCTCGAAACAGCCCTGTATGTCACCCACGAGGTAGGTGGAACCAACCGCGCTGTCGTCGCCAGCGCGATGTGGGACTGCGCCGCTCGAGGAGATCAATGCACGGCGTCTGGCACGGCCAGGGAAAACGTCGGGATGGGGACGTCGAACCGTTCGCCGTTGTCGCCCACAAACTCGTAGTGGCCTTTCATGGCACCCACGGCGGTCTCCAATACGCAGGCGCTCGTGTAGCGAAACGACTCGCCCGGCGCAATCCGAGGTTGGTTGCCGACGACACCCGGGCCACGTACTTCCTGCTGTTTGCCGTCGCCATTGGTGATCAGCCAATAGCGGTTGAGCAGTTGGGCCGCCTGTTCGCCGTGGTTCGCGATGGTGATCGTGTAGGCGAACACGAAACGGGACTTGGCGGGGTCGGACTCGGCCAGGATGTAGCGAGGTACGACGCTGACTTCAAATCCGTTCACGAGTCATCTCGGGCGTTCAACGTTGGCGGGAAGACCTTGGGCAATGGCAACGAAATCGGCGACGCTGAGGTTCTCCGGTCTCTTCCTCGGGTCGATGGCCACCGCTTGCCAATCGACCGGAATGGATTCTAAGGCATTGGCGAGCGTTTTTCGGCGCTTCGAGAATGCCACGCGGACAACCTGTCGCAGCACGTGGGCATCGCAATCCAGGCGATCCGCCAGCGGCCTGGGCTCGAGTCGGAGGAACGCCGAACGGACCTTCGGCGGCGGCGAGAAGCTCCCCGGGGCCACCTCGAAGAGCAGGTGGACCCGGCAGTGCCACTGCGCCATCACCGACAAGCGACCGTAGGTCTTGGATCCGGGTACCGCCGCGAGGCGTCGGGCTACTTCCGCCTGCACCATGAAGTGCATGTCCCGCGCGACCACGCGATCATCGAACAATCGCTCCAGCAGGGGGCTGGCGATGCTGTACGGCAGGTTGCCGACTATCCGACGCCGCCGGCTTCCGGCGCGGTCAAGGAGTGCGGGCAGGTCCACCGCAAGGGCGTCGGCACAGACGACGTCGACGTCGGGAAGTCGCATCCGCATGGGCTCCGCGAGTTCCGGATCGATTTCGACGGCAACCACCGAGCCCGCCTCCCGCCGAAGCCGCGGTGTCAATGCCCCTGTTCCGGGCCCAATCTCGAGAACGTGGTCCGCAGGGTCGAGATCGAGGGCCGCGAATATGCGCTCGACAACGGTGGTGTCGGTGAGAAAGTGCTGGCCGTAGGCGCGGCGCTTCGCCGGATGTGTCCTCGCCGTGCCCGGGCGGACCTGGCGGAGCGCCGCCACTCAGCCGCCAAACGGGGTGTTTGCGCGACTCTCCGCGCCGCGTTCGGCAACGCTCGTCCGCCGTTCTATGAACGCCTCGTCGCGGATCTCGGTCAACCACTCCTGCAGCCGTTCATCGAAACGCCGCTGCAGCAGTTCCTGTGCGGCGTAGTTGCGCCGCGCCTCGTCGCTGATGTCCTGCTGCCGCCGACCGAGGACCTCCAGAATATGCCAGCCGAAGGAACTCTGGAACGGTTGCGAGATCTCGTTCACAGCGGTCAGATTCATCATGCGCTGGAACGCGGGATCGAGGTCCTCGGGGGTCGTCCAGTCCAGGTCGCCGCCCGCCAGTCGCGTCCCGGGATCTTCCGAATACTCTTTCGCCAGCTCGCCGAAATCCTCGCCGGCGACGATCCGGCGCCGGATCTCCTCGATCGCCGCGCGAGTCTGCTCGTCCGAGCGGATGGCGGTCGGCGACAGCAGGATGTGGCGGACGTGGGTCTGCTCGGCCCGTTGCTGGGACGCGCCCCGGATATCGATCACCTTCACGATGTGGAATCCGGAGGAATCCTGGAACGGCTCGACCACGGTCCCGATTTCCAGACCGACAACCTTCTCGGCGAAGCGGCCCGGAATGCGGCTCTCCTTGCGCCATTTCAGATCGCCGCCGTCGGCGGCGGTTGATGCCGCCGAGTGTTCGATCGCCATCGCCGCGAAATCCGCACCCTCGCGCAGTTCGGCAACAAGACCGTTCGCCTTGTCACGGACCCCATCGACCTCCGCGGAAGACATGTCGGGAGTGACCTCCAGGAGGATGTGGCCGAGGCGGTACTCGTCCGAGATCCACTCCTTGAAGAAAGGCGACGCAAGCAATTCGTCGATGTCGCGTTCGGAAATGTAGACCCGACGGTTGACGACGGCCCGCTGAACCCGTTCGATGGTGATGTCCCGGCGCACGCGTTCCCGAAGCGCGCGATAGGAAGTTCCTTGTGCGGCGACATCGGCGATGAACTCCTCCAATGTCATGTTGTTCCCGCGGGCGAATTCGGTCACCGCGCGCGTCAACGTCTCATCGTCCACTTCGATGCCCCGCAGTTCCGCCTCCTGGAGTTGAATGCTCTCCAGGATGAGCTGCTCGAGCACCTGGCTGCGCAAGGTACCGATCAGTTGCGGATCGTTGCGATCCGACTCGCTCAGTCGGAGCATCACTTCCGCGGTGCGCTCCTCGAGTTCGCTGGCAAGCACGATGTCGTCGTTGACGACAGCGACGATGCTATCCACGGTCTCGGCTGCGCCGGACGAGATTGCCACCAGGCCCGCGATCGCAGCCACCGACGTCCAATGCCCAAACGATCTCAATGTCATGGTTGTGTTCCTTGTCATCCCGCGTCTCTCTTCGTGCGGCGTGGCGCCGCGGTCGCCCTGGATTCGGCCCGGTAGCCCTTTATGCCACGAACGAGCCGAGAATCAACCTTCGAGCCGAATCCTCCCAACCCCTTGAGCGAGATCTCAAGCATCACGCCCGCGTCCGCCGTCGTCTTCGCGTCCGGCAGATTGCGCGGTGCATCGATCGTTCGATGCCAAAGCAGCTTCACCGCAAGGCAGCAGGTCGCGTAGGCGAATCCCGCGAAGGACTCGATGTTTTGACCATTGCGCCAGTCATGGTTCCATCGTCCGAAGACGCTCAACCGTTCGTCCATTCCCCGGAGCGGCCAATGGAACGACAGATCGGTTTGATCCACGTCCGGGAAACGCCGCCGGTAGGCGAGATTGACGAGGCTGCGTGCATCGCGCCGGTAGGACAGACCCGCCCCGAGTTCGCCCAACTCGTCGCCGCCCGCGTCCCAGGCAAACCTCGAGAGGATGCGAATCCGACCGAGCCGTCCCGCCAACTCACCCACCACATCGGGCGCCAGTTCCTTCATAGGCCCCAGCCTGACCCGCGGGTCGTCGAGATGGACCATGGCGCCGATGCGGGCGGCAACTAGCTCGCCGCCGTTCGCGTCAAGAACCCGCGAGGCGACGCCCATCGACAACCGGTTGGCATCGCCGAACCGGTCAAGGCCCGCGTACCGGTTGTCCCGGAACAGTTGGCGAAAGGAGAAGGTGAGTTCGGTCGCATCGAACGCCGGCAGGTGGTCCTGGTCGGCGTGGGACTGGCGCAGGTAGTAGACCCGCGGCTCCAAGGTCTGGGTAGCGTTGCCGGTGCCGAACGAGATGTCGCGTTCCAGGAACACCCCTGCGTCGAGCACCCCCACGCGAACGCTACGCTGCGGCCGGGGATCCTGGTGGTTCGGAACATTCGCCAGGTCGTAGCCAGTGCTTCGCACGCCACCCGACACCTCGGCAAAGCCCCACGCCCGGCTCAGCGTGAACCGCAACCGTGGATCGAAGTGGTAGCGGTTTCCCGTCACGGCGTCGCGGCGCGGAGATTCGAACGCCGCCCATGACGCGCCCATCGACCAGCCCAGAGGCCCGACGAGGGTACCCGCATAGGCCACACCCGCGTCCGGCAGCCGCCGGTAGGATTGCGGCCCGGACTCCAAGCGCTGGAAACCCTGGGCGAGAAGCCGGGCAACCAGATCGCCTCGAACGTATTCGATTTCGCCCCTGCGTTCCAGGGCGACGCGGCTGGCGACGCCCTGGGCCACCGAGAAGTCGCCGAAGTAGTCGTTGTCGCTCACGGCCATGAAGTCGACCTCGGTCCGAAGCCCGCCCCAGCGGCCCCGGTGGTCGACCTGGAGCGACCAGCGATCAGCCGGCGAAGGATCCTCGGAACCGCCGGCCAACCCCGCACGCGCGAATCCACCGTCGTAGTCGCGATCACGCGGAAGAAAGGCCGCGTCGAGTTGCGTATCCCCCCATCGAGCACGATGACGCGCCTCGCCTTCGAAACCGAAACCTCGGTCGGCGATCCAGCGGGGGGTCAGGGTCGCATCGTAGTTCGGGGCGAGGTTGAGGTAGTAGGGCACCGAGATGTCGATGCCGTCCCTACCCCCATAGATGTCCGGCGCGAGGAAGCCACTGGTTCGTTCGCCACTGACCGGAAAGCGCAGGTACGGGGCGTAGAAGATGGGCACGCGACCCAACTGCAAGCGGGCGTGTCGGGAGGTGGCCAAGAGAGTACGGGCGTCCAGGCGAATCGATCGGGCCCGGATCTGCCACGCGGCATTCCCTGGCGGACAGCTCGTCAGGGTAGCCGCGTCGAGTTCCACGACTTCGTCGTCCCTTTGAAACCAAGCCGCGCGCCCACGCAGTTCCAAGTCGGTGAGCACGAACTCGGCGTCCTCGACCCGGGCATGCAAGCTGCCGTAATCCACCGTCGCCTCCGAGCCGCGCACGCTCAAGCCCGGCTCGTCGAAACGCACACCGCCCGTGGCACGCGCGAGGGAGGTTGTCTCGTCGAAAGTCGAGGCATGCGCGGCGAGCGAGCGATTGCCCTGGCGGATCTCGACCTCGCCACTCGCATCGACGCGCGTCTCCAATGCCGTCACACGGTCGGCCTTGACCACCAGGGGAAAAGTGGCGCCGTCCGATTCGCGCGGATAGGGGAAGGCAGGCGGCACGTACGAGCCCGGGCAGCGCCAAGGGCCTACCCCCGGCGCAGGGTCGTCCTGCCAGAGCAGTTCGGCAAGTTCGTTGCCCGTCGCGATCGGGGCCGCCAACACCACCAGCAAACCCATGGTGTCAATCCACCGTCCACTTGGCGACAATCGCCGGGTGAGCCAAGATGCAGCCGAGCTTGCCGCCTGGGTCGAACAAACTCTCGGCACGGACGGCATCGAACTGGCCCGCCTGCCGGCGGAAGCCAGCACGCGCCACTTCTTTCGCGTCTCGACTGGCTCATCCACGTTCGTCGCCATGCTCTCGCCGCCCGATACGGAGGATAACCCGCGCTTCGCCCACCTGGCCGGGTTGTTCAGGCGCCACGGGCTCTGCACTCCCCGGATCCACGCCGCCGATTTCGACCGCGGCATGTTCCTGCTCGAAGACCTCGGCGAACGGGACTTCGCCCAGGCCTACGCCGTCGGCGAGATCGACGCGCCCCTTGCCGGCGCGGTCCGGGACCTGGTCAAGCTTCAGTCCGTGCCGGGCGACGGCATTGCGCCCTACGCCTTAACCCGTTTCCGCGACGAACTGGCGATCTTCACCGACTGGCTACTTGGACGGTTCCTGGGGCTCGATGTTCCCAGGGCCTACGCCGGCGTTGGCGAGGCCCTGATCGAGGCGACCATGAGCGTGCCGCAATGTACGGTACACCGCGACTACCACTGCCGGAACCTGATCTGGCGCGGCGATGGCACCGTGGGCATCGTCGACTTCCAGGACGCCTTGTATGGGCCGGCGTGCTACGACATCGCCTCCCTGCTGCGCGACTGCTACGTCGAATTCGACGAGGTGCGGATCGCGACGTGGCGAAGCCGATTCTTCGCCCTGGCCAACATCGACTGCACGGAAGCGGCTTTCAACCGCGCCTTCGATCTCACCGCCATCCAGCGCCAACTCAAGGCGGTGGGCATATTCGCGCGCCTCTACCTCGACCGCGGCCGTGCGAGCCACCTCGGCGACATCGTGCCCGTACTCGTTCGCATCGCCCGCCTGGGGCGGGAATACCCGGAGACTGCCGAGTTCTCCGGCTGGATCGCGAGGGATCTGCTGCCCCGGGCGGCCGAGCGGCTCGGGAAGTTGCCATGCGTGCCATGATCCTCGCCGCCGGACGCGGCGAACGCCTGCGGCCGCTCACCGAGCGCATTCCGAAGCCCCTCGTCCCGGTGGGCGGCGAGCCGTTGATCGTGCACCAGATGCGCTGGCTGCACCGAGCCGGCATCCGCGACGTCGTCGTCAACCTGCACCACCTCGGTGCCGCCATCGAGAGTGCGCTCGGCAGCGGGTCCGACCTCGGCGTCCGCATTCGCTACAGCCACGAGCCCGATCTGCTCGAAACCGGTGGCGGCATCAAGAAAGCGCTTCCCGACCTCGTCCCCGGACCGTTCGTGGTCCTGAACGGGGACATCTGGACCAACTACCCGTTCGCCAACCTGCTCGACGTCGAGGCCCCCAAGGCCCACCTCGTACTCACACCAACGCCCGGCCATAGGGAACACGCGGACTTTCACGTCGAGACCAGCGGGCGCGGCCTGCGGGTCCGGCGCGGCCCCGGCAACGACCTGACCTACTGCGGAATCGCCCTTTTGGGCGAGTCGTTGTTCGCCGACACGCCGAACGGTGCGTTCTCGCTGACGGCGCCGCTGTTCAAGGCAGTGGCCGAAGACCAGGTCACCGGCGAGGTCTTCCGTGGGAACTGGATCGACATCGGCACCCACGAGGAACTCAAGCGGGCACGGCGCCTGACGGCGTAGAATGCGCGCCACCACCCGTACGCGGCGCCGATTTCGACGTGGAACCCTGGATCGCACCTTCCATCCTTGCAGCCGACTTCGCCAACCTTGGCCGTGAGGTGGACGACGTCGTGGCCGCCGGCGCGGACCTGATCCACTTCGACGTCATGGACAACCACTACGTGCCGAACCTGAGCGTCGGCCCGCTGGTGCTCGAGTCCCTGCGCAAGCACGGCGTCACGGCACCCGTGGACGTGCACTTGATGGTGACACCCGTGGACGACCTCATCGGCGCTTTCATCGACGCCGGCGCCGACATCGTCTCCTTCCACCCGGAAGCGAGCGAGCACCCGCACCGCTCGCTTTCGCTGATTCGGGAGGGGGGTGCGAAGGCCGGCCTCGTGTTCAACCCGGGCACACCGCTCACCTTCCTCGACCCGTTGATCGACGCCGTGGATCTCGTGTTGATCATGTCCGTGAACCCGGGGTTCGGCGGCCAGGCCTTCATCCCCGCCGCCCTCGACAAGGTCCGCGCCGCCCGGGAGGCCATCGATCGGCGCCGCCGCGACATCCGACTCGAAATCGACGGTGGCATCAAGGTCGAGAACATCGCCGACGCAGGCGCGGCCGGCGCCGACACCTTCGTTGCGGGCTCCGCGATCTTCGGCGTGCCGGAACGCGGCGGCGCCCGAGCGGATGACTACCGCTCGGTCATCCAGGCGATGCGCGACGAACTGGCGGCACCGGCGGAGTGAGTTATTCGGCCTACCTCTTCGACCTCGACGGCACCCTGGTCGACACCGCGCCGGACCTCTCGCGGGCTCTCAACCACACCCTCGCCGGCGCCGGCTTCGCCGCAGTCGACGAGTCGCTGACACGGCACTGGGTCGGCCACGGCGTCCGGGCAATGCTCGAAGCCGCGTTCCATCACCTCGGCCGTTGCCCCGGGCCGGAAGACCTCGACCGGCACCAGGCAGCGCTCCTCGAACACTACGCCGCGCACATCGCCGACTACTCGCTGCCCTATCCCAGCGTCGTCGAGACGTTGGCAGTGCTCGCCGAACGGGCTCCGCTTGCGGTGGTCACCAACAAACCCACCGACTTGAGCAACCGCCTGCTCGCCGCCCTCGACCTGGCCCGGTTCTTCCGGGTCGTCGTCGGTCGCGGCACCACCCGTCGGTTCAAGCCGGACCCGGCGCCTGCGTTGTACGCCTGCGAACACGTCGGCATGGCCCCCGAGCAGGCATTGTTCGTCGGCGACTCGGAGACGGACGTCCTCTGCGCGCGCGCAGCGGGGTGCCCGGTGGTTCTCTACCGATATGGCTACAACCACGGCAAGAATCCCGACCATCTCGGGGCGGACCGGGTGATTGATTCATTCGACGCGCTCGTTTAGGTTTACGCCGCCATGGGTCAACAAAGGCAATCGACTGGGACTCCCGGCGCAGAACGCGCCGACGGGTTCCATTTGCGCTGGCGATAACGCGACCGCTTCGCGGCCGCAGGACGCAACGGAACGCGTCGTCTGCGGAACGTCCCGATTTCTCCACCCCTAGACCGCGCGATTGCCATGAACCAACAAGACTACGACGCCCTCCGCGATGCCGGGTTTTCCCATATCCCGGTCGTGCACGAGATTCTCGCCGACCTGGAAACGCCGCTGTCCGCCTATCTGAAGCTCGCCAACGGGCCCTATTCGTACCTGCTTGAATCCGCAGCCCAGGGCGGCGAGAAATGGGGCCGGTATTCGATCATCGGCCTGCCCTCGCGCACGGTGATCCGCGTACGCGGGGCTGCATTCACCATCGAGGAGGACGGCGGCGTCGTCGAGGAGTTCCAAACGGACGATCCGCTCTCGGCGATCGAGGCGTTCAGCCGCCGCTTCAACGTGCCCGACATCCCCGGTCTGCCCCGGTTCTTCGGCGGCCTGGTGGGCTACTTCGGCTACGACACGGTGCGCACGGTGGAAAAGCGCCTGAAGCAGTCGACGCCGCCGGATGACCTCGGCACGCCGGACATCCTGCTGATGGTGTCCACCGACGTTCTCGTGTTCGACAACATGTCGAGCCGGTTAAAGTTCATTGCGCTCACCAACCCCGAGGAATCGAATGCGTTTGCCGACGCCAAGCAGCGCCTCGAAACCATGGCCGGCAAACTGGCCGGCGAGACACCCCAATTCATCACCGCCACAGCTAACGAGGCCGTCGAAGAGGAGCATTTCGACTCGGCGTTTGGTCGCCCCAACTTCATGGCCGCCGTGGAACGCATCCGCGAATACATCCGCGCCGGCGACGTCATGCAGGTGGTGCTCTCGCAACGCATGTCCATCCCGTTCGTCAGTCCGCCCATCAATCTCTACCGGGCGCTGCGCAGCCTGAATCCCTCGCCCTACATGTATTACATGAACCTCGAGGAATTCCACATCGTCAGTTCGTCGCCGGAGATCCTCGCCCGGGTCGAGGATGGGGTGATCGTCAACCGGCCCCTGGCCGGCACCCGCCGTCGCGGTCGTACCGAAGCCGAAGACCTGGCCATGGAAGAGGAACTGGTCAACGACCCGAAGGAGATCGCCGAACACCTGATGCTCATCGACCTCGGGCGCAACGATGTGGGCCGCGTGTCGAAGATCGGCAGCGTGGAGATCACCGAGCAGTTCGCCGTCGAGCGCTACTCCCACGTCATGCACCTGTCGTCGAATGTCGTCGGCCAACTGGCACCAGGCCGGACCGCCGTGGACGTCCTCCGCGCCACGCTCCCCGTCGGCACGCTCTCCGGCGCCCCGAAGATCCGGGCCATGGAGATCATCGACGAGTTCGAACCGGTCAAGCGGGGCATCTACGGCGGTGCGGTGGGATACCTCGCCTGGAACGGCAACATGGACACCGCCATCGCCATCCGCACCGCAATCCTCAAGGACGGCCTCCTGTACATCCAAGCGGGTGGCGGGATCGTGGCCGACTCGATCGACCGCCTGGAGTGGAAGGAGACCATGAACAAGGGCCGCGCCATCTTCCGCGCGGCGCGCATGGCGGCATCGTCATTTCGGGAGATGGACTGAGACTCGCACCGTTCGACTGACGTGCCGTCACAACTGCGCGAGGCGGCGCCCGATGCGCGTTTCTTCGTGGTCGAAGGCCCGCGTGTAGGCCTTGGTCTCCCCACGGGTCATGCCGACCTTGCGGCACTCGATCTGCCAGCGCCCGTCGACCAACTCGATCATGTCGCGCAAGGCAACCCTCGCCGTGTCGCGGTCAATCTCAAAGAACGGTGCGGCCTCAAGTGCGGCTTCGATGGACGCCTCGTTGCCACTCAGTTCGCTGATCCCCGTCTCAAGGTGCCGGTGACGATGCGGTTGCGGATTGATGTCGAACGCGGGTGAGAGCGCCCATTGCCCGCCCGCGACATGAAGCAGCCCGTGGTTCTTCAGGTGGTCGTCGTTGTTGGAGACCAGGATCGTGAACAGGATGCGGCGGTAGAGTTCCGCCAAATCCGCCTTCACATCTGACGCATACGCGCGCAGGACGTCGGCTATGTCCGTGTAGTAGGCACCCGTCGCGTGATCCGCGCCAATGAACGACTGCGCGGAAAGGTAGCCGACCCGATCGCCGTCGCGCCGGTCGAAACGACGAATGAGCGCGACCGGACGCCGCGTATTGCCGAGTTCAAGCCTGGCAACCGCGGCGTTCAATCCGGCAGCTCGCGCAAGTTTGAGCGTGACGACTTCGACCCGCTCAATGGGCATCGTGTCGTCGTCGGATGTGAACTTCGCAATCATCAGACTGCCATCGTCATCGACGACGCTTGCCTTGGGGCGTGCGCCGCCAAGCGAACCCGCGCTGCCGACCAGCCGATCACGCTCGGCATGTGGCAAGGCCTCCAGTGCCGTGCCCGCCAGTCTCCGCACCTGGCGCAATTCGGCCAAGCGGGGTATGGCCGGCGAGGACAGCGCCATCGGTTGGCCGTCGCTGTCGATATAACGCAGTGCCCCCTGACGGGTTTGGTCGTTCGCGGCAAGCAGAAAGTCGAGTTCGGTGAGCGGGCGGTTGCTGGCCTTTCGGATGAGCCCCCGGCCCCAGGAGTCCGGCGTGCTGTCCGCCACAGCCCCCGGAAGGGCGCCGCGTCGGTTGTCGGGCGTGGCGGCGCAATAGAATGGCGAGTCGGACAGCGGCATCGACGGTGCGACGGCAAATCGATCGGGATGTTCCAACCACGCCACGTCGTAGCGGAACATGCTCGTATCCCGGCGTCCGTCGGTCTCGAAGACGAGCTCCCCGACGGGACTTGCCTTTTCGCCTATCGCTACACGAACCCGAGTCGTCGTCTTGCTCATGCCGATCCACCCGAAGAAGGCCCGTTTGGCAACTTGGAACCGATGGCGGGCCGGCGTCGCCGGATGCGTTGAGGCAGGCTGTCGAGGTCCAACATCAGGCCGGTATCGTCGCGCGAGACATCGAGCAGGTTCGCGAGTCGATTAAGCTCGCCAAGCGCAAGGAACGCCATGGCGACGCTACCTAGCCCGATACCCGGCTCGCCTTTCTCCAGCCTTGCCACGGTACCTTGGGACACACCCATGCGCGCCGCAAAGTCGGCCACCGGAAGCCGGCGCTTCTTGCGTGCTATCTGGATGTCGCGCCCGAGCCCGCGCAGCGCACGCTGGACCGAAGGTGGATACTTGGCTTCCACTTTAGACACAATATCTTAGCTACTAATGACTTTTACCTAATGTATTGAGTTGATAATACCACTCGATGCCGGGACCATCCTACTCTCTCAACAACCTGAGTTAGGATTACTCGACGGTTGGGGTTACCGGGGGACGCCCATGTCATTTCGCAGCGAGGTTCGAGGTTGGCTCGATGACAATTGCCCGCAGAGTTGTCGGGGACCCGGCGTGGTGCCGGGTGGCGGCACCAAGGTGCCGATGACCGACGACCAGCAGCTTTGGCTCGAGCGCTGCGCGGAGCAAGGCCTCACGGTGCCGACCTGGCCGGAGGAGTACGGCGGCGCGGGATTCGACAAGGAGGAGTTCGTCACGCTGCTCGAGGAGATGCGTGCACTCGACATCCGTGCGCCGGTGTCGGGCATGGGCACCACGATGATCGGGCCGACCCTGCTCGAGTACGGCACCGAAGACCAGAAGTTGCGTCATCTCCCCCGGATCGCGAGGGGCGAAGTCTGGTGGTGCCAGGGGTACTCGGAACCGAGTTCCGGCTCCGACCTTGCTTCGCTGCGTACCCGCGCCGAGGACCAGGGGGATCACTTCTTGATCAATGGTCAGAAGATCTGGACCTCCGGCGCCAACAACGCCGACTGGATCTTCTGCCTCGTGCGCACGGATCCCGACGTGCCGAAGCACGAGGGCATCAGTTTCCTCCTGTTCACCATGAACCAGCCCGGCGTGACGGTCCGGCCGATCCGGCTGATCTCCGGCGCATCGCCGTTCTGCGAGACGTTCTTCGACAACGCCATCGCGCAGAAGGAGGACCTCGTCGGCGAGTTGAACAAGGGCTGGACCGTCGCCAAGCGCCTCCTACAGCATGAGCGCTCCGGCATCGGCATGCTGGCGAGCGGCACGAACCGCGAGTCCGGCGCGGAGCTCTACGACCTCGCGCGACGATTCGCCGGCGAGGACGACGGCCGCATCGCGGACGAGGATCTACGCCGGTCCATCGCCCGCCACTACATCGACGCCGAATCGTACCGGCTGACCCAACGGCGCACGGTGGAGGAATCCCAAGGGTCCACGCCGGGGCCCCAAACGTCGATCTTCAAGTACTACGGGGCGAACCTGCGCAAGGAACGGGCCGAGTTGCAGGTCTCGATGATGGGCACCCGGGGCGTCGGCTGGGCAGGCGACGGCTTCGGCGCCGGTGAACTCGGCATGACCCGGGCCTGGCTTGCGGGCAAAGCGGGCTCGATCGCCGGCGGCAGCAACGAGGTGCAACTCAACATCATCGCCAAGCGGGTGCTCGGGCTGCCGGACTGAACCGTCGACTCGGTGCTCGAACGCGCGCGGCCCGCCGTCGCGGCAGGCTTGCTCCCCGTCGCTAGGGTCGGGTGGCATTGGAGGTAGGGCCGTAAGCCGTTGGCCGAGGGCTAGTGGTTCGAATCGAACACCTCGTCGAGCGTGCCGGCGTCGAGCACTCTCTCGGCCCAGGACTCGAGGTCGCGCGTCGACGCCCGGCCGATCCGTTCGTCGGCTTCGCGCGGCAGGAGGCCGAACCGCCGCCGCAGCTGCCGCCGCAGCAACGTCCGTTCCCCCTGCTCGATGCCCTGCTCGATGCCTTCGTCGCGCGCCCGTTGGACGATTCCTGCCATGGTCGTGCCCTCCTGTGGGTACTGCTCCTCGTAGCGCCGACGCTCATTGTCGTCGAGATCGGCGTAGGTGTCGATGAAGTCGACGTACTTCTCCCGCCTGCGGGGGTCGGGCTCCAGCTCGAACAGGCCACGCACCGCCGCCGCGTAGGTCTCCACCCGGCGCGCCGGGTCGCTGCGCATGTTCGGCAGGTACGATGAGGTTCTTGAAGTTCTGGTCGTGGCTGACCGCGTCCGCCATGTCCGCGCCCCGTGTCGTAATCGGGTGAAATGATCGGCCAGATGCCGGGCCGGGCGCTGTGGGCGATGTCTGCAATTCGTGTCAGCGATCGTCGGAAATCCGCGTAGGACATCTCGGGCGATTGATCGACCGGAGCCCGGGCGGCGATGTCGTCGGGCGGACGCGCCGCCCACGCGGAGGGTGCACAGCACTTGCGCAGCGAGGCCGGTTTCGCATAGGTTGCGCGGCTGCATTTTGATATCTCGAGGAAACACCAGATGAGTCACGGAACCCAGTTCTACATCAACGGCGAGTGGGTGGCGCCCCTGTCGGACGAGCGTCTCGACGTGATCAACCCCGCCACCGAGGAGCCCATCGGGCAGGTCGCGCTCGGCAATGCCGACGACGTCGACCGGGCCGTCGCGGCTGCCGTTGCGGCGTTCGATTCCTATTCCCAAACCACCCGGGAGGAACGGGTGGACCTGCTGCAGCGCATCGTCGACGTCTACAAGTCGCGCATCCCGCAGGTGGCATCCACCATCAGCGAGGAGATGGGGGCACCGGCGGCGCTGGCCAACGCTGCCCAAGCGCCCGCCGGGCTTGGTCATTTCCTCTCGACCTTGAGCGTCCTGAAGCGGTTCGAGTTCGAGGAGGACATCGGCTCGACGCGCATCGTTCGGGAACCCGCCGGCGTGTGCGGCTTGATCACGCCCTGGAACTGGCCGATCAACCAGATCGCCTGCAAGGTGGCGCCGGCGTTGGCGGCGGGGTGCACGATGGTGCTGAAGCCGTCCGAGGTCGCGCCCTTCAACGCCATCCTGTTCGCCGAAGTGCTGGACGAGGCCGGCGTGCCGCCGGGGGTCTTCAACCTGGTCAACGGCGACGGTCCCACCGTCGGCGCGGCCATCTCGTCGCACCCGGACGTCGACATGGTCTCCTTCACCGGCTCCACCCGCGCCGGCGTCGAGGTCGCACGCAACGCGGCCCCGACCGTGAAACGCGTGGCCCAGGAACTCGGCGGCAAGTCGGCCAACATCATCCTGGACGACGCCGACTTCGCGGCGGCCATTGCCCGGGACGTATTCGGCATGTGCACCAACTCCGGCCAATCCTGCAACGCGCCGACCCGCATGCTGGTACCCAACGCGCGCATGGACGAGGCTGCCCAGATCGCCAAGTCGGCGGCAGCGAACGTCAAGGTGGGGGATCCGAATGCCGCCGGCACCACCATCGGTCCGGTTGTCTCCGAAGTTCAGTTCAACAAGATCCAAGGACTGATCGAGAAAGGCATCGAGGAAGGTGCCACGCTGGAATGCGGCGGACCCGGACGGCCCGACGGGCTGAATGCCGGCTACTACGTCCGCCCGACCGTGTTCTCGCACGTCAGCAACGACATGACCATTGCCCGGGAAGAGATCTTCGGGCCCGTGCTGTCGTTGATCGGCTACGAGGACGACGACGAGGCGGTCAGGATCGCCAACGACACCGCCTACGGACTGTCCGGCTACGTGTCCGGAACCAGCGACCGTGCCCGGGACATGGCCCGGCGCATCCGCACGGGGAATGTTCACTTAAACGGCGCCCCGGTGGACAACAAGGCGCCATTCGGTGGCTACAAGCAGTCCGGCAACGGTCGCGAGTGGGGTCGCTACGGGTTCGAGGAGTTCCTCGAGGTCAAGGCGATCATGGGCTACAACCCGTAGCATGGGACGACGGCGAGCGCACGACCCGTGTGCTCGCCCGGAACCATCCACGACACGGGTTCAGCGAAGGTAGGCCGGGGAGTCGTGCCGCCGCGCCGGTTTCCCCCGGTTTGTGGCAGCCTAGCAGCAAGCGATACGATGGCCGGGTGGTCCCGTTCATGTCCATCCCGCGTCTGCGGTTCGCTCGGCATTTCGCCGGGATCGTCTTGCTCGCCGCCCTGGGATCGGCGACGGGTTCGACGGAAGAAACGGACGCGACGCTCGAGAACATCTATCGCGATCTGGAGATCCAACGCGACCTGAGCGTCACCGTCGGAGGTCCGCGTCCAGACGGTGGCTGGATGATCCCGGCCGTCTTCGGTTGGGTGATCCTGGGAGCAGCGGCCGCGGGCGCCGTCGGCTTGGCCGTTTGGCTCATGGCCTTCGACGTGGAGGCGGCGGCAGCAAAGCGACGCAGAAAGCGTACCCGCGCCCAGGGTGTTGACGTGCCGGACGACAACATCGCGCCTGCGTCCGCCGATTGGCTTCGCGACGCCGACGACCTGGCTCGGCAGGGTCGTTTCGCGGAAGCCATCCACCGGCTGCTGCTCGGGGTACTCGGGAGGCTTGGCAGGACGAGCGGGCACGACGCCACGACCGCCCGGGAGATCGTTCGTGCCCACGTCGGGCCCCACGCCCGGCGGCTGGGCGCCCTCGTGCGGGCCTCGGAACTCGTGCATTTCGGCGGCCGCCCCGGAACCCGGGAGCAGTACGACCGCTGTCGGCTCGACGCTCTTGAACTCGACGGTGCCTTGGACCTGGCGCCGGCATAGCCTTCGACCCCCCGCAACCGTGCCTGCCCATGTCGACCAAGTCCTTACCCGCCGCACCACCGCGTTGCTCATCCTCATCGGCGGTGCCACCTTCTGCGCCTTCTTGGCGTTGACCGTGCTGGTCGACCCGGCGGACGGGGTCGTTACCGGTCCAAGCAGCTATTCGCGCTCCGCGGTGGGGCACGCCGCGCTGGCCAGGTTGCTGCAGGAGGAGGGGCATGCGGTCAAGGTCAACCGCAGCCGCACCGGGCGCGGCGTCGCGACCGATGATCTGTTGCTGATCCTGGACCCCGACCTCCGCTTGAATGCGGTGGCGGACCTGCGCCGGCTCATCGAAGGCAAAGGCCGGGTCCTGGTCGCGTTGCCAAAGTGGCGCTCACGCCCCTCGGGAAAGCACCCCGGATGGATTCAGGGCGCACGACTCCTGTCCAAGGACGCCGTCCAAAAGGTCGCGCGTGCCGTCATCGTCTTCGCCGATGTGGAACGCCCCGAGCAGCCAGAGCCCTGGACCCACCGGTTCGGCTTGGGGACACCCGCCATCGAAGGTCCGCAACTCCTGTCGGATACCGAACTCGACCCGATCATTGTCCACGGGCACGACATCCTTGCAGGAGAGGCCACCTTCGGCGACAGCACCCGCGTACTCCTGGTGTCCGACCCAGACCTCTTTGCCAATCACGGGCTGCACCGAGGCGACAACGCGCGTCTCGTTCTCGGACTGATCAATCGCCTGCTGCCCTCGGCCGATGCGAGGATCCACTTCGACGAGACCCTGCACGGCTTCGCCATCGTCCCGAGTCTGCCGCGCCTGCTCTTCACACCGCCCTTCCTGGCCGCTTCGCTGCTCGCCCTGGGCGCCGTCGCCATCGTCGTTTGGCGGGCCTCGGTCAGGTTCGGCGCGCCCGCCTCGGGAACCCATGCGGACCCCGTTTTCGGCAGCGGGCACGAAACGCTGTTGCACAATGCCGGCCGCCTGCTCGCCGGGGGAGACCATGGTTCGCACATCGCCGAACGCTACGGCCGGGCATCGCTGGAGGAGGCGGCACGGCGTCTCCATCTCGCCGGCCCAAGACGCAAGGACCCCAGCGACGCCGACTTGCGTGGCATTCTCCACGCAATCGCCACGCGACGCGGGGTCCGTAGCCGATTGCCTGGCGACGGGGTTCAGCGACCGCTAGTCAAGGCTCGCCGCTACTACGATTGGATGGAGGAGATGTTCCGTGGACCCGGATCGAATCGCGACCCTCGCTGACGCCATCAAGGCCGAGGTTCACAAGGCCGTGGTCGGCCAGGACGCCACCCTCGACCTCCTCCTCGTGGGGCTTCTCTCGGATGGCCATGTGCTCATCGAGGGCGTGCCCGGCACCGCCAAGACCATGATCGCCCGCTGCTTCGCGGCAAGCCTAGATCTCGACTTCGGCCGCATCCAATTCACACCCGACCTGATGCCCGGGGACGTGATCGGCACCAACATATTCAACTTCGCGGACTCCCGTTTCGTGCTCACCAAGGGGCCGGTCTTCACGCAGATCCTCCTCGCCGACGAAATCAACCGCACCCCGCCGAAAACCCAGGCGGCGCTGCTCCAGGCGATGCAGGAACGCACGGTCACGATCGACGGCGAGGACTACCCGTTGGGCAAGGGCTTCATGGTCGTGGCCACCCAGAACCCCATCGAGCAGCAGGGAACCTACCCGCTCCCCGAGGCGCAACTCGATCGCTTCCTGTTCAAACACGTCATCGACTACCCGTCCCGAGACGACGAACGCGGGATCGTTACGGCCCACGGTAGCCGGACCACGATGACGGCTCCGGAGGCGTTCGGTATCGAACCGGTCGCCGGCATGGCGGAACTCGATGCCCTGCGAGCCTTCGTCGAGGGCATCCGGCTCGGCGACGACCTCGTGGACTACGTCGTCGACCTGATCCGCGCCAGTCGGGAACACCCCGGTTTGAGTTTTGGCGCATCGCCCCGTGCGGCCAATATGCTCGCCGCCGCCGCCCGTGCCTACGCGGCATTGGACGGCCGGGACTACGTCATCCCGGACGACATCAAGTACCTCGCACCACCCGCACTGCGCCACCGCATCGTGCTCTCCCCCGGCTCGGAGATCGAGGGACTGCACGCGGACCAAATCGTCGACGAAATCATCGAGCAGAGCCCGGTGCCGAAGTGATCCATCCCACAACACGCGCCGCCGTTGCTCTCGGCATTGCGGCGCCCATCGGATTGGTGATCGCCTTCGCGGCGCCGACATGGTGGATCATGGGCCCCGCGTGGCTCGCGGTCGTGCTCGCGGCGATCGGCGCCGACGCGGCAAGCCTCGTCTTGCGTCGCATCTCTGCCGAGGTACGCCCTCCCGCCGTGCTCCATGTCGGCGAACCCGACCGGATTGCCGTGCGCATCGCTTGCGCGGCGGCCATACCCATCCACTTCAACGTCGACGTGGAGGGTCCGGCAGCCCCTTTGGGATATCAGTCCGCCAAGGTGGGGGCAGACGGCACCCTGGAGCGACATGTCGAGATCCGCACGCACCGCCGCGGCCAAGTGCGTCTCAAGCGGCTTTGGCTGCGCACCCACGGGCCGCTCGGCTTTGCGGCCCGGACGCTCCGTCGTCGCCTCGACATGGAATGCGCCGTGGTACCGAACATCGTCGCTGTCAAGCGCCAGGCAATCGCCTTCACGGCCAGCGACGCACCGCTCGGCGTCAAACCGCAATACCAAAAAGGCACCGGAAGCGAGTTCGAAGCGCTGCGCGAGTACGCCGTCGGACTCGATCCGCGCACCATCGACTGGAAGCACACGGCACGGGACCGCAAACTGCTCTGCAAGGAGTTCCAGACCGAGCGCAACCACCACGTGGTGTTGGCCCTCGACGCCGGGCATCTGATGGCGGAGACGGTCGACGGCCTGCCCAAGCTCGACCATGCCATCGGCGCGCTATTGCTGCTGGGCTACGTGTCCCTCAAGTCTGGCGACAAAGTGGGCCTTACGGCATTCGATTCCCGAACCCGTGCCTTCGTCTCGCCCTCGGGCAATGTCGCCACCATGGCGCACCTGCAGCGAGCCTTGGCGGCCATCGACTACAGCACCGAGGAGACCAACTTCACGCTGGCGCTCGCCGAACTGCGCGGGCGCCTGTCGCGGCGCTCGTTGATCGTGATCGCCACGGACTTCGTAGATACGATCACGGCCGATCTCATGATCGAAAACGTCGGCTACCTGGCGAGACGGCACCTGATCGTATTCGTGGCGCTGAGCGATACGTCGTTGGAGCACCCCTTTGCGCGCCGCCCGGAAGATCTCGAAGACGTGGCCCGGGCGGTGGTGGCGCACGACCTGATGCGCGAGCGCCAAGCCGTGTTCGCACGCCTTGCCCGCCTCGGCGTGCTGTGCATCGAATCGCCGGCCAGCCAACTCGGACCCGCACTCGTCAATCGGTACTTGGCGGTCAAGGCGCGGGACCAGATTTGACCATGTCGGAAAACCTGCTGAAGAGCTATCGGTTTCGCGTCGAACGCGAGGCCAAGTGGCGGGAACTGGAGACGCTGATCGTGCGCGCCGAGAGGCAGGGCTTGCGTTCGTTGGACGCCGAGGAACTCGTCCGCGCACCGGCCCTCTACCGCGCGTGCATGTCGTCGCTGTCCGTGGCGCGCAGCATCAGCCTCGATGCGAACCTGGTTGCCTACCTGGAGTCCCTGTGCCTACGGGCGTATTTCGTCGTCTATGGCGTGCGCGCGGGCATCGGACAGGTGGTTGCCGATTTCTTTCGCCGCGAGTTCCCCGTGGCAGTCCGTCTGACCAAGTGGGCCAACGGGCTTGCCGCACTCCTGCTTCTCGCGGGAGCGGCAACCGGATGGGCCGTCACGGCGCAGGAGCCGGCCTGGTTCGAGGCGTTCGTCGACCCTGCCATGGCGCAGGGGAGGACGCCCGATGCGACCCGCGAGACCCTCTCCGAGACGATCTTCGACAAGCCGTCCGCCGCGGACCAACTCGCGGCGTTCGCCACGTTCCTGTTCCAGCACAACGCCCGCATCGGGATGCTCTGCTTCGTACTCGGTGCCGCATTCGGTGTTCCCGTCGTGGTGCTGCTGTATTACAACGGCCTGACCATCGGCGCCATCTGTGCCGTATTCGCCGGCAAGGACCTAACCCTCGAGTTTCTCGCCTGGCTCGCTATCCACGGCACCACCGAGCTCGCCGCCATCGTGCTTTGCGGGGGTGCGGGGTTCCACCTCGCCGGGGCCATGATCAATCCCGGGAGTCGCACTCGATTGGCTGCGATCAAGGAGAAAGGACGTGCCGCCACGGCATTGGTCGTGGGTGCGGTGGTCATGCTTCTCGTCGCCGCCTTGCTGGAGGGTCTCGGTCGGCAGCTCATCACCGACACCGCGACGCGATTGGCCATCGGCTGCACGATGCTCATCCTGTGGCTCGTCTACTTCGCGTTTTGCGGCAGGCCCGAGCGTGGGAGTCGATCGCGCGATGGCCGGTAACGCTTCAACGCAAAGGTCGGTACTTACCCCGGAAGGCGTGCCCATCGTAATCGAGTTGGCCGACCACGGTGCACGCGCAGGCGCGCTACTGATCGATCTCGCGATCATTTTCGGCATCCCCATCATCGCACTCCCACTGTTGATCCTGCTCACGCCCTTCGCGGGAGGGATCGCCGGCGCCATGTTCCTGATCCTGACTTTTTTCCTGCGTTGCCCTTTCTTCATCGCCTTCGAATTGCGCTGGCAGGGCCAGACACCAGGCAAACGGGTGTTCAAGCTCCGCGTCGTCGACCGTCAGGGCGGCGCGCTGTCACCGAGAGCCGTGGCCGCGCGCAACGTGACGCGGGAAATCGAGGTGTTCATGCCCGCCACACTCTTGATGGTCCGGCCTTCGGACATTGGCAGCGGCATGGACACGATGCTGGCGCTGATGGCGCTGGTCTGGCTCGCGATTTTCACCCTGATGCCGCTGTTCAACCGCGACCGGTTGCGCATCGGCGACATGATCGCCGGTACCTGGGTGGTCCGCGCCGAGCCGGTGGCGCTCTTGCAGGACTTGTCCAGGAAACCACCGTCGCGAGGCTACCGGTTTACCGCCGCGGAGCTTGATGTCTACGGCATCGCGGAACTGCAGGTCCTGGAGAGGCTGTTGCGCCAACCCAACACCCGCAACACGCTCGATACCAAGAAGGACGTACTCGCTCGTATTCTCGTCAAGATCGACTGGGACGCCCGGGAAGCCGTCGACAGCGAGTCCTTCCTGAGCGAGTACTACGCGGCATTGAGGGCGCACCTCGAACAGCGAGCGCTGCTCGGCGACCGGCGCGCCGACAAGCACGAAGCCGCGGCGCGCCGGGCGTGATGGAGCTCAGGTCGAGCGGGCTACTCAAAACCTGTGCATCACCCCCGAATCGAATCCCTCCCGGAGAGCCCAGACCGTCGAAGGTTACCGAGGCCGCGGTTGCCCGGACCCCGGCCGCGACAACATGAAGCGATGCGCCAACCCCGATTGGTGTTCCATCAAGGCGTGGGAGACGGCGCGAAGTCCGGACGGATGACTTTGACCGTCCGCTGCTCCAAAACCGAGTTGCCTTCCGGGGTGCTTTCGCCATTGGCGTAGTCGAGGGTCTCGTCGCGCGCTAGGTCCATCAGTTCCCGCTTGAGCCTCGCCGCGCCCCACTTCGGATTGGCGTGCCAAAGGTTCGTGGCGTAGGCCGCCAGCACGGGCGCGGCCAGTGAGGTCGAGCCGTCCTGCGATTCGACGTAGATCACGTGGGGCGCGAAGACGCCGTCGTGCCGAATGGCCCCGGCAGCAACACCGACTCGGTCAATGGCGCCGACAAGCAGGACCTTTTCGAGGCCCGTGCCCGAGTGGACGATGTAGTCGAGTTGCGTGTCGCACAGCGCTATCCAGATACCTGGGCTGATGTCGTAGTCGTCGCAGTATTCGGGATCGTAGCCACCCTCGTCGTTTGGAATGCCGCTCGAGTTTTTGATGGCCGCGACCAGCAGCATGTTCTCGTGACGCGCCCAGCGGGCGAACGTTCTTGCAGCCCCAAAGAAGGGACGACCTTCGACGATCAACCAATCGTGCGCGCCGGGGTAGTATTCGGGGACATCACCGCTGGCGGTCCAAAAAAGGCCGGCTCTACGGCCCTGCGCAAACCTGATGTAGCCATTGGCGTTATGTAGGCTAAGCCACTCACCGTGGTGCCAATGCCTACCCCAGCCATCGATCTGCGTGAGCGACCCGTGATCCGTGGTGCCGAGGAAGATATCGGTGATGCTCTGCCCATGCTGGCCCGGCTCGAATCCCTGCCCGTCCACGACCGCCGTGCGGACGCCGTCGGGGTTGCCCAGCGCCCTTTCGACAAAGTGGTCCTCGGTCAGCACGGGATCCCACCGCGGCACCGTCGCCGACAGGTTCGTCAGGTGGCCCGTCGGACTCTCCAGCAGGCTCATCGCCAGCAGTTCCTCCTCGGACTCCACAACCAGGCGCCACTTGCCCGTTCCGTCGCCGAGGGCGGCGTCGAGGCCAGCCCCGGTCTCCAGTTCCGCCGCCGGGAGCTCCCGGACGGCGCCCGCCGGAACGAGCACCTCGACGGCGCTTCCCGGCGACTCGCCGAGGTCGTCAACGCCCCTGATCGTGACCGCCGCTTCCGTCTCGCCGAGGTTCACCAGCCGCAGCCGGCTGACCTGGTCGGGATTGCTGCCCGGGTTGAACACCGCCACGCGGTGGCGGTTCCCCGTGCTCGGCGCCACGTCGTGCATCGACGTCAGGAACCCGTCCGCCGTGCGGACGTAGGCGAGCACCTCGATGTCCAGATCGCTCGTCATCTCCAGGCGCCAGCCGCCTTCCCCGGGGCCGGTGCCCGCCGACAGGCCCCTGCGGCCCCGTTCCAGATGGTCCGAGTTGAACTGCACCGCGGCGTTCGCGCCCAGCGGCAGCGTCACCGCGTCGAAGTCCCGGTCCGTCTCGTCGTAGGCCTTGATGCGGACCTCCCCGGCGTCCGGCGAGCGGTTGACGACCCGGACCAGCCCCTGCCGCCCCGACACGTCGCCCGCCGCCGGCAGGAGCGGCACGCGGTGCACCCCGTCCGCCGGCGGCGCCGGCACCGCCGACAGGTTCGTCAGGTGGCCCGACGGCGTGTCCAGAAGGCTCATCGCCACGACCGGTTGTTCCGTCTCGACGACGAGCCGCCACTTCCCCGTCCCGTTCCCGAACCGGCCGTCGAGCCCCGTCCCCGACTCCAGCTCCTGGGCGGTGACCTCTGTTGCGGCGCCGGCGTCGATCGCGAGGCCGATCGCGTCCTGCCCGGGCGAGCCCGCGTCGTCGGTGCCCCGGATCGTCACCGCGGCCTCCTCCGATCCCAGGTTGACCAGCCGCAGCACGCTGACGCGGTTCAGGTTGCTGCCGGGGTTGAAGGTCGCCACCCGGCAGCCGTGCTCGTCCATCGGCGCGATGGCGTTGATGCCGGTCAGGAACCCGTCCTGCGTGCGCAGGTACGACAGCACGTCGATCTTCAGGTCGCTCGTGAAGTCCACGCGCCAGTCGCCCTCGCCCGGCCCCGTGCCCGCCGACAGACCCTTGTCCGGATTGCCCGCCTCGAGGTCGCCGGAGTTGAAGTGGACGGTCTCGCCGGCGTCGATCTCCAGCGTGACCGGATCGAAGGACCGGCCGCTGTCGTCCACGGCACGGATCTCGACTTCGCCCGCCCGCGCCGAACGGTTGACGACCCGGACGAACCCCTCGCGCTGGGACGCCGATGCGGAAGGAAAAAGGAAAGTTCGCCCCTGCACCTGGGAATGGGCGTCCACCGCGGCAATCCTACATGCCCAGGCCATGCCCGTTGCCAGGACAAGCGCAACGCAGATCAGCCCCCTGAGCCGGGATGCGGCCCTCCAGGGAAAACCCCGGGTCGCGTTGATGCCGCACACACCGTTGAAGGCCGTCTGCGGGAACGAACCTCTGCCGACAATCGAAGCCATGGCGACCAATTCATCATGCACGGGCCGGATGCGGACCCCCCGGCCTCGATGAGCTACCGTATAGCAATCGCGCCAGAACTTCAGTTCTCTAAAGGTGACTGAGTCGAATTTTTTTCTATCCTTTTGGTTGTTTCAGGTCGCTCGTGCCATCGCCGCGAGTGGCCGCGTACGCCTGCGGGCCCGGCCGGTTGTTGCATGGATGATTCGAGAGGACACATTCCCAGACCCCGCAACGGCGCTGGAAGCCCGACGTCAATCACCCGACACTACGGCGTGGGAGACGGAGCGAATTCCGGACGGATGACTTTGATCGTGCGCTGCTCGAGAATCACAGTGCCGTCCGAAGTGGCTCCGCCATTGGCGTAGTCGAGGGTCTCCTCGCGCGCCAGATCCATGAGTTCCCGCTTGAGCCTTGCCGCGCCCCATTGCGGGTTGGCAGACCAGAGGTTCGTCGCGTAGGCCGCCAGCACGGGCGTGGCCTGCGAGGTCGAGCCGTCGGGCGATTCGACGTAGATCGCGTGGGGCGCGAAGACGCCGTCGTCCCAAATGGCCCCCCCAGCAACACCCATTTCGTCGATGGTGCCGGCAAGCAGAAGCTTGTCGACACCCGTACCCGTGTGGACGATGTAGTCGACCTGCGTGTCGCACAGCGCCGTCCAGTAGCCTGAGCTGATATCGTAGTCGTCGCAGTATTCGGGATCGAAGCCGCCTTCCTCGTTTGGTACGCTGGACGAGTTCTCCATGGAAGCGACGAGCAGTACGTTCTCGTAACGCGCCCAGCGGGCGAACGTCCTTGCAGTCATATTGAAGGGACGACCGTCGGCCAAGAACCAACCGTCACTGCCGGGTTCGTACCAGGGGGAATCATCGGTGGCGGACCAAAAAATCCCGTCTGCCCCGCCATCCGCAAACTTAATGTAGCCCCGCGGGTTCACCCCTCCAATCAAGTCACCGTGATGCAAGTATTCGCCCCAGCCATCGATCTGCGTGAGCGACCCGTGATCGGTGTTGTCCAGGAAGATGTCGGTGATCCTCTGCCCATGAGTGCCCGGTTGAAATCCTTCCCCGTCCACGACCGCCGTGCGGACGCCGTCGGGGTTGCCCAGCGCCGTTTCGACAAAGTGGTCCTCGGTCGGCACGGGATCCCACCGCGGCACGGTCGCCGACAGGTTCGCGAGGTGGCCCGTCGGACTCTCCAGCAGGCTCATCGCCAGCAGCTCCTCCTCGGACTCGACGACCAGGCGCCACTTGCCCGTTCCGTCGCCCAGCGCGGCGTCGAGGCCAGCCCCGGTCTCCAGTTCCGCCGCCCAAAGCTCCCGGACGGCGCCCGCCGGAACGAGCACCTCGACGGCGCTTCCCGGCGACTCGCCGAGGTCGTCAACGCCCCTGATCGTGACCGCCGCTTCCGTCTCGCCGAGGTTCACCAGCCGCAGCCGGCTGACCTGGTCGGGATTGCTGCCCGGGTTGAACACCGCCACGCGGTGGCGGTTGCCCGTGCTCGGCGCCGCGTCGTGCATCGACGTCAGGAATCCGTCCGCCGTGCGGACGTAGGCGAGCACCTCGATGTCCAGATCACTCGTCATCTCCAGGCGCCAGCTGCCCTCCCCGGGGCCGGTGCCCGCCGACAATCCCCGGCGGCCCCTTTCCAGATGGTCCGAATTGAACTGCACCGCGGCGTTCGCGCCCAGCGGCAGCGTCACCGCCTCGAAGTCCCGATCCGTCTCGTCGTAGGCCTTGATGCGGACCTCCCCGGCGTCCGGCGAGCGGTTGACGACCCGGACCAGCCCCTGCCGCCCCGACACGTCGCCCGCCGCCGGCAGGAGCGGCACGCGGTGCACCCCGTCCGCCGGCGGCGCCGGCACCGCCGACAGGTTCGTCAGGTGGCCCGACGGCGTGTCCAGAAGGCTCATCGCCACGACCGGTTGTTCCGTCTCGACGACGAGCCGCCACTTCCCCGTCCCGTTCCCGAACCGGCCGTCGAGCCCCGTCCCCGACTCCAGCTCCTGGGCGGTGACCTCTGTTGCGGCGCCGGCGTCGATCGCGAGGCCGATCGCGTCCTGCCCGGGCGAGCCCGCGTCGTCGGTGCCCCGGATCGTCACCGCGGCCTCCTCCGATCCCAGGTTGACCAGCCGCAGCACGCTGACGCGGTTCAGGTTGCTGCCGGGGTTGAAGGTCGCCACCCGGCAGCCGTGCTCGTCCATCGGCGCGATGGCGTTGATGCCGGTCAGGAACCCGTCCTGCGTGCGCAGGTACGACAGCACGTCGATCTTCAGGTCGCTCGTGAAGTCCACGCGCCAGTCGCCCTCGCCCGGCCCCGTGCCCGCCGACAGACCCTTGTCCGGATTGCCCGCCTCGAGGTCGCCGGAGTTGAAGTGGACGGTCTCGCCGGCGTCGATCTCCAGCGTGACCGGATCGAAGGACCGGCCGCTGTCGTCCACGGCACGGATCTCGACTTCGCCCGCCCGCGCCGAACGGTTGACGACCCGGACGAACCCCTCGCGCTGGGACGCCGATGCGGAAGGAAAAAGGAAAGTTCGCCCCTGCACCTGGGAATGGGCGTCCACCGCGGCAATCCTACATGCCCAGGCCATGCCCGTTGCCAGGACAAGCGCAACGCAGATCAGCCCCCTGAGCCGGGATGCGGCCCTCCAGGGAAAACCCCGGGTCGCGTTGATGCCGCACACACCGTTGAAGGCCGTCTGCGGGAACGAACCTCTGCCGACAATCGAAGCCATGGCGACCACTCCATCATGCACGGGCCGGATGCGGACCCCGGCCCCGGTGAGCTACCGTATAGTAATCACGCCAGGAGTTCAGTTCTCTAGAGGTGACCAAAGCATGTTTTTTTCTATCTATTTGGTTGTTTTGGATCGCTCGTGACCGCGCAGCGTCGGAACCAGGCCGTTCGCCGGAGCGGGCGGGGCCGATTCCGAACGCATTTCGGAGGGCTTCACGGAGCGGGAGACGCGCCAGGTCGCCGACCACCCGACGGGCCGGGCCTGTTCGCACATGCGCGACCTGCCGGGGCCTGTCGCCCAGCTAGATGTCTACGGCATCGCGAAACTCTGGAGAGGCTGTTGCGCCAACCCAACACCCGCAACACGCTCGACACCAGGAAGGACGCACTCGCCCGTATTCTCGTCAAGATCGACGGGACGACCGGGAAGATCGACGGGACGACCGGGAAGCCGTCGAAAGCCGAGTCCTTCCTGAACGAGTACTACGCGGCAATGCTCCCCATCAATCCCCAAACGAAGACTCCCACGCATTGCAGGAGAACATCCGGCGACACCGGGCCCATGCCGACGACCAACCGGGCGATGGACACGAACACTAGGTCCGCAACGCCGCCGACCACGGAAATGAGCAAGAGCAAGGCCACGCTTCCCAACGAGAAGCGCGTTGCGTGTCGCAAGGGTCCGATGCGCAAGATTCGAGCGCGCCTACTCGAACACCTGCGATATCGCCCGCGTATCCACGCCTTCCCGGAGAACCCGCAGATCGTGGTAAGTGACCGAGGTTGCGGTTGCCAGGATCCCGGACAATACGATGACACACGTCTCTTCGAGGATGAAGACCACGACGAGATCGTCCGTCAAGGCAGACGCCACCATGGCCACGACCAACACGGCCACGACCTGAAACATGAACAAAATGAGCGCCAGGCCGAAGATCTGGCCCTTGAACCCCCTCGTCAACTCGGCGCTACGGCCAAGCGCCCCTAGGCCACTGCGCTCTACGACTGCCGCCGGCACAGCCACCCACAGTACCAAGGCGATGATGATGCCCGGGACGAGGAACAGCAACGATCCGATCCCCACGCCGATACCCACGACCACCGCGACCAACAATGCCGGACCGAGCATTCGGACCGATTGAACGAACGTCTCCGCGAAACCCGTACTACCCCCCCGCAAATGGCGTACGACCCCGAACGCGTATCCGGCCTGCAACCAGACCGTGCAGAGCATCGCGACCAGGAACTCGCGACCCATCACGAGGTAGAAGGCGCCCAACTCAGCCATCGCGGCCTGCGGGTCAGCAGCGTTCGGGTCAGGCAAGACGAATGGATTGTTGACGCTGCTCGACTCGGGGATCAATACCACGGCGAACACCGGGACAAAGGCAATGAACGCCAGCGGGACGAACACCGGTAGGTTGCTGAAGTAGACGGCAAACGACGTCTTGATGATGTCGCCCACCGAGAACGCGGTCACATCCCGCATTAGTTTCTCCCATCCGCCCTGCGAACACGATGCTATAGGGCGTGTGCGCGCAAGTCACGGCACGGCGAGCCTTTGCGGTGTACCAGCAGTCCTCGTCGGCGAGGGCGCGCCGCAAAGCGACGGTGCCGACGGGGCCACCCTTACCCTCGCCCGACATCGAGCCGCGACGACGCGGTCGCGGCGAGCCCGATCGCGGGACGGGCGAGCCCGTCCGCTGCGGCCCTCCGCTACCAACTTTCGCCCCCGGGCCAACGCCTGTAAGCTGCGCGCCTCCCACCGGGCGGTGGTGACGGGCCATGATCCTCCTCATCGACAACTACGACTCGTTCACCTACAACGTGGCGCAGTACCTGGGCGAACTCGGGGCCGACGTGGAGGTGCACCGCAACGACGAGATCACCTTGGGCGAGATCGAGCGCAAGGCACCCGAGAAGATCGTCATCTCGCCCGGACCGTGTACGCCCGACGAAGCCGGCATCTCGTTGTCGGTGGTTGACACCTTCGGCAAGGACATCCCGACACTCGGCATCTGCCTGGGGCACCAGAGCATCGGACAGGCCTACGGCGGGACGGTTCGCCGGGCGCGGAACGTCATGCACGGCAAGCTGTCCACCATCCACCACGGCGGTCGGGGTGTGTTCCGCGGCTTGCCCCCCGCGTTCGAGGCGACCCGTTACCATTCGCTGATCGTCACCGACATCCCCGAATGCCTAGAGGTGACGGCATGGACCGCGACGGAACTCGGCGAAGCGGACGAGGTCATGGGCATCCGGCACCGCGAATACCCGGTCGAGGGGGTGCAGTTCCACCCCGAGTCGATCAAGACGCGCGTCGGACACCAGTTGCTCGGGAACTTCGTGGGCGGGCATTGAAGGGAGAGGATCAATGCAGATGAACGAAGCCCTAGCGTCCTTGGCGGCGGGTCAGGACCTGGGTCGAGACCAAACCCGTTCGGTGTTCGACACCATCATGGGTGGAGAGGCCACGCCAGCCCAGATCGCGGGCGTGCTCGTTGGTCTCAAGGCCAAGGGCGAGACCGTCGACGAGATCACCGGCGCGGTGGAGGCCATGCGTGCCGTGTCGACGAAGGTCGACGTCGACGTGCCAAACCTCGTCGATACCTGCGGTACCGGGGGCAGCGGCGCCGCCAAGCGGTTCAATATCTCCACCGCAGCCGCGTTCGTCACGGCCGCCGCCGGGGCACACGTCGCCAAGCACGGCAACCGGGGCGCGTCCAGCTTGAGCGGTAGCGCCGACGTGCTGGAAGCCGCCGGCGCCAACCTGGAACTCGAACCCGACGACGTCGGTCGATGCATCCGCGAGGTGGGAGTCGGATTCCTGTTCGCCGTCCGCCACCACGCCGCGATGCGTTTCGCCGGCCCCGTGCGGCGCGAATTGGGAATGGGCACGATCTTCAACCTCTTGGGTCCGCTCACCAACCCCGCCGGCGCGAAACGCCAGGTTCTCGGCGTATTCGCAGCGGATTGGCAGCGCCCCTTGGCCGAAGTCGCCGATGCGCTCGGCTCGGAACGCGTGTTGGTGGTACACAGCGACGGCCTCGACGAGTTGTCCATCCAAGGGCCGTCGATGATCGTCGAACTCGATAGCGGAAGCGTTGAGACCTACGAGGTGACGCCATCCGATTTCGGCCTTCGCGAACAGGCCATGGACGGGCTCCGCGCCGACACACCCGGGCAAAGCCTGAAACTCATCCGCGGGGCGTTGAACGCCTCCAACGAAGCCGCATCGGACATCGTCGCCCTGAACGCCGGCGCGGCGATCTACGCGTCGGGCATCGCCACGACCCTGGCAAACGGCGTTGTGTTGGCCCAGGACCTGATTGCTTCCGGCCAGGCGTCGGAGAAATTCAAGGAGTTCGTCGACCTGACGCAAATGATGGGCGAGGTATGAACCGGCCTCCGCGAATCGCGGCCCGATCAAGCGGAATACTCGATGAGATCGTCGCGCACAAGCGCACCGAAGTCGCCGCCCGGCGCGCGGAACTGCCTCTCGCCGACGTGCGGCGGGCCGCCGAGTCCGCGCCTTCGACGCGAGATTTCATGAAGGCGATCGCGACCAGGAACCCTGCCGTGATCGCCGAGATCAAGCGGGCGTCGCCCAGCGAGGGCGTGATCCGCGCCGACCTCGACCCCGCCGCCATCGCCAGGTCCTACGAACGCGCGGGCGCCGCCTGTCTGTCGATACTCACCGACGAGCGTTACTTCATGGGCGCCGACGGTCACCTTGCCGAGGCGCGGGACGCCGTGGGGCTACCTGTGCTGCGCAAGGACTTCATTGTCGATCCCTACCAGGTCTACGAATCCCGCGCATTGGGCGCCGACTGCCTGTTGCTGATCGCGGCGGCGCTGGAAGACGCCCGACTGTCGGATCTCGCCCACCTCGGCCGCGAAGTCGGACTCGACGTGCTGATCGAGGTACACAACGACGAAGAGCTGCAAGCCGCCCTCGACCTCGGCGCCGGGCTTGTGGGTATCAACAACCGGGACCTCGCCACGTTCGCGACGAGCCTCACCACGACGATCAGCCTCCTAGGCTTGATCCCCGACGACATCACGGTGGTGACGGAGAGCGGCATCCACACCGCCGCCGATGTCCGACGGTTGCGAGATGCCGGCGTCCATGCCTTCCTGGTCGGCACCGCTTTCATGCGCGAGCGCGATCCGGGTCGCGCACTCGCGCGGCTGTTCGGCTGATGGCCAGCATGCGGGCAACGGTGGACTGGACCGGCGACGTGCGCTTCGATGGGCGCTCGGGCAGCGGACACCACGTCCCCATCGACGGTCCCCCCGAACTCGGCGGTCGGAACCAGGGCGTTCGGCCCATGGAACTCATGCTTCTCGGCGTCGGCGGCTGCACGTCCTTCGACGTGGTGAACATCCTGAGGAAGGGCCGGCAGGATCTCGTCAACTGCGTCACCGAGATCGAGGCCGAGCGCGCCGAAACCGACCCCAAGGTGTTCACCCGCATTCACTTCCACTTCCGGGTCACCGGGCGTGCCCTGAATCCCAAGAAGGTCGAGCGGGCGATCCAGTTGACCGCAGAGAAGTATTGCTCGGCATCGATCATGCTGGAACGCGCCGGGGTCGCCGTCACGCACGACTACGAGTTGATCGAGCCGTGAGTACACCCCCGATGGCGGGCCTGCATCACGTCGCGCTGCACGCCCGTCGGTTCGAGGCCACGCTCGCGTTCTACACCGATCTGTTCGGCATGGCCGTGGAGTGGCGCCCCGACACCGATAACGTCTACCTGACCTCCGGCACCGACAACCTGGCCATTCATCGCGCCGCAGGCGGAGTCGCCGAGTCCGGCCAGCGCCTCGACCACATCGGCTTCCTGGTCGACACCCCTGCCGACGTGGACCGTTGGTACGAACACCTGACGGCCAACGACGTCCCCGTGGACGCGCCGCCCCGAACCCATCGCGACGGGGCACGCAGTTTCTATTGCAGGGATCCCGAAGGCACGACCGTGCAGATCATCCACCACCCGCCCCTCGCGCGGCCAGACAAAACCCCCTAGGGGACCGGCTCGTCCCGTCCCGGCGCGCCTGCGAGCGTTGATCGAGAATGTCCGAAGACGGGTGACTTGCGCGCCCTTCGGGCGGGTGAGGGTCGCCCCTTGCATGGAACAAACGCCAAAGGGAGCCTGCGACCGTGGCGATTGTTCCATGGGTAGGTCGGCGTGGCTGGGCCGGAGGCGAACCCCGGCGCACAGCGAAGCGAAGCGCCGGGGACGGCTTTGGGGCGCTACGGGCCGCGTTCCCTGGATTTCCGCGTGCCGGCCCGTCAGATCCGGTAGGTCGTCTCCGTCATGATCTTCGAGACCAGTCCCATCGCGCCTTTCACAGCCTGGGGGAATACGAGCCCGCCGGAACGGGCGGCATCCTCGCCATGGCGAACCTCGTCGGCACGCATCTCCGTCAGAATCGCGCGACTGCGTTCGTCCCCCGCCGGCAGCTTCTCGATGTGCCGATCAAGGTGCTGCTTCACCTGATCCTCGGTGGCTTCGATGAAGCCGAGGCTGACCCGGTCGCCGAGCAGCCCCGTTGCGGCACCCACGGCGTAGGAAGCCAGGTAGAACGCCGGGTCGAGGATGCTGGGTCGGCCGTCGAGTTCCGTAAGGCGATCGCGGCACCAGGCAAGGTGATCCTCCTCCTGGCGGGCGGCGGCGGAAAGGGAATCCCGGGTCGCCGCCCGGCGCGCGGTCAGCGCCTGGCCTTCGTAGAGGGCTTGAGCGCAGATCTCGCCGCAATGATTGACCCGCATCAGTCCCGCAGCACGCCGCCGTTCGTCTTCGGTAAGGTTCGATTCGTGGTCCACCGCAGGATTGGGACGATTGGCCTTGACGATGCCGGTAACACTACGCAAACCGCGATCCAAGGCTGTCAGGAACGAGTCGAGCTTCGTCATTTCGATGTCTTGAAACCGAACGGATCCATCGAGCTTACACCCGTTCCCGGGCGTAGTCCCACTACCGGGCGCTGGTCGAACGGACCCTACACGACGGCGAATCCCTCTCGCATCAACCTGGCGGCGACGACGAGGCGGCGTCCCGCGTCGCCGCCACACAGCGTGACCGGGGTTCCCGGCGCCAAACCGGCGAGTGCATCGTCCTCCCGGACCGCTGGTACGCTATCGAGATCGAGCTGCTGGGCGGGATCAAGGCGTGGCGCCTGGTACTCGTCGGCCAGGTCGAGAATGTCGCGGGTGGCAAACGCGATGACCACCCCGTCGGTCGTCATGATCGCGTCACGGGGTAACGGGAGCTGCATCAGCGCGGACTGCTCCGCAAAGAAGTCGCCGGGGCCAAAGCGCTGCTCCCCCATGGCCGCGACGCCTTCGCCGACCACGAAGACGCCGGCCGCCACCTCCCCGGCCGCCAGGATCAACTCGCCTTGCCGATAGCCGTGGGGCTTCCCGGCGCGCAGCACCCGCGCCCAGGCGGTGGGCGGGAACCACCGCATTACGGGGCCCTCGAGGAGGGCATGCATCCACGCGTCGACCGTCGACACGACGGGCGTGGAGGCAGTCGTGCCGCTGGCCAGGACGGATCGGATCGGGGCGAGGTCCACCGCGACCACGTCCACGGCCGACGCCGTCGACATTTCGGCGGTGTCCGAGACGAATGCGTTCAACGACTCGGCGCCGACATCGCGGGGCGTGATGCGGTTCACCCCCGTCGCATCGTGCACGGCGACGGCCCCGTCGAGGAGGAACAGTTCCCGGGTCAAGGGTTGACCGCGCCGTCGCAGCCAACGCTGCTCCGGGAGCCGGAGACGGCCGGCATGCCGCTCGACAGCGGCAAGCGAGGCGGGGCTTAACGATTGGAAAAGTCTGAAGGTCCTGAGTTGGTCGAGCACGGCATTTCCTCTTGGATCCGATGCCCCAAGAGTGCCGCCGGCAAGGGGGCCGCGTCTGTCAGCCAGACGCCCTTTGCAGTGCGCGATATCCGATATCCCGGCGGTAGGCAATCCGCCGCCAATGGATACCGGAAGCCCGACGGTAGGCAAGCCGTTGCGCCGCCGCGAGGTCGGCACCCACGCCGACCACGCACAGTACCCGGCCCCCGGCCGTGACGATGCCGCCTTCGCCGGTCGCGGTCCCCGCATGAAAGACCTTCGCGTCCGGTAGATCCGCGTCGAGCCCCCTAATCGCATCGCCCTTGTCGTAGTCGAGGGGATAACCCCCTGCCGTCAGCACGACTCCAAGCGCGGGACGGGCGTCCCATTCGAGGGCGACATCGCGAAGGCCCTCGCCATTGACGGCGCGCAGGCAGAGTGCCGCGAGGTCGGAACGTAGCCGGATAAGCACGGGCTGGGCTTCGGGGTCGCCGAACCGGCAGTTGAACTCCACGACCTTCGGGGCGCCTTCCGGAGACACCATCAACCCGGCGTAGAGGAAACCCTGGTACGGCATGCCGTCGGCTACCGCCCCTCGCACCAACGGTTCGACGATCTCCGCCATGATCCGATCATGTACCGCCGGGGTCACCACCGGCGCTGGCGAATAGGCGCCCATGCCGCCGGTGTTCGGACCCTTGTCGCCGTCGTCGCGGGGTTTGTGGTCCTGCGACGATGCGAATGGCAACGCGGTCTCGCCATCCAGAATGCAGGTGAAACTCGCTTCCTCGCCTGGCAGGAAGTCCTCGACGACGACCCGCCTGCCGGCTTCGCCGAAATCGCCCCCGGCCAGCATGCCGCGCGCCGATTCCACCGCCTCGTCGACGTCTCGGGCAACGACCACCCCTTTGCCCGCCGCCAGACCGTCGGCCTTCACGACGATCGGCGCGCCGCGGTCGCGGATGTAGCGCTCGGCGGCGACGAAGTCCGTGAACACCTCGCACCGGGCCGTGGGAATGCCGTGACGCGCCATGAACTTCTTGGCGAACGACTTCGATCCCTCCAGCCTGGCAGCCGCCTTCGACGGCCCGAAGCAGGCCAGGCCGCAGGCGTCGAAATGGTCGCGGATGCCGTCCACAAGGGGAGCTTCGGGACCGACCACCGTCAAATCGACGGCGCGGTTCCGGGCGAGATGGGCGAGCGCGTCGAAGTCGCCGACGTCGACATCGACATTGGTGACCTTGTCCTCGGCAGCGGTTCCCGGGTTTCCCGGCGCCACGAATACCGCCTCCACGGCCGGCGAACGGGCGAACGTCCAGGCCAGCGCGTGTTCGCGGCCGCCCGAGCCGACCACCAATAACCTCATTCGTGCTTCTCCAGGTAGGCGACGATCGCGGCATCGTAGGCCGCCGTGTGCCGAAACGCCTTCGCGGCCATGCGCAGGCGGTAGTCCAAGGCCGTGCCTCCCGCCCGAAGTTGGTCGACGACGTCCGGGTAGTCCTGCGGATCGACGACGGGCAGGACGTCGCGATGGTTCTTGGAAGCCGACCGCAGCATTGCCGGTCCGCCGATGTCGATGTTCTCGATGGCGAGTTCCAGCGTGCAGTCCGGGCGCGCGACCGTCGCCTCGAAGGGATAGAGGTTCACCGCCACCAGGTCGATGTCGGCGATACCGTGTTCGGCCTGGGTATCCCGATCGACATCCCGACGGGCGAGGATGCCGCCGTGGATCTTCGGATGCAGTGTCTTGACCCGACCGTCCATCATCTCCGGGAAGCCGGTCACCGACGCGACGTCGGTCACCGGGACCCCCGCGTCCGACAGCGCCGCGAAGGTTCCGCCGGTGGACACGAGTTCCACGCCGAGGTTGGACAAGGCGCGGCCAAACGCCACGACCCCGGTCTTGTCGGAGACGCTGATCATTGCGCGTTTGACGCCGAGCAACGCTGCAGGCGCGCGTGTCACAGCAGCGAGACCGAGTAGCTGGCCGCGTCGCGCCCGGGATCGTCCAGACGGAGCCGTACCGCAACGGGTCTGTTCGGGGTCATGCGTCGCGTGTGGGTCGGGCTCGGCAGGTAGTCAACCGGCTCGACCCGCTGCTCCGCCAGGAAGTTCCCATCGGCGCGATAGAACCGCACCGCCAGCGTCGGAAAGCGCTGATAGCGCGGAGCGGTGTTGGCGAGGTCGAGTCGAACGATCAGGTCGTCCGGTCCGCCGGATCGCTCGCCGACTGTCGCGTTATCCACCCGGATGGCATCCAGCGCCCGGTACGCCGGCAGATCCACACCGACGATCTCGTAGGCCTCGCGCAGCACCGGATCGTGGGCATACGCCTGGTACTGAAGCACCAGGATGCCGGTGGCCAGCAACGCCAGCGCCGCGGCAATCGCCACCGCGAGAAACGCCGGGTGCGGCGGTTTGTCGTAAGTCGGTTCGGGCGCCTCGCGGCGGGTTGTTGGAATCTCGGCGCGGATGTCCTCCACGGGGGATTCGGCCCGGCCGGGGTTTTCTAACGCCGGCGCCGGCTCGTCGAGGAGGACGTCGATGGGGTCGTCGGCAACCGCCGACGTCTCCGTCACGCTCGCCGCACGGCCATCGAAGACCGAAAGACAGGCACCGCATCGCACGCGCCCGTCTGCGACCGCGAGCTGCTCGGCCCCCACGCGGAACCGCGTTTGGCAACTCGGGCATTGTGCGATCAGCGGTTGGTCGGATTCGGACATCGCACCCCGCGCAACATCGCCCAGCCGTCCCGGAGGGTCGGCGTTTCGAATTGGAAATCGCAATCAGAAGCGAACGCTTCCATCACCCACTTCACTTGTCCGGGTAGTATGCCCGAGAGAACCAGTTCGCCGCTTGGTAGCAGGCGTTGCAGCAACGCCTGCGCCAGCGTGCGGATCGTATTGGCGACCAGGTTCGCGATCACCACGTCGAATTGCGAGTCGACGTCGGCGAGCGCACTTTCGACGACGATCTCGACACCGTTGTCGCGGCTGTTTGCAACGGTTGCGCGGCGCGCCTGCGGATCATGGTCGACGGCCATGGCCGTGGCGCCCAAACGGGCGGCGGCGATGGCCAGGATGCCCGATCCGCAGCCGACGTCCAGAACGCGCTTTCCTTCGAGAGGCATCTCGGTCAGGCGTTCGAGACAGAGCGCGGTCGTTGCATGGGTCCCGGTTCCGAACGCGAGCCCGGGGTCCAAGGACAGGACCACGTCATCGCAACGCGTCCGAAGCTCCGTCGCGCTGGGCACCACGAGGAGATGGCCGAACCGCAAGGGCCCGAATCCTTCCCGCCAGGTCTCGGACCAATCCCGGTCGGGAACGAAGTCGACGTTGACGTCGAGTCCCGCGAGCGGCGACAGATCGACGTCGACGGCAAACAGCCCCTCGAGGCGTACCGCGCGCCATGTCGGCATCCGGCCGGGATCCGGCTCGAGCACCTCGCCGGCGTTGCCCTCTGCCGGCAACAGCGTCAGCGCGATGGCGCCGGCGGTCGTCAGTCGCGCACCGACCTCGTCCGCCCGGTCCTCTCCCACGCTGACGCTGACACGCATCCAGGGCATTCGGGGTCAGACGATCCGGAACAACCCCGCCCCGGATTCGATGGGTTTGCCGTTTTCCACCAGCACTTCGGCGATCTGGCCGGCGAAATCGCTCTCGACCCGGTTCATCATCTTCATGCTCTCGATGATGCACAGCACGTCGCCCGCCGACACGCTGTCGCCAACATCGACAAACGGCTTCTCGCCCGGGGCGGGTGCACGGTAGAACGTTCCGGCCATCGGTGCAGACATCACGGAACCCTCGGGGGTTTGGTGCGGTTGGCGCGGCTCGATACCCGCGGCCGGTTCTGGGTGCGACGGCGCGCCGGCCGGTGACGACGACGCGACCTGTGCGATGCGGATCTTTTCGTCTCCGGTACGCACCTCGAGTTCGGCGATGCCGGTTTCCTGCACCAACTCGATCAGCTTCTTGATCCTGCGCAAATCCATGCTCACCTCGATCCGGCTCCTCAATCCGTGCCGTCGCCCGCCAGGGCAGTCACGGCCGACGCCAGCGCGTACTCGTAGCCCTTCGCGCCCAGTCCGGCGACGACGCCCTGGGCGATATCGGAGAAATACGAATGATGGCGGAACGATTCGCGGGCATGGACGTTCGACAGATGCACTTCGATGAAGGGAATCTCAACCGCCAGCAATGCGTCCCGCAACGCGATGCTGGTGTGCGTGAACGCCGCCGGATTGATGACGATGAAGCGCACGTCCTCGGCCTTCGCGCGCTGCACGGCACCGACAAGCTCGTGTTCCGCATTGCTTTGCAGCGACTCGAGCTCATGCCCGGCGGACCTCGCCTGGCCCGCGAGCACCCGGTTGATGTCGGCAAGCGTCACCGAGCCGTAGAAGCCGGGTTCGCGCTTACCCAACAGGTTCAAGTTCGGCCCGTGCAGGACCAGGATCTTCGCCACGACCAACCTACGCGAGGAGCGCCAAGGGCGAATTATCGCACGTCGCGCCGAGATCGCATCGCCAGGACAAGCCCCCCGACGACCACGAACAGCACCACGCCGGCAAGCAAGGGTCCGGAGAACCCGCGCAGCCGTGCCGGCGTCTCGGCGAAGTGGAACGTCGCGGTGCGCTCGGCGGGCGGGTAGCACAGTCCCTGCTCGGCACAACCCTGGTAGCCGAACCGCACCGTCACGGTCTGCGCGGTCCGCTTCACCACCGGCACGACGATCTCGACGTTGCCAAGGTACACCTCGGATTCACCGAAGAAAGCGTCGGTTCGCCATTCGCCCCGGGGGATCGCCGGCTGGCCGATGGTGAGCCCTTCCCCGGCATGCGCCTGGAAGCCGTGTCGGTAGAGATAGTAGCCCGGCGGCATTTGCCAACGCGCAACGAGTTCATCGACATCGCCCTCGGCCACGCGTCGGCGCGAGGAAAACACGAACGCTTGGCCCACGGGCAGGAACGCGGACGGCTCGGCCAACGGATCCTTGATGTCGAACTCGATCTGCTCGGGTTGTGCCGCCGGATGGCCTGCGGCGACGATTCCGGCAACGCAGACCGAGCGCTTCAACGCGTTCAAGACGCCTTGGCGTGGCACGTCCTTGCGATCCCTACGCGACCAAGGGGATTGTCGCACGATCTAGGGACGCGCCAATGCCGTGCCGATCCTTGAATCGCATGGACGGCCAGACTCCCTGAGCGGCGCTGATGTCGACACGCAGGTTGCATTTCGCTCAAGGGTGGGGTCTGCTCTTGGACGGCTCGCGTACTCGCGAGACGCTTCAGGCATGACAGTAACGCGAGATGTTCACGTCCCATTTGCCCTCCATGGCACAAGCCCAGTCGTCGATTCGGCGCGCCTTAGGGGCAACCTTTGCGGTCGCCCGAATGCCGACCGTTGCCATGCGAAGCGACAAGGCCGTCCCCTACGGACTCGCCCACGCGCGGCCTGTGTTCCCCGCCCGTGGGCAGCCCACCCCCGGGTCCGGTGCGCCAGCCCGGCTACGGGGCGTTCGCTTGACCCTCGCCGTTGTCCTGCTCGGCGCCTGCACCACGCCGACAACGAGTCCTCCCGAACCGCCGCCTGAGCCGCCCGCCCCGCCGCCACAGCTTCCCGATCCGGCCGAGTCGGAGGCGTTCCTGGCGCTGCTCGACATCGCGGACCGCGCAGTGGCCGACGACCGTCTCCTGACACCCGAGGACGACAGCGCCTACCTCTACTATCACCGGGCCCTGGCGATGGCACCGAATAGCCCTGCCCCGGTGCGTGGTTTCGAGCGCATCGTCGAGAGCTACCTTCAAAAGGCCCAACTGGCCATCGAGCGGCAGCAGTGGACCCGGGCGGGAGTCATGCTCGACCGTGCCGCGTTCGTGGACCGCGATCACACCGGGATCTCAGCCGTGCGCCAGCAGTTGGATCTCCTGGCCAATGCCGAACGTCTGATCCTGCGGCTCGGGAGCAGCGAGTTGCGCAAGCGCTCGAGCGCCATCGCGGCGAAACTCGTCGAATTCGGCGACCATGCGCGTGCGCCCAACGCCCGGGTGTCGATCCGGGCGCCGAGCGACGCGGATGCCCGGTGGATCTACCAGCAACTCAGCCGGTCACCCGGGGACCGGCGCATTCGGGGCGAAACCGAGATCGGCCTGCCACCCCAGGTGGTGGTGATGCTCCTTCCGCTGGACTGACATGGACCTGGGCTATATGCGGCGCACCCTTCTGTTCGTCACACTGCTGGTGGCGTCCTGCGAGGACGAGGGCCAAGTGCAACAACCCCCGGGATCCACACTTGCCTTCGACAACGCCTGGGTGCGACCCCTCGTTGCGGGAGGCAGCGTAACGGCCGCGTATTGCGATATCAGGAACCAAGGCCGGGAGGCGGTGCGCATTAGCGGATTCAGTAGCGACGACCCCGATGTGCGCGTGGAGTTGCACGAAAGCTCCGAGGAGGGCGGCATCGTGCGGATGCGCCCCCTTGAGAACTTGACGATACCGGCCGGGGAAACCGTTTCCTTGGCCCCCGGCGGCAAGCACCTCATGCTATTCGGTTTCGACGACAGCCCCGAAGTCATGCTCTATGCCGCGCTTGAGGATGGGCTTAGGCTTCCCGTGGTATTCACGGCCCGAGACAAGGTGGAGCGATGAAGCTCAGTTGGAAGTTCTGGCAACGCAGCCCCTACGTCACCCCGACCGAGTCCGGGTGGATGAGCAAGATCGGCCGGGGTGCCGGGGTCGCCGCCGGTGCCTTGGTCGGCCTCTACGTGCTGGTCGTGATCGCGCTTTGGTGGTGGTGGTCCTACGAACCGGACCCCTTCGATCCCGTGGCCGTGGCCGAGCAGCGGGCGAGAGAAGCGGGCGTCGAACCCGTCACCGGCTATACCACCGCAACCACCCTGGTCGTACTCGCCGAGATTCTGCTCGACAAGCGCGGCGGGTACCTCTCCAACGACATCTTCCCGCCGGGCGTCATCGTCGACAACGTGCCGAACTGGGAGTTCGGCGTGCTCGTGCATCTGCGCGACATGAGCCGGGCGTTGCGCAACGACTTGAGCCGATCCCAGAGCCAGTCCGCCGAGGATCCGGACCTTGCGACTGCCCAGGGCCACTTCTTCTACGACAACGCGAGTTGGATCTTCCCGGCCTCCGAGCACGAGTACCGCAAGGGCGCCGTCCACGTCGCCGACTACGCGACGCGGCTCGCCAACCGGGCCGCGGAGGACACGCAGTTCTACGCCCGCGCCGACAACCTCGCCCGCTGGCTGCAGGAGGTGGAGACACGACTCGGCGACATTTCCCAGCGGCTCTCGCAAAGCGTCGGCAAGAAGCAGCTTCACCTCGGTCTCGCCGGCGATCCCGCCGCCACCCAGGCGACCGACACCAGCCAGGACACGCAGAAAAAGACCAGTTGGTTCGAGATCGACGACGTGTTCTACGAGGCTCGCGGCCAAACCTGGGCTCTCGTACACCTTCTGAAGG
The DNA here is from genome assembly GCA_028821405.1 of Gammaproteobacteria bacterium. Lineage (GTDB taxonomy): Bacteria > Pseudomonadota > Gammaproteobacteria > Pseudomonadales > Azotimanducaceae > VXYL01. The sequence continues at coordinate 22,319 of JAPPGK010000031.1, read as the reverse complement.
CCGTCGACCACGATTTCGCCCGCGTTCTCGACGACAAGAACGCGCGGGTCAGCCTGCGTCAGATCATCCGCGAGCTGGAGGCCACCCAGGAGGCGATCTGGAGCCCGATGATCCTGAACGGCGGCGGCTTCGGCTTCCTGGCAAACCATTCCCTGGTCATGGCGTCCTACGTCTCACGCGTCAACGCGGCGCTCATCGACCTGCGGGACTTGCTCGACAAGGGTTGAGATCGGGGAGTACTTTCGCAAAAAAAGGCAGGATGAGACCCTGTCACGCAACGAACGTCTTCAAGACGGCCACTACGAGTGCCATTGCTGAGGCGACAATCGTACCCAACATCCATTTGATGAGTGTGTTCTCGGTTTTCTGAAGGTCCGCCTTGGTGGCGATGTGTTCGATCTGCGCCTCAAGACGAGCCAGTCATTCCCGCACACCTTGTTCGTCCCCGTTGCCGCCACCGTTCTGGCGCCGCATGGACCCCGGTCGCCGCCCGCGGTGTTCTTGGAAATCTGCCGGATCTGCCATGTCCTTACCCCCCAAATTCCCAGGCTTCCAGTTTCTGCCAAAGCCCCTGGTCGGCAAAGCCTTGATAGTCGCCGACTTCGGCGACCACGAAGGTCAGGTCTTGGGGGTCGTTAGTAGACTTCAATAGAACACCGGCGGCGTCATCCGGCGTTGTCATCGTGGATTTTACGGCCACGAACCACACCTTTCCGGCGATGAAGTTGTATGTCTCAGGGAACCGTTCTTTGTCCAGCCTCCCGATTAACTCTTTAGGGTCTGCATTCGTCGATTCCTTGAGGGCGACCAAGAAGGTCCGCATGACGCACCCAACATCCACTTCAACTACGCCCGCATTACAGCAAATCGCCCAAGAGAACGTCTACCCGAAACACCCGAAACAGCCATCTCTCTGACACCCACACGAGTTTGTCTCAAGGTGACATCACCATGGCAGCACCTGATCATCGCCATTCGGACACACGCGATTCAGTCCCAAGCGTGACATCGCGACGATGGCATCTGGCCAGCGGTCGACAGCAATCGCGGCGAGCAGCCAATGGCGGGACGGGGCGGCAGGTCGGCCGGCTAGGTCGGCCAGTCCTTGACGGAAATTCCTCCCGCCGGTAGGGTGCGCCGCCAATGAACCCCGCCCATGCCATCCAATACGTGATTTGGGTCGCCACGCTGATGTGTGGCGCGCGTGGCGAGGTTCGTCCTATCGGCTAGTCGCCGACCTCAAAAACACATAGACGGACCTCTTCGCTCCCGGAGAAGGTGTCCCGTCGACGTCTCCTCTGGCGCGGAGGTCCTTGAGAGGAGTCCACCAATGAACGACATCAGTTCGCCCTTGGCGGAACACGCCACCGCCTACTACAACAAGTTGCTGCGCCCGGTGTTTTCGAACCGGAGGTTCCTGATCGCGGGACCGATTGCCGTCGGTCTCGGCGGGCTTGCTCGGCGCATCACCGGGCTCGGCGCCGAACGTCCGTTCCTCATCGCGGGGAGCAAGGGCACCGGTGCCCTACCGACTGCCGCGGAAGCCGAGTTGCATGTGCTTGGCCTCGCCGCCAACGACATCCTGGAGGAGCACCGAAACCTGCAGAACGCGCTCGCCGACCTGCCCGCGCCGTTGCGCCAGGCCATCGACGCCTGGGATCCAGCCGGTACGGCGGAGTTCATCTTCGCGAGCCCGTTAGCCGGGGCAGGTGGCGTCCCTCCCCGTAGACCGTACGCCGCGCGACCGGCGGCCTGGGCGGCGCTGGAAGACAAAGTCCAGATCGACGCCTTCTGGGACGCGGTTGGCGCCACGCGCGCCCCGTCGCGTATTGTCCCTGCCGAATACGAGGCCCTCAGGACTGCGGCACGGGCATTGGATCGCGGCCTCGGCACCGTTTGGGCGGCGGATGCCCGGGACGGCACCCACGGCGGCGGACTGGGCTTGCGTTGGGTCCGACCCGGCCACGACGGACAGGCGTCCTTCGAGTCGTTGCGCCGTATGGCCGACACGGTGCGCGTCATGCCTTTCCTGGAGGGCATCCCGGCGAGCATTCACGGCATCGTGTTCCCGGATTCGGTGGCCGTGTTTCGGCCCGTGGAGATGGTCGTACTCCGTCCGCCGCACGGCGACCGGCTGTTCTACGCGGGTTGCGCGACGGCGTTCGATCCGAATCCCCACGACCGGGATTCGATGCGCGAGCTCGCCTACCGCGCCGGCGAGGCACTTAGGCGAACCGTCGGCTACCGCGGCCCATTCGGCATCGACGGGATCCTCGCGGAGGACGGCTACGTGCCCACGGAGATGAACGCGCGATCCGGGGCCGGGCTCGGGCCCCTGGCTGCGGGTATGCCCGAGTTTCCGCTGGCGCCGCTGTGCCTGGCAACCACCCACGGCGAGAAACTCGACGACCGAGGGCAACTGTTGGAGCGAGCTCTCGTCGAATCTGCGGATGCGAACCGGACGTGTGCGGGTTGGGCGGTCACGCGGACGACGTTCAACGAGAGCAGCCTGCTCGAGGTCGTGCACAACGGCGACGAGTATCGTGAGCGCCGGTCCGGCGAAGAACCCCACGGGACCGTCCAGTATGGTCCCAGCGGCACGGGCGGATTCGTTCGATTCGCGTTGCATCCGGCGCGGATCGAACGCGGATCCTCCGCCGCGCCCGAGGTCGTTCGGGGGTTGCGTTTCGCGGACCGGGTGCTTGGCACCGACTTCGGCCCACTCGAGGCTGCCAAGAACCTGCGACCGTAGGGGCGACCCTGCGGCACCCGAGAGACGACCGCGTGGTGCCAGCGGCACGGGCGGGGACAACCCCCGCCCCTACGGGCGCGCCCCGTGCTTGAACCGTGTTCCCCAGGACGGCCGCAGCCGACCCGGTCACTACGTTGGGCCTGCGCTCGTATTGTCCCTAACGACCGTCTCAGGTAGAGTCCCGCCGCTTTGGGCGTAAGCGCTTTTGAGGGGGCGGCGTCGGCCTTGGGCACTCGCATTTCCGCGACCCATGTCCTGGCAGCCGTACTTGCCAACTTGCCACGGATTGAATCTACATGAATGTCCTTAACCTCTCCCTCGTCTGCGGCGCACTCGCGCTCGTCTATGGAATCATTGCCAGCCGGTCGGTGCTCTCCGCGGACGCCGGCAGCGAACGCATGCGCGAGATCGCCGAGGGCATCCAGGAAGGGGCGGCCGCCTATCTGAACCGCCAATACACGACCATCGCGATCGTAGGCCTCGTCGTGGGAATCGTCCTTTGGATCGCGCTCACCTACTGGGTGGCGATCGGGTTCGTGATCGGCGCCGTGCTCTCGGGTGCGGCCGGCTACATCGGCATGCACGTCTCCGTGCGAGCCAACGTGCGCACCACCGAGGCCGCCAAGACGGGCCTAAAACCGGCGCTTAGTATCGCGTTCCGCTCCGGGGCGATCACCGGCATGCTGGTGGTCGGTTTGGGTCTTCTCGGTGTCGCCGGCTACTACGGCATTCTCGGGGCCGTGGGCGTCGACCAACGCACCTTGATCGAGGCCTTGGTCGCACTGTCCTTCGGCGGCTCGCTGATTTCCATTTTCGCCCGTCTCGGCGGCGGCATCTTTACCAAGGGCGCCGATGTCGGCGCCGACCTCGTCGGCAAGATCGAGGCCGGGATTCCCGAGGACGACCCGCGCAACGCGGCCGTCATCGCCGACAACGTGGGCGACAACGTCGGCGACTGCGCCGGCATGGCGGCGGACCTCTTCGAGACCTACGCAGTGACCCTTGTTGCCACCATGCTGCTCGCGACGATCTCCTTCGGGGGCACCGACAACCTGGCCGCGGCGATGGAAGCGCCGCTCGCCATCGGAGCGGCATGCATCCTCGCGTCCATCGCCGGCGCCTTCTTCGTTCGTTTGGGCCGCAGCGAGAGCATCATGGGCGCGCTCTACAAGGGCTTCATCGCCACGGCATTGATATCCGCCGTGCTCATCTTCTTCGTCACCCGTCACCTGTTCGGCGACGGTTATCTGGCCTACTTCGGGTGCGCGATCGTCGGTCTCGCGGTCACCGCGCTCATCGTCTGGGTAACCGAGTACTACACCTCGACGGCCTACCGGCCGGTTCGCTCGGTGGCCCGGTCGTCGGAGACCGGACATGCCACCAACGTGATCCAAGGCCTCGCCGTCTCCATGGAAGCGACCGCCATCCCGGCCGTCGTCGTCGCCGTGGGCATCGTCGTCGCCTACCAGATCGCGGACCCGCATGGCATCTACGGCATCAGCATCGCGGCCACCACCATGCTGGCGCTGGCCGGCATGGTGGTGGCGCTGGACGCCTACGGTCCGGTGACCGACAACGCCGGCGGGATTGCCGAGATGGCCGACCTCGACGAGGACGTTCGCAAGACCACCGACGCCCTGGACGCCGTGGGCAACACCACCAAGGCCGTGACCAAGGGGTACGCCATCGGCTCTGCGGGACTCGCCGCCCTCGTGCTGTTCGCGGCGTACACCGAAGACCTCTCGCACTATTTCCCCAACCTCGAGTTCAACTTCACGCTATCGAGTCCATACGTCGTGATCGGCCTGCTCATCGGGGGAATGCTGCCCTATCTGTTCGGTGCCCTGGGCATGCAGGCCGTGGGTCGTGCCGGAGGTGCCGTGGTGGAGGAGGTGCGCCGCCAGTTCCGGGAGATCCCGGGCATCATGGACGGCACCGGCCGGCCGGACTACAGCCGCGCCGTGGACCTGCTCACCCGGTCGGCGATCCGCGAGATGATCGCGCCGTCGATGCTCCCGGTGCTGGCACCCATCGTCGTCTACTTCATCATCCTCGTCCTGCGCAATCAGACCGACGCGCTCACCACCGTCGGCGCCATGCTCCTCGGCACCATCGTGACGGGTTTGTTCGTCGCCATCTCGATGACCGCCGGCGGCGGCGCCTGGGACAACGCCAAGAAATACATCGAGGACGGCAACCACGGCGGCAAGGGCTCCGACGCGCACATGGCCGCCGTGACCGGCGATACCGTGGGCGACCCGTACAAGGACACGGCGGGCCCCGCCGTCAACCCGATGATCAAGATCATCAACATCGTGGCATTGCTTCTGCTCGCGGCCGTGGGCGGCTGACGAGCGGCATCGAGGTTGCGGATCGGGGTTTTGTGCCCCGTGGGTGCCCAGCGCGGGCCCCAAATCACCGGCTGAGCGCCACTCCCACGCGAAGGGTTTCTCCATCCGGGTGGCGATAGGCCATGAACATGTCGTCCTTGCCGTCGTGGTTGAGATCGGCAAGCCGGACGCTGCCTTGGTCGGAGAGGTTGACATCGACTTCGACGGGCCGTTGCGTGAAGAGATCCGCACCGCCGGTGCCCGGATAGACATCGACCCGCGTCCCGTCCACCTGGACGACGAGATCCTTGATGCCGTCACCGGTCAGGTCGCCCGCCGACACCCAGTTCCCCGAGACCCGACCCGAGCCGAGATCGAGCCGGAGCTTCACTCGTCTTTGAACGTTGGGCTTGCGGGCGTAGCCGCCCTCGCCCATGAGGTAGAAGTTCATATTGAAGCCCACCGAACCGGTCAGCAGCACGGCGACGATCTTGCCGATGCCCATTTTGAACGACAGCATGCCGAAGTCGAGTCGCCCGTCGCCGTCCAAGTCGGATAGTTCCAGCGGTCCCTGAACACCTTCCGACGAGATGGATGTGTCCGGCACGGCCCGGAATACCGTCGCGCCGGCTTCCCTTCTGCCGAAGTGGAAGTCATATCGGGTGGACTGATCGAACACGCCGGCGACCTCGATGGTGCTGGTGGCGATGTCGCCGATGCCGTCGCCGTTGAAGTCGTCGACGCGATACAGCAACGACCGGGTCTCGTCGAACTCCTGGCCAAAGCCGAAACTCACCGTCACGTCGTCGGTACTGAGTTCGAACGGCGCGAGGAGCTCGATGGGATCGGGGACGAAGCTACCGCTGGCAGCGCCCGGGTATACGACGAGGCCGCCTTCGTGCCAAAACGCCAAATCCGAATACCCGTCGCCGTCGTGATCGAGTTGGTAGAGGTCGCGGGCGCGGTAGGTCGCCGAACGGAAGCCCACACGGGCTGTGGCCGGCGCGGCAAGCTCGACCGGGTCGTTGAGCGTACCGTCCGGGCGTTGCGTCCATACGGTGTAGCCGTCGAAGCCCGGCAGCGCGATGTCGTCGAGTCCGTCGCCGTTTACGTCCCTGGCGAAGTCGAAATCGGGGACGTCCTGCGGGGGGAGCTTGTACATCGACGGCGAAGCCAGCCAGGTGCGCGGCACCCAAGTCGCCGGGTCAATCCAGTCGATGCCACCGCGGCGAAGCGCCAGCAGGCGATCCTCGCCGCCGAGTTCCATCATGTCGACGAAGATGATGCCGCGTGCCACGTCACCGAGGTGGCACCGCGACCACGCCGTTTCATGGTAGGTATAGACGGCCATTTGCCGCGTGCTGTCAGCGTGGGTGAAGACGATGAGATCGTCGGTTTCGCCCCCCGTCAGGCGACCGTGGAGGACCGTTCGCGAGACCGCGTCGCCAATGTTGATTTCATGATTGTCGTAGGCCAATCCAGCATCGGCCCCCGACGCCGCGTTATGCGACAGCGCGACGACGGTCGCAACAACGGTGCGGCGCAGGTTTTCTACTGACACGTTGGCGGGTCCCGGGCGCGAAGCCATGCAGTGTGCGCGAACCGATCTTAACGAATGCTGAATACGCCATTCCTTACAGTCGAGCCGTGGGGGGAGTCGGGCCGTGGGGAAACGCGGTTGTCGCGTCCCGGTTCGCAGCGCCAGGGCACGTGTTCGGGCGCGTTGGGGTCGCCCTACGGGTCAAGTTTTCGGGGCACGGTGGCCATGGACAGTGCGGCGTAATCTGGAATGCCAGCGCGGTACGGCGGGTAGTCTTCTCCCGCGATTAACGGGGCGAGGTAGCGCCGCGCGGCCGCCGTGATACCGAAGCCGTCCCGGCTGATGAAGGCCTTCGGCATCTTGCACTCAACGTTGGCGACCCGCGCCAGCGGTGCCGCGCCTAGTTCCCAGCGGTAGGGCTCATCGGATGTGCGGACGATCGTCGCCATGACGCCGTCCCTGCCCGCCAGCGCGAGTTCCACCGCGTGACGACCCACCGCGTAGGCCTGCTGCACGTCGGTTGCCGAGGCGATGTGCCTTGACGCGCGCTGCAGATAGTCGGCGACTGCCCAATGGAACTTGTAGCCCAACCGTGCTCGGACCAGCTCCGCCACGATGGGCGCCACTCCTCCCAACTGCGCGTGCCCGAACGCGTCCGTGCCAGGCGAGTCCGATAGGAAGCGGCCGTCCGCGTAGCGCGCACCCTCCGAGACCACGACGACGCAATATCCCGCCCGCTCGACCGCCGAGCGCGCCTTGGCAAGGAACCGCTCCTCGTCGAAGGGCACTTCGGGTAGCACGATGATGTGGGGTGCGTCGTCGCGACCGCCCTTCGCGAGCCCGCCCGCCGCCGCGATCCAGCCCGCGTGGCGCCCCATCACCTCGAGGATGAACACCTTGGTGGACGTCTCGCACATCGACGCCACGTCCAACGCCGCTTCGCGTACCGAGACCGCCACGTACTTGGCCACCGACCCGAAACCAGGGCAGGTGTCGGTCAACGGCAAGTCGTTGTCGACGGTCTTCGGTATGCCGACGCAGGTTACCGGATAGCCCAGTCGTTCGCCGAGGAGAGACACCTTGTGCGCGGTGTCCTGGGAATCGCCACCGCCGTTGTAGAAGAAATAACCGATGTCGTGGGCTCGAAACACGTCGATCAGGCGTCGGTATTCCCGGTCGTCCTCGTCGAGCGACGCAAGTTTGTAGCGGCACGAGCCGAACGCCCCGCCGGGCGTGTGTCGAAGTCGCGCCACCGCGTCGTCGGAGAACTTGGCCGTATCGATCAACTCCTCGCGCAACGCGCCGAGAATGCCGTTCTTACCGGCGAACACCGTACCGATTCGGCCGGCGTTGGCTCGCGCCGTCTCGATCACACCGCAGGCCGTGGCGTTGATCACCGCGGTGACACCGCCCGACTGGGCATAGAAGGCGTTCGTGTTCGGCATTGCTTGCTCCTCCTCGTTGCCATTGTCGGTCAACAAGCGCGGCGACGCGAGGCCTCACATTTGGATGCGACGGTTGCCGCCCAACGGCCAACCGGTCAATGAAGATGTGCGACAATCCCACGCATGACAGCGGTTCTTCGGCTGTTCTGGAACATCTGCCTGTTGCGCGATGGTCCGGAAACCGTGCCGACACACACTTGGTTCTTGGTCTCGTTGATCGCCGCGGAACTCGCAATCGGCGTCGTCGTGCTGTCTGTCGCCTATCCTCACTATTCGTTTGCGCTGTCGCTCAACCTGGCACTCATCAACCTCGCGGTCACCGCCTCCGTTGCATGGTTCGCGCTCTACCTTCGCAATCACGAATCGCGATTTCCGGCGACGTTGGGGGCCATACTGGGTACCGAGGTGCTGATCGATGGCGTTAGCGCGCTCGTGCTGGGCGCCACCAGCGGCATCGCCCAGACGACCACGACGTGGATTCTCGGCATGTGGAATATCGCCGTGGTGGGATTCATCCTGCATCGGGCCCTCGGCACACGCCTCTGGGTCGGCATCCTGTTGTCGATGGCGATGGTGGCGGTCGCCTTGGTCGTTGCCGGCGCCCTGCTAGGCCACATCATCCTCGGTGAACCCGCCAGCTAGACATCCGGGCCCGGGTCAACCCTCGCGGCTCTACTTCCTCGGCATTGGCGGTACGCTCATGGGTAGCCTGGCGCAACTCGCCCAGCAGAAGGGTTTCGTCGTCAGCGGCTTCGACCGCGCCCTCTATCCGCCGATGAGCGAGGCGCTTGCCGCCGCGGGCATCGAAGTGTTCGAGGGCTTCGACGCCGCCCAACTCCGCCCCCGGCCCGACCTCGCCATCATCGGCAACGCCAACATGCCCCGCGGCCACGAAGCCGTGGAATACATTCTGGAGCACGACCTCCCCTACACCTCCGGCGCGGCGTGGCTGGGCGATGCCGTGCTTCGCGAACGCTGGACGGTCGCTGCGGCCGGCACCCACGGCAAGACGACCACGGCCAGCATGATCGCGCACATCCTGAACCAGACGGGCCTCGACCCGGGATTCCTGATCGGCGGCGTTCCGTCCAACTTCCCGGTATCGGCGCGGCTCGGAACGGGGCGGTGTTTCGTGGTCGAGGCAGACGAATACGATACGTCCTACTTCGACCGGCGTTCGAAGTTCCTGCACTACCGGCCGAAGACCCTGGTTCTCACCAACCTAGAGTTCGACCACGCCGACATCTTCGACGACCTCGACGCGATCCAATACCAATTCCACCACCTGGTGCGGGCCGTGCCCCGCTCGGGACTGATCGTCGCACCAAGCCGCGACGCCAATATCGAGGCGACCCTGAAACGCGGCTGCTGGACGCCTGTGTCCACCTTCGCCTTGCAGGGGGACGGCGAAGAGGAGGTAGACTCGACGATTGCCACCGCCGATCAATGGTGCGCGGTGGACATCGACGGCGATGGGAGTCGCTTCACCGTCGCCGTGAATGGCACGCCCGTCGGAACAGTGCAATGGCGACTCATGGGTCGGCACAACGTCGCCAATGCCTTGGCCGCCCTCGCCGCCGCCCGCCACGCCGGCGCACCCACCGCCCACGGGATCGCCGCGCTCGGGAGCTTTGCGGGCGTGCGGCGACGCATGGAGTTGATCGTGGACAGACCCGAACTCAAGGTCTACGACGACTTCGCCCACCACCCCACCGCCATCGCCTCGACGCTGGAGGGCCTGCGTGCCCGGGTCGGCAGCGAATTCGTGGTCGCGGTCATCGAACCCCGAACCCACACCATGTCGCTTGGCACCTTGCGGGGCGAACTCGCCAACTGCTGCGCCGCCGCTGACGAGGCCATCTGGTTCCGCGGCGAGAACATCCAGTGGGATGTCGCCGACGTGGTGCAGAACAGCCTGGTGCCCGCTTCGGTGGAAACGGACATCGGGAGACTCACCGAACGCATCGCGGCGTTCGCAACGCACGGCCCTCGTCCGACGCACGTCGTCATCATGAGCAACGGCGCTTTTGGCGGAATCTACCAACGTCTAAGGCAACGGCTAGCCCCGCAGGCGTGACCCTGTTGTCGCCCGGGTCCGACCCTTGCGTTCGCCTGTTGGATTCCGCGTTGGTCCGTGGTACGCGAATGCGGCAGCATTCTCGATCGCGCCAGCAGGGCGCGCCGGGACGGGACACGCCCCCTACAGGGACTCCTCGGGTAGCGACATCACGCTGCCCGAGCCAGCCTCGATGCTGGCGAGAAGGGCTCGGGTCTTGGGCAACAGCTTGCCATAAAAGAACCTCGCGACCTCGGCCTTGTGGTGCCGCGAATCGGAGTCCAGGTGCGCCATCCGAGCCCATAGCCAAGCGTAGATTCCCAAGCCGGTGAGTTCGAGGAAGTCCACCGAGATGGCACCGGGCAAATCCGGGTCCGACGATGCGCCCGCGATCAAATGGTCGGTTGCCGTTTCGATGGCGGCCAACGCCTCCGAGAGCGGCGCGGCGAACTCCGCCGGAACGGGATCTTCCACCATCTCTCCGAGGAGCCGTTTCAGTGTCGCGCCCCCGTCCCGCAGTACCTTCCGGGCGGTGAAGTCCAGCGCCTGCACCCCGTTCGTCCCCTCGTAGATCTGGGCGATGCGCGCGTCCCGTACGATCTGCTCCATGCCGTGCTCGACGATGTACCCGTGGCCCCCGAACACCTGCTGCGCCAGCACCGCACCTTCCATACCCCGGTCGGTGAGAAACGCCTTGACCACCGGCGTCAGCAAGTCCACGAACGCCTGCGCCGACTCCCGGTCGGCCGCTTCCTCCGCAAACTTGGCGCGGTCGAGCAACAGTCCGACGAACGCCGCGAAAGCGCGTCCTCCTTCCGTGAACGCACGCTGGGTGAGCAGCATCCGCCGTACATCGGGATGCACCAGGATCGAATCGGCCTCGTCGTCGCCTCGATCTGGCAGAACGACCCCCCCCCCCCCGCGCCCGGGCCCCGCCAAAGGGAGGGGGGGGGTGGTTTGGAAAAAAACCCAACCCCGACCCAGTTTTACCCCCC
>JAPPGK010000031.1:0-11191 GCA_028821405.1 Gammaproteobacteria bacterium | reverse complement strand
CCCCCCCCCCCCCCCCGGCCCCCCCCCCGGCCGGGCCCCCCCCCCCCCCCCTCCAGCCCCCCCCCCCCCCCCCCCCCCGCGCCGCGCCGGCGCCCCCCCGCCCCCCCCCCCCCCCCGCGCCCCTGGCGCCGTTCCCGCGCATAGGCGAGGGCGTTCTGGTATGCCAATTCGCCCAAGCCGAGACCTTGTATGCCCACCGAGAGGCGGGCGTGGTTCATCATCGTGAACATGTTGGCAAGGCCGCCGTTCGGGGCCCCGACAAGGTAGCCCGTCGCGGCGTCGTAGTTGATCACCGACGTGGCGCTTCCACGGATGCCCATCTTGTGTTCGATGGACCCGCTGGCGAACGTATTCCGGTTCCCTTGGGGCAGATGTTTCGGAACCAGGAACAGCGAGATGCCGCGACTGCCGGCCGGCGCATCCGGCAACTTGGCGAGCACCAGGTGGACGATGTTGTCGGCGACGTCGTGTTCGCCGCTGGTGATGAAGATCTTCGTACCCGTGATTTCGTAGGTTCCGTCGGCGCAGGGCGTGGCGCGGGTTCGGATCATGCCGAGGTCGGTTCCGGCGTGGGACTCCGTCAATGCCATGGCGCCCGTCCACTCGCCGCCGTAGAGCTTGGGCAGGTATCTACGCTTCATGGCCTCGTCGCCGTGGGTGTCGATGCAAACCGCCGCACCCACCGTCAAGGCGCCGTAGAGGTAGAGATTGACGTTGGCGCTCCACAGCATTTCCTCGAGCGGTACGGTCAGCATCTTCGGCAGGCCCTGGCCGCCGTGGTCGGCGTTCCCGGCAACCCCGAACCAGCCTCCTTCGGCCAATGCCCTGAACGCTTCCTTGAAACCGGCGGGGGCCGACACCGCTCCGTCGCGCCAATGCGCCCCCTCCGCGTCGCTCGCCTGGTAGAGAGGCGCCATGACTTCGCCTGCCACCTTGGCGGCTTCTGCAAGCACCGCCATGGCAAGGGGCTTGTCGGCCTCGGTCAGTCCCGGCATGCGTGCCCAGTGCTCGTCGGCGGCGAACACGTCGAAGAGCACGAACGACATATCGTCCAGTGGCGCGGAATAGCTCAGCATCTGTCTCGTCGCCTAGGTCGGTTGGGTGTTGCGCCAGTCTACAAACAACGACGGGCGGTGGACACGCAATCAGGTGCATGCGCCGCGACGCCCGGATGGCGAGCCTGGAGCGACATCGGACAACGTTGGTTATCGACATCGGACAACGTTGGTTATGATGTCGCCATGTCACTTCGTCCCGTCACGATCATCGGCGTGGTCATCAGCATGTTGGGCGGCACCTCCCTTGGGGTTGCCGCATTCTGGAGTGCCCTCTACTACGAGGGCGAGGCCCATCACGAGCGCGTTCTGGTCTCGGCGGCCCGCGAAATCCAGGACAGCTACGTGGTTGAGGTCGATGCCGACGATCTGGTCGACAACGCCATACGCGGGATGATCGACGGTCTCGATGGGCACTCGGCTTTCCTGGACGACCTGGCGCTCGTCGTCCTCGAGGAGGAAACCAGCGGCCGATTCGGCGGTGTCGGTGTGGAAGTGGGGATGGAAGACGACCACATCGTCGTGCATCCCATGGCGGGCACCCCGGCGGAACGCGCCGGCATCGCCGCCGGCGACCGGCTCATGGAAGTGAACCACACCTCGCTCACGGGGCGTAGTGTTGCCGATGCCGTGGAGGACCTTCGCGGCGAACCCGGCACGGACGTACACGTGCGGGTTCGGAGGGAGTCGATCAGCGAGCCCCTCGACATCAACATCACCCGGGGGACGATTGCCAGTGTCGCGGGACGCATGCTGGCGCCCGGCGTGGGCTACGTCAGGATCTACCAGTTCGACCGGCCGACCCACACCGACCTCGAGGACGTGGTCGAAGACCTACAGCGGGAAGGATCCCTGTCCGGGCTGGTCCTGGATCTGCGCCGCAACCCCGGCGGCTTGTTGGATGTCGCCATCGACGTCGCCGACGCGTTCCTGATCGATGGGATCATCGTGTCGATCGACGGGCGCGAGGCGCGCTCCCAACGACGATTCTACGCAGCAGCCGACGACATCGTCGCCGGCGCGCCGATGGCGGTCCTGATCGACGGTTTCTCGGCGTCGGCGTCGGAAGTGGTCGCAGGCGCGCTCAAGGACCGGGGACGGGCGGTGGTGATCGGATCCCGGAGTTTCGGCAAGGGCTCGGTGCAGTCGGTCATCCGCTTGGGCTCGCGGGCGCTAAAGCTCACAACGGCGCACTACCTGACCCCCTCCGGACACGCGATCGGAGACGGCGGCGTAACGCCGGACGTCGAAGTGACCCAGAAGACGAACGAGTCAAGGCAGGCATTCGACCAACGCCTGTTCGATACGGCGATTGCCGAATTGCGGAAGACGGCCACCGGCTGAGGTTAACGGTTCTCGAGAGCGTCGTGGGTGCGACCCTTATGGTCGCCCGTAAGGGCCATGGGTCGCCCGCTTAGCGTACTCCCAGCCAACGTTGGGCCGAGGCGAAATCCAACGTTCCCTCGTAAAGGGCCGACCCGCTGATTGCGCCCAAGAGGCGATCCGGACCAAGGCCGAGGCCATCCAGGGCGCGAAGATCGTCTAGGCTCCTGACCCCTCCCGACGCGATGATCGGCGCCTTGGCTGCAAGCGCCATGCGCTCTGTCGCTGCCACGTTGACGCCGGCAAGCATGCCGTCGCGGCTGACATCCGTATAGACGATGGCGAACAATTCGACGTCGAGTTCGCTGGCAAACGCCACGGCGTCGACTTCCTTCAACGTCGCCCAGCCCCGGGTCGCCAGGCGACCGTCCCGAGCGTCAAGGCCCAGTACGACCTGACCGGGAAACGTCTCGGACAGGGCCGCCAGGAAATCCGGATCATCAACCGCCCGCGTCCCCGTGATGACCTGGCTCACGCCGATCTCGAGGTAGGCCCGGGCGGTCTCAAGGTCGCGGATACCGCCTCCCACCTGCACAGGCACATCGCCTGCGGCCTGGGCAATCCGGCGGACCAGGTCGCGGTTCACCGGCTGCCCCGCAAAGGCGCCGTCCAAGTCCACCACGTGCAGCCGACGGGCGCCGGCCTCGACCCAATGTCGTGCCATGGCGGCGGGATCGGTCGAATAGACCGTCGCCGAGTCCATGATGCCCTGGCGCAACTGCACGCACTGGCCATCCTTCAGGTCGATGGCTGGAATCAGCAGCAAGGGTGGCTCCAGTCTCGCCCGGTTCTACAGCGAGCCCTTCGTGGATGGCGTATCCCGGGTTCTCGGATCCCGTTGCAGCGCCATGCGCAGCGCTCGACCGAACGCCTTGAAGATGGTCTCGGCCTGGTGGTGCGCGTTGGTGCCCTTGAGGTTGTCCACGTGCAGCGTCACCTGCGCGTGGTTGACGAAGCCCTGGAAGAACTCGTGCAGAAGGTCGACGTCGAAGTCGCCGACCCGGGCGCGGCTGAACGCAACGTCGTACTCGAGACCCGGTCGGCCCGAGAAGTCCACCACCACCCGGGAGAGCGCTTCGTCCAACGGCACGTAGGCATGGCCGTATCGGAAAATCCCGCGCTTGTCCCCCACCGCTTCGGCGATGGTCTGACCGAACGTGATGCCGACGTCCTCGACAGTGTGGTGCGCGTCCACCTCCAAGTCGCCGCGCGCGGCGATCCGGAGGTCTATGCGGCCATGGCGCGCAACCTGGTCGAGCATGTGCTCGAAGAACGGCAACCCGGTGGAAATATCGGCGCTGCCTCCACCGTCGAGGTTAAGCGTCACCTCGATACTGGTCTCCAGCGTCTCGCGGGTCTTGGATGCCTTCCGGTCGGTCATGCGAACTCGTTCATGTCGATTGAAACGCGGCAAAGCGCTGCACTCGAGCCGAAGTTCGATGCCGTATTGCCGTCATCACTTCGTCGGATCGGGTTTCCGCCGCTAGCCGACAAAGGCGCAGTATAGCCAACGTCTCGCGGCGTTAGTCTTTCAGACGATCCATCAGGCTGCCGTAGGGCAGGAAGCGGTTGCTGCTCACCGACTTGATCCACGCAGTGAGTTCGGCCGGATAGTCGCCGCGCTCCCGGAGCATTCGCGCCAAGACGATCACCGGTGACTTGGCACCGACATCACAGCCCGCGACCGACGCCTCGGCCAACGTGAGTACCCGCAGCCAGGCGATCAGGCGATCCGACGACCGGTCCTCGAAGAAGCCGGTCCAGCCCTGGGCACCCGCATTCACGATTTCGCGCAGGCGCACCTCAGCATCCTCGCCAACGACGAGCCGGTCGTTGTGGGTAGCCGCCGCGTCCAGGGTTCGGGTGTGCTCGTCGCCCAGTCTTGCCGAGGGTTCCCACGCACCGACGTCAGCGTCCATACTCGGTTCTCGCCTGCCTTCGCGATGCGCCCATGGCACAAGCCTATCACCCGGAGGACCGCGTCGGATTCGCCAACCGGCTGCTCGCCTGGTGGGACGAGCACGGGCGCAAGGACCTTCCGTGGCAGCACCCGCGAACGCCGTACCGGGTCTGGGTTTCCGAGATCATGCTTCAGCAGACGCAGGTTACGACGGTCATCCCGTACTTCCACCGTTTCGTCGCGCGCTTCCCGGACATCCATGCCTTGGCCGGTTCGGAACTCGACGAAGTCCTTCACCACTGGAGCGGCCTCGGCTACTACGCCCGTGCCCGGAACCTGCACCGGGCGGCGATCCTCGTGGTCGATGAACTCGGGGGCGTCCTTCCCGCATCGCCGGACGAGCTTCGCAGATTGCCCGGTGTCGGCCGGTCCACGGCCGCGGCGATCGCCGCCCAGGCCTTCGGCATCCGGGCACCGATTCTCGACGGCAACGTCAGGCGCGTACTGGCACGCCAGCACCGCCTCGAGGGACCGGCGACGGCATCGAAGACACTGAGGGAACTCTGGCGCTTGGCCGAGCACCACACGCCACAGGACAGGGTTGCGGACTACACCCAGGCGATCATGGATCTCGGTGCCACCATCTGCCGACGCACCCCGCAGTGCCCCGGCTGCCCGGTTCGCGACACCTGCCAAGCCCACGCGTCCGAGGAGGTCGAGCGGTTCCCGGAACCCGCAAAGCGCCCGCCCAAGCGCCTCGAGCGACGGCGGTTCTTCGTCCTGATCGACCCCGCCGGCCGGCGCTACGTGGAGCGGCGCCCGGCGTTCGGAATCTGGGGCGGACTTTGGTCGCCGCCGGAACGAGACGCCGACGAAACCGTGGCGCGCTTTCTCGCCACTGCCGGCATCGATCGGAACCTGGTCGACGAAACGCGCACGGGATCCGTCATGCATCACGGCTTCAGCCACTTCGACCTCGCCGCACAACCCGTCTACGTGCGTTTGAAGGCAAGCCCCCCCGTCGCCCACGAGAACGGTGGACGGTGGATACGTCCCGGCAAGCACACCCTTGGCCTGTCGACGCTAGCCGTTACACTGTTGGACGCCAAGGCCTCGCCAGAGGATTAGATCGTGTCGCGAACCGTGTTCTGTCGAAAATACGGCGAGAAGCTGCCGGGTCTCGACGCGCCGCCGCTACCCGGCCCGGCCGGCGAGGACATCTTCGCCAACGTATCCGCCAAGGCCTGGCGGGAGTGGCAGCACCTGCAGACCATGCTCATCAACGAGCACCACCTCTCGATGGTGGACGCGCAGGCGCGCCAGTTCCTCACGGAACAGATGCGCAAGTTCCTCGCCAACGAGGACCACGAACGTCCGGCGGGATACGTGCCCCCACCGTAAGGCTGACGCTACCGCGCCCGCCAGGGCGCGCCGTCGCCATTACCCGAATCCCCATACCACATCAGGCCGCACTTGCGAGCGCAGAGGGGCGATTTCGTACGCGTTTTTGAGACGCGAAACGCGTGTGTCCCAAACCACAAGGCCGATGAGCCGTGGGAACGGGATGGGACAAGCCTGTCCCTACGCCTGGGCGCTCGGTCGCGCCTTGACCTCGGCGTACCAGCGGTTCAGATGCGGATGCTCGTCGCCGGCACGAATCTGGATCCACTTCGCAAAATCGACCACGCAGAACGCGGTGATGTCGGCGATGGAGAACGTATCGCCAGCGACGTACTCCGACTCACCCAGGGTGTCGTTCAACGCGGCGAAGAAACGCAATGTCGACGCGCGGCCCCGATCCACGAGCGCCTCGATGGCCGGTACGCCTTCGCTGCCGGATATGCCACGGTCCCGGAACGCGGGGTTGGCGTTGCGGAACGCCTCCGCAACGGATAGCAGTCCGTCCCACTCCATGTGCCGCTGCGCGGACTCGATCACCGCCTTGGATCGGGCATCGGTACCCATCAACGGCGGCTCGGGATGCAGTTCTTCGATATAACGGCAGATGGCGACGGACTCGTCGATCACCGTGCCGTCGTCGAGCACCAGCGTCGGCAGCAGGGAGCGCGGGTTGATGGCGCGGAACTCCGCCGCCAAGTTCTCGCCGGATGGGATGTCCACCTGGACCGTATCGATCTCGACCCCCTTCTCCGCCAGGAATATGCGCACGCGCCGGGGATTCGGCGCCATCGTGTATTCGTAGAGTTTCATTTGGCATCCACCTCGAAAAGACGCAGCATACCCCGTGAAACCACGCGGAGTGCGCCAGTATGGACAGCATCGGCCAAACGGGTGTCGAACTCAGCAGCGTTGTCGCCGTCGTGGTGTTCTGCCTCGGTCTCGTGGTCGGAATCGGTGGCATGTGGCTGGCGTGGCGGCTGGTGCGCGGACTGCCGCCGGACGAAGCGGACCACCCGCGAACGCATTCCGATGCGGACGACGACCCGGCCACGGAGGCCACGGAGTAAGGGAACATGAGCGAGGCGGATCGCGACCGGTGGGATGCGCGCTACGCCGACGGCGCCTACGAATCGCGGCGGCATCCGAGCACCTTCCTCATACAATGCGCCGACCTCCTACCCAAGGGCGGCCAGGCATTGGACCTGGCTTGCGGCGCAGGCCGGAACGCCCTGTTTCTCGCGCACCGGGGCTTCACGGTGGACGCGGTCGACATCTCCCGGGTCGCCTTGGCGCGCGGCCGAGCCGATGCGAAAGGCCTGCCGATCCGGTGGATCGAGTACGACCTGGACGATGGCTTCGAAGCGGCCCATCGCTACGATCTGATCGTGAACATCCGCTACGTCAACCTGCCAATCGTGCCGGCCTTGATCGGTTCGCTACGCCCCGGCGGCGTCTTGATCATGGAGCAGCACCTCGAGAGCGACGACGACGTGATCGGACCCAAGAACCCGGCCTACCGCGTCGCAAGGGGCGCCCTTGCCCGCCTGGTAGGCGGCATGATCGTGGAACGCATCGAGGAAGGCCTCGTCGAAGACCCCGACGGGCGCTGCGCTGCCTTGGCACGGCTGGTCGCCAGGAAGCGATCCGCCGCAAGTTGACGCCCACCGAGTCAACGGCTTAAATACGCTGCCCCGGACGCGGTGCAGTCGATCGCGTGCCGCCCACCATCACGGCGGCTCAAGCTCGGGCTCATGGCTAGGTAGCTCAGTCGGTAGAGCAGGAGACTGAAAATCTTCGTGTCGGCAGTTCGATTCTGCCCCTGGCCACCAACTCCCGTTCCGTCATCGCGTCAAGGCGTTCGAACGCAGCGGCTGCATGCGCATCGCCCGAAGGTCAGTGCAGCCGTCGGCCCATCGAGCCCAGCCAGGTCCAATAGCCCCATGCCGCCATCGGGATGTAGACCAGGTAGAGCAGCGTGTACGGCAGGATGCCCTGGGCGTAGTACACGCCGACCGAGACCACGTTGACCACGATCCAGATCAACCAGTTCTCGATCATCTTGCGCGCTGTCAGCCACATGGCGGCCAGGCTCATCACGAACACGGCATTGTCCCAGTACGGATAGGCGGCGTCGGTGTAGCTCGCGAAGTACCAGCCGAGGACCAGGGCTCCTGCAATACACACGCCACCGACGCCGGCCAGCGCGGCGGGGCTGGCCCGGGTCACCGGCAGGGCGTCCCGCTGCTCGCCTCCGAACAGCCAGTGATACCAGCCGTAGAGGTTGAGCGGCAGGAAGCCGACCAGGTGCAGCGCCAGGTTCGCGTAGAGCCGGGCTTCCAGGAGCACGGTCACCGATACCAGGACGTAGGCCACGCCAAGGGGCCAAGCCCAGACGTTCTCTCGGATGAGGAAGTAGACGATCAACAGACCCAGCGCACCGCCGATCCATTCGTCGGCGAGCAGCCAGTAGTCGGCAAGCATCGAGAGGACTTCCATGGGGTGTAGTCTAGCCCGCTCCGCCGGATTGCTGGTGTTTGATGCGGCCGGTCCCGGTTGCTCAAGCCATTGCCGGGCGCCTCCGCCCCAAGCCAATTCCGTGCGCCGCACCTGCCGCCTGCACGGCAGGTCCGCCACCGCCACAGCATCCGCCGCCTGCCGGCGTCGCATCCTGCCCCGGCCCAAGCCAATGCCGTGCTGTCGCACTTGCCGCTTGCGCGGCAAGTCCGCCACACTGCCCGTGAGCTTGGTGGGAGGGGGTTTTATGGCGACCGGAACGGCGACCAACACGATCCTGCCCGTGGTTCTCGCAGGGGGCGCCGGAACCCGTCTCTGGCCGCTCTCGCGCGAGCTCGAACCCAAGCAGTTCCACCGATTGCTGGGCGAAGAAACCCTCCTCCAGCAAACGCTCGGCCGTCTCGCGAGGCTTGGGGGTCGGCCTCCTGTCGTGGTGTGCAACGACGAGCACCGCGCCATCGTCGCGGACCAGTGTCGAGATTGCGGTATCGAACCGGATGCGATGGTGCTTGAACCCGTCTCTCGGAACACCGCACCGGCGGTCGCACTCGCGGCGTTGAACGCTGGGGCGCGGGGCGACGATCCGGTGCTTCTGGTCACCCCCGCCGACCACCACATCGGCGACGAACCGGCATTTGCGGCGGCCGTGGGACGAGCCGTGCCATTTGCGCGGGACGGCGGCATCGTCGTGTTCGGTATTCCGCCGACCCACCCGGCGACCGGTTACGGCTACATCAAGACTGGCCCTGGCCTGGCAGGCGACGGCCGCGGCGCGACGGTCGCAGCGTTTTCCGAAAAGCCAACGCGAACGAGGGCCGAACACTACCTCGCCGAGGGCGGCTGGTACTGGAACAGCGGCATGTTCCTCGTGAGAACGAGCGTCTATCTCGACGAGTTGAAGGCCCATCGCCCGGACATCCACCAAGCCTGCGTCCGCGCGGGTACAAACCGTCGCGCCGGCACGCAATGGCACCTTGCGGGGAACACTTTCGAGCAGTGTCCGGGGGAGTCCATCGATCGCGCGATCATGGAAAAAACACGCAAGGGCGTCGTCGTCCCAGCCGACATGGGCTGGTCCGATATCGGGGACTGGACATCGCTTGCGGAGGTTCTGGCCAAGGACGACCACGGCAACACCGGCGATGGCGACGTCGTCGCCATCGACAGCAGCGACTGTCACCTGTCGGCCCAAGGACGGCTGGTGGCCGTCATTGGCATCGACGGTCTAGTGGTTGTCGAGACCCCCGACGCGGTGTTGGTTATGCCCAAGAACCGATCGCAGGACACGGCGGCGCTGGTGGCGCAACTTCGCCAGATGGGCCGCTCGGAATACCGAGAGCACAAGGCCCCTCGGCCCGGCGAGTCCGTCGACGGGCTCGAAGGCTGACGCCTGGCTACCAGGCGAGTTCGACCCCTATTGCGAACGTCCTGGCCTTGTTGGGCCGCGCCCCGTAGGGATGACGCCCCGCGATGTCGTCGGCATCGGTGAGATTCTCGACCCGCGCGACGAGGCCCACCGCGTCGGTCATCCGGTATCTGGCGGCGACGTCGAGATCGAGCGAGTCGTCGGTCTTCTCGAATGCCCCGCAGGAGGCCCGCACACACACGGCCGCCACGCGGTTCGCGGAAAGATGCGCAGCGAACGTTCCCGTGCGCACGCCAAGGGTCGCGAAAAACTGGTGCTTCGGGATGTAAGGCACCGGATCGCCGGCGCGGACGTCGCCGAAGAAGTCGGTATCGGCGATGTCGGTGTCGAAGCTGCCGTCGATGTAGGTATAGACGACCTCCAGCGGAACCTCGAAGCCGGCACCGGGCGACAGGTCGACCGCCGTCGAGAGTTCGAGGCCGCGAACGGTGGCCGCATCGCCGTTGAAGGCATCGCCGACCTCGCAGTCGACGCCCGATGACGACGTGCACTCGCCCAGCAGATTGTCGTAGTCGGAGACGAATGCCACCGCTTCGAAGCGCACCGTTGAACCGGCCATGCGGACGCCCAGTTCGTAGTTCAGGGCTTCCTCCGGCCGCACATCGGGCGCATTGGACGGCGCCGTGAAACCCTTGTGTACGCCGGCCAAGAGCGTGGTCTGCTCGGTCGGCCGATACAGCACGCCGATGCCGGGCAGGACGATGCGCGTCCGGTTGGCCCGTGTGCTGCGCAGGTTGCCGGAAAACCGGGAAGCCGGGTCGGACGTTCGGCTGGTTCGAGTCTCGTAGCGAATCCGGCTCTGGTCGATGTCTTCGAAGCGCAATCCGGGCGTCAGCGTCCACGCGCCGGTGTCGATTCGATCATGGAGGAAGACGGCCACCGCCGTGGCACGCTGGATGCGGTTCCCCGCGTTGCCGATTCGCCCACGGTCGTCGAGATGCAATACGCCGTCGCGTTGATGATAGGTGCTGTTGCGTTGCAGGCGGTCCTCCTCGTCTTCGTGGTAGCGGACCCCGACCTCGACTTCATGCGACGCGCCACCTAGCGAACCCGTCCAGGACGCCCGGAATTGAATGCCCCGCGACTTGTACGCGCGGTCATTGGATCGTAGTTGGACGCTTCCCGGCGGGGTGTCGGCGGCACCATCCAAGATGGACGCCAACCAATCAGCCGAAAAGCCCCTCAACGCCGTGCCGCGGTTGACCGCTTGGACGACACTGGACCAACTGGTACGCGAGAAGGTCTCCGCGCGCTCGCTGCCGTCGAAGTCGATGCCCTCGGTCTTGAACCAGTTGCGCCCGTGCCGGTTGTCGTAGAGCGTGGTCGCGAGCTTCCAAGCCTGGGTCGGCACGTACTCATGGCGAAGGATCACCTGCTTGTGATCGGTTTCG
Source organism: Gammaproteobacteria bacterium (assembly GCA_028821405.1). Taxonomy (GTDB): domain Bacteria; phylum Pseudomonadota; class Gammaproteobacteria; order Pseudomonadales; family Azotimanducaceae; genus VXYL01. The sequence continues at coordinate 121 of JAPPGK010000031.1, read as the reverse complement.
ATATTGTCGAGCGCCGACAGTCCGTAGCGCCGTCTCGGCTCGCGGCGAAAGTCGGTGTCGGTTAGTCCTAGTGTAGTGTGTCATAAATAAGTTGAAATAATGGTTGTTTCGTGCCATCGTT
>JAPPGK010000017.1 GCA_028821405.1 Gammaproteobacteria bacterium | reverse complement strand
GCGGCAGCGGCGAAATCGTCGGCACGCACCTGCGCCAGCGGAAACTGGACGAAAAACTGGCGGAGTTGTACGGCGAATAAGGTGGGAACTGCGCAAGAACGCCCGCGAGGCTCCGCTTCGACGTACGAGAATACCTGCGGCGACGATCAGACCGTAGCGCCCCAGTGCCGCCCCGACGCTTCGCTGCGCTGTGCGTCGGATCGCCCGGGCCCAGCCCCGCCGTCGAACATGGAACCGCCTCCGAGGGGCGCGATGCGCCCTTCGTCGGACGTTCCATGGAAGGGGCCGAGCTTGTCCCGGCCCGAGCGGATTCGCCGTTGCTCGGCGCGGTCGGGGACAAGCCCCGCCCCTACGAACTTTGCTCAGGTGTGAAGGCGGGAACTGCTGAGGAACGCTAGTCAGGTTACCGTAAGGATCATCGTGACAATCGGGAATAGCCTTGAACCAGATAAGGTAGGAATCATGAGACGTACAAAATTCACTGTGCTGCTAGGCGCCTTGGCGTGTCTTGCGGGCAGCGTCCAAGCGGCCGAGACGACCGTAACGGCAACGGGTTTGGACCAACATAACGGCGAGTTGCTCGAATTGGGCTACCCCGATCCCCGGATCGAGGGCGACTTCGAGGTACTCGACCTCGCGTTCATCGAGAACGGCGCGGCCACGATCCGGACCGACATCGAAGACCCGTTCGTAGCCCACGTCCGGCTGGTGGACGACGAGGGGTCGTTCGTTCGAGGCGTCGTCGAGCCCGGTGCCGAGTTGCGTGTCGAGGCAGGCGGATCGAACGGTGGTTTCCGGCTTTCCGGCGGCACCTACAACGACCTGATATTCCCCGTGACGGCCACCCCTTCCGATTCGGTGATCGATGAACGCCTGAAGGCGATCTACCTGAATCACGACGACCCGAAGGCACGCGTACTCGCCCTGCAGGCCGCTTGGCTCGAAGGCGACGACGACGAGCAGAACGCCGCGTTCGCCGACTTGGGCGACGCATTCGGCAGCTACCGGGCCTTCGATCTGATGACCGCTCTGCGCGACCACCGCACCGAGCAGATCGCCAGAACGATGAAGTACTTCTCCGCGCTGACCCTCGACGGCGAGGAGGTTCGTCTTGAGGATGTCCTGAAGAAAAATCAATACACGCTGGTCGAGTTCTGGGCTTCATGGTGCGGGCCGTGCATCGCCGAAATCCCCTACCTGAAGTCCGCCTACGAGAAGTACCGCGACAAGGGCTTCGAGATCCTGTCCGTCAATCTGGACGAGGATCCGGCGGCTTGGGAAACCGCGTCCGTCGAGAAGTACGACATCCCCTGGGTGAACGTCTGCGACGGCGAAGCGTTCGACAGCACCATCGCAAAGCTCTACCGGGTCAGGGCGATTCCGGCCAACTACCTCATCACGAGCGACGGCAAGCGCGTCGCGAGGCACCTGCGGGGCGAGTCCTTGGAGGCGAAGCTGGCCGAGCTTCTCCCCCTATAGCCACGCCGCCACGCGGCGACGCATAGCGCCCTGGGCGCGCTTTGGCACGTGCTCGTTCACAAAAACCGCATCGTCGCTACGCAATGGAGCATCGAAAGATGAACAACGTTACCGCTTTGCCGCACTGCGTCGCCCTCTGCATCCTCCTCGCGGCCTGCGGCAAGCCGCCGGCGGGATCCGATGAGCCCGCGGAATCAGAGTCCCCGCCTCAGCAATCTCAATTCACCCTGGAAATCCGCGATTCGCGGGATTTCGGCAACGACGAGGTCGTGGCCAAACTGTTCAGGCCGAAGATCGTCGAATCACCCGACCGGTCCGAAGAGCTCGCCAGCGGTTCGTTGGCGGCAGGGCGATTCACGGTGTCGCTGCCGTTCGCCACCGCAAGGGGTCCTAGTCGAGTTCTGGGCGTCCTGGTGCGGCCCATGCATTGCCGAGCTACCGCATATGAAGGAAGCCTACGAGCGCTTCCGGGGTGGCGAGATCGTCGCCATCGACCTGCGCAAGGAGGAGCTTGACCGCAAACTCGAGGAGCTATTCGCCGCCACTTGACCGCCGATGTCAGCGCAAACTTTCCCTTTCGCCACCACGACAAGCCTGATGAGATTTTCCGGGGGGCACCCGTACGGACGGCGGCACGGCGGGCGCCATGTGGGCCCCCTTGTTGAACGGTGTTAGGTTCCCGTAAGGTGCTGTGTGCGAAGCTTGAAAGTAACAGCCAATCGCTAGGCGGTGTTGAGTTGGTACGTCTTCCCACGAATCGAAAGGTCGCGCCAGTCGTCTGCCTGCTAACGGCAGTGCTGACGTTGTTGTGCGCGGCCGTCGCGAGCGCACAGGGCTCCGGCGGGCAGATCGGGGCCAAGTTGCTCGGTGATCGGGTCTTGATCCGCGTGCTACTGCAGACGGAAGCGTTCGAGAAGGAGACCCACGTCATCGTCGACTACGCTGCCGCCGACGCGTTCGCCATGAACGAGAACGTTCTGGGATCGTTGGCGTTCGGCGACAACGAACAGACCCTCAAGATCCTCGGTGACGGTTTCCGGCTCGAGGTGCACCGAGACCAGGTCTCGCTGGAACCGGGTTTTCTCTTCGAATACACGGCGCGTTATTCGAACGAACTCGAAAACGTCGACGTGTCGGCCATCGTGGGATTCCCCGTGCTGCAGCCGTTCGCGTTGGGCCTAGATTTCGAGGCCGGCGAACTGTCGCTCAAGCCAGCCGCCGATGCGGACGTGCGCCAAGTCGAGCAGGACGCAGCCGTCGTCATCCGGGGTGTGCGGTTGATGGACAACCAGGTCCATGTGCCTGTCTCCTACGACGACGGTAGGCGCGCTTCGATGACGTTCGGGACGTCCGGCTACCACACCTACCTCGACCAAGAGATCGCCGAACGCCTCGGCAAGCCCGCCGGGAATGTAGACGACATAGCCTTCGGCGCGCCGCCGGCCCTCGGGCTGTCCGGCATGGTGGCGCTCTTCCCGCAGCCCTTCGACGATCCACCCGGGGATCTCGACGTGGAATGGCTGCTGCGTTCGGGATTGGGGCTGTGGTCCGCGTATCGCCTCGAGATCAACCCCGATGCCGGATATCTTGCACTGACCCGCTTAAAGGACAGCAACTACTCACAAGCGGATGCCGCCTTCTACGCCGCAGCGGCGGCCGAGGACATCCCCGCGCTCAAGGCCTACACCCAGGCTTGGCCGGAGGACCGCAACATTGAAGAGGCGTCCGGACGGTGGTTCGACATCGGCCTGCGATCAGGTCTGCCCGACGAGGCGCTGATGGAGGCCGTCGCGACGGGATTGAGCGTGACTCCCGAACGGCGCAAGACGCACTACGTCTCCGGATTCGCTTTCCCGCTCTTCAACTCGGAGTCGAAGGACGAGCGCTCGAGCCTCGTCATCGCGCTGTGCGAAGAAGCGCTCGAATACATTGGCCGGTCCGACCGGCCGTCGCTGCGCCAGAACATCCAACTGATGCTCGGCGACCGCTACTTGCACGCCGGCAACGCCCACGATGCCTGGAAGACGTTCCTGTCGGCGGCGTTCTACGGCGATCCGCGCTTGGACGGCGTAGTCCGTCACGAACTCGGTCGCGCCTACGAGGCCTTGGGCCGCCATCGACGGGCCTATTCAAGCTACAAGCGCGCGGCCGCGGACCTGACACCGACGCCGCCGCCCATGAAGGAGAGTGCTCGCGAAGGTCTCGCACGGCTGCGGCCTTTGCTCGACCCGGACGATGAGTTGCTCAAGGAGGAGCCGTCGGATGGTTGAAGCGGGCGACCACAAGGATCCTGCGGGCGACCAAATCACGCCCGGCAGGGCGCGCGGCCGCCCCTACGGGGGCGTTGACGGAGACCTCGAGGAGATCGTGCGCCGCGGGCGAGGCCAATTGCGCGCCTGGGCCGCGAAGGAGGCGCTCGGCAAGGCGTTTGCTCACCTGTTTCCGGCTGCCATGGTCGTTCCGTGCCTTGCGCTGATCGGCAACCTCATCGGCCTGGTCGGCCCCTCGTTGTGGCCGTTTGCGACGGTCACCACCGCGGTACTCGCCCTCGTCGCACCGTTCGTCATCGTCGCGGTCTACGCACTCGTCGTCGTTCTGCGCGAGAAGACCGACCGCCGTGTCTGTCTTGCCCTGTTCGACAAGCTCCTGGATCTCAGAGGACGCCTGCAAGCGGCCGACGAGTTTCTGTCCCGGGGCCCGGTCAGTCCGTTCGAACACGCTGCGGTCGAGGACGCGGGGCCGTTCGCTCGTCAAGCGCTGGAGACCGAACTACCCCCGGTGCGAACACCACCGCCTGTGCTCAAGGCCCGCCGCTGGCCTTTGGGGGCTGTTTCGGTATTGGTCCTCGGTGCCGCGCTCCTGCTCGGCGATGCACCATCGTTGGCAGTCGACGCCCCCGTCGCGCTAGTCGACGAGCAACCGACCGAACTCGTCGCGCTGGCGGAGACCGCAATGGAGGAAGAATCCGAGCCGCCGGTCCCCAAGGAGTCCTCACGGCGCAGCCTCGACGGGCAGCGCATGGCCGCCCAAAGCGAGCCGGGTTCTGAAGGCGAACGCGATCGCGCGGCGCGGTCGCAGACCGGTACCGGGGATACGCGCTCGTCGTTCGCCAAGAGCAGCACGGCCGCGTCGTTGGCACGCCAAGCCGGCAAAGCAGCCGCAGGCGCTTCGGGCGAGGGATCGTCGAAAAAGGAAAAACCGCGCGAGCGGCCCGCCAAGCCCCGCCGCGAAAACCCGAGCCGTCCCGAAGAGGCAAAGGAAGAAGAGCCCGAGACATCCAAAGGGGTGAGCGGCGGGACCGGACGCAGTTCCGGCAGCCGGACCTCCTCATCCGACCAGCCGCCGGCGGACGACAAGGCGCGCAACGACGAGGCCGAAGGCGACGCCACCGACGACGCCGAGGAGGAAGAGGACGAGGAACAGAAAGGCGCATCGACGAGCAAGCCCATGCTGAACAACCGCAAGGCAGCGGTTGATCGGTCGCTGAGTCCCTCCGGCTTGAGCGACCAGGAAAATGACCAAGCCAACGGTCGCGGCGGCCCGAGCGGATTGAAGAAGACCCGCGGCGTGGCGGCCATGCTGCTCGGCGTGCCGATGCCCGACCATCTACGCGGCAAGTCCAACCCCGGACGCATCAAGGTCGAGCGCGAACGCGCCGATCCCGAACCCAAGACATCGCTTGCAGCCGACGCCACGAACCGTGGCAGCCGGCAGGAATCCATCGGCTACCTGCCCCATCTGGCCCTCGCGCCGTGGATGCAGGATACGGTTCGCGACTATTTCCTCGCGGAACGTGCTCGCGACCTCGCGGGATCCGATTCCGCACCCACGACGACAAACTCTAGCGGCGGCACTTAGGCAAGACGAGTGATGGTGGCAATACGGCATCGAAACTTGATTCGAGCGAGGGCCTTTTGCCGCGGACAAATCAATTAAGGGACAACATGACGACAGCAGATGAGGCGCGTGCGCGCGCCGCGGAGTTCAAGGCCGTATTCGCCAAGGTCAAGGCCGAGGTCGGCAAGATGGTCGTCGGCCAGGAACACGTCGTGGACGGCGTCCTGACGGCGATGATGGCCGGCGGCCACGTGCTGCTCGAGGGCGTACCGGGTCTCGGCAAGACGTTGCTCGTCCGGACGCTGAGCGAAGCCGTCAGCCTCGCCTTCTCCCGCATCCAGTTCACGCCCGACATGATGCCGGCGGACATCCAGGGCACGATGGTTCTCACCGAGACCGCGGGCGGCGGACACGAACTCACCTTCCAGCAGGGACCGCTGATCGCCAACCTGATCCTTGCCGACGAGATTAACCGGGCGACCCCGAAGACCCAGTCTGCACTCCTCGAAGCCATGCAGGAGAAACAGGTCACCGTGGGCCGACGCACCATCCACCTGGAGGAGCCGTACTGCGTGATGGCGACCCAGAATCCGGTCGAGCAGGAGGGCACCTACCCCCTGCCCGAGGCCCAACTCGACCGCTTCCTGTTCAAGCTGATCGTGGGCTACCCCGCCGAGAGCGAATACCACGCGATTCTCGACCGCACCACGGGTGCCGACGACGTTGACATCGAGCACGTCACCAATGGCGAAGAGATTCGGCAACTCCGGTCCACTGTCCGGGCCGTGGCGGAGCCCGAGGCCGCGCGGACGTTCGCGATTCGTCTCGTTCTGGCGACCCAGCCGGGCAGCGAACTCGCGCCGTCGAGCGTCTCCGAATGCGCTTCCCTCGGGTCGAGCCCCCGCGGCGTGCAGGGGTTGATCCTCGGCGGCAAGGTCCAGGCCTTACTCGACGACCGTTTTGCGGTGAGCGCCGACGACATCCGCGCCGTCGCGCTGCCGGTACTGCGGCACCGGATCCTCTTGAACTTCCGCGCCCAGGCGAACAACGTCTCCGCCGACGAGTTGGTCGAAGACGTGCTGAAGTCGGTCCAACCCCCACACGCCATCGCTGCCTGACCATCCAGCAACGTGGGAAGATCGGCAAATTGCCGAGAGTGCGGAGCATCAGGGCCATGAGGACGCGCCATGGCTAACGCACTGACGTTGTCCGAACTGTTCGACCCGGACTTCCTGGCGGCGCTGCAGCCGTTCAGTCTGCATGCGCGCCGGGTGGCCCGCGATGGTCGCCCCGCGGAACAGACCTCCCGCGACCGGGGCTTCGGGCTGGAGTTCGCGGACTTCAAGTCGTACGTGCCGGGCGACGACCTGCGCGCCATCGACTGGAACATCTACCGGCGCTTGGGTCGCCTCTTCGTGCGGGTCTTCGAGGAACGGCGCGACCTGCCCGTCTACCTGCTCGTGGACCGGTCGAGCAGCATGTACCTGGAGGATCCACCGAGGATCAACGCCGGGCTCCGGGTCGCCCTGGCGTTGGCGTCCATCGCCCTCGGCCAGCACGACAGCGTCGGCCTGTTCTCGTTCTCCGGGGTTCTGAACATCGACGCCAAGGCCGCGGCGGGCAAGCATCGGCTGGTGTCCTTCGCCGAGCGTCTGGCGTTGCTCGACGAGCGTGACCGCACCGACCTCACGGGAACCTTGGGCGAGCTGGCGGGGCACCGTCTGCGTCGGGGTCTCCTGGTGGTGATCTCGGACTTCTTCGACCCCGCCGGTGCGGACGAAGTCGCCCAGGCGCTCACCCTGTGCCGCCACCGTCTGCTTCTCGTGCAACTGGTCAAGCAGACGGATGCCGACCCGACGCTGCACGCGGACCTGCACGGCGACCTTCGGCTGCTCGACTGCGAATCCGGCGATGCCGTGGATCTCACCGTCACCCCGGCGACGCTGGCCCGCTACCGCGAGTCGTACCAGGAGTTCAACGAACGGTTGACCCGGTTTGCGACCGACTACGACGCCGGGTTCGTGCGCATCGACGCCGACGAGGATGTCCTCGACCAACTCGGCGGGCTCTTCGAGACCGGGAGTCTCGTGGTATGAGCTTCGCGAATCTTCCGTTGCTTGGCGTGCTCGCGGGTATCGCGGGCATTGCCGCCCTCCTCTTCCTGCTCCAGCTCCTGCGCATCCGCCATGTCGAGGTCGCCGTCCCCACCACCCTGTTCTGGCGTGAGGCGGCCCGCGAAGCACCGGTTCGAGTTCTTCGCGGCGTGTTTCGCCATCCACTTGCCTACCTGCTCGTGCTCGCGATCTGCACGCTGCTCTGGCTCGCCTTCGCCGGTCCCGAAGCCCACGACGACCGCACGTCCGCCTACCGCGTGCTCTTTCTTGACGGTTCCGCGCACACCGCGGGCGGCGACGACTTCGAACAGGCCGTGGACAAGCTGAAAGCCGATCTCGCGGGGTTGCCCGAAGGACGCCGGGAAGTGATCTGGGGCGGCGCACGCAACATCAAGCTGTTGAAGGCGGGCGAGGATCGATTGCTCCTCGACCGCCGCCTGGCGAGCCTGGCGCCGGAGGCGGCCCCTTCCGCCTTGAACGAGCAATTGCGGCTGCTCTCGCTACCCGGTGTCGCCCCGGCCTCGCTGGAGTTCGTCATCTACGGGCGTGCCCCCGCAGAGCTCGCCGTGGTGGAGCGTCTACCAACGGGAACAGGCTTGAGCCGCGCGATTGACTACCCCGATGGCGGATCGAATCACGGCATCACGGCACTTGGCGTCAATCCCGCCGCATCGGGACGCTGGGACCGCCTCGACCTGTTGATCCGCGTTGCCGGCACGCCAGACGCCGTTGGCGACGACATGACCGTCGAAATCGCCGGGGCGCCGCTCGGCGACGACCGCCTGGAACGACTCGGGGACGGTGTCGCGATGGTGCGCGACCTTGCCGCAGATGGGCGCGAGGTCGAGGTGCGACTCGAGGCCAGCGACGAACTGGCGCTTGACAATGTGGCTAGGCTCACGTTGCCGACCCGGCGCGTATTGAGGGTTGCCTTGGCGGATGAACTGGACCCCGCCATCCGGCACGCCATTGAAGCCGACCCGGGCCTCACGATCACCGACGAGGACGCCTCGGTCGCCATCCGGGTGCGTGGCGCGGAGGCGTTCAGTGACCTTCCCGCGCTGGAGTTCGCGCCCGCGGCCGACCAGACAACCGCATTCGAAATCGATTACACGGGGAACGACAGCGCCGAGTTGGCATTGCGGACGAGCGTGGCCGCGCTGGGTTTGGATCAGATCGATGCCGCAGGCCTCGCCGCTGAAGCCCAGCGCCCCGTCGGTGTTCAACTCCGTCACGCCGAGTTGCCGGGCATCTCGGTCTGGGACGAACTCCTCGCCCACTACAACTTCACCGGATCACGGAGTTTCCCGCTGTTCGTATCCCGGGCCGTCCGCTGGTTGGCCGGCGAACCGGCGTGGCACCCCTACCTGGCCGCGGGCAAGCCCCTCCCGAGGGCGACGGTGTGGTCGCTCGCGGCCGATGCCGAGGCGTCTCTGGATGCACTCGGCGCGGACCATTTGCTGGGTGCCGCCGGGACAGTGAGTTCAAGCCGGGGGGACCAAGCGGTGGCCCTGCTGAGCGACACCGTGACCGAAAGACGTTCGGGCACACCGCTCCTGGCGTCCCAAGCCGGCGGTGACTTTGCCGGTACGGGCATCGTCACTTGGCTGATCCTGGCGGCCCTCCTTCTGCTCGGCGCCGAGTGGTACCTCTACCAGCGCGGGCTCATGCCCTAACACCATGGAACTGTCCTTCCTGCACCCACTCATGGCCCTGCTGTTCCTGGCGGTGCCGCTGGTCTGGTTCCTGCCGTCACGACCAAGGGTCATGCACGGTCTGATCCGCACTGTGGTCCTCGCCCTCGCCATCCTCGCCTTGATGCAGCCGGTCCTGGTCCGCAGTGCCTCGGAACAGCATCACGCCATCGTGCTCGACCAGTCGGGAAGTCTCTTGCCGACCGAACGAGATGGTGGCGTTGCCGTCGCGGGCGACCTCCTCGACCGCCTCGGGACCGGGCAAAGCGCGACCGTCGTGCAGATCGGCGGCCGCGAACAGGTTTCGTTCGATGCCGACATCCACTGGATGCGCTCGGACAGCGGCGACCCGGGCGTGGCAACCGGCGAGTCGCCCCCCGGGGATGGCGCATCGCCTCCCGCCGACGGCGCATCGCCTCTCGGGGATGCGTTGGAACTCGCGGCGCAGTCGATACCG
>JAPPGK010000069.1 GCA_028821405.1 Gammaproteobacteria bacterium | reverse complement strand
GGGGGGGGGGGGGGGGGGGGGGGGGGGGGCCCCCCCCCCCCCCCCCCCCCCCGCCACAGGAGAAGCAAAATCCCATCGCAACGGCCCCGCAGGCCACCACCAGTTGGCGAGGGGGGACTACTCCATGCTTCATTGGGGGGCTTAACGCGGTTCCGTGGCCGACCCTGACACGCCCATGCTCGACCGGTTCTACAGGCTCGGGTGGTCGATCACCAGGGTCTGACCCTGTTCGATGTCGGTGCGGGTCGTCCTGGCGCCGTCGGGCCACTCCACCACCAAGGTGTCGACCTCGGTCGCATCGTCGAGGCCGAAGATCTGCACGGTTGGATTCTGCGATGTGAAGTTGCTGCCGATGTGGATTTCGCGGAGTTGCTCCGTACCGCCGATGGTCGCCCGGATGCGCGCGCCGGACGCTTCGGTGTTCGGCGGCAGCCCGTTCAGTTTCACCTTGAGGTAGCTCGTGTCCGGCGTGTCGTTCCGCCACAACGTGGCGGAATTCACCTCGTTGAGATGCGCTTGGAAGATGTCCACATCGCCGTCGTCGTCGAAGTCGGCACAGACGATGCCGTGGCCGAGTTCGGCGTCGATGAGCCCCACGGCGTCGGCTTGGTCGGTGAACGTCCCATCCCCATTGGCGATGAACAATCGGCTTTTGTCCTCGTGGAAGTTGCTGGGCTCGAAAGGCTCCGTCCAGCCGTTGGTGTGGTAGATGTCGAGGTCGCCGTCGTGGTCGAAGTCGGCGAAACACGCACCCCAGCCCCAGCCGCCGTCGCGCACCCCAGCCGTCTCGGTGGCGTCGGAGAACTGCCCGCCGTGGTTGTTGTAGAGCCGGTTTCCGAGTTCGAACGTCTGCCGGCCAGTGGAGTCCGGGGTGCTCCAGATGGAACTCACGAACCAGTCGAGGTCGCCATCCCCGTCGTAGTCGCCGACGGCGGACCCCATGCCGTTGCGATCCACGATCACGTTCGGGTCGGTCTCGTTGGTGAAGGTGCCGTCCCCGTTGTTGACGAAGTAGCGCGAAGTGAGGAAGTCGGCGGCGATCACCAGATCGGGATACGCATCGTCCGTGATGCGCGCGAAAGTCGGCGTGAAGGTGTAGTCGTAGCCCCCACCGGACGATGAGCCCACGGGGTCCGGTTCGATGATCTCCAGAGCGATTCCGGACACCAGGCTGACATCGGTGAACCGAATCCCCGCCTCGGTCGTGTCGTTCCGCCACAGGTGCTCGGTGTTGATGCTGGCGCCGGGTTCGCGCGCCGTGCCCCAATGGGTGAGGAACATGTCCAGGTCGCCGTCGAGGTCGTAGTCGCCGAAGCCGGCGGACAGGGTCTGCTTGGAGGCGATCGTGTCGACGCCGGAACCCGGCGTCACGTCGGTGAAAGTACCGTCGCCGTTGTTCCGGAACAGGAACGAAGGGTCGTGCTCGATGCCTCCGACGAACAGATCGAGATCGCCATCGCCATCCATGTCGGCGAACGCCGGCCCGCTGTGGCGGTAGTTCTCGCCGTTGGCCTTGGTGTACGCGACGCCCGCCTCGATCGACATGTCCTGGAAGACGTTGTTGCCGAGATTCCGGTAAAGGAGGTTGTGCCCGACATCGCCACGCACAACGAAGAGGTCTTCAAGGCCGTCGCCGTCGTAGTCGCCCGCCGCCACGCCGCCGCCGAATTCCTCCGTTTCCGATTGCGGGGTCGGGTTGATGTAGGCGTGGGTATAGCGGATTCCGGAGTCCGGCGTCACGTCGGTGAAACGCACGTTCAGCTCTCCGCTGGGGTTGGGGGGCGGTGAAGGTGGTGGAGCGGGCGGCGGGGGCGGAGTGCCACCTCCGCCCCCTCCGCCCCCGCCACAGGAGACGCACATTCCCAGCGCAACGGCCCCCCAGGCCGCCACCAGTTGGCGACGCGGGCGGACTGCTCCATGCTTCGTTGGGGCGCTCAAGGCTGTTCCGTGGCCGACCATGACGCGACATGCTCGATTGTGATCCGAATCGCCCTTGCGCCAATCTCGACGTGTTCATATTGGGGATACTTCGCCTCAAGTGCCGCGCGGATCGCCGGGTCGGTGGAGACGAGTCCCGCGCGACCGTCGATGCGAGTCCAGCGAAGTCGGGACCAGTCGTTCGAATAGGCATCGACCAACAGGGAGACGGCCGGGTTGTGTTCGATGTTCCTCACGCGCTTGAGCGGCGCGCCGGATTTGCGCTTGCCATCGATGGGAATGAACAGTTGGCCGTCGCCCACGCAGAACACCACCGGCACCAGGTGAGGTTGGGTCCCATCCACGGTGGCGAGCCGCGCAACGGGTGCCTGCACGACCCACGTTGGCAGAAGGAACGTCTCGGACACCTTGGCGACGGCTATCCGCTGGTGGCGGGCAACGCGCCTCGCGCGGAGTCGGCGGGTTGTGTGCCGGGTGCGAGTTCGAACACCAGCAGCACATTGCCCGGCATCTGACCGAACATGCCGTAGCCGGACGTCACGAATACCAAGTCGTCCACCGCGACGACCCCGGGATTGTCGATGGCGCCGCCGTGTCCACCGATGGCGTTGACCGTCTCGAAACTCCTGTTCGTGGCGAATTGCCAGAGAATGCCGCCGTCCCGCCGATCGAACGCGAATACGCGACCGTCCAATGCACCCGCCAGAACCACGTTGCCGGCGATGCTGGCGGCCGCCGAGAACGCGAAGTGGAACGGGCAATCGGGCCAGGGCGAGGTGCCGCGCCCGAAGCCCGATGGCGTGCAGCCCCGGTTGGCCGCGTGGCCCCAAACGTCGGCACCGTCGTCAATCCTAAACGCCCAAACACCGGGGCTTCCTCGAGCGCCGAGGAATGGGGGGTCCGCAATCGGAACGTAGACCTGCGTCTCGTCGGCCGTTATACCCCAGTGAACGCCACCCAAGGCGCTGCCAGGGCCGATTCGGCGTTGCCAACGCAACGCCCCGTTGTCGTCCGGGTCGAGGGCGTAGACGTCGCCGGACTTCTGCCCGGCCAATAGCAGGTCCTTGCCCTCGGAGTCCTGCGCGATGATCACCGACGCGCCGAAGTCGAAGTCCGGTCCGTTTTCCTTGGGACAGTTCGGTCCGGCGCGCCGTCCGCAGGCCATGTTGAACGCGTCGTTGGCCGTGCCCTGGAAGTGCCAGCGGATCTCCCCGTCTTCGAGTGCGATGGCAACGATCGCGTCGGACATCTCGGTGGCGGGCGAAGACGTGTTCTCGCCCGTGCCCACGTAGAGGACGCCCCGCTTCTCGTCGATGGCGGGCGTCGTCCAGACCGCTGCCCCGGATGGTCCCCACATCTGCACACCGACGCTGTTCTTGTAGGTCGGCTCGGCGTCTTCGGTCATGTGCGCGGTCCAGAGGATGTCGCCCGTTGCGGCGTCGAGGGCACGCACCGCACCGTGAGACTTGCAGCATTCGTAGGTCGGGCGCATGGCGAGCGCGACGTCGAACGCCGAGACCGGCACGAACAGCCGATCGCCGTGCTGCACGGGCGCACCGGTCGCCATGGACGCCTCGAACACCGCGACATCGCGCTTCCAGACGAGCGCTCCCGTGTTGGCGTCGACGGCGTGGATGGCCGTTCCTTGATCGCCGACGAAGAGAACGCCCCGGCCGCCGATACGACCGAGAGAGACGGCGGTGCGCAGGGGTCGATCTGCGGAATACCGCCACTTGATGCAACCGGAGTCGCGCGCCAGCGCGTACAGGTCACCGGCCATCGTGGGAAGGAACACGGTGTCGTCCGTCACCGCGGGCTGGGATCGCATCTGGGAGACGTTGGGTACCGCGAAGGCCCACTTGAGGCGAAGCGCATGGACGTTGCCGACGTCGATGGCGGTATCCCGCTGCCAGCGCGTATTGCGTTCGTCGTAGCCCCAACGCGCGATTTTCGGGACGACCGTGATCTCCTGGGTGCAGTACGCCGTGGCGGGAATCAGCGCCGCCTGGTCGCCCACGAGATGGTCGACGAGCGCGCTGATCTGCCCGCGGCCGAGACCTTCGACATGCGGACGCATGTTGCCGCGCGTCAAGGCGTGGCGTACGCGCATGCTGTTCATGCGCTTGAGAGCCGCGAGGGCAGGGGTTTTGGAATCGGCGGGCGCGTCGTGGCAGGCCGCGCACCGGGCGGCGTAATGTTCCTCGGGGTTGGCGGACGCGACCGCCGCGCCGAGCGCGACCGCGAATAGGAACCCGCAGCGGATCACCGCTGCACCCATCCACCCGCAAAGGGGAAGGCCTGGCCGGCGAAGAATCCACTCTCGTCGGACGCGAGGAACAGGGCGAACAGGGCGTCTTCGCGCGCGGTACCCAACCGGCCCGCCGGAACTTGGCGTTTGAGGGAAGCCACGAACGACGCCTTGTGCATCAACTCGGGCGGATAGTACTCCCGGTTTTCGACGTAGTTCTGCGCAATCAGGTTGATCTGGACATTGTGGGGCGCGACCTCGACGCCGACGGCCTGGACATAGCCGACCTGTGCCGCCCGCGCTGCGGAATAGGCGGCCACCGTCTTCAGACCGCGAAGCGCGGTGGCACTGCCGTAGACGACGATCTTGCCCTGTCTGCGCTCGATCATCTGCGGGAGCACGGCCTGGGTGAGGAAGTGGAGCGGGTCGATGAGCATCGCAAACGGCGTGTGCCAGTCGGCATCCGCGAGATCGGTCACCGCCGTGCCGCTGAAGTTGGGCGAAGCGAGGTTGGCCACGAGCACATCCACGGGGCCAGCCCGCGCCACCAACTCCCGGCAAGCGCCCGCGGACGCCAACGCGCCATCGTCGGCCGTGACCGTGGCGCCCTCGGCTTCGAACAAGGCAACAGTCGCCGGCCCCATGTAGTCCGAAGCCTGGGTAACCAGCACCCGTTTGCCCAGCAGTCGATTGGGCATCGTGCACCTTCCCTCGGTTGATTGTTCCCGCGAATGGTACACGGGCACGCTGTTGTCACGAGCGAACGCTCGTGGTTCCTGGATAGGGTCACGGTCAACCTGTCGCAAGGTTTCGGTGATACTTTGGTGATATCACCGAGGGGATTGCTCGGTTTTTTGGGGCGGGAAAGTACCTCGCGATCTTGCGAGACGTGGTGCTGGTTCCTATGTTCTGTCGTTCGTGAGTCCCCACGCAGTACGATGATTAGAACGATAATCGCGGATGACCAGAGCTTGTTTCGTGCGGGTATCAAGCGGTTGTTGCGCGACATACGGGCCATCGATGTCGTCGCCGAGGCGGACACGGGCGAGGAAGCCGTGGACCTTGCGCGAAGGCTCAACCCCCACGTCGTTTCGCTGGAAATCATGATGCCCGGAATCGGCGGATTGGAGGCGGCTCGGCGAATACTCAAGATGGAAACCGGGACGCAGATCGTCATGCTGTCCGCGGCCTGGGATGCCCCCTATCCGATGCAGGCACTCCGGGCGGGCGCTTGCGGCTTCGTCACCAAGCGCGGTTCGCCCCAGGAAGTCGTGGCGGCCATCAAGCGGGCCTATGCAGGCAAGCGGTTCGTCAGTTCGGACATCGCCCAACAGCTGGCTTTCCGGTCCGTGGACGACCCCATCGAGTCGCCCTTCGACAACCTCTCCAGCCGTGAGCTGCAGATCACCCTCATGGTGATCAACTGCCAGCGCGTGAACGACATTTCCGCCAACCTCCATCTCTCGCCCAAGACCGTCAACAGCTACCGGTACCGGATCTTCGACAAGCTCAATGTCGGTAGCGACGTGGAGCTTGCGCTTCTCGCGGTCAAACACGGCATGATCAACCCGATTCTCGGCAGCTTCGGCGAGCGCGCGATGCGCCCGGAAATCGACGTCGACGACGCGCTGGCGGTCGACTTTCTGGACTGGGAGGAATGACGGGCGCAACGCCCGACCGGTCGTCCGCATGGCCGTTGGCGCGACCCTGGCGCGCCCACCTGGCGGGCGGTCGGTAAGGACTCGCGGCACACGGCCGCGTGGTGCCACGATGGATGCGGGACGGGGCGCGCGGGTCCCTACGGCGTTGTCGATAGGCGGTCGAAAACGCTGGCTGCCTTCTCCTGGGCACGCTCGCCGAATTGGCTGACGACGGCAATCGCGATGCCACTGGCCGCAAACGCGGGCACGATCTCGTAGAGATCGAAGATTCCCCACGGGCCGCCGGCCAGTCCTTTCCACACGACGGTCACGACGCCGCCAACGAGCATGCCCGCAACGACACCGGCTTCGGTGGTTCGACGCCAAAGGACGCAGGCGAGCACCGCGGGGCCGAAGCTGGCGCCGAGGCCAGCCCAGGCGTAGGCCGCGAGTTCGAAGACCCGGCTTTCGGGATCCGTGGCGATCCATGCCCCGATGACGGCGACGACGACCACGGCGAGCCGGCTCAAGGTCAACATGAGCCGCTCCGTAAGGCCCTTCCAGATCGGTCGCACCACGTCCTCGACCAATGCCGTGGACGCCACGAGCAGTTGGGAATCCACCGTGCTCATCACCGCCGCCAGGATTCCCGCAACGACGATACCGGCCATCCAGGGGGCGAGCAGCTCGCCCGAGAGCGCGATGAACACCGTTTCCGGATCTTCAAGCGAGCCCGCGAAGTAGGCTTCGCCTCCCGCACCGACGCCGACCGCGGCGACGCTGGCGACAACCATCCAGACGAGGTTGATTCGTCGGGCCCTGGGCACCGAGGCGACGCGGTTGATTGCCATGAACCTCGCGAGGAAGTGCGGCTGGCCAAAGTAGCCGAGTCCCCATGCCAGCGCGCTGATGACGGCAATGACGCCGATGGGCTTTACCGTGCCCGAGAGGTCGGGTGCCGCCACGAACGCGAGCGCCGCCACCACGACAAGTGCCGTCACCATCAGGAGGGCCTGGAAGAAGTCGGTCCAGCTGACCGCGAGAAACCCGCCGAGTAGGGTGTAGGCGAGGACAACACCGACGCCGATCAGGAGCGCGGTGTCGTAGTCCATGCCGATGGTCGTTTCGAACAGCCGGGCGCCGGCGACGAAACTGGCGGCGGTGTAGATCGAGAAGAAAAACAGCACCAGGAGGGTCGCGGCGATGCTCGGGATGCCGGTTCGCGATCCAACGCGTCGGGAGAAGAACTGCGGCAATGTGACCGCACCGTCCAGCCGCTCGGTGAAGGCGCGCAATCGCGGCGCGACCAGGCACCAACTTCCCCACGCGCCGCAGGCGAGACCGAGGACGATCCAGCCCTCGCCAAGGCCGGCCACGAAAACGGCACCGGGCAACCCGAGCAAGAGCCAGCCGCTCATGTCCGATGCGCCGGCCGATAGACCGGCCACCGACGCCGGCAGCGACCGCCCGGCGATCACGTAGTCGCCGGGGGTCTTCGTGCGGATCAGCGCGTAGACGGCGATGACCGCGATTACCAACAGGTATCCGACGAAGCCTATGGCCATCGCGACGCTCCAGTTTGCGCTGTTTCGGCGAACCGCCAAAGTCAGTTTACTGGCAAAATCCGATACGATGAAACCGCTCGGCAAAGGCTCCGGGGCATTGGCAGACCTCGCCAGGCAGGCACTGGAGCGGATCCTTGACGTGCTGCCGGAAACCGACGGCGTCGATTGGTCGCGCCATCGGGCGGGGCGATGGCGAAGCGGACCCGTGGGCGGCGCGTTGGCACCGTTGGGTCACCTGGACCCGATCGAGCTGACGGACCTTCTTGGCGTCGACGATCAGAAGGCGCAACTCGTGGCCAACACCGAGCAGTTCCTGCGCGGTTTCCCCGCCAACAACGCGTTGCTTTGGGGCTCGCGCGGCACGGGCAAGTCGTCCCTGGTCCACGCCGTGCTCAACCGATACGCGCCCGATGGGCTCCGGCTTGTCGAAGTCGACAAGGAAGCGCTACGCGACGTGGCGACCATCGTCGCGTACCTGGATAGCGAACCCTATCGGTACGTGCTGTTTTGCGACGACCTGTCCTTCGAAGCCGACGACGCGTCGTACAAGGCCCTGAAGAGCGCCCTCGAAGGCTCGGTGTTCACGCAATCCGAGAACGTGCTCATCTATGCGACGTCCAATCGCCGGCATCTCTTGGCCGAGCACATGTCCGACAACACCAGCGCGCGCCACGTCGACGGCGAACTTCACGAGGCCGAAGCCGTCGAGGAGAAGATCTCCCTTTCGGATCGTTTCGGCCTTTGGCTCTCGTTCTACCCTTTTCGCCAAGACGACTACCTGCGTGTGGCGCGGCACTGGTTCGAACGCCTTGGGGCGGACGAGGGCGTCGCCGTCCGCTGGGACGACAGCACCCGCCAGGACGCCCTGCGTTGGGCGCTGGCGCGGGGCGTACGCAGCGGACGGACGGCGTTCCACTTCGCGCGCCAACGGATTGGCGCCGCCGCGCTGGCCCGGTCTGCCGACGGCGGCCGGAGTTCCTGAGCGCGTCTTGGTACGCCCGGTGCATCGAGACCTTGTGGTCGTTGGCGCTGGCTTTGCCGGGTTGGCTTGCGCCAAGCGTGCCGCCGAACAGGGGCTTTCGGTCCTCGTGATCGAACAACAGGCCTCCCCGGCCGGCACGTCCATACGACGGGCATCCTCGTCGACGAAGCCCAGGCTGAATGGGTCGCGCCGTCGGCGTTGGTGCGTAAGCTGAGCCGAGTCCGTCTCTACGCGCCGAGCCAGCGCTATGTGGACCTGCGCTGCAACGGCTACCACTTCTTCGCCACCGACACCGTGGAACTGATGCGGTTTCTCGTCGACGACGCACGTCGTGCCGGTGTCGAGATCCGCTTCGGCAGCGCGTTCGCGGGCGTGACGACGGCCAACGGGACACTCGTCCTGGACGGCCACGATGTCGGGAGCCGCTTCCTGGTGGGCGCTGACGGTGTGCACTCCCGGGTGGCGCGGGCGATGGGCTTGGACAGCAATACCCGTCTCCTCAAGGGCGTGGAGTGGGAATACGAGCCCATCGAACGCGCCGGCGACCGGCTGCATTGCTTCGTCGACCCCGAACATGCCCCCGGATATATCGGCTGGGTTGTCCCCGGTGTTGGCGTCACCCAGGTCGGTCTCGCCGTCAACGATTCCCGCAAGCCGGACATCGCCGGTTTCGTCGAGCACATCGATGACCGTTTCGGCCTGCGTGGCCGGCGTGTGACCGCCAAGCGAGGCGGCATGATCCCGATCAACGGGCTGCTTGAGCGTTTCCACGGCGACCGCGTTCTGCTCGTCGGCGACGCCGCGGGTATGGTCTCGCCGCTTACCGCAGGCGGCATTCGCAATAGCTATCGCTATGGAAAACTGGCGGCCGACGCGATTGCCGAGCATCTCGAACGCGGCGGGCCGAATCCCGGCGACGTGCTGAAGGTTGCCTACAAGCGCGACGCCTGGAAACACTGGGCTCGATGGTGCTACGACAATCTACCGGTCGCCGGATGCATGGAACTCGCCTTGGGCACCGGAGGTCTATTCCGGCGGGCCGCGTCAAAGGTGTTTTTTTGACCGGGACACGCCCGGCGAGCGACCTGTTGCGGTGCGCACGCCGACGCCCTAGAATCCGCGCCCTCCCGCCACCGTCCCCTTCGTCTAGTGGCCTAGGACTCCGGGTTTTCATCCCGGCAACAGGGGTTCGAGTCCCCTAGGGGACGCCACATGCGTCTCGGACTTTCGCCAGATGGACCGGAAACCGGCCTTCTGCGCATCCCCGTAGCAGTCCGCGGTGGGGCCCACCGCGCTGTCGCGCAAGGAACATGAGGAG
>JAPPGK010000077.1 GCA_028821405.1 Gammaproteobacteria bacterium | reverse complement strand
AAGGGGACATCTCTGAATTGGAGAGAAGGGGACATCTCTGAATTGCTTTGACACGTGTCAAACGCGCGTTGTAAAACGCGCAAAATCGTAGCAGTCTATGGGGTCGACGCCCGCACAAGGAGACAGCCCGTGGCGCAACCGCAAACCAACCGCCGCTCGTTCCTCGAGTTCCTCACCATGGTGGGGGTCGGCAGCCAGGTGCTGCTGCAGACGCGCAACGTCCAAGCCGCAAACGCCGCCGCCCAGGAATCCGCCGACTCCGAACCCTGGCCGGGCATGAGCTATCGCACCCTCGGACGCACGGACTTCCGCGCCAGTCGTCTCGTCTACGGCTGCGGTGCCGCGCTCTCCCGCCAGCCCAACGACCGCCTGCTGAACATTGCCTTTGAAGCCGGCGTCAACGTCTACGACGTGGGCTACAGCGGCTACTACCGAAACGCGGAAAAGAACCTGGCCGGCTTCGCGAAAGCGCACCGCGACGAGATTTTCCTGATCTCCAAAGCGCCGGCACCGGTCGGCGCCGACGACATCGTGGATACGGCGACGGCGCAGCGCGCCGCAGGTGCTTGGACCATGCTGCTCGACAAGAGCTTGAGCGAACTGGACACCGACCACGTCGATGCCTACTACCAGATGGCCGCCAACAATCCGGGCGTCGTCCGCGCCGAGGAGATGTACCGTGCCTTCGAGGACGCCAAGGCCGCGGGCAAGGTTAGCTACCTCGGCATCTCCACCCATGAGAACGCGCAGGAGTGCCTGGAAGCGGCAATCGACACCGGCTGGTACGACCTCGCTATGATCGCCATCACACCGGCCGGCTGGTACGACTGGAACAAGCGTCAGATCCTCGAGGGCAGTCAGGACATGACGCACTTGTCACCGCTTCTACAACGGGCGAAAGAGGCGGGAATCGGACTCGTGGCCATGAAAACCGGTCGGCTGCTCGCCGGGCAGCGCTGGGGTGGCCGTGCCAACGGCAAGGTTTTCGACGGGTTCTACGATCAGTCGGTGCTGGATCAGGACCTGTCCGACTTCCAGCGCAGCTACGCCTTCGTGCTGGCCCACGGCATGGACGTGGTAAACGCGGACATCCAGAACTACGGCATACTGAAGGAGAACTTCATCGCCGCTGCCACCGCAGACAAGGTGTTCGGGGCGACGGCTTAGGAATAACGAGAGGGCCAGGGGCCGTTTTCGCGCGGGGCGGCTCCGCTAAAGGGGGAAGGCGACGCGGGCGATAGCGATTCCGCTCTCGCCCGCGACCGCGTACAAGAGATACACCTCGTCCCCTTCCTCGTACACCGCCGGATCCCTGAGTTGATTGACGATGCCGTAGGCGACGCTGCGCACGGACGGTTCTAGCGGCGCATCGGCCCCCTCCCACGCTCGCTCCGGTCGCAGCACTTCCGCCGGTTCCGATTCCGTCCACCCCATCCAGTCGCCCCGAAGGTCAACCGTGGACAGCAGGATGCGCTCCGGCGTGTCCCCCACCTGGGTCCAGAACACGAAGAGCGTGTCGCCGCGGCGCATGACGGCCGCGTGGCGCATATCCGGGTTGAATAGCCGGGGGCCTTCTTCGAAGCCGCCCAATGCCTCCGAAGACCGGTAGAACTGACCGGGCATGGCTATCGCATAGGTCTTGTCCCGATAGCCGAAAGCGCGCATGTAAGTGCGACCTAGGATCTCCGTGCCCGACGAGAACGCGACACCGTCGCCCGATACCGCCGCTCGCGAGACCTGGCGTCCCGGCCCTTCCAGTCCGTGGTAATACATGACGAAACGGCGATTGGCCGCGTCAACATGGACGTCCGGAGATGCAATGTGGGGCGTCGACATCTCGTAGGCGGCGCTGTGCAGAATCGGCCGGCCAGAAGTCTCCTGGCGGTTCTGTGCGATGCGGAGTTGCGCCGTCGAGACCTCGGGCGGTTCGTGCGGGAACGGCGTGTCCTCGAGATGCAGGGCACCCGGGACATGAATCGTCCAGGGACCCCTGAGCTGGTCCGCGTACGCCAATCGGATATAGCGTCCCTTGTGATCGGCGAAGTATAGGTAGTAGCGCCCGAGCGGCGACTCGACCCAATCCGGCACCCGCACCAGCGACGGGCCCTGGATGTTGACCCCGATGCTCGGGTGCGAGGCGGCCGACACGATGGGGCCCTCGACGAGACGTTCGACCATGGGCTTGTTCGGGGGTGGGAGGGCCATCGCTTCCCTAGCTTAACCATGGTGCCACGGTTGCGCGCGTCACCCCGCAACGGGTAAGAAAATCCGTCGACGGCACGTCGCGTTCTCCGCACAGCGCCCACAGCGCATCGAGCGTGTTGGCCTGGTCGCGTTCGCGTGAGCGGGCCTTGGCGAGGGCCATCTGCATGACGCGATTGAACGTGCGCGTGGGTTCCGAACCGTCCCCCGGCGCTGAGACCACAGGTGTCCCCGCCTCGATGAATGTCGCCAAATCGCGCCCCAAGTTACCCGCGTCAAAGGACTCTAGCGTGTCCAACACCGGTTGACTGCCCAGCATCGCCAAGAGGAGGTGCTCGATGGTGAGGTATTCGTGGCGCGACGACTGGGCCGATAGGAACGCGTCGTGGGCAGCCCGCTCCAGGTCCGGCGCCAACACCGAAGCACTCGGGTGCGGGTCACTCGCCAGCACCGATGCAATGCCGTGGCTGACATAGTTGACGAGGTCGCGCTCGTAGACACCGCATTCGTTGAGGAGTCTCGCGGCGTCGCCCTTCTCGCCAACAACCCCCGCCAACAGGTTGCCGGCATTGGTTCCGTCACGGCCCAAGGCGTTCACGAAGTTCGCTCGATAGACGGGCCCCCAAGCCGATCTCGAGACCTGCACATCCCCGTCGAGCGGTTCAACGGGCAATCTCGCCAGCAGCGCATCGATCTTCGCGGGGATCCGATCGAATTTGCACCCCACCGAACGCAGCACATGGTCGGAGATCGGGTTCGTCAACAGAGCCAGTAAGAGATGCTCCCCCACAAGGGATCGGTGTCCACGTGCTCTGGCCTGGGCGAAGGCCTCCTTCAGCGAATCGATGACATCGTCGTTGAAGTCACCCGTGAATTCGATCAGTTCCTCAAAGGAGAAGGACTCCACGTAGCGTTCGCTCGCCTGCGCGAAACTGATATCCACCCCGCGCGTCCCTTCTTTCGGCAACCAGACCGGCGTCCACGCGACATGCGACTTGATCGTCGTCCAGTCGTTGAATCCGAATTCCCGCGCCGTCACCCGGTACGCCGTGTCCATGCCGACGCGTCCGGGCTCGACGGTCGAATCGTATCGTGCGATCCGTTCGCACGCGGACGAGTCGCCGCCCCGTGCTCCTTCAAGAAGTTGCTGCGCATGTCGGTTCAGATGTTCGAATCCAGCGTCGCCGGGCAGGGGAAGGACTGACATGTCGGAGTCCGTCGTGTCGTAGCGGATCGTCAACTTGGCGGATGCCCCGTTCTCGGAATCGAAATTGGTGACGTTGAGCATCCAGTACCGGTGTCGAACAGCCCGGATCGAAGCCGCGCTGATGTTCGCCGTGATCGTCAGTGTCTTGCCAACCTCGGTGTCCACCCGCGTCCAATGGAGTCGTTCCTTGCCTCCCGAGAAGAGGAGCATCATGGCGTTGGAGCCCGCGTGCTCAAGGGTCGCCGTAAACACGGTCGAACGATCGAAACGGAAGTAGAACATCCGCCAATTCACGCTCTCGTGGTGCGTGCTCCGTTCGAGGTCGAACCTCACCGTGCCGGGCGGATGGATCTGCCGCTCCACAACGAGCGGCTTGAGATCGCTCACGGGAGTTCGGGAAAGCGCCAGCGCCACGCGTCGCATGAGATCGCGATACTCCACCGACCACTCGCGGGGGTGGGCGCAGACACCCGCGTACACGAAGTTGGCATGGCGCATGACCACGGCACACTTGTCGTAATGCTCGGTCGCCACGATGTAGTCGACGCTTGGCCGGAACTCGTCGATGTCGGTCGTGCCCCAGTAGACGAGCGGCGTCTGTGGAGTCCAGTCCTCTGAGCGTTCCTGCGGCTGCGCAAACGGCTTCATCGGTACCTTCGGCGACCCTTCACCCAGGAGGTCGCTATCGACGACAACCATCGGCAAGTCCTGACTCACCATCCCGCCATGGACCTCCAGGTCATCAAGCTGCCGACACAACCAGTCGACCCCAGGTGCCATCGCAATGACCCTCCGCTTTCCGAGCAAGGCAACCTGTTCGGGGCTGAGTTTCTCGTCGTCGCGACGGCCTAGGTTAAGGATCAACACATCCGATTCGCCGTCGATGGCGGCATCCAGGCTGTCGGCGAAGTCCACGTTGATCGCCGACCCTTCGCGCAGCAGCTCGGCGAAGCCCTCGGCCCAACCCGGGCAATTCGCATCCGAAAAGATGGTAAACGTCGGTTCGCCCATAGCTGCGCCTCGACTACTCATCCGGTCCGGCGAGAGCGTACCAGCGAAAGGCATCCGCCATCGCGACTTCGTTTCGTCGCCGCCAACCGCCGAGGCAGGCGGCGACGCGTGTTACGCTGGCATGTCAGCAGTCGCGGTTGGGCCAGGACGTGGGCAAGAACATCAAGGACGCGGTGCGGGAAGTCTGCCTCTCGTTCCCCGAGGCCGAGGAACGGGCAGGTCACGGCATGCCCGACTACCGGGTGGCCGGCAAGGTCTTTGCGACGCTCGCCGTCAACCATCACGGCGATGGACGCATCGCGCTTTGGCTTCACGCGCCTCCGGGTGCCCAGCACCTCCATGTTGAGGGCGAACCCGCCTTCTACTTCGTACCGCCCTACGTGGGACCACGCGGTTGGCTAGGCGTGCATCTCGACCGGGGCAACGACTGGTTCGCGATCGCCAACCGGGTTCGGGAGGCGTACGTCAACATCGCCCCCATGACGTTGACCGAACGGCTGGGCGAGCTCATCGACATCGAACCGCCGACGGAGACCGTGGACCCCGAGGAATTCGATCCGCTGAGCGCGGCCCATGCGGCGGAGAAACTCTCAAGGCTCCGGGAATTCGTGGCAACCCTCCCGGAGACCTCCGAAGGCACACAGTTCGGGACGCCGGCGTTCAAGGCGGGCAAGAAGACCTTCCTCACCGTGTTTAGACACGCCGGCCGAATGCGGCTCGAGTTCTGGGTGGGGCCGGAGCTTCAAGCGACGCTCTGCGACGACCCGCGGTTCGCGATCCCCCGCTACATCGGACACCGGGGTTGGATCGACCTCGACGTGGAGGACACCATCGACTGGGGCGAAGTACGCGACCTCGCGCTGGGTAGCTACCGACATTTTGCCTTGAAACGAATGTTGAAGGCCCTTCAGGACGCGTAGGGGCGGGCTTTCCCGTCCCGGGCCGGCATAGCCGGCACAAAGTGTCACATTCCGCGTGCCGCGCCGCTTCTGCTGTTTCGCTTTGGAGCATCGAGGCGCTCTCGGCACCCCATTTGGTCACACTGATCACCCTAGTCCGGCGATCCGTCGTTGCCGCTAGCCCCGGCGCGAAGTAGAGTCATCGTCCGGTTCGGGTCAGCGGGGGAGCGCATGGCACTCAAACTCAACGTAAACGGGGAAGCCGTCGCCGTCGACGCGTCCGGCGATACACCACTCCTATGGGTGTTGCGGGACCACCTGGGGCTGACCGGCACCAAGTACGGCTGCGGTGGCGGCTATTGCGGGGCCTGCACGGTCCATGTCGACGGTAGCGCAACCCGATCTTGCCAACTGCCTGTGTCCACCTTGGAAGGCAAAGCCATCCAGACCATCGAGACGCTGGAGGAACGCCACCCCGCGCTCGTCAAGACCTGGATCGACAACAACGTCCCCCAATGCGGCTATTGCCAATCCGGGCAACTGATGTCCGCGGCCGCCCTGCTCGACGGCAACCCGGCGCCCACCGATGGCGACATCGATGCCGCCATGACCGGCAACATCTGCCGGTGCGGGACATATGTACGCATTCGCGCCGCCATTCACGAGGCGGCGGGACAACGTGCCATCGGAGGGGCCGACCGATGAACGCCATTACCAATCTCTCGCCGTCGATCTCGCGCCGCCACTTTCTCGGTGCGTCCGGCGTGCTCGTCCTCGGCGCAAGCCTCCCGGCGCGTAAAGTCCTGGGCCAATCGAGCCTCGCCACGACTTTCGAGCCGAACCTGTTCCTCGCGTTGGACGGCGACGGCGGGGTCCACGTGACCGTCCATCGATCCGAAATGGGACAGGGTATTCGCACCGCGTTGGCCCAGGTCGTCGCGGACGAGTTGGAGGCCGACTGGTCCCGCGTCGAGGTCGTCCAGGCCCAGGGCGATGCCAAGTACGGCGACCAGAACACCGACGGTTCCAGGAGCATCACGCTCAACTACGACCGCCTGCGGACCGCCGGCGCCACGGCTCGCCTGATGCTGCGGCAAGCCGCCGCGAAACGCTGGGGCGTCGATGTGGCCACGGTGACCGCCACCAACCATGAGGTCGTCCACGCCGGGAGTGGTCGCCGCCTCGGCTACGGTGACCTCGCCTCGGAAGCTGCGTCCCTGCCCGTGCCCGCCAAGGCCCCGCTGAAGAAGAATGGCGAGCATCGCTACATCGGCAAACCCGTCACCCACGTCGACTCGGGCAACATCGCCCGGGGCAAGGGTACGTTCGGTGCCGATTTCTCGTTGCCGAACATGGCCACCGCGGTCGTGGTCCGCTGTCCCTGGCTCGGCGGCGGCGTCAAGTCCATTGCCAACAAGCCCACGGACGAACCCGGCCTCGTCGCCATCGAAACCCTCTATCCCGCCCCCAGTGCGGGCCCGGTGTTCACACCCCTCGGCGGGGTCGCAGTCGTCGCCGACGACACCTGGACGGCCATGCGGATCGCCGGGGGTCTCGACATCGAGTGGACCGGTAGTCCCACGCAATCCTTCGACAGCGATGAACTGCGCAAGTCGCTCCGGGATGCGGTGGCGAGTCCCGGAACGGCGGTGCCCGGGTCCGAGAAGGGGGACGTGGACGCGGTGTTCGCCGCCGGCGGCACCGAACTGTCGGCCACCTACGAGACACCGTTCCTCTCCCATGCCCCGATGGAGCCACCGGTCGCGGTGGCGGACGTCTCGGACGGACGTTGCGTTGTGCACGCACCGCTGCAGGATCCGCAGTCGGCGCGGCCGATGATCGCCGCGCAGGCCGGGTTGTCGCCCGACAAGGTGGAAGTCACGCCAACGCTGCTCGGCGGTGCCTTCGGGCGCAAGTCGAAACCGGACTTCGCGCTGGAAGCCGTCGAACTTTCCAAGCGGCTCAAGCGCCCGGTGCGCGTACAGTGGTTGCGCGAAGACGACATCCGCCACGACTACTTCCACGCCGCGAGCGCCCAGTACCACCGTGCCGTGATCGACGGCGAGGGGCATCCCACGGCCTGGCTACAGCGCTCGGCATTCCCCTCCATCACGACGGTCTTCGCCGCTCAAGCCGAACAACCGGCCCCGTGGGAACTCGAAATGGGCTTCTCCAACCTGCCCTACACCGTGGAAAACCAGCGCATGGAGTCCGCCGGAATCCGGCCCGGCGTCCGGGTGGGTTGGCTGCGCTCGGTGTGCAACATCTTCCATGCCTTCTCGGCAAACGTGTTCGCCGACGAAATGGCCGCGGCCGTCGGCCGCGACCCCATCGAGCACCGGCTTTCGCTGATTCCCGAGAGCGGCAAGCTGAAGCAACCGGGCCAACCGGCACCGCCCGGCCACGAACTCGACTTCGCAAGACTGCGCCACGTCATCGAACGGGTTCGCAAACTGTCCGACTGGGACACGCCGAGACCCCAGGGCACAGGGCTCGGGTTCGCCGTCCATCACAGTTTCCGGTCGTACGTGGCAACCGTGCTGGAAGCGACCGTGACGAACGGTCGGCCAAGCGTATCGAACGCGTACGTGGTCCTGGACTGCGGCACCTACGTCAATCCCGATACCTGCGTGGCGCAGATGGAGGGCGCGGTGGTGTTCGGCCTGTCGCTATCGCTCTACGGCGACATCGCGATGAAGGACGGTGCCGTCGTGCAGAGCAATTTCCACGACTACCCCATGCTGCGCATCGGCGAGACGCCGGCCACCACGGTCGAACTCGTACCGGCCCAGGGCCGTCTCCCGGCGGGGGTCGGCGAGCCCGGGGTGCCTCCGGTGGCGCCCGCGTTGTCCAACGCGCTGTTTGCCGCCACCGGAACACGGCACCGCACCTTGCCGATCCGCGCCTGATCCGAGCGGTAGGTGGGAACCTGACACCCGCGGTGTCAATGCGCGCGGTCCGAGCGACATGCCTGCTCCTTGCACTCCTGTTTTCGGGTTGCGAGGAGCGAGCGCCCCGATTCGAGGCACCGTTGGCATCGGGCGTCGTCACGTTGCCGATGCCCCCCACCCAGCGGTTCGACGCCATGATGTCGCCCTCGGGGCTCATCGCTGCATTCCAGGGCAGCGGTACGGCCGTGGCCGTCGACACGCCGGGAATGGACGCCTCGCTCGTCGTCGCTCACCTCAAGCGATCGCAGTTCGAGCCGGTGATCCTCGGCGCCGATACCATCGCGTTGGACGCACTGATCGACAGGGGTTACACGCTGGTGGTGGGCAGCGGTTTCGTTTCCGTGTTCGATCCGGTCTCGCCTCTCGGTCTCCTGCAGCTAGACGGCAAAGTGCGGAGCGAACTCACACCCCACGGCTATACGCGGATTCTGGGCGTGGGCGGCGGCGAACTCAGCATCATCGGGCGCCGCGACTACCACCCTGGACTGTTCGAATCGGCCATTCAGGTCGGCCCAGGCGTCGTCGAGCGGGGCAGACTCGACATCCGACCACAGGAGCGCGAGTTGCCGCCCTACATCCGCGCCTTCGTCGCCACCTGCGACGACCGCTGGCTCGTGGGTGTCGCGCAGACACCGATGCACCTCTACGATGTCGGGGAGTCGCTGGTCACATACTTCGTCGGCAACTCCCTCGCCTGCGACGAGGTCGTGAACCTGTCCGGCGACCGAGAAGCCCTGCTCGCCCTCATCAGCGACGACCGGCGGAGCGTCGCGTACTTCGGCAATCCCACCCTGCCGAAGGCGTCGGTGGTCGCGTTCCGAGTGCGCGGCGCGAGTCCCAACTAGCTAAATCGCCACCGGAGCCACCCATGGATATCGGCGTCTGTGTCGCCTCCCACATCAACGACATCGACTACGTAGTGCGCGCCGAAGAGCTTGGCTACTCCCACGCCTGGCTTGCGGACAGCCAGATGCTGTGGTCCGACTGCTATGCCGCACTCGCCGTCGCAGCGACTCGAACCAATCGCATCAACCTCGGCACCGGGGTCGCCATCACCGGCACCCGCCCGGCACCCAACAACGCTTCCGGTATCGCCACGATCAATGCGCTGGCCCCGGGCCGCACCTTCTTCGGTGTCGGGTCCGGTAACACGGCCATGCGGGTGATGGGGTTGCCGCCCCAGCGGATCGCCGAGTTCGACCGCTACCTGGCCACCGTCGGGGCCCTGTTGCGCGGCGAAGAAGCGATCTACCACCACGACGGCAAGGCCCTTCCCATACGCCACATCATGCCCGACGACGGCTTCGTGAACTTCGAGAACCGTATTCCCATGTACGTATCGGGGTTCGGCCCCAAGTCGCTGGGCCTGGCCGGCAAGCACGGCGACGGCGCTGTCCTCGCCCTACCCGCCAACCCCGCGGTCATGGCGAATATCTGGCGCATGATCGAGACCGGCGCCGCGCAGGCGGGCCGCGATATCGACCGCAGCGCCTACTACACCACGGCGCTGACCACGATGGTCGTCCTGGATCCCGGCGAAGCGGTCGATTCGCCGCGCGTGAAGGCGGAGTGCGGCGCCATGGCCATGGCCGCGGTGCACTTCGCCTACGATCAGTTCCGCAACTTCGGCCGTCGCCCGTCCGGCTACCTGCTGGGCATCTGGGAGGACTACCGCGCGATGATCGAGTCGTATCCCGCCGAACGCCGCCACCAGCGCATCCACGGCGGCCACAACTGCTGGGTGCTTCCGGAGGAGGAGAAGTTCCTGACCCCGGAGATACTCCAGTCGACATCGATGGTCGGCGAACGCGACGCGCTCATCGAGCGCTTGTCGGTACTCGCCGACGCCGGCTTGGACCAGGTCATGATCCTGCCCAACTTCGACACCCGGTTCGACGTGCTCGAACGGGTCGCCACCGACATCATCCCCAACGTGTAGGGACCGCCATGCTGACCGGAAGCTGCCTCTGCGGCGACATCGCCTTCGAGATCGACGGGCCCCTCGATCTCATCGCCCACTGCCACTGCTCGATGTGCCGGAAGTTCCACGGCTCGGCGTTCGCCACCTACGCGGGCGCCGCCCCGGAGCACTTCCATTGGCGCCAAGGAGAAGACAAGGTCGTCCACTACCGTTCATCCGCGAACGGCTGGCGCAACTTCTGCCCGCGCTGCGGCTCGGCCGCCCCCGCCTGTCCAGAGGGTGGCCCATTCGCCGCCATACCGCTCGGAAACGTCGCCGAGGATCCGGGCAAACGACCGAGTTCGCACTGGTTCGTGGGTTCGAAAGCCCCCTGGCACGACATCCCCGACGACGTGCCGCCACACGACGCCTATCCGCCGGAGTTCGGCGACGCCGTCGCGACCGACCGCCCAAAGCGCACCGCCGCGACGCCCGGTGCGACGGGCGGCAGTTGCTTGTGCGGTGCGGTGACCTTTGAATTCGACGGCCAACCCGACGCCATGATCAACTGCCACTGCTCTCGCTGCCGACGCGCGATGAGCGCCGCATACGCCACCATGACGATGGTGCAGGCACATGCGTTCCGCTGGCTCGACGGCGAGGACAACCTGGTCAACTACAAAATGCCGGAGGCCAGGGTGAAGGGCACGGCCTTCTGCCGAGTCTGCGGCTCGCAGATGCCACGCCTGCGGACCGAGGGTCAGATGCAGATACCCACGGGGTGCCTGGACGACGATCCCGGTACGCGACCGAGCGCGAATATCTTCACGGCCTCCAAGGCGGCCTGGTCCGTCGTCGACGAACGGCTACCGGGATTTCCCGACGCGCCGCCCTGAAGATCCCTTCGGGCACGCACAGTAGCTCGGGACATTCGCCTACACCGCTTGCGGAGATCTCCCGCAAGACCTTCTAGTTCAAGGGGGATTATCCATCGGTCGCAACTGCGAAGAGTTGACCAACATGCCGGGCGTGTACTCCGTACGTTTGTACGCTTGAGCAGCAGCCACCGTTTCGTGTCGGCGTGACCGACGACGTCGTAGACCCGATTGGCGTCGGACCGCACGATCAAGCCTACGCCGATGCTGTCAGGCGCTATCGCACGCGCAGGCACTAGACTTGGGCTAGGCTAGAGTCGTCGCCGGAACGCGGAGGTACCGAAATACCCATGAACCCGAACTACGAGAGATGGCTTGGACAACATGAACTGCAGCGACGCACCGTCCAAACCTACAAATCCGACGCAACGCGAGTCGAACGGGAATACGGGGATCTCGACGAGCTCTACGATGAGGACAACCTCGTCGGTGTACTCCAGGATCTCGAATACTCTAGGGACGACGAAAACCGCAACCGCCCCAATCCCTCAAAAATTGCCATCGACGCCGAGGACGGTAGTCCCTACGGGGCGTTGGCATCGTATAGGACCGCAATAAGAAGATACTGCGAATTCCGCCAGGCCATCACCGAAGTGTGGGACCACTTTCTGGAGGAAGCCCGAAGAAGATTCGAGGACGGGACCCTCGACCGAGCAGAAGGCTACAAGGAGGAACACCTTGGTCCCGCTGTGTGCGAGGCCAGGCGTGCCTTCCTCACTAACGAGGAAGGCTGGCCGGAGCTTCTAAAGGCAGCGATCCGGCACAACAAGAACAACGTGATCAACCGAAGATCATACGCCGCTGGCAACGAGAGCAATCAGGCAAAAGTTGTAGGCTGGATCGATGCGGATCCAACGGGGGTACGCGATGCCCTGCTGGAGCTTTGGAGCGAGGATGATCGGCTACCGGGCGACCGAATACGCGCATTCAATGCAAAACTACCCACGGACGTACTTGGAGAAGGGCAAAGAAGCGCTCGCCTGGATGTCGCGTCGTATCTTCTCATGGGGTTGGACGTTTTCTTGTACCCTCCTTGCCGGATGAGCAAGTTCCGGTCGGTCCGGGAATTGTTGCACTATCCCGAACCCAAAGCCGAGGACTTGGGCTCGGAATACGAGAACGCACTGCAATTGCTCGATGATCTCCTTGACGAGGCAGCCAAGCGCGACATAGACCGGCCCTCGTCGCGGCTCGATGCCCAATCCGTGGTCTGGTCCCTTAGCGACCTTGCCCCCCAACCCGCTGTGACCAAGCGTGTCGGCGATAGTCTCTCGCCGTCTCACACCACTCGACCAACCGCATCAGAGGAACCACTGAACACGATACTCTACGGCCCCCCAGGCACTGGAAAGACCTACGCGACCGTAATGCGCTGCGTGACAATCTGCGACGGCCAAGCTCCGCAGAATGCCGACCTACTTCGGGCTCGGCACGGTGAGCTGATGGACGAAGGACGCATCGAGTTCGTCACTTTTCACCAATCTTACGGCTACGAGGAATTTGTCGAAGGCATTCGGCCCATAGGCACCGAGGTTGACGCGAGCCTCCGGCTCGCTGTGGTGCCAGGTGTACTCAAGCGCATTGCCGAGAGAGCGCGGAAGATCCCGGATGTCGGTGCGCGGCACATCTTCAAAATGTCGCTGGGGGATCCGAAGTCCTGGGGTGGTTCGCCAGATAGCGATGGGATATTCGACGAGTGCATCGATGCAGAATGCGCACTTCTCGAATACGGCGGTGACATCGACTGGTCCGACCCCGAGTACGACGACTGGAGTCTGATCTGGAAACGCTGGCGTACCGATGTCAATCCGGACGCCACGGCTTACGACACGAATGTGCAGGCGATGTGGCGCTTTCGTACCGAGATGAGGCATGGCGACATCGTGGTGGCCTCCGATGGCTACCGACACTTCCGGGCGGTAGGCGAGGTATCCGGAGACTATGAATTTCACCAACGCCCCGATGGTTTCTGCCACCGTCGTCCCGTTCGGTGGCATTGGCGTGTCCGAGAGCGGGAGGGTGATCCAGTCTCGATATTCAAGACCGGATCATTCCAGTGGAGACCGATCAATCGAATGAAACCATCGAATCCGGCCGGACTAGCCGCATATCTCCAGGGGGTGGACGGGATCGGCGAGGCCCGCCCCCATGTTCTGGTCATAGACGAGATCAACCGTGCCAACATATCCAAGGTCATGGGCGAACTGATCACCCTGCTCGAGGAGGACAAACGGGAAGGCGCCGAGAACGAAGTCACCGTTACGCTCCCCTATTCTCGCGAACAGTTCACGCTACCCAAGAACTTGCACATCCTTGGCACCATGAACACTGCGGACCGGTCCATCGCCTTGTTGGACACCGCGTTGCGACGCCGCTTCCGGTTCGAGGAGATGCCCCCCCAGCCCGAGTTGAAGGCGCTGAGAGTAACGGCAGAACGAACCGGGGTGGACCTACCGCGCTTAATCTCGGTGATGAACAGACGCCTCGAATACCTCGTCGACCGCGACCATCTGATAGGGCACGCATGGTTCATGGGCGCGAACGACCGGACAGACATCGACGACATCATGCGTCACAAGATCATCCCCTTGATCGCCGAGTACTTCTACGACGACTGGCGCAAGGTGCACGCAGTCCTAGGTGGAACGGACGACTTCGTGAAAGGCGAGCCACTAAACCCACCACCCGGTCTGGATGCAACCGTGGGCGAAGACAGGCACCGATGGACCGTTCAGAATACCTTCGCCAAGGATGCGTACGAACGGCTCATCGGCGGACACCCAAGCGCCGGGGGTGAGTAGTGGGCAGTGTCACTGCTACGAGCATTCGCGAGTGGGAGCACCTTCCCATCGGGCCGAACGACCTCCCCATCGATATCGCGAATCGCCTTCACACACTGGCCGAAAGGGAAACCCAGCGGTTGCGCATGCCCCAGCCGGTCCTAACGCGAACCGCCAAGCCAAGCCTACGCGCGGGACAGGTGGTAGGTGTATTGTCGGTACCGGGCGCGAGCATCGAGATACTGCCGAAGATCGGCGGCGAAGGCGGTGAGGTCCGCCGGGCTCTTACACGGATGCTCGCGGTCGCTTGGGGGATACCCGTCGCAGACAGCGAACCTGCTTTGCTCGCCACCCAGCGTGACGATCTGCTCGAAGTGCTCATTCGACTATTTGCTGATCGCCTGTTGGTTGCCGTGCGGCGGGGATTGCCACACCGCTATCGATTCCGCCAGGACGACCTGCCGCTGTTGCGCGGCAAACTGAATGTGCCACGGCAGCTTGCGCGATACGCGATTCGTACGGACCGGCTCGCGTGCAGCTTCGACGAGTTGTCCGTGGATACGCCGCTGAATCGTGTGCTCAAGGCAGCCGTGGTCCGACTGGCGGCGACCACTCGGTCGGCGGCAAACTCGCGCTGGTTGGCGGAACTGGTGGCCCGGTTCGAATTTGTCGGCGAGAGCGCAAACCCATTCGCCGAACCGGTCAGGCTCGATCGCACCAACACGGCGTTCCAT
The DNA here is from genome assembly GCA_028821405.1 of Gammaproteobacteria bacterium. Classification (GTDB taxonomy): domain Bacteria; phylum Pseudomonadota; class Gammaproteobacteria; order Pseudomonadales; family Azotimanducaceae; genus VXYL01. The sequence goes on along the minus strand of JAPPGK010000077.1, from coordinate 56,542 downwards.
CGTCTTCACCGGATGGCTCGACTGCTCCTCGGTCGGGATTGGCAGAGTACGACGATGGGTGCCGTCGAAGGCTGTGCACTCCTGTTCCCGATGAACGGGCTCTTCGAAGAGTTCGTGGGCCTGACCTTGAGGGCTGCCCTAAGCCCACGCCCGGTACACCTACAGCACTCGGGTCGCTACGCGTTGGAAGGACAACATCGACGCTTGTTCGCGCTACGCCCGGACATCGTCGTGAACGGCGATCTCGTTATCGACACGAAGTGGAAGGAACTCAAACCAGGCGAGCCGACGCTGGGCGTCGAACAAGCCGATGTCTACCAGATGCTCGCGTACGCGCGCGCGTACGAAGCCACCCGGCTAGTGTTGCTGTACCCGTGGCACGAGGGATTGGATCGGCCGGGGCTTCTTCGAAGGTGGCGCATCGCCGGAACCTCCACGGCGTTCGACATCGCCACCGTAGACGTCGGCAAGCCGGATTCGGTTCGGCTGACGCTGCGAGAAATCGTGGGAATGGACGCCACAACGACGCCAATCGATGGCGGTGTCCCCGGATTCTCGATGGACGTCGCAGTGCGGTCGTAGGAGATCTCGGCGTCGAGCACGTCGCTCCGGCAGTGTGCCCGAACGACGGCACGAGCGCCCGCCTCCGGGCTATTCCGTCTCCGACCCCTCGTCGATGTACCAGGTCGCGGGGTGGTAGGCGAGGGTCCAGCGGTTGTCCGCGCCCCAAATTCCCGTTGGCGTCACGTTCTTGAGACGCGCGGACACGACCACGGGATGGGGCGCGTTGCCCACCGTGCCGATCGCCCATAGGTTTTCGGCCGCAGCCGTGAGCAGCGCTTTGGCGGCCTTCGTGCGATGCGCTTCGGTCGTGGCGGTCCGCAACTCGTCCCCCCAATACTGGATAGTGCGGATGATCTCCGGCGGCTCTTCGCCCATTTCGCCCCCGGTCTGGTAGTACCGCGCCCAGTGGTTCCACATGGTCATGTCCCAAGCGGATCGGTGGGGATAGAACCAGTCTGGCCAAAGCGGAAACAGGATGTCGGTAACCTTGTCCGCGTGCCACGCCGTCATCTGCATCTTGTTGGCCTGGGCCCGTTCGGCTTGGAGACCACGCTCGATTGACTTCAGGCGCAGGTCGATGCCGACCTCCCGCCAATAGTTCCGCACCAGTTCCAAGCTAATGCCCTTGGGTGTCTCGAAGTCGAGGAACTCCAGGGTGATGGTGAGCCGCGATCCGTCGGGGTATTCGCGCAGGCCATCGCCGTCGACGTCGCGCAGTCCGAGTTCGTCCAGGAGCTGGCGGGCATAGTCCGGGTCGTAGCGGATGTGGGTCTGCGCGAAGCGCTTCTCGTACCACCGGCTCGAGGGGTGCGCGGTCACCTGGCTCGGCGTGCCCCGGCCGAAGTAGATCGCCGTGTTCATCTGGTCGCGGTCGATGGCGTGGGAGAGTGCACGCACGAATCGCCGCTCGGGCGTACCCCATACGAGTTGCCGGTACTTGGGGTCGGGATGGTTGTAGTTCGGCTGGATGGCCACGTCGGCCACATGCAGGCGGCGCCAGATGTGAACCTTGTTGAGCCCCTTCGACTCGCCGAGCTTGAGCAGCGGGATGTTCTGGGTCTCCATCGCGAACGCCGCGAAATCGAGTTGGCCGGTGGCGGCCTGAAAGGTGATCATCTGCGAGTTCTCGAGCTGGATGGCCGCGTCGATCTCGTCGATATACGGCAACTGCTGCCCTACCGGATCGACCTTGAAGTAGTACGGATTGCGCTCGAGCCGCATTTTGGTCGGCGTGCGCTGCACCACCTTGTAGGCACGCAGCGTCGGCACTTGTGCCGCGTCCTCATTACCCCACCCGCGCAGCGCGTCGTACATGGCCATCCACGTTCCGAAGCCCTTTTCCTTCAGCACGTCGTTGAGTTCATCGCGGTCGCGGTAGGCCGGGTGGTACTGCTTGAAGAAATGCATGGGATCCACGAAGTGGCTGCCGTAGAAGGCGATGTAGTTGGCAAACAACGGGTTGGGTTCCGGGAAGACGTACTGGAAGGTCAGATCGTCGATCACCACGAACGCCGCCCCCCGCACGGACCGGTTCGTCTGCGGCGACTTCTCACGATCCAGCCAGATGTGGTTCAGCCGAAACATGAAGTCGTAGGAGGTCAAAGGCATCCCGTCGGACCACTTGATGCCCGGCCGCAGCCGGATGGTGGTGACGCGTCCATCCTCGCTCAATTCCCAGGACTCGGCGAGATTCGGCAGGATGTTGCGCAGGTCCGCTGAGATCGTTAGTGCGTGTTCCCAGTTGAAGAACTGCCAGCTATCCCAATGCGTGATCCGCGCCCTGCCCCCGTATTTCCCAATGTTCCGGTACGGATGGCTGACAACGGGATCGTCCGGCAGGCGATCCTCCACGGGTGGCAGGTCTCGATCGTCCAGGAACGGACTCTGGGTGAAGCGCTCTATACCGAGTTCGCTCGCGGTCTTCGGCGGCGCGAACCACTCGGGCGGCATCGGCGCGATGTCCTCTTCGGCGACGCCGAGCGCCGCGACCAATGCGGCGCACGCTCCTACGCCGGCAAGGCTCAGCTTCATGGCGGCCGAACTCGAGTGAATGGCGCAATGGCCCTGTTGACGACGCCCCCGCCGCCCTCGGCCCGGACTTCCCGCATGGCGGCACGGGTGTGCGGCATGGCGTTGCCGGTGCCCAAGGCGTGAGGCGTCTGGTAGAACCGGTTCGGCGCCGTCACCGAACCGATGCGCACCGGTTCGAACAGGATGTCGTAGCGCGGATTCCGGTTCACGCGAGCGCCTGTTCGAGATCCGCGATCAGGTCGTCGACGGACTCGATGCCAATCGACAGCCGGATGAGGTCTGCCGGTATGGGGCTGCCGGCCTCCTCGATGGAATAGCGATGCTCGATCAGGCTCTCGACGCCGCCCAAGGATGTCGCCCGGGTGAACACCTGGCATCGCTTGACGATATCCAGCGCTCGTTCCGCACCGCCCTTGACCCGTAGCGACAGCATGCCGCCGAATCCGCCGTCCATTTGGCGCTTGGCGATTTCGTGGCCCGGATGGCTCGATAGGCCCGGATAAAGCACGGCCTTGAGTGCTGGGTGTCCCTCTAAGCGGCGCGCAATCGCCAGGGCCGATTCGGACGCCTTTCGGACGCGTAGGAAGAGTGTCCGCAAACCTCGCTGCAGGAGCCACGCTTCGAAGGAACCCACGATGGCACCGCCCTGACGCCGGACCTGGCCGATGCGTTCCCAGAGTTCGTCTTCCCGCGCCGTGACCACCGCACCGGCGACGACATCGCAGTGGCCGTTCAGGTATTTCGTTGCTGAATGCACGACGAGATCAGCGCCGTGCTTGATCGGTTGGGTCACCACGGGCGTGGGAATCGTAGAGTCGACCACAACTGTCGCACCAACGCCCTTTGCGGCGTCTGCGGCCGCGCTGATGTTGATGACGTCCCAAGTGGGATTGCAGAGGGACTCCATCCACAGCAGGCGCGTCTTGCCTTGTTCGACGGTCCGCGCCAAGGCATCGGCCTCCGACGGGTCGAATAGATCGAGTTCGAGACCCCACTGCTCGCAGAATACGGCCAACCACTTGCGCAGGCCCCAGTACATGATCCTCGGCGCCACGATCCGGTCGCCGGGCCTTAGGGACTGGATGATCGCCATGGCCGCCGACATGCCGGAACTGAACAGCAGGCCCGCCGGGCCTCCCTCGAGTTCCGCAAGCACCTTCTCGGCAACGACAAAGCCGGGGTTCTCGTCCCGACCGTAGCTGTGGCCGGGGTCGATCAGTTCGTAGTCGCTGTCGCGAACATAGGTCGTCGACGGGAAGATGCCGGGAGTCAATCCGCCGGTTTGGGTATCGATCTGGCGTAGAGCCTGCGCATTCAACGTTTCCGGCGCGAGTCTCCTACTGTTGTCCATACGACATTGTCTCCCGCGTACCCGAAAAACGTACTGTCCAGCCAGCGCCCGCAGGCTAAGGCAAGGCATCGGACAATGCCACCAAACCGGCTCAACCGGTAACTGTGATACACCGGCGGCGAGGCATGGACATCCAACTACCCAAGCTCATCTTCACCTCCGTGGTGCGAGGCTCTCAGCAAGGCGAGAGCCACGGCGGGGTTGTATACGGTCGATTTCGATCAACACGAGGTCGTGCAGCACGTCGACTGGAATACGAGCGGCATCGACTTCGAAGGACGCAATGCGAACCGGGGCCTGCGCGGCATCGAGTTCCACGAGGACGCCATCTACATCGCCGCGAGCGACGAACTGTTCCGGTACGACCGCGACTTCAAGGGGCCTCGTACCGCAACCGTTACTTGAGGCACTGCCACGAACCTGCCGCCGGGATCGGACGATACTGCTCACCTCCACCGGCTTCGACAGCCTGCTCGCCTTCGGCCTCGAACGGGGCGAGTACGTGTGGGGATTCCATCGGAAGGTTGGACGCCATCTCCTCGTTGCTGCCGGATCCCGCGCTCTTCCTCTACACACCGCTTGTTCGCCGACGACCCCTATCTCGCCATCCTGAGCGAGGGCACCGAACCGCTGCCGGCGGCGTGACCCAACCCTCGTCCGCCAGGATCTCGCGAACCTCCTGCATCGTACGCCGATCCAACGAAACCAATATGTCCGTGTCAACGGTAGCGCGGGCATCGTGACGATAGAGATTCGCGGCATGGCCCCCGACGACCGCCCAATCGCGGCCTTCCCCAAAGACCGAATGCAGATGCCCCGCAAGGCTCTCGTCGATCATCGCCGTTTCGCGTTGCGCTTGCCCGACCCCCGTGCCTCAAGCGCCAGAAGCCTGTCCCGGAACTCTGTCAAGCGCGTCACCGCAGCAGCATCGTCGCCGTGGGTGGGCGGCGGCGAGAGGCCCCGCTGTATCCGAGCCATTGCCTCGTAAACCTGATCGAACGAGCGCGGCGGCGGGGGCGCAGCGGCGGGCAGACTCGCCTTCCATTCGCCTATCCGACGGAAGTAGCTCCGGTCCCGCTCCGAAACTGCCATTGGCCAACCTGAAAGCACTGCAGCACCTCGCCAATAATAGCCTGTTCCCCAGCCGACACTCTCGCTGAAAGCGGGAGGATACGCCGTCGCCGACGAGCTACCGGCGGCGCGTGATCGCACGGCGTCAATCGAACCAATCTCCATTGCCCGATCCGGTATCCTCTCCCCATGCCGCAAATCGACATCGACAAGCTCCTGGCCGCGATGAACGAGGGCAGCTACGAGTCCCGTTGCGCCGCCATCCGATCCCTGTGCCCATGCCGGAACAACCGCGTTCGGGACCTTGAGGTCTGGGCCGAGATCTTCCGCAAGGCGCGCGAAGGCGGCCTCCGGGAACGAGACCAGGCGGCGCACGCCATCGGCACGCTTACCGAGAAGGCCGCCAAGAACGACGAGTGGCGCGACCTGCTCTACGCCTTTCGCCACGAACTCGATGCGCTCATGCGCGAGACGCGCTCGGCCCGCGTCGTCCTGGGCCAGATGAAGAAGCACGGCCATGCGCATCGCGGCGCCGCGCGCCAAGGCTATCGCCGACGCCGGACGGTCCTCGATCTCAAGACGCCGAAGGAGCTTGCCGACTGGGTCAACGGCCACCTGGACCTCGCGGGCCAAGCACGAGTCGCCGCGAACGACCCAGGCCTGCTGCGGCTGTGGCGGTGGCTTGCCAACCGCGTCCGATGCCAACCCGGGCGTCGCACGACCGAGCCGGAGCTGGTTTCGCGGGGCCAGCGCTATCTACCCGCGCTGTTCCAAGTGCCGGCCAACGAGGCCCGGAGCGTTGCCCGGGCGTCAGGACCCTGAGCAAAATGACAATCTCGCGCTGCTTCGCCGCCTTCGGATTCGGCTGGTCCCGCGAGAAGCCGTCAACGAGGCCAATCGGCCTGTCCCGAGGCCATCGCTCTCCTAACCGCCTCTGGCAAGACGGCTTGCAAGGAAGACCCCATTCCCGGGGACCCGGCTGAGATCACTAGCGCGTCGTGCGTCCGCAACGCGTGTTTGCGCAGCAAGCTAGTGACGCGGAGCACCAGCACGAGTCGAGGCGAAGCGCCGACGAAACCCGACTCCGCACCGGCGTACAATCGTCATCCGCTCCCACCTGAGGGGACACGGGAATGAACACGGCAACCGCCCTGCAGTCGGACTACGGCGAACACGAGACGGCGATGGTCGCCTATCGCGAAGCTGGCACGGCCCGGGCGCAAGCCCTCGATAACCGCGGCCCGATCCGCTACGAGGCCGACGGGACGCTGCACGAAGATATCGTCGAGTCCTATTGGCACCATGGCTTCTACGTGTTCGAACGCGTCATCGGCGATGAGGAACTTGCCGACATCGAACGCGATGTGCTGGCGATCCTCGACCGCGCGCCGACCGAGCCGCGCGGCAAACTCGACCGGCTTGGACGGCCTGCCCTCGGCACCGACGGCAAGGGCGGTGGCATGGCCATGGTGAGGCCGCTATCCGATCCCATCGGCGGTACCGCACGCAACAATGGGCGACATCCGGCCAAGATGATCGAACCTACCGTGCCGGAAGGCGCACCGGAGTGGGTGCTGCAGGTGGTCGGGGGTTCGCTGCAGTTCTCCGATGCCGCGCTGCGGCTGTACGCGCATCCCGACCTGTTGCGCGCGGCGGAGGCTTTCAACGGCCCGGACTTTTCGCCCTTCAACGAGGTGATCTGGATCAAGCATCCGCGCCTCGGCGGCAGCGTCGCCTGGCATCAGGATGGCACCACGCACTGGGAGACAGCGAAGTTCCACCGGGGCAGCCACGGATTTAACTTCATGGCGCAGCTCTACGGCTGCGACGCGGCCAACGGGCTGTGGGTGGTGCCCGGCTCGCATCTCGCCAAGGCGGACATCAAGGGCTGGTGTACGGCGGCCGGTTCGGACCGACTGCCGGATGCTGTGCCGCTCTTGTGCGCACCGGGCGACGTCGCCATCACCAACCGCCAAGCGGTTCACGGCTCGTTCGCTAACACAAGCGACGCGTGCCGCGTCACCCTCAACTTCGGCTTCCATCCCCGCGCGAGCGTGGTCGGCGCCCGCGGCAATGGCATTCACGCCCCTGGGAGCGACAAGATCATCTACGATGAGGATCGCGTCCGCTGCCGTTCCCAAGTGCTGGGCCTCGCGATCGAGGCGCGCAGGCAACGCTTCCCGAACGAGACGCCCTACGAATACCGACCGTTCGCCGGTCAGTCGTTCGAGTGGAACGACGCGGCAAGAAAAAGCCTGCGGGGCTACAACAAGCTGGACCTCGGTATCTGAGCCCGCGAGCCAGCCCCCGGTTCACAGTCATTGGGGCGTCGGCGCGGATACAACCCTTGCGCGTCTGTACGAGGCGATGTGAGCCGGAGGGCGTAGACGATGGGGATGGCCTTCAACGACGAACTGGCGCGGGCCGTCGCACGGGGCAGGGTACCGCGATACCGCCCGGTTCTTCGCAGGCCGGGGGGCCGAGATCAAAAGGCTCGACGATGCCCTTGCCGAATTGGACGAGCGTGGCGAGCACGACAAGGCGGCCGAGTGCGCTTTGCGCCAATGTGTGGTGGATGCGCCGGATCACATTCCCCGCCTGACGTGGGACCACGCCGTAGTGTTGCAATGTCGTTCGCCGAGCCGTGGCCGCGTAACGTGCTGGACTCTCAACTCCCGCTGTGAATCCTCCGGGCTGGTGTCACCACCGGTCGGGCGGGCACCGGTTTCTCACTCCATCACCTCCGAGGTGTTGTCCAACAACGCCTCCCCGCTGCCGCGGAAGTCGAAGTCGGGCAGGATGATCTGTGGCTTGAACGTAATCCTGTGGTGGAACACGTTCACGTCGCCGGGCGACAGTTGCTCTGCAAAATAGGTCACATTGTCCGACAAGCCGAGAAAATGCTTGCGATAGTCGCGCTGGCCGACACGGCAAGTGACCTCCAATTGATTGACCTGGTCTTCGATGGAACAACGCCCCTCGATGGTCAGCATGTAGTCGCCGGTGATGCCGTTGTAGAACACGATGCGCCGGTCCACCTCGAAGTTGTCGCTGGCCTTCGAGATGTTGCGCGATGCCACCCGCGCATCGTCGCAACCGAGCAGAACGAATGCCGCCAGCAACGCGGCGATCAGGATTGCGTGTCTCATGTCGTCTCCCCAACTACTGTCCGGGCCCAGTGCCGGGGTCTCATCGGGTCCCGGGCAGCCTGCGGGTGACGATAACACGCGCGTGACGATGACGATGTTGTACGCCATAGTCCCGCGACCGCGACGTTGACGCCGATGTCCAGCATGCGTCGGCCCGGTCTGACCGCTCGGTCTGTACCCAAATCGCCGCGAAACTTGCCGTTGGCCTCGGCGTGGTCTTCAGTCGTGGGAATGCTCCGCCCGACCCGCTAACGATCAAGCTGCGGCGTTCGGCGGCATCGAGCATGAGGGGTAGGGCGGACTCCGGCTTTGTGGACACGGGCCTCATTCAGGCCGACTTCCGTCGGCGGCGGTACCCCCGCAGGACGTGCCAGTCCCACGGGACCGATCAAACCGAAGTCCGAGGTCGCGTCGGCGACCCGTCCGCGAACCGGCCAAGCCGAAACGCGCTCACGTCCAGGCCAACGTCGTCGCCGGTAACGAATCCCGCAATCGCCTTGCCTGCGCCCGGGCCGATACCGAAGCCGTGGCCGCTGAAGCCGGTGGCGATGTGAAAGCCCGGCAACCCCGGCGCTTGGTCGATCACGGGCACGACATCCGGTGTCGTCTCGATCATGCCCGCCCAACTCTCGACGATGGGCGTACCCGCCAATTCAGGGAACGTCGCGTCGAACTGCGTTCGGATATGGCGAAGGATGCTGGGGTTGGGTTTCGGATTGAGTACGCGGCACCGCTCGAAGGGCGACTCGCGGTCGAGGGACCACCTCGTTGGCGTTGCCAATTCGTCGAGGAACTCCCGACCGAGCGACAGCCGCATGCTGCGCGCGTCCATCATCAGCGCCCGGACGAACTGGGTTCCGAAGCGCAATGTCGACGGCGTCACCGGGTGGTCGATCGTCGAACCGTGGGCCAGGGTGTAGCCGCCGTCTAGCCGCCGACGCAAGGCCAGGTTGCGGTCGGACATGGCACCTTCACACACCATCCTAGCCGGCGCGGTCCGGCAGACCGTGCCGCGCACGCGCAGTTGCGGCACGCGGATTCCCAGCGATCGGCAGAACATCGATGTCCATGCGCCCGCAGCGCAGAGCACCGTCGAAGTGCGAATGGTGCCGTGCTCGGTAACCAACGCCGACACGCGTCCGGCGCGGGTTTCGATGCCGCGCACAGCGCAGCCGGTGAGGATCGTGGCACCGCGGCGCGCCACGGCACGGGCCAACGCGGGTACGGCCCGGTGCGGTTCCGCCCGACCGTCGGTCGGGGTGTAAAGCGCGCCGCGCCATTCGACGGCATTGCCGCGTACGAAGCGCGGCAACTCGTTGCGGTCGATAAGGCGGGTGCCCGTCCCGAAGTCCTCGGCGAACTTGACCGAGGCTGCGTAGCGCTCGAGTTGCTTGTCGTCGTTGATCAGATAGAGGATTCCATGTTGCCGGTATCCGAGGTCCTCGCCGATCTCATCGCCGAGTTCGCGCCAGATGCGCAGCGACTCGACGATCATCGGCATCTCCCGCGGATCCCTGCCCTGCTGCCGCACCCAGCCCCAGTTGCGGCCGGATTGCTCGCCGGCGATGTGCCCTTTCTCGCACACCGCGACATCGATGCCGCGTTTGGCAAGAAACCAGGCGGTGGAGACGCCGATGATGCCGCCGCCGATGATCACGACGTCCGCCGAGGATGGAATCGCCGCAGGCGGCTGCAAGTCCCGAGCCCACGTTTGCGACACGAGGTCGGCGGGTACGGAGTTCACGGATCAGCGCCCCGGCCAACGCCAGGCGGGCGAGTCGAAGGGTCCGAAGCCATGGGCCGAAGTCTCGCCGAGTTCCTTGCCGAGTTCCAAATGGTTGCAGGCATCGGTCTCGGTCAGTGCCTGGATCAGGCTTTCGGCGTGGGTGGTTACCCAAAGTTGCGTGTTCTCCGCGCAGCGTTTCATCAACCGGCCAAGCGCTGGCAGGAGATCCGGGTGCAGACTGGTCTCCGGCTCGTTCAGCACCATGAGATTCGGTGGACGGGGCGTCAGCAGGGCGGCGATCCACAGCAGGTAGCGCAGCGTGCCGTCGGACAGTTCGGCCTGGGACAGCGGGCGCAGCAGGCCGTGCTGACTGAACCGCAGGCTGAACCGGCCACTGGAATCCACCACGTCCACCGTGGCCCCGGGGAAAGCGTCAGCGACCGCGTCGTTCAGCGCGTCGACCTCGCCGGTCTCCACGATCGTCTGCCAGGCAGCGGCAAGGTCGCGACCGTCGTTGGCGAGTACCGGCGTCCGGGTACCGACCTGGGGAATTCGCGCTGGCGAGGAGGCGTCGCTGCGGAAGTGGTCGTAGAACCGCCAAGAACGGATGCGCTCCCGCAGCATCAGGACTTCGGGGGCTCGCTCGGGGTCCGCGAGTCTCGACAGCATGCTGTCGTAGGTCGGCAGGCGCTTCTCGATCACCTGCCAGTGCCCGTCGGCATCCCGGGCACGGACCACCGGGCCGCGCCGGTCCACGATGCCGCGACGCTCGTGCCACGGACCGCCATGCCAGATGACCTCCCGCTTGATGACCGGATCCTTGCCGAACATCGTCCGCATCGGTTCCGGAAGCCCGTAGTCGATGGCGTAGCTGAAATCGTCGCCGGCGAATCCGAAACGCAGGTTCACCGGTTTCCTTCGCGGTCCTCCCTGAACAGCGTAGTCGCCACGCTTGACCCCCTGCGAGAACTGCTCGGGTCCGGCCCAGAGTACCGATTCGATCCCGCCTTCCGCCGCCAGCGACTCGACCGCGGTGCCAAACGCGGTCTCAGAAAGTAACCGCAAGCCTTTGTATAGATTGGACTTACCGCTTCCGTTTGGACCCGTTACCAGGTTCAGAGCCTCGAGCGGCAGGACGAGGTCGCGCAATGATCGGTAGTTTGCGACAGCCAGGGTATGGAGCATGGATAGGTCGCCGCTTTCAATGACCTGGCAGGCAACAAATGTCGCGCCTCAGCGCCACGCAGCAAGACCATCGTTTGACGATCGATCCAGAACTCGGTCGGCCTGCTCGTCCGATTCCGTCCACGCCGACGCGTAGTCGTCGGGCAACTCCAACTTGCGTGTAGCGGCAAACGACACGAAACGCGCGTCCCCGAGAAACGCGGCAACGAATCCGTTCTCCACTGCCTCGAAAGAGTCCTCTTCAACGATCGGACGGGCGCTAGCCACCCACTTGTAGCTCTCCGTCACCACAAAGAACGGCGTTGACGATTGCCGTGCTGCGTGTGCGAGCGCACGCGTCCCCACCTTGTTTATAAAGGCCTCGCTACCGACTGCATCTGCCCCCACCACCACTGCGGCGACGTCGGCGACGCGTGAGGGCGCATCTGCGTCCTCAACGCAGGTGACCCCAAGTTCCCGAGCCATGCGCCGCCCCTCCCCGCCCGGTTCCGATGCGGTCACCAAGAGACGAAACGGCAAGCCGTCGATCACCGAGCGCACCGTGGAAGAAGCACTGTGCGTCATGAGCACACTATCGGGCGGGAACCCGCCGAGACGAACGCGTGCAATGCGCACGGTCTCGGCCAATGCACGATCCGCCTTCGCGAGGATGGCTTCGCAATGGGCCATGGCGCGGCGCCGGAAGTCGTCGTGCGGCCAACTAAAGGACTCCATCCAGAACCGCACTAGGTTCCCAACCGCTGCCATCGTTGGCCTTGCATTCCGCATCTGTTCGGCGCAACGCCGGGCAACCGCCGGCAGGTCGTCATCATCGGCCGCCGCCACGAACGACGAAAGCAGCGAGATCGCACGACGGGCCAATACGGCCGCCCCGTCGGTGGTGTTCTCGCGCAGTTCTCGGGCTGCAGATTCCGGGGTCACCATCGGGGCGATGCTACCATCCACGCTACCCATGACTGATTCTCTCGGACGCGGCCATAGGCTCCCACCCGCCTCGATTTCCAATGCCGTATTGTCCCCGTGACCCGTCGGGCCGCCGTACCACCATTCGGTTGGTGTACGACGGCGACTGCGGTTTCTGCCGCTACACCGTCGACTACGCCCGTGCCGTGACCGGGGATGCCGTCGAGTACGTGCCGTACCAGACGGTCGCCGAGGAATATCCCGACCGTTCCGAAGCGGACTTCGCGGCATCCATCTGGTTCTTCGCACCCGGCACAACCGCCAGCGGTGCCGACGCGGCCTTCCGCACCCTCGCCGTGGGCGGTCGCGGACGTTGGCTGTGGGTCTACCGTCGAATCCCTGGGTTCGCGTGGGTCTCCGAGCGACTCTATGGGTGGGTGTCCCGTCACCGGGAACTGTGCCTGCGGACTGCCCGGGCGCTGTTCGGGCGCGAGTTGCGGCCTGCGCGATTCAACGTCACGGCGGATGTCGTCTATCGCGGCATAGCCGCCGCTTCGTTGATGGCCCTCGGCTCGCTGTGGCTGCAGGCCGAAGCGCTGATCGGCGACAACGGCGTCCTGCCGGCTTCCGAGTTCCTGGAGGCGGTCCACGTCACCTTCGAGTCCGGCAGTTACTGGACGATCCCGACGGTGCTGTGGTTCGGGATGTCGTTCCATTGGGTATTCGCCTTCGGCGCGCTTTGCGCGTTGGTCGGACTGGCGGGGAAGTTGCGGACCAGCGCGGCGCTCGGCGGCTACGTCGCCTACCTGTCCATCGTGGGCGTCGGACAGACCTTTACGGCCTACCAGTGGGACATGTTCCTCATCGAGTGCCTGTTCGCCGCGGCGATCCTGGGACGGTCGCCGGCCGTCGGAATCTGGGTGCTGAGACTGCTCGCGTTCCGCTTCATGTTCCTCTCGGGCGCCGTGAAACTGCTATCAGGCGACCCGGTGTGGGCGGACCTTACGGCGCTCGAGTACCACTTCGAAACGCAGCCGTTGCCGACGTTGCTGGCACCGTTCGCACACGACCTTCCCGCCTCCGCCTTGACTTTCGCCGTCGCGGCAACACTTGCCATCGAACTCGTGCTGCCGTTCCTGATCTTCGGCCCCCGGAAACTCCGCGCCGCCGCCGCGTGGGCGTTCATCGCATTCGAAGTCCTGATTCTCGTCACCGGCAACTACAATTTCTTCAACCTGCTGACCATCGTTGTTTGCCTCGCGCTCCTAGACGACCGCTTCTTTCGGGTCAAACGGGAGCGAAAACCGCCAGTTCGGCGGATCGGCGCTCAGTCCTTGGCGGCGGTGATGATCTTCCTCGGCCTTTGCCAGACGGCAGCTGCCTTCGCGAGGTTCCCCAACCCCGCGGAGTTGGTGCAACCCCTCAAGATCGTCAACCGCTACGGGCTGTTCGCGGTGATGACCACCGAGCGGCGGGAACTGGTCATCGAAGGTTCAATGGATGGCGACACCTGGCTTGAGTACGAGTTCCCGTTCAAACCCGGCGACCTCGACCGCGTACCGGGCTGGGCCACTCCGCATCAGCCACGCCTCGACTGGCAGATGTGGTTCGCCGCACTGACGAGGCCCGAATACGCGCCCTGGACCTACAACCTGGTATTCCGGCTGCTGGAGGCGGAACCCACGGTGCTCGACTGGATCGACGATCCGTTCCGCGGCGAACGACCGCGATACGTGCGCATCCTGTCGTACCGCTACGAGTTCACAAGACCGAACACTTCGGCCGCAGTCGGAGACGGCACCGAGGATACCGGACGTTGGTGGACCCGTTCGGACCCGAAACTGTGGCTTCCGCAGATGGTGCGCCGTGTACCGAGAGTGACGCACGAGCCGCTGGAGTTGCCGTAGGGACGGGCTTGTCCCGTTTCGGCACCGTTCGGATGGTCAACAACGTAGCCCTTTCGCGGGTTAACGTTCAATATTGGACATGATAATATCCAGTCTAATCCTTCACTGATGGGTTTCTCATGACACTGCTGTCCCTGGTAACGCCCTCCGATGTCCAACGCCAACTCGCAAACGGCGTGAGACGCAGGCGGCGGGAACGCAAGCTGTCGCGAAACGCGCTTGCGGAGCTGACCACCGTTCCACCGGCAACCATCAAGCGCTTCGAGTCCGCAGGACAGATCTCCCTGCGCCAGTTCATTCTCCTTTGGCAATGCGTTGACCACCTGGACCGTCTCGCTGCACTGGCCGAGGTGCCCGAAACGCCACCGCGCAGCATCGAAGACATCCTCGCCACGTGACCGACTTCGCGCCAAGGCGACGTCTCGAGGTCTGGCGACGTTGGTCCACGGGATCCCGAACTCGGGCGGGCGTGCTGGCGCAAAACCGACAAGGCGTGTTTTTCCAATACGACCGCGGCTATCTCAGCCGGCACCCCAGCCTGTCCCCCTTCACACTGCCCTACGACGCCGGCTTGTATCGGGCGCCGGCCACGCCGCACGAGGGACTGCACGGCGTTTTCGCCGATTCGCTGCCCGATGGCTGGGGCCGAATGCTGATGGACCGCGTCTTCCGCCAGAGTGACATCGTGCCCAGTCAACTGACCGCGATGGACCGACTCGCCTACGTGGGCGACCGGGGGCTCGGCGCATTGGAATACGTGCCCAGTTCCGGGCATCCCGTGTCTGCGGAAACAAGTCTCGACGTCTGGGAAGCCGGCGAGCTGGCTCGGGCGGTGTTCGATACCGAGCGCGAGGATATCCCGAACGCCTTGGCGTTCGGCGTAAGCTCCGGTGGCGCGCGACCGAAGATCGAGATGTACCTTCCCGCCGACGGCAACCTTTCGAAAGCCCGCTTGCGTCCGGCGCCCGCCCTGGAGGCGTGGCTCGTGAAGTTCACATCCGCCTCGCTTCCGCTCGGCCATGAAGAGGGTCTGTGCGAAGCGGCCTACCTGACCATGGCCGAGCAAGCAGGCATCGAGACACCGGAATGGCGGCTTCTACGTCCAACCCCCTCGCCTTCCAAACGTACCGGCCCGTCGATCGCCTGGTTGGCTCTGAAGCGCTTCGATTGCTCCCCCCAAGGCGGCAGGTTTCACCTGCACAGCCTTGCCGGACTGCTCGACGCGGACTTCCGCGCCCCCACGATGGACTACGACGACCTCATCAAGGCCAGCCAGGCACTCTGCGCGAGCGCAGCCGTCGGCCAGACCCAGTTCACCCGCGCCGTTTTCAACCTGCTCGCCGCGAACCAGGACGACCACACCCGCAACTGGGCGTTCCTGCAAGACGACGACGGAAACTGGCAACCAGCACCGTTCTACGACGTGACATTCAGCCCGAATCCCCACGGCGAGCACACGACAGCATTCCTCGGCCACGGGGCCAACCCCCCGCTCGACGCCATGCAGCGGCTTGCGGTCCAAGCCAACTTTGCCGACTGGCGTCAAGCGCGCGAGGTTGTTGATCGCGTCGTCGACGCGATTGGTCAATGGGGTCGGGTTGCCGCCGATCTGGGCGTCACGCACGAGACCCGTCGGCTGATTGAGCGTCGGCTGAGCGAAGTTCGAGGCAGCAACAAGGCACTGCTTGCGAGCGTACGCAGTTAGCCAGGAACACCTTTTGTCGAGCGTTAGCGTCCCGTGAAGTTCGGCTTGCGCTTCTCGAGGAATGCCTTGACGCCCTCCTGAAAGTCCTCGGAGGCGAACATGCCGTTCAAGTGCACCATCAGGTGGTCCACTGCGGTGTCGTAGGACTCTTCGAGCCCCATGCGCATCATCCGCTTGGTGGTCTGCACCGCCATCGGGGCGTTGTCGGCGATCTCCTGGGCCCACTGCATGGCCGTCGGCATGAGCTCTTCACTCGGAACGACGGCATTCACGAGACCGATGTCGAGACACTCCGCAGCGTCGATGGTGCGCGCCCGGTAGTACAACTCCGCCGCCTTGCCCCAGCCGATGAGTCGCGGCAGGAGCCAGGTGCCGCCGCTCTCCGGGACGACGTTGCGCTTCGCGGTCACCGCGGCCATCTTGGCGGACTCCGACGCAATGCGCATGTCGGCGAGCAGCGTCAGGTCCATGCCGTAGCCCGCAGCGGCTCCGTTGACGGCGCAGACCACCGGCGTGTCGATGTTCCACATGACGTTGATCGGCGCATCGCGCAGGTCGAACAACTGGCGCGGCGGCCGATTGTCGCCGGCGCCGCGTTCGCGGCTACCGATTCCTCCCTGCCCAACGTCGACGAGATCGAGGCCGGCGCAGAACCCGCGGCCTGCTCCGGTGAGCACGATGCAACGCGTGTCCGGGTCCTTGTTGGCCTCCACCAGTTTTGCGGAGAGTTCACCGAGCATGGTGCCGCTGATGGCGTTCAGGCGTTCGGGGCGGTTGAGGGTCAGGACGGCAACACGGCCTTCCTGGCTAACCAGCAGGTCCTCGGTGCTCGATGGCGAGATGGGCATGACGACTCCTTGAGATCGGTCTTCGACCCGCTAGTCTAACGTGGCAGCGAGCTCGGCAAGCCCGGGCGCGAAGCGTTCGCCCATACGCCGGTAGCCAGCGGGATTGGGGTGCAGATCGTCGGGCAGGTCGTGGGCGTCCTCGGCACCGAACAGGGTGAGCCCGTCGACGTAGTGCAATGCCGGGTCGCCTGCCGTACGGCGCTTCTCCACCACATCGGCAATGATCTCGCGGATGCGCACCAGGGATAGGCTGCCGCTTCTGAACTGTTCGAAGCCGTCGATCGTTACGAACCTGCCTTGCCCATCGGGGACCGTCGGCCCCGGACGGGTCTCCGCGCTAGGACAGTAGATCGGTGAAATCACCACGATGGGCACTTCTGGCTTGCGTTCCCGGATCGTATCCAGGAAGCCGTGCAAGGCCGGGGTGAAAACCCGTTCGCGCATGGAGTCCATGTTGACGATGTTGATGCCGGTCTTAATGCTCACGATGTCGACCTCCTGGAGATCCCGGATGGTCCGGGCGACGAACTGATCCAAGTGGCATTGCCCGCCGAAGCCCAGGTTGCGGAGGGAGACGTCGGCGAGTCGCGCGGCAACGGCCGGCCAAGTGCCCGCCGGTTCCGAGGCTTCCATGCAATGGCTGATGGAGCTGCCGTAGTGCACCCACCGGCGTCGCCCATCCGCCGGCGCGGCAGTGATCGCGGCGCCGTCGTCCACGACGAGAGCGCGTAGTTCGACAAGGGCGTTGTGTGGCAGCCAAAGCTCGCAGGTCTTGTCTCCGGAAGGCAGACCGTCGAACAGCAACGTGTCGGACTCGCCGCGGACGAGATCGAAGCCGCCCGGCGTTTCCGGCTTCACCACGATGGCGTTCCCCGACGTGGACTCCGCCCGCAAGAGGGTGCCATCGGTTTCCAGGTTGAACACGACCGGCCGGCGCTCCCGGCCAGGCATCGCCCAGGTGGTGGCGAGGAACGAGATGCCGACCCCGGTCGAGTCGGTGGCGAAGCGCAGGCGAACGCCCGACGGCATCCGAACCGTCACGTCCATGGGCTGGGGCAACTGGGCACGGGTCCAGTCCGGCAACCGCCGCGGCGCCAACCCCGTGCCGCGGTCGTCGAAGTCGAGCGCGCCGTGGTCGACAGCCGCTGCGGCGATCAAGTCCTTGATGGGTCGCGAATGCATGGTTTCCTCCGGGTGTTGCTGCGCCAAACGCCAATCGCTTTCCCATAGTAGCTCCACTTTCCATCCACGATTGGCGGATAGAGTTTGCGCACGACTTGCGGAGTACTTGCATCGTCTCGATCAACCCCTCTCCCTTCGCAAGTCGTGACATTTCGATCCCCTTTTTCGCCTATGACTTGGTGACCCCGACCTCCCGGTCGGGGTTCTTTTTTCGCTGGTCGTTTCGGGCAACTTGGGCACCCGCCGCCCGCTACGGCCCGCTGTCCGGTATGCTTTACGGGCTTCGCACGCTGGGACGAACATCATGAAATACCTGCACACCATGGTTCGAGTCGCCGATCTCGACGCATCGCTCGACTTCTACTGCAACAAGCTGGGCCTCGAGGAACTGCGCCGCATCGACAACGAGGGCGGCAAGTTCACCCTGGTCTTCCTCGCCGCACCCGGAGACAGCGAAGCGCAAGTGGAACTCACCCACAACTGGGACCCCGAGACGCTATCCGGGGGTCGAAACTTCGGGCATCTGGCCTACCACGTCGACGACATCTACGCCCTCTGCCATCGCTTGATGGATGGCGGCGTCACCATCAATCGCCCGCCCCGGGACGGCCACATGGCATTCGTCCGATCACCCGACAACATCTCGGTCGAGCTTCTGCAGGCGGGGAAACCGCTGCCACCCAAGGAACCGTGGGCGTCCATGCCGAACACCGGGGAGTGGTAGATTCGGGTGCCATAGGCCCGTAGCGGACGGGCATAGGGTACGCACCGCAGAAACCAAGCGAGCGGCCTGGCGGCGTTGTCCCCTCGCTTTGCCGCTGCAATCCGGGACATTCGGGTGGAC
Organism: Gammaproteobacteria bacterium; assembly: GCA_028821405.1. Classification (GTDB taxonomy): domain Bacteria; phylum Pseudomonadota; class Gammaproteobacteria; order Pseudomonadales; family Azotimanducaceae; genus VXYL01. Next base: position 38,076 of record JAPPGK010000077.1, on the reverse strand, counting down.
GGGCGCATTGGGGCACCGTCGGGAAGTCCCAAGCGTATCGCGCGCATTGGCCAGGGTGTGCTACTTTCCGGCGCACGCAGTCTCCGGGGTGGCGGCATGCGAAAGACCCACCTCACCGCGCTTGGGATCGTCGTAGCAACCGGCATCTGGCTGGCGTCCGGTTTCATCGGGGGCGTCGACGCGGTCGCCGACCACCCATCCATCCGCAAGCAAAATGCCGATGCCATCGCCGGCGGCGACGACCGGAAGCCCACGGTCGTCCGGGTACGTACCCTTGTCGCCTCGGCGTATTCCGACGAGGTCAAGATTCGCGGCCACACCGAAAACAAGCGAACGGTCGAAGTCCGGGCCGAGACGCAAGGGCGCGTTGTCGAGCGACCGGTGGAGCGCGGCACCGTGGTCGCCGCGGGGGACCTCCTATGCAGGCTCGCCGTCGAGGATCGGCAGGCACGGGTCAACCAAGCCAAGGAGGCGGTCAACCAAGCACAGATCGAGCACGAGGGCAGCTTGCGACTGAAGGACGGCGGCTTCCAGTCCAAGACCGCGATCGCGCAGGCGAAATCGCGGCTGGCTACCACCGAGGCGCAACTCGAAGCCGCCACGTTGGACTTCGAGAGAACCCTCATCAGGGCACCGTTCGGTGGCGTCGTCGAGCAGACCCTGCTCGAAGTCGGGAGCTATGCGCAGCCAGCGACGCCGTGTGTGCGGATCGTCGACTTGGATCCGATGCTGCTCGTCGGGCAGGTGTCCGAACGAGACGTCAGCCGCCTCGCCATCGGCGGGACCGCGATCGGCGTGCTCGCGTCCGGGGAGACCGCAACCGGCACCATCAGCTTCATCGGCAACCAGGCGGATTCCGCGACCCGTACCTATCGCGTGGAAGCGACCGTCGCCAACCCTCATCACCGCCTGCTGAGCGGCGCAACAGCCGACATCGCCATCGTGGTGGGCGAGGTGGGTGCCCACCAGATCAGCTCTGCGGTATTGGCATTGGATGATGCCGGGCAACTGGGCGTGCGCACGGTCGACGCGGACAGCCGCGTGCAGTTCCGCCCGGTGGAGATCGTGGCCGATGCCGACGAGGGCGTGTGGGTGACGGGCCTCCCGAAGACCGTCACGTTGATTACCGTGGGCCATCAGCTGGTGGTCGACGGCGAGCGCGTCGAAGTGCATTTCGAGGATGGTGACGATGTTGGTGCGTCCCGCAAGGCCCAAGGCGGCCAGGCCTCGCTCACCGCGGATCGTTCTTGAAGAATTTCCTTATCGAGGCCGCGGTCGACCGACCCCACGCCACGTTGTCGGTCTTGGCGCTCCTGCTGCTTGCCGGGATCGGCGCACGGATCGCCATCCCCATCGAATCCGAACCCAATATCGATGTTCCCTACTTCATGGTCTCGGTGACCCACGAGGGAATCTCCCCGGAAGACGCCGCGCGCCTCCTCCTCAAACCCTTGGAGTCCGAACTGCGCATCATTGGCGGTGTCGACGAAGTACGTGCGCTGGCCTACGAGGGATCGGTGCGCGTCCTGGTCGAGTTCGACGCCAGCCACGACCTGGAGGAAGCCCTGGCGGACGTGCGCGAAGCCGTCGACCGCGCCAAGCCCGACTTCCCGGCCACGGCCGATGAGCCCGTCGTCCTGGAGCAATCGGCAAGCGACTTCCCGATCATCCAGGTGAACCTCGTCGGCGGTTTGGAAGGAGGCGTCTCCGAACGTGTCGTGTTCAACCTCGCCGAAGATCTCAAGGACGCCATTGAGGCATTGCCGACCATCCTGGCGGCCGAAATGCAGGGCCACCGGGAGGAGTTGCTCGAAGTGGTCATCAACCCCGCGGCACTCGAGTCGTACCAGGTGTCCACCGAGCAACTGATCACCACCGTCATCCGCAACAACCGGCTGATTCCCGCCGGTTCCCTCGATACCGGGAGTGGACGCATCGCGGTCAAGGTACCCGGGCTGATCAAGACCGCCGACGACCTGCGCGACCTTCCCATCAAAGCGGACGGCGACTCCGTCGTCACCTTGTCGGACGTCGCGCAGATCCGACGCACGTTCAAGGACCGTCAGCGCTACGCGCGTGTAAACGGGCGACAGGCGATCTCGCTCAACGTCTATCGACGCCAGAATGCCAACGTCGTCGACACGGTCGATGCCGTGAAGGAGGTCGTGGAGGCGTTCCGACCCAAGCTGCCCGCCCGGCTCGACTTGATCTACACCCAGGACCAGGCGCCGTTCGCGCGTTCCCAAATCACCGAACTGCAGGGCAACATCATCACCACGCTGACGCTCGTGATGGTGCTGGTGGTGGCCGCCATCGGCGTTCGCAGCGGGATCATCGTCGGCACGGCGATTCCGGTGTCGTTCCTGGTCGCGCTGCTGTTCCTCTGGGCGCTGGGGTTCACGTTCAACTTCATGGTCATGTTCGGGATGCTGCTCGGGCTTGGCATGCTGATCGACGGGGCGATCGTCGTGGTCGAATACGCGGATCGCAAGATGGCCGAGGGCGTGGCGCCGAGAGACGCCTACGTGATCGCCGCCAAGCGGATGTTCTGGCCGGTTTCCGCGTCCATCGGCACGACGCTGGCCGCGTTCCTCCCCCTGCTCTTCTGGCCGGGCCTGTCGGGCAAGTTCATGAGCTTTCTGCCCGTGACGGTTTTCTTCGTACTCGCGGGATCGCTTGTCTACGCCCTGTTGTTCGGCCCCACGATCGGCGCCCTGGCTGGGCACGCCCGTTCGCGTGACGACCGCGCCCGCCGCGTACTCGTTCAACTCGGCGACGGCGACCCACGTACGCTCCCCGGCTTTACCGGCGCCTATGCCCGACTGCTCGGCGCCGTCTGTCGACACGCCGGATTGACCTTGGCCGTCGTGGCACTCGTATTGGGCGGGGTCTATTTCGCGTACGGTCAATTCGGCCGCGGGATGGTGTTCTTCTCCGATGGCGACCCCGAACGAGCACGAATCGCCGTTCGGGCGCGGGGCAACCTATCCGCGGCCGAAGCCTACGCCCTCGTGCGCGAGGCCGAGTCACCCATTCTCGACATTCCCGGCATCAAGGACGTGGTCCTGCAAACGCAGGTCGGTGGCGGCGGTACCGGAAGCCCCGGCTTGGCCGACGCCAACGACACGATTGGGCGGATGTACCTCCAGATGCATCACGAGAGCGAACGTTCGATGAGTGGTCGACAGATCCTGGAGCGGGCCCGGGAGGCCACTGCGGACCTGGCGGGGGTCGCGGTGGAGGTTCGGGAAGCCGAGCGGGGTCCGCCGGTCGGCAAACCGATCCAGATCCAGTTCTCCGCCGAGGAGAAGGCCCTTCTAGAGCCGGTCGTGGCTGCGGTACGTCACCACATGGACGTGGAGATGACCGGGCTACGCGACATCGACGACACCCGTTCGCTGCCCGGCATCGAATGGGAACTCGACGTCGACCGTGCACAGGCCGCGTTCTACAACGCCGATGTCTCCCTGGTCGGGATCGCCGTGCAGCTCGTCACGAATGGGTTCCGGGTGGGCGAGTACCGGCCCGACACGGCCGACGAGGTCGTGGACATCCGCGTTCGGTACCCGCCGAGGGCGCGTGGCGTCAGTGCTCTCGACGACCTGAAGATCACGACGCCGAACGGGCGCGTGCCGATCTCGAATTTCGTCAAGCGCACCGCCGTTCCCAACCTCGACGTCATCGAACGCATCGACGGCAAGGTCGTGGAGTTCATTCGCGCCGATGTGCAACCCGGTGTCCTGGCGGGCGACAAAGTGGCCGAGCTGCAGGCTTGGCTCGACCAGGCGAATCTCGACCCCAGGGTGGAGGTCGCCTTCCGCGGCGCCGACGAGGAACAGACCCGGTCCCTCGACTTCATGCTCCTGGCGTTGTCCGCCGCCCTGCTGTTGATGTTCGTGCTGCTCGTGATCCAGTTCAACAACACCTACCAGAGCCTGTTGATTCTCGCCGCCGTCGCCATGTCCACCGGCGGAGTCCTGCTCGGACTGCTGATCACCAACAGCACGTTCAGCGCAATCCTGACGGGAGTCGGCGTTGTCGCGTTGGCGGGTATCGTCGTCAACAACAACATCGTACTCATCGACACCTTCAACCACCTGCGGCAGCAGCACCCCGAATTGGACTACGTCTCGCTGATCGTGCGAACCGGTGCGCAGCGGCTTCGACCCGTGCTGCTGACCACGGCGACGACCGTCCTCGGACTGCTGCCGCTCGCAAGCCACTTCTCCATCGACTTCGTCAACCGCTCCATCGTCTACGGCGGTTTGCTGTCGAGCTTCTGGGTTCCCCTGGCGCAGGCCATCGTGTCGGGCCTCACCTTCGCCACCCTGCTCACGTTGATCGCCACCCCCGCCTTGCTGGCGATGCCCTACCGCGCAAGCACGCGCAACCTGGCGGCACTTGCGGCGCGAGCCAAGACGACGGTGCGTCGGGTCTGGGCAAACACCCGGCGTCGCTGGCCACGGGGCAAGCCGAGTGCACTCGCACCACTCGCCGTGGCAGCGCAAGTCATCCGTCGTGGAAAAAAAGAGCCCCGGCGATAAGAGGGGATTTGGGGAGGGAGGGGGGTGTTATCGCCGGGGCATTTCTCAACCAAATGGGGTTAGTCCCATCGATTTTCAAGTTGCCGCGTTGGGCCAATCGTCCTTGGGGATAGGTGACTCGTCATGGCTTGCCGTGGCATGTATTGACTTCCTTGTCGTCTAGGACTGCGCATACCCGGGAAAGTTCCTTGGGTGATAGCCGACTGCCGAGCATGCATGCCCCATTCCATGGCAGTGGTTCAACCGACATGTGTAATTCTCCTCGGCAGTCGACTAACGTGTGTATGACAGCCAGCGGCGCAGACTGCCTAGTTCCTTGTCGCCAAAACCGCCCCATTCGTTCTCGCAGGCGCGCCACCGACCGTCCCCCGCGTTTCGCGGCTGGGTGCCGGGGCCCCACGGTCCTCGCAAGGCATGGCTTCCCTAGGTTGCCGACGGTCAGTTATCGTAGCTGCGAGTTCGCTTGAAGGGTTTAGCGATGACCGTCTCGCTTGGCGTGCACGTCGGGCAACAGAACCTGGACATGGCCGACATGCGTGCGTTGTGGCGGCGGCTAGAGAACGGCGGAGTCGATTGGATCTCCGTCTGGGATCACTTCTACGAGGCGCCATACCAAGGCGGAAGCCAACCGCACTTCGAGGCACTGGCGACCCTCGGCGCATTGGCCGCCGAGACCGAAACGGTTCGCATCGGATGCCTTGTGTTCTACGTCGGCTACCGCAATCCGGCGCTTCTCGCCAAGGCAGCCGCGACCTTGGATCACCTTTCGGAGGGTCGGTTCGAGCTCGGCATCGGTGCCGGTTGGCATATCTGGGAAGCATCGGCCTACGGCTACGCCTTCCCGGACATCGGCACCCGGCTCGACATGCTCGACGAGGCGGCGCAAGTCGTCCGCGGGCTGTTGGACAACGACCGCACGACGTTCTCCGGCAGGCACTTCCAGGTCGACGACGCGACCTGCTATCCGAAGCCCGTCCAAGCGCACCTGCCCGTTTGGATCGGCGGGCGCGGGGAGAGACGGACCCTGGATATCGCCGCTCGCCATGCCGACGGATGGAACGCGGCCTACACCAGCGCGGCCGAGTTCGCACGCTTGAACGGGGTGCTGGATCACTGGTGCGAGGAGGAAGACCGTGACCCGGCAGCCATTGCCCGGGGGGTGAACGTCGCCTTCGGCATGGCCATGAACGACAAAGGCGTGGCCCGTGAGCGCGCGGGCCTCGGCCGGGAGTGGGGCGCTCAATCGGAGCGGATCGCGGCGGGATCCCTGTTGTGCACGCCCAACGAAGCCGTCGACCGGGTCATGGCGTACGTGGAGAGCGGCGCCGACGCGATCAACATCGCCTTGCGTGCTCCTTGGGACGAGGACGCCTTGGACGCCTATCTCGGCGACGTGATGCCGACAGTGCGTAGGTCAGCGGGCTAATCCACCGTACCCCGGTAGTCGCTCCGCAGCCGGTCCCAGTCGATCTGGTAGCCGAGTCCAGGCTCGGTGGGAGCGTGGACGACGCCACCGGTCATGTCGATGTCCTCAACCAGGCCGAATACGTTCGCACCCGTGCACGGGAAGTACTCGTAGAACTCGCAGTTCGGTACCGCCATCGTGACGTGCAGGTTGGCCACGTTGTTGAGCGAGTTGCCGCCGTGGTGGATCTCGCACTTCATCTTGAAGCCCTCCGCGAGGTGGCACAACCTGACCAAGGGCGTGATGCCGCCGGTCACGGCGACATCGCCACGCAGGATGTCGGTGGCGTAACGGGTGATCCACTGGGTCATCCCGTAGTAGCGACCGGGTGCGAACTCGGTGGCCATGATCGGGATATCGAGCTTCTCGTTCAGTTTCACGTAGCTGTAGATGTCCTCTTCGGCAAGCGGATCTTCGTACCAGTAGTAGTCGAGATCCTCGATGGCGCGTCCCACGCGTACCGAGTCCTCGTATTCGTACGCCCACATCGAGTCCAGCATCAGCTTCATGTCGTCGCCGACCGCCTCGCGCACCGCCTGGCAGATGACGATGTCGGCCCTGGGGTCCGAATGCGGGTGAACCTTGTGCGCCGTCCAACCGGCCTCCTTGAAGCGCAGCGCTTCCTCCTGGTACTCCTGGGCCGTCTCCCAGTACGCCGTGCTCGAATACACGGGAACGGACTCCTTGCAGGTGCCGAGCAGGCGGTGGATCGGTTGCCCGGCGAGCTTCCCGTTGATATCCCACAGGCAGATGTCGATGGCGCCGACAACACTTGTCGCCACGGCCCGGGTCTGCCGCCACATGCCGGCCCAGATCGCGCCGATGTCCTGCGGATTGCGACCCATCAGCCGGGGCTTGACCATGTCGATCAAGGTCTTGGCGTGGTAGTCGGGGCCCCCGAGAAAGGCGTTGCCCGAGATGCCCTCGTCGGTCTCGACGGTGACCACGCCGAGGTTCCGCGGACCACCGAACCGCATGCCCGCCCCCACTCGCCATGGTTCGACCTGCCAGCCGAACACCTCGACCTTGACGTTGGTTATCTTCATCCCGAACCCCGCGAAAATTAGGCGAGACTACCACGCACGCATCCCACCCTTGCAGTCGCCCGGCAAAACGCACGGCATGGCCCTGTTGGGCGGGGACTCGCCTACGGGTGCGTTAGCCCCGCGTTTACGAACCGATCCCGAATCCCCTGAACCCTGCCAATAGGGGCTTGCGCGACTCGAACTCGCGCCGGCCGCGTTCGCATTCGCGAGTCGCCTTCATCCGGCAACTGTATTCCGAGAGGACAGGGATCATCACGAACCCGGAGAAAAGCAGCGCGGCGGCTTGCAGGGCATCGCCCCGCCATTCCCAATACCAACTGGGCTGGAGGTGGGGAACGAGGTAGAAGAACTGGCCGAAGTAGCAGAACAACGTGCCGGCGGCGAGGAAGGCGAGGACGCGCACGCTTCGTGCGCCTAGCCAGCGTTTCAACGCGACCGCGGCGAGTACCGCCCCGAAAAGGAACATAGATGCTCCAGGCGGGTCGCCGAGATTCAGCACCGCCAGCACTAGGAGCGCGACGGCGATGACCGCGTTGACGAACTGCATAGGCCGGCGGGTCCCTCCTGCTACCCATCGGGCTGTCGGAGTGATAGTCCGCGAATCCATTCCGGACTGCAACTCTTTTCTTGGCTCAAACCGCCCGTTTTGTTACCACAAGTGACGAAAATGGGCGGAATCTACCCGGATCAGGCCCCGTTTCACCAGATGATTGCGGGTTGTCCTATGAGTACAGCCATAAGGAAGAGCAACGTAAGTCCGAATCCGTCTATAGGACGCATTCCTGCGAATCAAGCTAACATCCCCCTTCTTTCGACACCACCCACGTCTTGAGGTCCGGCCATGACCGTACGAACCGACAAGCACGGCGACCTCTTGGTCATCACCATCGACCGGCCCGAGGTCCGCAACGCCATCGACCACGCCACCGCCACGGCGCTCGCGAAAGCGTTTCGGGAGTTCGATGCCGACAGGCAGCGAGCGGCGTGCGTCCTGACCGGTGCCGGCGGCCACTTCTGCGCCGGTGCCGACCTCAAGGCCGTCGCCGCCGGACGCGGCAATCGCGTCACCTTGGAAGGCGACGGGCCCCTTGGGCCAACCCGCATGACGCTGTCCAAGCCGGTGATCGCCGCCGTGGAGGGATACGCCGTGGCAGGCGGGCTCGAACTCGCCCTGTGGTGCGACCTTCGCGTGGCGGCGCGTTCCGCCGTATTCGGTGTCTACAACCGGCGCTGGGGCGTCCCGCTGGTCGACGGCGGCACGGTTCGCCTGCCGCGCCTGATCGGCCAGAGCCACGCCATGGACATGATCCTGACGGGCCGGGGCGTCAGCGGCGAAGAGGCCCAGCGCATGGGGTTGGCGAACCGGGTGACAGACGACGGCGAGTCGTTGCACGAAGCCGTACGCCTCGCCGAGACGCTGACCCGGTTTCCCCAGCGCTGCCTGCGTAGCGACCGCCGCTCGGTGCTCACGCAATGGGGCAAGCCCATACCCGATGCATTGCAGCAGGAGACGCTGCTCGGCCGCGAGGTCATCAAGTCGGGGGAGACGATCCATGGTGCAACCCGGTTCAACGAGGGCGCGGGGCGGCACGGCGACTTCTCGAACATCTAGGAAACCTCTGTTCAAGTCCGTCCCTGGACTTGAACAGTAGCGAAACAAATAGTTTCGCTCGCAAATTCAATGGCTTACGCCATCGAATTTGGCGGCACATCCCTGTGCCGCGCTAGGGAAGGTCTTGTTCAGATCTTCCCTAGAGCCTCCCGGATCTGCCCCAATGGCGGCGAATCCTCGGAGTCTGGGGCTGCTTGGGTTAGGGTGAACGCGTTGCCCGGCAAGCGCGACGTTATCATGGCGCTAGTCAACATCACTGCAAGGAGAACGCAATGGCTTTGTGTGGACTCGACAACGCTCAGTTCGGGGTCACCATGTTCCCCACCGACACCGCCATCGGTCCGGTGGAGGTCGCACGGGCGGTGGAGGAACGCGGCTTGGACAGCTTGTTCTTTCCCGAGCACACGCACATTCCCGCGAGTCGCGCGACCCCGTTTCCCGGCGGCGGCGAACTGCCCGAGATGTATTGGCGTGCCCACGACCCGTTCGTCGCGTTGGGAGCAGCCGCGGCCGCCACCGAACGCATCCGCCTGGGTACGGGAATCTGCCTTGTCATCGAGCGGGACCCCATCACCTTGGCCAAGGAAATCGCCTCCCTCGACACGATTTCCAACGGCCGCGCGATCATCGGCATCGGCGCGGGCTGGAACCGCGAGGAAATGGAGAATCACGGGGCGGACTACAAGAACCGCTGGGCGGTCGTGCGCGAGAAGGTGCTCGCCATGCGCGAAATCTGGAACAACGCCGAGGCCGAATATCACGGCAAGTACGTCGATTTCGATCCCATCTGGTCCTACCCGAAGCCGGTGCAGGACAACGGCCCACCGATCTGGATCGGCGCGAACTCGAAATGGGTGTTCGACCGCATCGCCGACTACGCCGATGGCTGGATGCCGATCGGCGGCCTCGGTTCCGGGAACATGGCGCGCCTGCAGGAGGCGGTCGCGGCCCGGGGTCGCAAGGTGGAGGACATCGATCTGGCGCTGTTCGGCGCGCCGCCGGACGCCGACGAAGTCCGCGGCCGGATCGGCCAGGGCTTCGACCACGTTATCTTTGTCGTGCCCCCCGCGCAGGAGGACGTCGTTCTGCCCCTGTTGGATCGCTATGCGGCCATCGTCGAGGACGTCAAGTCGGGATAGCGCCACATAGGCCGTTGCCTGGCGGCACCGCCTCTTGCCCCAGCGCAAGCCGCCTCGGCGAAGTTGCCGCATCCGCAGGACGCCGCGGTCGGCCGACGACTCCACGTCGGTTCGTGACCGCGGGGAACTGTGTCAAGGGGCCAGCTGAGCGTCGTAGCCCGCTTCCTTCAGCGTCTTGATCACGACCTCGACCTGCTCCTCGCCGCGCATCTGGAGTACGAACTCGATTCGGGTGGCGCGGACCGACGAGGTTCCAAACGCCCGTTGGTGCACCACGTCTACGATATTGCTGTCCAGATCGCCGAGTATTCCGGTAAGCCGGGCCAGCGTACCCGGCACGTCCGGGCTTTCCACGAACAAGCGCACCAGCCGGTTGGTGCGAACCAGACCTCGTTGCAGTACCGACGACAGGATCATCATGTCGATATTGCCGCCGGTCAGCAACAGAGCCGTCTTGCCGGCCGCGAGCGACCCATCCACCATGACGGCGGCAAGCGCTGCGGCCCCCGCCCCCTCCGTCACGGTCTTTTCGATCTCGAGCAATTTGAAAACGGCGGCTTCGATGTCGTGCTCGGAAACCGTCACCATCCGGTCCACGCGGTCGCGGATGATCGCCATGGTTTTCACCCCCGGCATCTCCACGGCAATGCCTTCCGCAACCGTCCCCGGCCGCCCGGGCGACGGCGACCGGCCGTTGAAGATGTCCGCAGCGGCGCTGAACCGCTCCGCCTGAACGCCCACGACCCTCATCTGCGGTCTGAGCGCTTTGGCGGCAAGCGCGGTGCCGGCAATCAGCCCACCGCCCCCGACGGGGACGATGATCGTGTCGAGGTCGGGCTCCTGCTCCAGCATTTCCAGCCCCAAGGTGCCCTGGCCCGCGATGACCGCCTCCTCGTCGAACGGGTGAATGAGCGTGTAGCCGTTGTCGTGGGCCAATCGTTTCGTGAAGTCCAACGTCTGGGCGAACTGGTTTCCGTGGAGGATGACCTCGGCCCCGAAGACCCGCGTCTGCTCGACCTTCGCGTTGGGCGTGTGGCGGGGCATGACGATGCTGACCGGGATGCCGAGGCGCGACCCGTGATAGGCCAACGCCTGGGCGTGGTTGCCTGCGGACATCGCGGTCACACCGCCGGCGCGTTCCGCATCGCTCAACAACAGCAACCGGTTGAGCGCCCCGCGTTCCTTGAACGAAGCGGTGAACTGCTGATTCTCGAACTTCAGGTAGATCTCGGCGCGAAGCTGCGCGGACAGCGTATGGGATTTCGCGAGCCGCGTGCGGACAACGCTGGCCCCAAGCCGTGCTTGAGCGGCCTTGATCGCATCAAGCGTTACCGGCTTGGCGTCCATTTCGCACTCCTGGAGAAATTCCTTGACCGAGACGCGGTGTCGCACAACCGAGGGGGCGGGATGCCTCGACGGCTGTGCTATTTTGCTCACTCGCGATTATACGCATCGGACCTCATCGTGACGGATTCCGGGTCATCGACGAAGCGCCTCCTGATCGTCTATCACACGATGGGCGGCAGCACCGAGTCCATGGCCCAGGCGGTCTACGAAGGTGCCACGGATCCGCTGGTAGAAGGCGTCGACGTCCGCTTCAAACGGGCGTTCGACGCCGGACCCGACGATCTCCTCTGGGCAGACGCGTTGATCCTCGGGACGCCCGAGAACTTCGGCTACATGTCGGGGGCCATGAAGGACTTCCTCGACCGCACCTTCTACCCAGTAGAAGGCAAGTTGCAGCCACTGCCCTACGCGATGTTCATCAGCGCCGGCAACGACGGTCAGGGGGCGCTGACCGCCATCCGGCGCATCGCCAAGGGCTATCCCTTCACGGAAGTGCAGGATCCGGTTGTCGCCACGGGCGGCGTGGAGGAAACCCACCTCGATGCGTGCCGGGAGTTGGGGATGGCCCTCGGGGCGGGACTCGAGGCGGGGATCTACTGACGCTGCCCGAAAGGCCGCCCCACGGGCCGTTCCGTGGGCGCGCTAATTCCGCTTCAGTGCCTCGATTCATCGGCTTATGAAAAATCGTTTCTTCGCAACACGATTCGCCCGGCGTTAGTTTCGCGCCCACGAGCACCGGTCAAGAGGAGGTTCGGGCGATGAGTGCATTCCAACACGTTCTGGTCGGGCTCGACGTGCATCAACGCACGGCAGACGCCATCCTGGCGCGGGCCTGCGAACTTGCCCATCCGGACCGCATCGAAGCGGTACATGCCTGCAACCGGTTCCACCACGAACATCACGAGTACCCGCAGGGCAACTTCGATACCTCCGAGGCACTTGACGAGGCCATCCGCCGCCAGGCCGACCAGTACCTTCAGCAGGTCGCCACGAAACGCGGCATCTCCCGGGTCCGCGTCCTGGACGGTTCAGCCGCCGACGCCCTGCACACCTACGCAAGGGAGAGTTCGGATCTCGTTGTGGTGGGAAGCCACGGACATCACGGTGCCAGGACCCTGTTCGGTTCGACTTCCAACGCCATGATCCACGGCACGCCCTGCGACGTGCTCGCGGTGCACATCGACGAGGACCATGACGGCGAACCAACCGCTTACGACAAGATCCTGGCCGCCGTCGACCTCGGCGACGAGTCCTTCCAGGTCATGGAGGAGGCGAATCGCGTGGCGCTCCACTGCGGGGCCGAGCTGGCCGTCTGCAATGTCACCCACACGCCCCACGAGGCCGTGATGGACGAAGCCGCCGAGCGGTTGGCGCACTTGGCCGACAGCTACGGCATCGACGACGAGAACATGTTCGAGGTGGCCGGCAACGTGGCGCACCGGGTCCACGCCCTCGCCTCGAAGATTGGCGCCGACCTGATCGTGGTCGGCACGCATGGCAAGCACGGCCTGCAACTACTCACAGGGTCGACCGCGAATGCCATGCTGCACGGCGCCCGGTGCGACGTGCTGGCGGTTCGGGTGCGGTGAGCCTATTCCCCCCGCAAGGCCACGGTGATCGGTAGCCGGGCGGCACGCACCGCGGGGAGCAGGCCGCCGAGGGTGCCGAGGCCGAGGGCCCAGATCAACCCGTCGCGCAGGAGTTCCGGCGTCACCGCGAAGTCGAAAGCTATCTGGGAGAAGGAGACGTTGCTCAGGGTCGATACCGTGTAGCCGTTGAATCCCACGTAGGCGACCAACGCGCCGAGCACCCCGCCCAACAGGGCCAGCGCCATCGACTCGATCATCACCGACACCACCACCGGCACGCTGCCGAAGCCGAGCGCACGCAGGGTGGCGATCTCCACAGTGCGCGTCACCACCGCCGTGTACATGGTGTTGAGCGCTGCGAACACGGCACCGATGGCCATGATGACGGCGACGGTATAGCCGAATATCCGAATCGTGTCGGTGAGTCCCCCGGCCTGGCCCGCGAAGTATTCCGTCTCGCCCGTGACCTCGAGATCCAACCGAGGATCTCCCTTGATCCGCTCGGCCAGTTCGTCGATCCGTTCCGGCGAGTCGACCAAGACGCGAATGGAACTCGCGCCGTTGAAACGGAACGCCGACTGCAAGACCGGGAGATCGACCCAAAGCTCGGACTCGTAGGCTGATCCGTCTGCTTCGAAGATGCCAACGATGGTCCACTCGGATTGCCGGAGTCGGATCTTGTTTCCGATGTCGATGCCCGCGAACTCGATGTGGGCACCGCGACCCGCGATCACTTCGCCACGGCCGGGCTCAAGGTGGCGCCCGTCCACGATCACCACCTCGTCGCGCAGGGCAAAGGCATCGGCGGTCACGCCACGGACGATGAGATTGGCGTCCGTGCCGGTAGAGCGTTTCGGCACGTCCGCCACCATGTAGAGTTCGGGGCTGGCGAGGGCGATCCCCTCCATGCTGCGGATGACGTTCACATCCGCGGTCGTGACGCCGCTTGAGAGTTCGCTGTCGGATCCACCGCGCAAGACAACGGCCCGATCCGGGGAGGCGCCGCTGTCGAGGGTTCCCTGGAAGCCCGCGGCCATGGCCAAGATGGCGACCATCACGCCAACCACGCCGCCGATGCCGACCACCACCACGGAGGAACTGCCGAGCCGGCTCGGCAGGTTCTTCAGGTTCATCAGGGTGATTTCGAGGATCTGAGCCAACACGGGATCAACTCCTTCGCAGGGCTTCGGCAATGGACAAGCGTCCTGCGTTCATCGCGGGCACCGCACCAACCACGACGCCAAGCAGGATCGCCACGCCGACACCGGTGGCGGCCGTCTGCCAGGCGAACGCCAAGGCGCTGGGCCCGAACTGCGGCAGGAACGCGGTGGCTACCGGCGTGAACAGCGCCGCCAGGCCAATCCCCAAGACGCCGCCCACGACACACAGCAGTACCGACTCCCCAAGCACGAGCCAAGCCACCCGCGCGTTCCCAAAGCCAAGCGTCTTCAAGACGGCAAGTTCCGGAATCCGCTCGCGCAGCGCCTGGGTCATGGTGTTTCCCGTCAGCAGCAGCACCGTGAAGAAGACCGCCGACAGAATGCCCGTTGCCATGAGGCCGAGATCGCCGATCTGCGCCGCGAAAGCCTTGCCGAACTCGTCCTCGGTTGCGGTCTTGGTCGGATTCATCGAGTTCTCGAACGTCACGTCGATGGCGTTCGCCACCTCCGCGGCCCTGTCGGGATCCTCGATGCGCACGGTATACCAGCCCACCGTGCCCTTGGCGAAGCCACGGGCTTCCTCGAAAAAATGGTAGTGGAACAGGAAAACGCCGCCCTGACCTTCCGAATCTGTTGTATACGTGCCAACCAGGTCGAATTCCCAGATCCGGTTGCCATCCGCCATCGGCCAGATGTCCGCCTCGATGGGGATCTTGTCGCCGAGTTGCCAGCCGAAATCGGCCAACATGCTCTCCGGTACGACCGCACCGGTGCGCGTGCGCTCGAAGGCATCGAGGTGCGCCGGATCGATTCTGAGTTCGGGGAACATCGCGAAGTACGAGCGGGGCTCGACCGGGAACTTGGGAAAGAAACTCCTCCCGTCCTGGTAGTTGCCGCCGAACCAGCTTTGGTGCGTCACCGCCGCCACGCCGTCGACGCCGACGATGGCGTTCATCTGGCTGATCGGCAGCATATCGATGATCGAATACTTGGCGGATACGACCAGCCGATCCACGCTTGCGCCTTCCGCCGGGCCGGATCCGAACCAAACCGCCAGCGTTCGGAGCAGGCCGAACAGGAGGAACGCCACAAGTACCGACAACAACGTGAGATAGGTGCGCACCGGGTGGCGGTGGAGATTCGCCCGCAAAAGGCCGAAATTGCTCACGCCGCCACCTCCTGGACCAACTTGCCCTTGTCGAGATGCAGAACGCGCTTGGCGTGATCCGCGGCCTTCGGGTCGTGGGTGACCATGATCACGGTCTTGCCGTGGTCGCGGTTGAGTATCTGGAGGAGATCGAGAATCTCCTCGGCGTTCTCCCGGTCAAGGTCGCCGGTGGGCTCGTCGCAGACCAGGATGGGCGGGTCGGCCACGATGGCCCGGGCGATGGCCACGCGCTGCTGCTGACCGCCGGACAGTTCCCCGGGCTTGTGGCGGGCGCGGTCGTTGAGACCGACGATGGACAACGCTGTTTGGGCGTTTCTGCGCCGCTGCTCACCGGATAGCTTGGTCAGCAGAAGGGGCAGTTCGACGTTGCGCTGGGCGTTCAAGACCGGCAGGAGGTTGTAGAACTGGAAGACGAAGCCGATCGTCGCGGCGCGCCAGCGCGCCAGTTCGCGGTTCGAGAGTTCGTCGAGATTGGCATCGGCCACGACCACTTCGCCGGCGGTCGCGCCGTCGAGTCCGCCGATGATGTTCAAGAGCGTCGTCTTGCCACTACCCGACGGCCCCATGAGCGCGACGAAGTCGCCTTCGCCGACCGTCAGGTCGATTCCCATCAGCACCTCGACCGCCTCGCGCGCCTTCATGAAGGTCTTGTGCACGTCGCTCAACTCGATGATTGCCACCAATCCGCTCCCCTAGCCAATTCCGATTCGATTCCGTGTCTACTCGCTTAAGCCCGGTTCAGTCCGCCAAGCCCACCCGCAGCCCGTCGCGCAACGCCTCCTCCAGCGACGGATTCAACGACTTCACGACCCGTTCGGCGCTCCGCAACCCGGTGGTGATACGCACGCGGGATCCTTCGGCAGTCCCGACTACAACCTTGCGACGCTCTACGAACGGCGCGCCCTCGGCGTCGTCAAGCACCACCCAGACGTGTCGGTCGGCGCCGCTGCCGGCAACCGCCGAACGCGGCACCCACACTCCGGGTTCCGCTGCTGGCGTCTCCGCGGCCTCGATCTCCTCGCCGAGGAATGCCACGCGCACACCCATGTCCGGCAAGATGCGCGGATCCGGGGACTTGAAGCCAACGCGAACCCTGACGGTCGCCTTATTGCGGTCGGCAGCGGGAATGGTCGCGATGACCGCCGCCGGGATGTCGAGATCCGGGTAGGCATTGAGCGACGCCGTCACGCCCTGCCCCGGTCGGACCCGGTTGATATACGCCTCGTTGACGTCGACCTCCACCTCCAGCGAGTCCATGTCCACGATGGTGCAGATGCCCGTTCGCGTGAAGCCGCCGCCTGCCGATACCGGCGAAATCATTTCCCCCGGTTGCGCCGCCTTGGCGATCACCACCCCGGCAAACGGCGCCCGAATCTCCATATCCTCGACCAACAGCCGCTGGACTTCGACACCCCGGCGGGCGATTTCCAATTGCCGCTCCGCGTACTCGAACCGGGCCTCGAGTGCTTCCAGGGCGATGCGGTTTCGATCCAGCTCCGCTTGGCTCGCCAGTTCACGTTCGGCGAGATTCCGGGTCCGCTCGAGATCCAGCTTGGCTTGCTCGATGGAGGTCCTGATTTCGTCGAGAGCCGTCTCGGCCGCCGCAAGCTGGGACTGCTGAAGCGCCAATTGCGCCTGCGGCAGACTGGCGTCGAGGGTTGCGAGAAGCTGGCCCTCCTCGACGCGCATGCCCTCCTCCACCAGCACCTCGACCACCTTGCCGGTTGCCTTGGAGCTCACCGTGGCCTGACGTCTCGCCACCACGTAGCCGGTGGCATCGAGGACCGCTGCGGCCGGCATGGCAGCAACACCCGTGCTGGCCGTCGCCGTCTCCACCTCGATCGGCGCACCGCCGCGGAAATAGGGAACGCCGAACGCCCAGGCGACGACGGCGAGGCCGCCGACGATCGCCAACGGAATCAGGATCTTCAAAGGGCGGCCGGCGCGGCGCGGCGCGTCACGGTCGATCTTCAATTCGTCGAGTAGTGCTTTCTTGTCCATGGATCGCCTGCGCCAGCCGCGAAGCCATCGCCACGCCTTGCGCGCATCAACCCGCCGCCAACGAGTAGCCGGGGTCCGCGAGGGCGTCGAACTCGCCGAGAATACGCGCGCCGTCCTCGTCCTCGAGAATCTGATCCTTGAGCGCCCGGTAGGTGTTCTCCGCCGAGATGCGGGGTTGGTCGACCGTTGCCCAGCGAACGAGTCCCGTCCAGAACGGGTCGATCAGCGCCGCCCCCGGGATCGTGCCGCCGTCGGCCGTCCTGCACGTCGCCTCGCGCAGTTCCCCGAGGTAGAGTCGCAACGACTCGACATGGATCTCCTCGTCCGTGCGGATGCGCTCGACGATCTGCGCCGCCTCTTCCGCTTCCGCACGCCGGTCGGTGAACAGCGTGGCCGTGCGCAGAATCTCCTGGGTGCTCGCGAACCCGATCTCCGCACGAAACTCGATCAAGAGCAGGTTCATGAGGAAGCCGAGCAGCATCTCGTAAGGCAGTTCGATCTCGGGCATCCGCCGCCCCGGCGCCTTGCCGTCGGCTTCGGGGCGGGCGATGGCGCCCGGCGGCTCGACATCCGGGTGCTTGTTTGGCCCGAACGCGAGGTCGCGGGCGACGAACCACATCACGTCGTGGCCGCCAATGCCCTCCTCCGGTTCGCCACCCTCGTCGATGCCGTGGGCCTTGAGCAATCCCTTGCCCAGATGGCCGAGCGACATGCCGCTCAAGTCTTCCACGATGAAC
The DNA here is from genome assembly GCA_028821405.1 of Gammaproteobacteria bacterium. Taxonomy (GTDB): domain Bacteria; phylum Pseudomonadota; class Gammaproteobacteria; order Pseudomonadales; family Azotimanducaceae; genus VXYL01. The sequence goes on along the minus strand of JAPPGK010000077.1, from coordinate 20,268 downwards.
TGCTGCAGGTCCGGCAACGGCATCTCGGCGATCATCCGGCCGCGGCCCTCGATCTTGCCGGTGATGGTCAAGCCGTTCCAGAACGGCCGGGTCACGCCGTTCGCGATCAAAAGGCGCTGCTGGGCGATGTTCGGCACCCGGGGGCCGGTGAGCAGCGACGAATCGGCCTCGAGCAGGTCGCCGCCTTTCTCGCGCAGCGCCGTCGTCCAGTTGTCGATGGCGACGCGACGCCCCTTGGAGCGCGGCGGAATGTACTTCCCCGCTGCGTCGAATCCACCGTGCAGACGCTGGGTGCCGATCTGGTGCGGGCTCGCGAACTCATGATCGGAAAGCAATTCCGACTCGCTGAACGTTAACTGCCGTTCGGTCATGGTCCCGTCCTCCTCATTCGTCACCGCGTCCGGACGCACCGGAGCGCAAGTATAGAACCGTTCGCACGCCATGACGGTTGACGTTTGTCACGAATGTCGGATGGATGCTTAAGCTTCGGACCAGATGCCGAGATCGTTTAGTCGCGTTGCGACTGCGGTCCTCAAGGGCAGAGCCGTCACCTGTAGGTGCAACAACTCGAAGACGCGACGGGCGTCAACGCTTCCCAGGTCGAGCTCCGGCAAATGTATAAAACGCCGCCGCCAAAGCGCTATGTAGACCGTGTCCAGGAGTGCCTTTTCCGCCGACGCAATCGGGTAGAACGGATCCGTTTCCGAGACGTCGACGCCGGCCAACATCATCTGCGGTCGTAGCTGGAAGAACTCGAACCGGCCGATCGCGCCGTCGACAATCCGACCGTGGCCGGTTGTCGCGACATGAATCGCGCCCGGAATCTGCGAGATCACGCCGTGCCGGTGGAGCGCGGATACAAAGGACACATGGCCTTGCTCGTTACCGAGCAGGAATCCCACGACTGCGTACGGGCTGAACGCCGGGTGACCGTCTTGCGCCCAAACTCCCCGTGTGACCTTGGCAATCTGGCCCCGGGCCGCCAGCCGATTCAGCGTGCGCGATGCCGAGTCCACGCTGCGTTCCGTCAGGCTGGCGAACAAGCGCGTCGTGAAAACGGCATGGCGCAGAAGGAATGTCATCGGATCCATGTTCAACCGCCCTCGAGCAAACCGAGGACGGTTCCGCTGATCTCCCGCCAACGGTTCACGCCGTCGAACTCAATCCGCGCCTCGCCCTCTAGGTAGTCCAGCACTTGGCCTTGGTAGTGCTCATAGTCCAGCAAGAGCGCGTTTTCCAGCGCTCGTTCTCGAGATTCCGGTTCAAGGTCGGCGCAAAGATCCTCCGGGCATTGGCCGCCCGACCACAGAACATAGATGTCGAATAGGTCGCGAACCTGAGGCTCCGAGCGCTCAGCCAATGCCGCTACCTTCTGCAAGACGGCACTTCGGGCATCGTAATGCCGGCACCCAAACGCGAGGCGCTGATACGGACGGACGACCCGCGGAGAGATTGGCTCGTTCATGTGGGTGCCAACCGACGGGCGCCGCGAGAACTCTACCTTGGTCGGCCAAGTCTCGCCCGCCGCCGTCACGAGACGCGCACGGAAACGCTGCGTTGTCAGGGTGTGCTTCGCCTTCTCGGGATCATTGACGAGCAAATCGGCGATGCCGAAAGCCAACAGCGACCGGACGAACGCCCGGTCACCGAGTATTCTGTAGCCGTTCTTCCTGAGGGTCGTCACTGAACCACGCAGAACATCCAAATCCATGTCCTCCGAAAACCGAGGACTGTTGAAGAAGAAGCGGAGATTCAACCCGCCCTTCAGCACGAACAAGGTTGGGCCGGTTTGCTTCAGCAACCGCTCCAGGAAAAGAAGGTGGAAGACCTCTCTTTGCTGACGATGGGTGTATTTCATGGGCCAAATTATGTCTTTAGATTGACCCAAATGTCAATTCATATACGTTGTATTCATATACGTTGTATAGTCAAGCAGTCTCCATTCGGCCAACCAGCCAACCCCGTTCGCGGCACCCGCCGCGGCCGGGCAACCTGCGCATTCGACAGGGCGTACACTCAACCCACACGGCGATTCCGCCAATACCTTGGAGATGTCAAGATGAAGAGGTTCCTATCGGCGCTCGCGGTCACCATCTTCCTTGGCAGCGGGGCCGTCCTGTTCGCTGCCGACACCGTCATCCGGAACGCCCACGTGCTCACGATGCTGGACGGTCCCGAATACCGGCAGTTCGACGTCGTGGTGCGCAACGGCCAGTTCGTGAGCGACCTCCCCTCGGCGGGCGCGACGGTCATCGACGCCGCCGGAAAGTACGTGATCCCCGGACTCACCGAGATGCACGCCCACGTCCCGTTCATCCGCTTCGACCAGAACGCGGCGCGCTACCGCGACGATGTGCTGTTCTTGTGGGTGGCCAACGGCGTGACACTGGCACGCGGCATGATGGGTCATCCGAGCCATCTCGAACTGCGCGAAGCGCTCGAGGCCAACGAGGCTCTCGGGCCCCGGCTCATCATCTCCGGTCCTTCCTTCAGCGGGCGGGACCGCAACGAGGCCGAAGCGGCAGGCAGGGTCCGCGAGCAGAAGGCCGCCGGCTACGACCTTCTCAAGATCCACCCGGGGCTAGCGCCGGCGGTCTTTCATGCCGTGGCATCCACCGCCAACGAGGAAGGCATCGAGTTCTCCGGCCACGTCACCGGCGCCATCGGCCTGATCGCGAGTCTCGAGGCGGGGCAGCGCACCATCGACCATCTCGATGGGTTCATCGAGACCCTGGTCGACCCGGCGCGCTTGTCGAATCGCAGGCCGGGTTGGTTCGGTGCCGACCTCGTCTACGACGTCGAGGAGACACGGATCGAGGCCATGGTGGCCGCTTTGGTTGAGGCCAGCGCTGCCGTCGTACCCACCGAAACCCTGCTGGAGAACGTCGCGGGCTCGCTCGAAGAACTGGAGGCCCGCGACGAATACGCCTATCTACCCCCCAACCTGCGCAACCAGTACGCCAACTCCGTGAGAGGTTCGTCGAACGCGTTCACCCCGTCGTCCGCGAAGACCTTCCTCGACCTGCGCAAACGCTTGATCGGCATGGCATTCCGCGCCGGTGTGCCGATCCTCTTAGGATCGGATTCGCCGCAGATCTTCAACGTACCGGGGTTTTCCATCCACCGCGAACTCGAGGCCATGGTCGCCGCCGGATTGACCCCCTTCGACGCGATCGCCACGGGTACCATCGCACCCGCCGAGTTCTACGGCCAGGACGAACTGTGGGGCAGCATCGCGCCGGGCCGGTCAGCGGACTTCGTCGTGCTCACCGAAGACCCGCTGGTGAACATCGCCAACAGCCGTGCCATCGACGCCGTGATGGTTCGCGGGCGCTACCTCCCACGAGAGGAACTCGACGCAGGCCTCGAGGACATCCGCCGACGCTACCAATGACGTTGGTTGCCCGTCCGGCCATGCGTAAACTGCACGGGCGCGCTGTAGCCGGCGCATGGCACTCACCAACACGGAGCAAACATGGCAATAGAAGAGGGCAAGGCGCCACCGCCGTTCACCCTGAACGACGCGGACGGCAACAAGGTGGCGTTGAAGGACCTGAAGGGGAAGCATGTCGTCGTCTACTTCTACCCCCGGGACGATACGCCGGGCTGCACGAAGGAGGCTTGCGGCTTCCGCGACTACTGGCAGGAGATCCAGGACGCCGACACCGTCGTTCTCGGCATCTCGCCGGACTCCGAGGCGTCGCACCGGAAGTTCCGCGACAAGTACGATCTGCCCTTCACCCTCCTCGCCGACCCGGACCGCAAGGTGATGACCCAGTACGGGGCCTATGGGGAGAAGACGATGTACGGCAGGAAGACCATGGGCGTCATCCGGTCCACCGTGCTGGTCGGGCCGGACGGCAAGGTGGTCAAGCATTGGCGCCGGGTGGCCAAGGCCGCCGACCATCCGCGCAAGGTGCTGGAAGTCCTGACCGGGTAGCTCGCGGCCGACTGCCGACGCCCGGCAAGTCATGTCCAACCAAGTGGACGACGATGCCCCCGCGAGAACAGGGCGGCGAATGCGAGCCCTCGCGGGCGCGTTGTCGGCGGCACCGCTTGGATTCGCCGCGGGTGCCCTCGCCGGCGGCCGGTACGTGGTCGTCGAAGGCGGTTCGACGGGCGTCGCCATTCTCATCCTGGCGCTCTTCGGCGCCGTGCTGGCGGCGGTCGTCATGGCGCTGGCCACCGCGTTCCTGCCGCCGAAAACGGCCCGGATCTCCACGATCGTCGCGGGCGGGTTCTCGTTCGCCGTCCTCGTATACATGGTGCAGGACTTCATCGCCGACCGGATCGAGCAGGGCCGAGCCTTCGACGCCGCGTACGCCGAGGTACCGTCCTTCGAACTCATCCTCGAGTCCACCGACCGCCAGCGGCGACCGTTCGCAAGGCTCACCTTCGAGACGGATCGGCAAACCGACTCCCGTGACTACGAAGCGCTACGTCCCGGGCAGTGGCTATGCCGCGGCAGCGGGCGCAGACAGCACAAGCTTGCGCTCTACAGCGCGATACTCGCCGCCCGGCAGGACACCATCGCCCCTGCCGGCCCGTGTAACCGCCGGGCGAGCTGGCGGCTAGACGGCGAGCAAGCCGTTGCCGGACGTTGCGCCGACGAGGGTCTCGGATTCGCGGCGCTCTTCCAAGCCGCCGACGACATGGTCGAGTCCACCGAGCGCAAGGCATCGTGTCGACGCGCGAGTGATGTCCAGTCGCGCCGAGGCGCCGCCAATCCCGAAGCCTAGGTGCCCCTCGACCGGCGGGCGATTTGCAGTCGCGCCGAGGCGCTGCCACCATCGACGGCGTTGAGCGCCCAATGGGAACGGCGCGGGGAGGAAAGGCATGAAGTTCGGCATCTTCTACGAACACCAGTTGCCACGGGACTGGGGGCCGGGCAGCGAACACAAGCTCCTGAAGGACTCCCTCGATGAGATCGAGTTGGCCGACAAGCTCGGTTTCGACTACGCCTGGGAAGTCGAACACCACTTCCTCGAGGAGTACTCCCACTCTTCGGCGCCCGAGGTTTTCCTGGCGGCGGCAAGCCAACGCACCAAGAACATCCGCCTGGGTCACGGCATCGTGCAGATGACTACGAACCACCCGGCCCGCGTCGCGGAGAAGATCGCCACCCTCGACCTCGTCTCGGACGGGCGCGTCGAGCTCGGCCTCGGCGAGGGTGCGTCGGTCACCGAACTGCATCCGTTCAATCTGCGCTTCCGGGACAAGCGGGACATCTGGGAGGACGCGGTACGCTGCACGTTGCCCATGTTCTGGAACCATGGCTGGGAATACGACGGCGAGTACTTCAAGTTCCCCCTGCGCGCCGTCGTCCCCAAACCGCTGCAGAAGCCGCACCCCCCGCTCTGGGTCGCATGCTCCCAACTCGACACGGTTCGCTACGCCGCGCACCGGGGCATGGGGTCGCTGTGTTTCAAGTTCGTGAGCCTGGACGCCGCGCGGGCGTGGGTGAATGCCTACTACAACACCTTCATCGGCGATCTCGAGAAGCTCGCGGACTACCAGACCAATCCGAATATCGCCGTCGTGTCGGGATTCATGTGCGCCGAAACCGACGAAGAGGCATGGCAAAAGGCCGACGGCTGGACCTTCTTCCAGTTCGCGCTACAGCTTTACAACAAGGAAGGTCCATTCGAGCCCGGCACGATGAACTTCTGGCAACGCTACCAGGAGTGGAAACGCACGCCGGCGGGGCAGAAGCGCACGGGCAGCGAGTTGATCGGCTCGCCGGACACCATCCGCAAGCGGTTGCGGGAACTCGAACGCGCCAACATCGACCAGGTCATCCTGCTGAACCAGGCCGGCAAGAACACCCACGAGGACATCTGCTCGAGTCTCGAACTCTTCGCCCGGGACGTGATGCCCGAGTTCCAGGCCCGCCACGGCGAACAGGAAGCCTGGAAGGCGGCCGTGCTCGCCGGCGAAATCGAACTCGAAGACATCGACACCGATCCGTTCAACTTCACGGCCCGGGGCAAGCCAAGCAAGCCCTCCACCAAGGAGGCGCGCAACATGATCTCCGGCGTCGCCGGTCGCCCCAACGCCCAGACCATCGCATGAACGGGCCGAAACGCCGTGTCGCGCTCGTCACCGGAGCATCCGCCGGGCTCGGTGCGGAATTCGCGCGCCAATTGGCGGGCCGGGGACACGACATCGTCGCCGTCGCCCGGCGGCGGGACCGCCTGGAGCACCTGGCCCAGGAACTAAGCGAGGGCAAGGGCGTGCGCGTCGACGTGGTTCCGGCCGACCTGGCCGACATCCACGCGCCACGACTGATCGCCGACCGGGTCGCCGAACTTGGGCTCGATGTCGACTATCTGGTCAACAACGCCGGCGCCGCGGGACCGGAACTCATCGACGATCGCGACTGGGGAGCGCACGCGTCGTTCCTGCAGTTGATGATGACGTCGATGGCCCACCTCTGCCACCTGTTCGCGCCCGGCATGTGCGAACGCGGCTACGGCCGGATCATCAACGTGTCCTCCGTCGCCGGTCGCATCGCGCGGGCCCGGGACACCAACTATGGGCCGACCAAGGCGTACGTGGTCGCGCTGTCGGAAGCGCTGCATCTGACCCTGAAAGATCAGGGCGTTCACGTCTGTGCGCTGTGTCCCGGCTTCACGCACACCGAGTTTCACGACGTCGCCGACATGCTCGATATGAAGGCGGCGTCGCCGGGATTCATGTGGTACGACGCCGACGTGGTCGTGCGAGAAGGTTTGGCGGCGGTGGAGAAAGGCAAGTGCGTGTACGTGTCGGGCCGAATCTACCGGTGGATCGACCCGATGCTTCAGTCGGTCTTCCTAAGAAGGCTGATCCGCCGGTTCACGGCTCGTTGACCACCGATGGGCAGCCCCGCTGCAGAGCGGCCCCAACCACGCAGTTTCCGGTCCTTCGACGGCACCCGCCTGGTCTACTACGTCCATGCCGACGACGGAGACGGCGACGCCGCAATCCTGCTACATGGCCTGTTGTCGAGTGCTCGTGCGCTCCACGACCTAGGGAACACGCTCGCCGCCCGAGGCATGCGTTCCTTCTCGCTTGATCTACGGGCCCACGGAGGTTCAGAAAGCGCCACGCGACCCGGCCGCCTACCGGGATCAAGCCATGGCCCGGGATGTCATTGCGCTAGGCGAACACCTCGGGCTTACGGAATACGCGCTTTGCGCATATGGCGTGGGTTCCGAACTCACGTCCCGCGTCGTCAACCTCGGTGCCCCCGTAAGCCGGGCGGTCATGTGCGGCTGGGGCGGGCCGCCGTCTGATCTGCTCGATCAATACGCCTCAGAGGAGTGGGCCCGTCAGGCGGAGCGCCTGGCGGAAGGTTTTGAAGCCGACGAACCCGATGCGCTGTCTCGGGTTGCCTCTGCCGGTGGCTCCACCCGATGCTGTAGTCCGTGTTCCTAGGATTGCACGGAGCAGAGCTTCACGACGGTACAAAGTCATCGTAGATTCTAATACCAGTCAGTCTGTTCTCATTGAAATCATAGACCGCCAAGCCCGCTTGGGGGCTATAGCTGTTACTCCCAACCCTAACGATGTTGTACTCAAGCGCACAGGACTTAACGTTAGCTATTACGCTGCAATATTCCAAAGGGATTCCGCCTCCGAAGGAATATAGGAATTTGTAGAAGTCCTTGAGTCCAGCGTGGCCGGGGTCGGCACCAAAGGTGCCACCACTAGGCTCGCGAACCGTTGCAGTAGGTTCGAGCATTGCGAGCGTTGCGTCAAGATCACCTTCCGCAAAAGCCTTCTGGTAACTTGAAACAGGGGTTGGCGGAGCCAAACCATGGTTGGCAGGAAGAATGGCTGCGCGGTCCTGGTGTGTTTGGTCAATTGGGTAGTTGGAGTAATACAATCGAATATGCAGACCTTGACTGGTTTGGTCATAGACGATCGCCACTGGTAGTCGAGTCAGCGGTTCTTTGCCGCAGAGGCGCAATTCAATCTCTTCGACACGGTTGTCTTCGTGCTCGATCAAATTGATTTCTGTTATTCTCGATTCATAGCCGGATACGATTTCTTGAAACTTGGAGTAGTAATCTGCCAATCCACTTGGAACAAAACTCCCGAATCTCGCATCATCCAATCTGAAAACTCCACTCAGTTCATCCACGAACGCCCTTCGAGCATTTGGGGTCGTAAGAAGAGACATGAGATTCATGGTAGTTTTCCAATGCCTTCATTGGTGATTTGGGGGGCTTGATGGTTCAACAGGGGGGCATGTCTGCCTCCTGCAGGTGGGACGTGCGCCGAACCAGAATTACGCCACTGTGCCATTCGCGGTACGTTTAAGCGTGCGACTCGCTGCCGGTCGCCTCCGACCCGGACACCCTAGTCGGAGAAGAGTGGCAGATAGCCGTCTCTCCTTGTCAAGGGCCCGCCACCCTTGTCACGGCAGTCGGCACCAACGAAGCGCAGTGCCACGCTGCGCCGGGTAGAGGTCGCTCCGGTCTGCCCGCCGCCGTGCAAAACCCCGAAGTGAAACAGCACGGCGTCCCCGGGCTGGCAGGCAAACGAGACGATATCGTAGGCGTCGCGACGGCCCTCGATGTGTGGAATCGGTGCTACCCCGGGAGGTGCGTAGACGGAGTCGTAGACCGGTCCGAGATGCGACCCCCTGACGAGTTCCAGGCTCTCCCCCGCGGACACCGGATCCAACGACATCCAGATCGTCAGCGCATCCATGCCCTCGACGCGGGCATCCGAAATGTCCTGGTGCCAACTCGTGCGGGGCGAATTGGGCTCCTTGAGGAAGACCTGCTCTGCCATGCACCATGCGCTTCGGGTGCCGAAAGTTGCCGCGACGATGGACTCGATGCCGGGCAATTGGATGAGGTCCGCGAGCCGGTTGCGATTCGCCGGATTGTTAACATCCTGATAGCTGAGCCCCGGTTCACGGTCGGGAAGTGCCCGCGCCGCGTCAACGCCCGACGCCCGGGCCATTCTGTCAGCATAGAAACGCGTGGCAGCGGGGCCGGGATGGTCGATGCAGAACCGCCAGAATTCCTCCAACCGGGCCATCTCGCCCGGGGAGAAGGCACCTGGTACGTGGACCACGCCGTCACGGCGAAACCTTTCCTGTAGATCAGTCACTGACATACACATTCTCCTGAGGCCTAGCGCCCGCCTGCGGAGAATAGACTGCGGTCCAGTCGAGCGCACTCGAACGACCCCCAACTTGGCGAATTCCGAGCCACCGCTTACTCATGCCGCACTGCCAAGCTGAAGGTCAACGAAACGCCGGTAGGCGCCCGCCGGTTTCGCCATCAGCTCTTCGTGGCTACCCGTCTCGACAACTCGTCCATCTTCCACGAACACAACGCGATCGGCACTCCGAATCGTGCTCAGCCGGTGCGCGATCACAATGAGCAGCCGTTTGCGCAGATCTTTTCGAAGAGCATTGACGAGAGCGTTTTCCGTTTCCGGGTCGAGCGCCGCCGTCGGCTCGTCGAGGATCAGAACCGGCGCCTCGCTCAATAGCCCGCGCGCGATGGCGAGCCGCTGCTTCTGGCCGACCGACAGCCTCGCACCGCCCTGACCGAGTCGCGTATCAAGTCCTTCCGGAAGCGCGTGGGCAAACTCGAGTGCGCCGGCGGACGCGAGCGCGGCTTCGATTTCCGTCTCGCTTGCTTGGCTATTGCCCAAGGCAACATTGGCGCGAACGGTATCGTCGAACACGACCGGCTCCTGAAAGACGAAGGCGACGTTCTTGCGAACGGTCTCGACCAAAAGGGTATTCAAATCGACCCCGTCGAGGGTCACTCGGCCCGCTTCGGGCTTGACGAATCCGGGCACGAGGTAGGCGAGCGTGGTCTTGCCGGCACCGGTAGGACCGACCAGTGCGACCATCTCCCCGACCCGGCCCTCGAAACCCACGTCCGTCAGCGCACGCGTCCCATCGGGGTAGCTGAACGACGCTTGTTCCACAGCCACGCGCGAGACCGCCACCGGTAGCGTCTCCCGGCCGTGCGTATCCCCGTCGACCGGCGAATCCAGCACATCGAATACGCGCTTCATTCCGGCAACGCTGTTCTGCAGGTTGAACCACATGGCGCCGAGCGCCCCGGCATTGCTCGCAAACTGAAAGAAAAACCCATAGATGACCGCGTAATCCCCCGCCGCCATTCGCTCGTCGATGAGCGCATCGGTGATCTCGAAGAAGAGATAGAAGGCCAGCGCGAACGGCATGACGCCGCCTAAGGCGATGGCCAGGAGGTTCAGTATCTCGAACAGACGAAATCGCTTGAACGAATCGTCGCTGTCCTTGCCAAAGGAGGCAATCTGACGATCGCTGGCGCCGAGGGCTTGCACCGCGGCGATATTGCTCATGCCTTCCTCGACGGTTGCGGTCGTCGCGGCGCCAGCCTGACGCGACGCGATGGACCGCCGACGCGCCTTCCCGGTCATCAACAGGGTCATGACGAGCACCAGCGGCCCCGCCAGCGAGGCGACGACAACAAGCGAGGGAACGGCGGAGAAGCTGTATTGCGTCGTCCACAGGATGACCGCCAGCGAATAGAGGGCGACCAGCGGCGTCACGAGAATGTCGTAGCAGACCCGCGAGATCGACGGCGTGTCGTACATCACCCGATACACGGCATCGCCGATGCTGGCGTCCGTGTAGCGCACCATGGGCTGCGCCAGCAGGCGGTCGTAGAGCCGGCCGCGAAGATCATGGTTGATGCCGTGGGTCGTCTTGAGCTGGTAGCGGTATTCGAACAGACCGAGCAGCCCGCCGACGCTGCTGTTCGAGACGTTGGCCAGATTCTCGCTGCGGGTCGCCGTATCCATCCCCTCCGCCAACTCGCCCTGGACGGAGTCTCTTGCGCCTGAGGAGGCGCCGATCACAGCAATGCCGACGATGCTGATGGCAATGACGGCCGCTACGATCCCGACAGGGCTTAAGCCCTCGAGCAGGCTGATGAGCGGCGCCACGTAGGGAGGATAAGGTGTCGGCGATGCGCCGATCGGCAAGTCCATCACCACGTGGTCGACCAGCATTTTCGCAGGCCACGGCAGGGCGAGCGCCACGGAGACGCCGATCAAGCTCAATGCCAGTTTGACGGATACCTGGGGCAGGTACGGTGTGACGAAGGTCAGCGACCGGCCCAGCAAAGATAGGGTCTCCCATGCCCCAACGTCCGGCCCATCGGTGCTGCGTCTGCCGTCACTCATCCCGCGACACCCGCTCGGGGTCGACCCCGAGTTCGGCCTCCACAAAAGCGCGATAGGCGCCGTTGCCCGCAGTCAGTTCGTCGTGGGTGCCCGACCCCAGGACTGCTCCATCCCTCAAATAAACGATCTGGTCGGCCCGGCGGATCGTGGAAAGACGGTGCGTGATAAGGAAGATGCAACGCCGCTTCCCCCAGGCTTTGATGCTGTCGAGCACGCGCTGCTCGGTCACCGCATCGAGCGCGGCGGTCGGCTCATCAAGTATCAGTATCGGTGCATCCTTGACGATGGCACGAGCGATCACGATACGTTGCCTTTGGCCGGTCGAGAGCTTCGTCGCGCGTTCTCCGAGCGGCGTGTCGTAGCCCTCGGCAAGCGCCTCGATGAAGGTGTCCGCGCAGGCAACGCGGGCCGCCGTCGCGACCTCCTCCCGCGTCGCTTCGGGTTTGGCAAAGCGAATGTTCTCGAGCACGCTCGCCGAGAACAGGGTGTTCTCCTGGGTGGCTAGCGCAACATGTTGGCGAATGGATGCGACGGTGACGGATCGCAGGTCCTTGCCATCGATGGTGATGCGGCCGTCGTCGGGGTCCGCCAGGCGAAGCAACAGCGACATGAGCGTCGACTTGCCGGTTCCGGTGGGGCCAACGATCGCCGTCACGGAGCCCAGACCAGCTCCGAAGGCCACGTCCTGCAGCACTTCTCGCGCCGGCTCGTAGCCGAACGTTACCCCGTCGAAGGACACGCCGTCCTCGATGCCCGCAAGCGGCCGGGCGTCGGGGGCATCCTCCACGTCCGGCACGAGGTCGAGTATCTCGAAGACGCGCCCCAAACCCATCGCCATGTCCTGGGCCCGGCCCCATGTGGCGATCAGCGCCCGAACCGAACCGAGGCCCTCGTTGGCGCGATTGGTCACCATGAAGAACGATCCGTAGTTCCAGACGGCAAATCCATAGCCCAAGAGGATCCACTGGCCGAACGTCCGGGCATTGGCGTTGGAAAGCAGCGCCGCCACAGACTCCACCGTAAGCGTGGCGAGTCCGATCACGGCGAAGGCAAGAATCCCGAGCACCGTGAGCGACACGCGGGCGCGGAAAGCGGCGTCGAGCGCTGCCCGCGAATGACCGAGGAAATCGGCGCCGCGCGCCGCTTCCGCGTGGCACGCCTTGATGACGCGAATGCCGAGCACGCTTTCCTGAATCCGCGAAGTCAGCGCGCTGTTGCGCTCGCGTGCGACTCTGAAACGGCGTCTCAACGGGCCGGAGAATCGGTAGCCAAGATAGAGGACCGGAGGAACCGCGAACGCCAGCACCAAGGCGAGAAACGGGTCGAACGCTGCGACCACGGCGAGGCCGACCACGTAGCGGCCGAGGAACAGCAAGGGTTCCAGCAGAATGGCGCGCACCAGGCCGGTCACCATCGCGCTGTCCTGGTAGACGCGGTAGATCGCATCCCCGGCCTTGGCGTTTGCATGGAACTGAAGCGACTGGGCCTGTAGCCGATCGATCAGCTCAAGACGCATGCGCTGATTGACTTGCTGGAAGATCCAGATGCTGTAGTAGGACAGGCCAACACCCGCGCTGACCGTGATGCCGAGCAGCACGATCGTCGTGATGATCGCCGGCCAGATGAGCCCGCGCCGCGCCTCATCGGTCAACTCTTCGACGTTTACGTAGACATCCGTATCCAGGCGCCAGACAGCGACCGGCACCGTGCCAACCGGATCCCCGGCGACAATGCCGGTCGTCGTGAACCCGAATACGACGAAGACAAGAAACAGGCCGACGAGCGCGACGACGCCCGATAGCCCCAAGAAGATCCCGAAGTGCTTGAGCGATGGGCGAATGAACGGCCACGTGCGCAGAAATATGTTGAGCACCCAGCGAAAGCTGAGTTTCTGCGACAACTCGTTGACGTGCCCGGCACTTGGCGACGGTGTCACCGCTGGACCTCTCCGGCAAGCATGTCAACACGAAGCAAGAAACGTCTCCATCCGGCTTCAGGACGTTCGGGCAGGCGCGCGGGCGCGCAAACGGGCGATCCCGCGCACGCGCCCGGGGTCTTCCCGGTAGGTCGGCGCTAGAAGCTGGGCCGCCAGCGAACCTGTATACCGAATTGGCGCGGTTCGGTCAGCGTTGCCATACCTGCTCCCTTGGTTCTCGGCGATGTTGGCAACACCTCAAGGACGCCAATCTCATCGAGCACGTTCTGCACGTAGGCAGTCACTGACCAGGCTTCACCGGGCGGATTCCAGGTCCCCCGCACATCCCACCGGGAGTACGCGGGCATTTTCCAATAATCGAGATTGCCGATGTCGGGGTAGCGGCTACCGGTGTAGCTCACCGTTGACCCCAATTGCAGGGATCCGAATGTCTCCAACGTAGTGCTGTAGGTGACCGTCAACGCCGCCTTGTGGTTCGGCTGCATGGGAAGCTGATTCCCGGACAGCACGGTGGGCAGAACGTAGAAGCTCGTCAGCTTGGCGCCGTCTTGGAGCCGTAGATGCTCCCAAGTACCAATCCTTGCGTTGGGATCACCCTCCACCACAGAGGAATGCGCGCCAATCTCGGAACCCTGATAGGCGTAGAAGCCGGAGACGTGCAAGCGCTCGCTCAAGTAGTACTCGAACTCGGCCTCCGCCCCCCAGATGCTCGTGCCCGAGATGTTATCGGTAAACTCGACCAATGGACTCGAGTGGAACGGCGTCAAGTACTCCTCCGGGATCTCCTGGGTCGCGAGGACCTGATAGTCGGCAAAGTCGTAGTAGAACGTGGCAGCAGCCAAGAGCAGGCGTTGATCGTCGAATAGTCCCTTGACACCCAACTCGTAGCTGACGTTGGTTTCCGACTTGATGAGATTGCCGGGGTTTGCCACCTCTGCGCCGCTGTCGTAGTTGAATCCCCCACTACGATAGCCCGTGGAGATACGACCGTAGAACAAGGTGTTTGTGGAAGGCGTATATTCGATCCCCAGATGGCCAATGGTCTTGCTCCAGGTTCCGTCCTTCGGCGGCAGCGCGAAGTGATTGAGGATCGAGAAAACCGGTACGCCAAGGAACCAGACCCCCCGCGATATCCGATTGATACCCTTCTCCTTGTAGTCCTCGGAACACCGCAGCCCGCCGGATATCAGCCACTCATCGCTCAAGCGGTAATCCCCGGTGAGGAACACCGCCCGCGTTTCAGTATCAACCAGAAGGTCCTGAGTGAGGCTTAGGGTGTGATCAGTGCGTTGGTCACAGCCGGTCTCGATCTCGCTGATCGTACGGATCGGTGTGCTAAACGAGTTGATCAAGTCAAGGAAAGGCACCAGGACACCATCGTGAAAGTCGTCGCAGTTGGACACGGGCACAGGCACAAACGGGAAAAAGCCGAAGACCTGTCCAGGTTGTATGACGCCGAGCGCCGCAGCTTCCGCGTCCGCACCCCTGCTGAACCGCTGGAAAGGATTCCCGAGGTCGCCAATGCCGCTCATCGCGAAGTTCTCCACCTCGGCAGACCAGGCGTTTGCGTTCTCGTAGTAGAAGAGGCCCGCAACGAAGTTGAAGGGCCCGTCGAGTTCCGAAAACAGTTGCAATTCGTGGCTGAACTCATCATAGGGAAAGACGGTGTGAATCCGACTATCGACACCGGCGTGACCACCGATAAAGTCCCCTGCCTCCGGCGCGACGACGTTCGTGTTGTCCTGATCGCGACTGGTCTTCTGCAGCACGTCCGACTTGCCGTAGCTGTACCGGAGCTGCAACGCGTCCGTAACGTCGAACGAGGCGTTCAGGATCCAGGTATCGCGCTGGCTGTCGGAGACCCCGGGGGCGTTGACATTGATGATGTTCTCGACATCCCCGCATTTGAAGCCCGGCACCCCTTCGGGACAGTTGGCCGGAATCGCGGGAAATGGCTGATCGTAGAGGTAGTGGCGGTTTTGACTCCCTGCGATGCAGTTACCGTTCTCATCCTCAAGTGGCCCCTCGTAGCCAAGGGGAGCGCCGATGCACTTCGAGGTGCGGTCGGGCTCGGTGATGCGGATCTGGGTGCGCGGTGCCCCCTGGTCCCGTACACCCGAGTAACGCAGGTTGATGTCTAGGCGGTCGGTCTTGAAGCGTAGCTGCGGCGAATAGCTGAATTGGTCGGGGGCATCGTAGTCCCCACCGAGGCCGATGTTCTCCTGGGCGCCATCCCCCTCGTGATAGCCCGCGGAAATCCGGAAACTCACGTGGTCCGCTAACGGGCCGCCGAATGCGACGTTGTAGCGGTGGGTGAACTGGTCGGTGAACTCGGCCTGGACGAGGGCATCCCACTCATCGGTGGGCTTCTTCGTGTAGTAGTTGACCGCGCCGGCAATGGCGTTGCGGCCGCGCATGGTTCCCTGGGGGCCTCTCAAGATCTCTACACGCTCAAGATCGAAAAGCTGTGGTGCCAGACCGTAACTGGCAAACGTGAACACATCGTCGACGCTGACCGAAACGGCCAAGTCGCGGTCCACATTGACTTGCGATCCGCCGTGTATCGGGGTGCCGCCCCGGAAGGTGCCAATGCCCCGGATGACCGTGCCGTTTCCCTTCTGCTCGTTGTCATCGCCGAACTGCAACCCCGGCACGACTTGCTCGAGGTCCATGAAGTTGGTCAAGCCCAACGCTTCGAGCTTGTCGCCGCCGAGTGCCGTCATACCGAGGGGCACGTCGAGGATGCTCTCCTCCCGCTTTTCGGCTGTAACGATGATGATCTCGACCAGCCTCGGCTCGTCACCTTCGTCGTCTGGTGCGGCGGTCGAGATTGCGGCGGATATCGTGGCCATTGCCGCGGCGATGGTCGTACCCAAGCGCTTGAGCAACGGCGGTGTTCTCTTCACCTCCATGGTCTTCCCCTTGTTCGTCGGCTGTTCGTCAGCCGATATGCTCAGTACCAGTTCGTTGCTGAACATGGGGGTTAACCCGGTATCCGCCAGCAGGATGTCGACGCCTTCCTGCAGCGTGTACTCGCCGATCAAGGCGTTGGCGGACTTCCAGCGGACCACATCGTCCGGGAACACCAGCGTCAGGTCGGCCTGCTCAGCAAACTCCGTGAGCGCCGTATTCGCCGCCTGCGCCGGTATGTCGAATTCGATCCGCTGTTCGCTGGCCTCCTGCGCAGATGCGGCCGAACCGAAGCCCAGGAGCATCACAGACAGCAAGAAACCGGCTCCTACATCGGCACCGCGGCGTCTTCGCGCTCGTGTTGATGACGATCCAGCGTCGATTTTCCTTGAGCGCCCAGCGAAGGCAGAGTGGCGAATACGGCGTGAGACCACGGCAAACGCTACGCTGTCACCTATCCCATGGCGAGGAGGATCGACCCGCTTGGTCAAAGACCACTGAGAAGCACGCGACCTTCACCGTCGTATTCATGCGTGATGTTGAAGTTGACGCGAAGTGACAGCAGCAGGGCCTCAACATCGCCGGCTCGAAAGCGCCCGGAGAGGGAGCGGGTTCGGAGCGACTCGTCAAGGAACACAAACTCGACCGTCGTATAGCGCTCGACTTCCTGGAGCGCCTTCTCGAGCGGCTCCGAACGAAAGATCAGACGCCCCTCCTCCCAGGACAGCCTGACCTCGACGTCGTCGGCCGAAACGGTTCTCTTGACCGGGTCGGTGGCACTCAGGGTCACCGCCTCGCCAGCCGACACGACGTTGCCCTCGGCCAGCGCAAGCACGGGTGGCCAGGAAGCGGTGTCCAGCAGGTCGCCGACACCAGGCGACGTCGCCGGCGGTTGGATACCGATGACGACCGTGCCTTCGCTCACCATAAGCTCCACCTTCCGTTCGTCCGTGATTTCCACCACGAATACTGTACCCAAGGCTTGAATGATCCGATCGCCGGCGACCACTGACAGCGGTCGGACACGATCTTCGGCGACCCGCACGAGAATCTCGCCCCGTGCCAGGTGAAGCACGCGCGCCGACGGCGTGAACGTCACCGCGAGCTGGCTGTTGGTGTTCAATACCACCTCGCTGCCGTCGGGAAGCAGCGCGGTCTTTTGGCCGCCGATCGCGGTCTCGTACTCCGCTGACGTCACACTAGCGCCGTCCGACGTTGGCGGCGTCGTATCAGCACCGGGACTCAGTAGCAGCACGCCGCTGATCGTAAGGACTGCCAGACCCGCGGCAACGGCGAGACCCTGTGCCCAGCGCCAATGTCGGGTGCCGCCCGACACCTGATCGGCGGCGGCATCGTGTGGAAAGAGGTCCGCCAACCGCGCCAGTGCATCGGTCTTGTCCCATACGACGGCAACTTCCAGGAGCAATTCGCGATGCCTCGTGTGTTCATCCAGCCACGCGCCAAGGGCAGCTTCGTCGCTTGCGCTCAATGCGCCCTCGTCAAGCTTGAGCATCCAGCGACTCGCGACGCCGAGCAGTTCATCGTCCCGCGAGATCGGTACGACCTTAGTCATGCAGGTGTTCCTCCTCGTCCTTTGGACGAATGACGCCGCCGATTCCTTGAGAGGCCCGCCGGCAGCGACCGGCCCTGTTGCCGGGCCCGCAGGTACTGCACGCACCGTTTGGTGCCATTGACAATGTGGGTTTCGACGGTGGGTTGGCCCAGGTCCATCTCGGCCATGATTTCCTTGAGCGAATAGCCGTAGACCTTCT
This sequence comes from Gammaproteobacteria bacterium, assembly GCA_028821405.1. Lineage (GTDB taxonomy): Bacteria > Pseudomonadota > Gammaproteobacteria > Pseudomonadales > Azotimanducaceae > VXYL01. The sequence continues at coordinate 2,460 of JAPPGK010000077.1, read as the reverse complement.
TCAGTACGAAGGCGCGCCGACACTGCCTGGGCAGTGAGCGAACCGCTTCGCAAAACAGCGCGAATTCCTCATCGGACGCGACCCGAGCCTGCGTTGGATCCGCCTCGACGGGCAACACGGATTCTCCCGGGGGCAACCCGTCCATGTCAGTACCCGCGGTCAGGCGCGTTTCGGAACGCTTCACGTGGTCGAAGGCCAGGTTCCGGGCCGTGCGCAACACATAGGAACGGGGATCGCGGATCGCCTCCTTGGGATCGACCCGACAGATGCGCACATACGTCTCTTGGACCACGTCCTCGACCTCTTTCGGCGGCACGATGCGCGTCACTAGGTGTGCGATCTGCTCGCGCAGGGCGAGGTATGCGTCGATCAGCCGATCCGGTTCGCCCATGGATCCTCAAGCGTGCTGTCACCTGGATCCAATTGGAGCACAAAATCGGTGTCAAAGGCTCGCCGGGACCAGACCCCGCGCAAGCGCGGATCGCTCGACGACTGGCGCACAGGACGGCGAACCCACCTCGACGGTCCCGCCCTCAGGTCGTTATGCTACGGCGACGGTCCGAGAGGGGGCCACCGGAGGTTGCCATGGCGGGGTCCAGCGAACCCAGGGCGGACAAGGGCAAGGCGTTGTCGGGGGTCTCCCGTGCGTTCGTCGAGAACCACAGCTCGATCAAGAGCTTTCTCGGTCGTCTCCTAACCCGACGCGAGGACATCGAGGACATCGCCCAAGAGGCGTATCTGCGAGCCTACGTTGCCGAGCAGAGCAGGGGGATCGATCAGCCGGAAGCCTACCTGTACCGGTCGGCCAGGAACCTCGCGCTCACGAAGCTGACCCAGAAATCGCGCCAGATGACCGATTTGATTGATGATTTGGGGCCGGTCGTAGTCTTAGAGGGAGACACTGCCCTTGAGGAGCAGATCGCAGCCGAGGAGTCCTTGGGCCTGCATTGCGAGGCAGTGGCCCACTTGCCGGAGAAATGCAAGCAGGTGTACATCTTGCGCAAGGTCTACGGACTGACGCACAAGGAGATCGCGGAGCGAATGTCCTTGTCTGTCAGTTCGGTGGAGAAATACATGCTCAAAGGGGTGCTTGCCTGCCGGGCATACGTGGAACGACGCGAAGGAGCATCGCGAAAGTCACCCTCTGTGCTGAGATCCTTGGTCGGGCAAGAACGTAGACGATGAAACCGACCCTTCTCAAGTTCCCGGACCGGCACACTGCCGAGGCGGAGGCAGGCGCTTGGCTGATCAGGCTCGACGGCGATGAAGCACTGTCTGCCGACGAGCGGGAGGAACTCGAGGCGTGGCTTGCGCGGAGTCCGGCACACGTGAAGCAACTCCGTGGCTTGGCGCGGTTCTGGGGCAGGGCGAACGTCTTGACGGAGTTGGCCATTCCGCTGGACAAGCCCGGACAGGAGGGGCGCGGACACGCGGAAGGAACCCGGTCCCGTCTCGGCCCGGTTTCGATGCTCGCTGGCGTCGCCGCTGCCGCCGTGCTCGCGGGTGTCGCTGTCTTGGTCGCCAACACCGCTTCCATCGGCAACGACACGAGCGTCGATGGGGCAGCCAACCGGATCGGCGGCGACGGGACCTATGCAACCGCCATCGGGGAGCAGCAGACAGTCACCTTGGCCGACGGCTCCGTCGCCCGGTTGAACACCAACACCCGGCTGTCGGTGGAGTACACAGAGCGCCATCGAGACATCCGGCTGCAGGCAGGCGAAGCTCACTTCACGGTGGCCCGGAACGTGGAACGGCCATTTCGGGTCTATGCCGGAAACAGCCGGATCCAAGCGGTGGGAACGGCGTTCGCAGTCCACATCAAGGGCGGCGACGTGGATGTGCTGGTGACCGAAGGAAGCGTCGAGATCGCGACGACCGGCATCCCGCGTCCCCCCGGACACGTTGGCCACGACCCCGCCATGGACGCACTGCAAGTGCTCGGTACCTTGCAGGTGGGGCAGCAGACAACGATCTGGCGGTCCGGGGAACGCGCTACCGCGATCGACGAGATCCGGACCGTGGCGCCGATCGACATCAAGAAGAAGCTCGGCTGGCGAGACGGCCTATTGACCTTCGCCGGCGACCCCTTGGAGCAGGTGGTGGCGGAGATCAGCCGCTACACGACGGTCACGGTCGATATCCCCGATCCCGAGGTAAGAGCCATCCGGATCGGCGGGCGCATCGCGGTCGGCGAAACCGACGGCATGATCGCCGCCCTCGAGACCAACTTCGGCCTGCGGGTCACCCGCATTGGCGACGACCGCATCGAGATCACCGCGGACAGATAGCTCCGATGGCTCGGATGGCGGATCGCACTTGCCGAGACCATGCCCAATCCCGTTGCGGGTTGCGTCCCCCCGATAGTCGTATAGGTGACGAGGCCGTTTGAAAGGTGAGACGGTACCTAGTGTAGTGTGTCATAAATAAGTTGAAATAATGGTTGTTTCGTGCCATCGT
>JAPPGK010000068.1 GCA_028821405.1 Gammaproteobacteria bacterium | reverse complement strand
CGGACCATGCAGTTCCGGGAGACGCCCCTGCCCGCCTGAGGCCACGGGGCGCGGCCGCCACGCGGCGGCGCGCGCCCGGATGCCTCCGCCACGCCGCCAACGTCGGAAACAGCACGCATGTGGCCGCGGGCGCCGTCCGCCGCGTCCCGTCCCTGGCCCGCCAACCTGCCCCGGCGGCCGGGCATCCACAGCCGTGCCCGTTTCGCACGCCGGCGTCCGACCGGGTCCGAGTGGTCGGGGGCAGCGTCCCACAGCCGTGTGCGACCACAGTCGCGCGTTTCCCCGTCTCCCCAGGCCGCGTATGCGACTTCGGCCCGGCCTCCCGTAGGACGAATTCGTGTGTGTCCGGAACTCCTTGTGTTTTCGCGTCGGGCGCGGTACCCGTCACATGGTACGCGACGATCTTCGCGAAACCCTCGTTGACGCCCCATGTCCTGATGCCCGTCCTGGTGCATGGATCGCAGCTTCCTTCGACATCGATGTTGTGCTTCTGCAGGTACTCGTGACCCGTCTCGTGCGCGACGGCAGGAATCTGCGCGCTTTGGTGCAAAGAGTGAACGAAGGGACCAGCACACTTCGCACACGCTAGCCAATCCGGGTTCATCCTCCGCTACACTGAACCGCTAAGCCGCAGGAGGAGACATCGATGGGACCACTGGAGGGGTTTCGCGTCATCGAGCTCGCCGGCATCGGGCCGGGGCCGTTCTGTGGGATGATGCTCTCGGACATGGGCGCGGAAGTGATCCGGGTCGATCGAGTAGGCGGGTCTGGCGGGCGACGGCGCGATGTGCTGGCTCGGAACCGGCGGTCAATAGCCGTGGACCTCAAGCAGCCCGAGGGCGTGGAACTGGTTCTCAAGCTCGTGGAGACCGCCGATGCCCTCTTCGAGGGATTTCGACCCGGCGTCACCGAACGGTTGGGGCTCGGACCCGACGACTGCATGGCGCGCAACGAGAAGCTCGTCTACGGCCGCATGACCGGCTGGGGCCAGGAAGGTCCCATCGCCCACGCCGCAGGACACGACATCAACTACATCGGACTCGCGGGTGCGCTGCACGCCATCGGCGAGCCGGACGGCAAGCCGGTTCCGCCCCTCAACCTGATCGGGGACTTCGGCGGTGGTGGCATGCTGCTGGCCTACGGCCTGGTCTGCGGCATGCTCGAGGCGTCCCGATCCGGCAAGGGCCAGGTCATCGACGCGGCCATGGTCGACGGGGCGGCCTCGCTCATGGCGATGTTCTTCTCGATGGTGGGACACGGGTTCAAGAACCAGCGCGGTTCCAACATGCTCGACGGCGGCGCCCACTTCTACAACACCTACGAGACCAAGGACGGCAAGTACATCTGCGTCGGTGCCATCGAGCCGCAGTTCTACGCCGAGCTGGTGGAGAAGTCCGGCGTGGACCCGAATCGCTTCGGCCCGCAGATGGACACCGAGCAGTGGGGCGGCTTCAAGTCGGAGCTCACCGAGGTCTTCAAGACCCGGACCCGGGACGAGTGGTGCGCCATCATGGAGGGCAGCGACGTCTGCTTCGCGCCCGTGCTGTCGATTCTCGAAGCGCCGGACCACCCCCACAACCGCCATCGGGAGACGTTCGTCACGGTAGACGGCGTTACCCAGCCCGCGCCGTCGCCACGCTTCAGCCGCACGGAACCGGCGGTTTCGCATGCCGCTCGAGTCCCCGGCCAAGACACCCGGTCGGTGCTTGGCGAAATCGGTCTCGATGCGGACGAGATTGCCTCGCTGGAGTCTGCCGGGGTCGTCCAGGCGACACTCGCAGCGTAAGCACCTTGGAAGACCGCGCCTACGCCGACGCCTACCGGGCGTCCATCGATGACCGCCAAGCCTTCTGGCGCCGGGCAGCGATGCAGATCGACTGGTTCGAGTTTCCGACGTCGATCCTCGATTCCGACGCCAACGGAACCCCGCGATGGTTCAAGAACGGCAAGCTGAACACCGCGTGGCTCGCGCTGGACCGGCATGTGGCAGCGGGGCGAGGCGATGCCATCGCCTTGATCTACGACTCTCCGGTCACGGGCCACATCGATCGCTTCACCTTTGCCGAACTCACCGAACGCGTGGCTCGAGTCGCCGGGGGATTGCAGTCGCTCGGCGTCGGCAAGGGCGACCGCGTGATCGTCTACATGCCGATGATCCCCGAAGCGGTGATCGCCATGCTCGCCTGTGCGCGCATCGGTGCCGTGCATTCGGTGGTGTTCGGCGGCTTTGCCGCGCCGGAACTGGCGGTGCGCATCGACGACGCGAAACCGAAGGTGGTGCTGTCGGCGTCGTGCGGCATCGAGTTCCAGACCGTGATCCCGTACAAGCCCCTGCTCGACGAAGCCATCGACCTCGCGGCGTCGAAGCCGGCGCGAACGGTGATCGTCCAGCGTCCGCAATGCGAAGCACCGCTCGTCGACGGGCGCGATCTCGACTGGACTGCCTGGGAAGCGGATAGCGCTCGCGCGGACTGGGTGGAAGTCGACGCCTGGGATCCGCTCTACATTCTCTACACCTCCGGCACCACCGGGCGTCCCAAGGGCGTCGTCCGGGACAACGGCGGTCATGCCGTCGCACTCAACTACAGCATGGGGGCGATCTACGGCTGCGAGGCCGGGGATGTCTACTGGGCGGCATCGGACGTGGGGTGGGTGGTGGGCCACTCCTACATCGTCTATGCGCCGCTCATCAAGGGCTGTACCACGGTCCTCTACGAGGGCAAACCGGTGCGCACCCCGGATGCCGGTGCCATCTGGCGCGTGATCGCCGAGCACGGTGTGAAGACCTTCTTCGTCGCACCCACCGCTTTCCGGGCCGTGAAGAAGGAGGATCCCAACGCCGAGCTCAAGTCTCGCTACGACATCTCCTGCCTCGAGTACCTCTTCGTTGCCGGCGAGCGTCTTGATCCACCCACCTACGAGTGGCTGAAGGACGTGGTCCACACGCCGGTGATCGACCACTGGTGGCAGACGGAGACCGGCTGGTCCATCTGCGCGAACATGATGGGCGTCGCCGACGCGGGCGCGACACCCACCCGGCCCGGAAGCCCGAGTTTCCCGGTGCCCGGCTACGACCTCCGCATCCTTGACGACGACGGCATCGAACTCGGCCCCGATCAGGAAGGCAACGTGGTCATCAAGGCACCGTTGCCGCCCGGCACCCTGCCGACCATCTGGGGCGACCACCAACGATTCCACGAGGCCTACTGGGCTCGGTATCCCGGCTTCTACCTGACCGGCGATGGCGGCTATCGCGACGCCGACGGCTACGTCTACATCATGGGTCGCGTGGACGATGTCATGAACGTGGCGGGCCACCGGTTGTCAACCGGCGAACTCGAGGAGGTGGTCGCCGCCCACCCCGCCGTGGCGGAGTGTGCGGTGGTGGGCATCGCCGACGAGGACAAGGGGCAGGTCCCCCTGGGGCTCGTTCTTCTGAAGGACGGCGTGAATGCGGCGCCTGCAGCCCTCGAGGCCGAACTCGTTCAGATGGTCCGCCGCCAGGTCGGGGCGTTCGCCAACTTCAAGCAGGCGTTGCTGGTTCCCCGGCTGCCGAAGACGCGTTCCGGGAAGATCCTCCGCCAGGTCATTCGCAGGATCGCCGACGGCGATCCCTTCGAAGCGCCGTCCACAATCGACGATCCGGCGATCCTGGCCGAGATCGAGACCGCCTTCGAAGCGCGCCGGGTGGGTATTCGCCGCGCCGGCTAGGGAAGGTCTGAACAAGACCTTCCCTAGCGCGGCACAGGGATGTGCCGCAAATTCGATGGCGTAAGCCATTGAATTTGCGAGCGAAACTATTTGTTTCGCTACTGTTCAAGTCCAGGGACGGACTTGAACAGAGGTTTCCTAGAGACCGCTGAGCAACCCCAACAGTTCGAAGGGCTCGACCGGCTCGCCGTTCACGGTGAGCGTGCCGTCTTCGAACCCGACGTTCAGCGTGTAGTCGTCCCCCGACTCCTTCACCATGCCTTCCCGTGCCAGGATCCGCACCAAGGCGTCCATCTGGCCGATCCCAAGGCCGTTCAAGAGATCCCGGTGAAAGACGAGGTCAACGTCCGCCGAGACCCACGGCAGGATCGCCGAGAGATCCAGCGAGCGACTGATGTCGAACCAATCGGGCAACTCAGCGCCGCGAAAGTCGATCTGGAGGGATGCCAATGCGGCACGGTCTTCGTGCTCGAAGCCAAGCCGGTCGATGGCGAAGGTCAATCGCTCCCTGACGAGGGCATTGATCAGTGCCATTTGCTGTTCCTCGTCCAGTGCCTCCAGGTTGTAGACGGCTTCCATCAAACGAGCTAAGGCTTCGTAGCCGTAGCGCACAGACGCCTCAGCCGCCAACTCGTCCAACCGGGTGGTCGTGATCACTGCCTCGCGGGCTTCGTAAAGGTAGGTGGCAACCAAGTCGTCCCCGTCGATTTCCGTACCTCCCTGTAGGCGAATGTCGTTGACCTCTACAAGGCCACCGTCGCCGCTCGAGACCATGACCCGCGCAACATCGACCTGTCCCCCGCCCAACCAAAGCTCGGGAATCCTAGCGTCCTCCCGAGCGTTGCTCGCCCAGCTCGCTCGGCCCACTTCCGCGTTCCATCCCGGCGTCGTGATGCCGACCCCGCCGACTTCGCCGTCGAACTCGAGGGACTCGCCGCGGCCATCGAACACCACAGTCGCCTCGAGGCCCCCGAAGTCGATGCCGACGCCTTGCCCGGTGGCGCCGGCCTCTTCGTACACGAAGGCAGGCATGTCCATGCCGATGGTTGTGCTGGACAACCCGACCAGGACGCCCAACCGCGCGACGTGATCCACGCCGGCCGCCTCGTGGAAGTCCCGAAGCTCGGGAACCAACGAGGCGTCGACAACCAACTCCACCGCTCCCCATCCAAGTCCGGCGAGAGGCTCGATCAGGACCGGACCGTGGTACAAGGTCACCAACTTAAGCGTGGTGCTTAGCGCCTGCGGATCCTGCCCATCGAGTTCCAGGGCCTCGCGGTTCAATTCCACCCCCAGCGAAACCGAGGCGGTGCTCGAAAACCAGCCGACATCCCAGTCGTGAAACGACACCTCCACGGTGGCATGGGACGAGACAGCCTCCCCGATTGATGCGAGTTCCGCCTCGATCAACGACCGGGCCCTCGCGCCGAACAACGGCGGCAGGGCCGCAGCAACAATGACAACCAAAACCAGCACCGCAGTCAGGATCCGTTTCATCGAGCTTTCTCCAGTGACGGCGCGCCCGGCGATCCGACGTGCCATGCGTTCATTCTCGGCGATTTTCGACAAGCGCGCGCGTCGGACGGGCAGTGGGCGCCAACGCTACGGCACCGACGGGCCTACGGCATGGTGGACAAGTTGGTCAGGTGTCCGGTGGGGCTTTGCAGCAGGTTCAACACGTAGAGCGGTTCGTCGGAACGAACTTCGAGGCGCCACTTGCCTCTGCCGTCGCCTAGCGCACCGCCCATGTCCCCGCCACCCGATTCCAGCTCCTGCGCCGTCACCCTGCGGACTTTGCCAGCCGCTATCGAAAGCGTCACCGGGGCGTTTGCGGCACGGCCGCCATCGTCCACGCCGGTGATGGTTACGGCGGCCGCATCCTCCCCGGCATTGACCATCAGCAGTTCGCTTACCTGGTTGCGGTTGCTGCCGGGGTTGAAGATCGGCACCCGGTAGACCCCGTCGGTCAAGGGCACGGTGTCGTGCATGCTGGTCAGGAAGCCGTCTTCGGTGCGGCGGATGTAGGCCAGCACGTCCACGTCGAGGGTTCCCGTGAACTCCAGCCGCCAGTTGCCCTCACCCGCGCCGACCCCGACGTCAAGGCCCTTGTTTGCGCTCCCTGCCTCCAGGTCGGCGGAGTTCAGGTGAACGGTTCGATTTGCGCCGAGAGCCAAGGTGACCGGGGCATAGTCGACGTCGGTGTCGTCGTAGGCCTTGATCTCCAAGGAACCCGCCGCGCCACGGTTGACCACCCGCACGAACCCCTGCCGCGCGTCAGGATCAGCGGCGGACGGAAAGACATGGACGTGATGCCTGGTCGCCTCGCCCGCCGTGACCTTGTTGTCGGGACGCGTGGAGAGATTCGTCAGGTGGTCCGTGGGGGTCTGCATCAGGCTTGAAACGAGAATCGGCGCCTCGGAGGCAACTAGGAGCCGCCATTTGCCGGTGCCCGAGCCCAACGCACCGTCGAGGTCCGTACCGTCCTCGAGGTCCGCGGCCGAGATGGTGCGCGACGTGCCCGACGCCAGCGTCAGGCTGGCGTCACCGGATGAAGCGGCGCCCTGGTCGTCAATGCCCGTGATCGTCACTACCGCGTCGGCATCGCCGGGGTTGATCAGCCTGAGCAAGCTCTCCTGGTTGGTGTTCCTGCCAGGATTGAAGATCGGCACGTCGTAGCCGTCGGTCCCCGCCGGCACGACATCGTGCAGGCTCGTGAGGAAGCCGTCGTTGGTGCGCATGTAGGTGAGCACGTCGACATCGTTGCCGCTCAATTCCAGCCGCCAGTCGGCGTCGCCCTCCCCGATTCCCCGGGACAAGCCCTTGCCGATGTTGCCGTTCTCGAGATCGTTCGAGTTGAAATGCACCGTCTCGCCGGCATCCATTTCCAACGTCGTGGTGCGACGGTTCCCCGCGCCGTCCAGGGCGACGACATGCGCCACATTGGGCCCCCGGCGGTTGATGACACGCAGGAAGCCCTGGCGGATCTCGTCGCCGGCGGACGCGAACAGCGGGACATCCTCGCGGGGCCCGTCGGGGTCGACGATGAGTCCTAGGGCGGTCGCCCGGTCGTCGTTGCCGTCCTCTTCGACCGCGCCCGCAAGGCCCACCCCGTCGGGGAACGCCGCTTCCGTCAAGTAGATTTTGATCGTCTCATGCGGCTCACGTTGTGCGTCTTCGCTGGTCGGCACGGTGAACATCGCCTCCGTTTCCCCGGCCGCGATGCTGACCGTGTCCGACTGGCCCGACGGGTAGTCGTCGCCCTGTGTCGCCGTGCCTGGAGACGCCGTCCAGTTCACGCTGACATTTTCTTCCGCTGCCGGTGTAACCCGAACGACGAACTCCAAGTCGTTGCCTTCCAACGCGGACCCTGCCGCGACGGATACGCCGATATAGGTCAGGACCACGTCGCGTTCCAAGAGCGCGGGAACATGAACGCTGATCGAGTCCTCATCCAGCGGATTGCCCTGGATGTGCACCGTGTCACCGTCGCGCAACCTGCCGTTCGACACCAGCGTTTCGATGTCGCGAATGTCGTTGTTGGAGAGATCGAGATAGCGTAGCCGCCGTAGATCCGCAAGCGACGAAATGTTGCGAATCCGGTTGTTCTGAAGGTGAAGTTCCCTAAGCCGGAAGAGATCCGCCAGCGTCGCTATGTTGACGAGGTCGTTGCGTCCAAGGTCCAACAACTCCAGTTGATCCAGGGACGCCAACGGTGCGATGTCCGAAATCTCGTTTTCTCCGAGCCATAGATACCGGAGCCTCGTCAGGCCGGCGAGATGGGCGATGTCGACGAGCCCGTTCCCGTTCAGGCCCAGGGTATCGAGGGCACCAAGCTCCGACAACGGCGCAAGGTCTTGAACGCGGTTACCGTTCAGATGGAGCGCGTTCAGACCTGTCAGCCCCGCCAGCGGGGCTATATCGGAAATCTCGTTGTCGTCGAGATCCATCCAGAACAAGCCCCCGAGTCCCCGCAGGGGCTCGAGATCCTCGATCTCGTTTCCCCAGAGGTCGAGATAGTTCAGACGCGTCAACCCCGCGAGCGGCGAGATGTCGACGACGTTGTTGAAGTTCAGGTCGAGGTTGGTCAGGTTCGTCAACCCGACCAGCGGCGAGATGTCGGTGATCGATCGCGATTCGCAGTCGGCGCGACCCTCGAAGTCGTTGCGACTCGCGCACCGCAGATTCAACAGCGCAAGTGCCGTGAGTCCGGCGAGTGGAGCGAGATCCAACATCCCGGTCTCGTCAAGCCAGAGCCGGTTCAGCGCCGTCAGGCCTTCCAGTGGCGAAAAGTCGTCGATGCGGTTACCCGTCAGACTCAGGGTCGTGAGCCCCTTGAGGGGCACCAACGCGTCGAGGTTCCCGAACCCGTTTCGATCCAGGTACAACTCCTTCAAGTCGCCGAGGTGACCCAGGGGCGCCAGGTCCGCCACCGAGTTGTCGAAGAGCCGCAACGTCCTCAAGCCCGTGGCGGCCTCCAACCCGGTGAGGTCGTCGACTTCGTCCTCGGCCGTGCCGGAGGCGTTCAACTCCCTCAACGTGGCCAGTTCCTCAACCGTAAAGTCCCCGTCCGGCGGCTTGTTCAGGGCGCTTAGCACCGCGTTCCGTAGATGCGAATCCGCGAACTTCACGTCGCCGTCGTCGTTCCTGATCGTGCCGATCGCCTGCGCCCCGTCCGCGCTTAGGACGACACCGGCCGGCGGCGCCGGGGCGGTGTCGACCAGCCGGATCGTGAACGTGTCGTTGGCCTCGGGGACGTCGTCGGCGATCGTCTCGACCGCGACCGTCGCGAGGGTTTGCTCGGCCGGAATGGTGACGGTGCCGCTCACGTCGGCGAAGTCGATCCCGGCCACGGCCGTCTCCCGAACCAATTCCCATTGCACGTCGACCGGCGTATCCCGGGCTTCCGACAGACTCACCGAGAAAGACAACGTCTGCCCCTCGACGGTCTCGGCATCCGCCGCGGAAACCGTGGGGCCAACGGTCACGTAAGTCCCGTCCGAACAGTTCTCCGTGTCGGTCTCGTCCGCCACCGGGTCGACGCACAGACCGTAGTAGTAGCCACCGGCTTGAGGGGCGTTCCCGATGTAGATGGGTTCGGCGCTTTCCTTGGCGCCGAGTGCGCTCACGTCGAAACTCGCCACTTCGACATCGTCCGTGTCGATGACGGGGTCTTGAGATCGGTAGAACTTGCCTGTCGTCTCCGTTGATTCGATCCTTCCCTGATTGGTGACGACCCCAAACAGCGTGACCGTCTGTCCGGGCTGCCATTCCCGCTGAAGGAGCAGCAGCCCCGGGTCAAGGTCGGGTCCCGCGGCGCGAAAGCCCGCCACGACCTCCCGCGTGTCATTGAGGCTGCGCCGGGCATCGGCGGCATCGCCACCTTCGGCTATGCCCAACTGATCGCCTTCGTACTCCTGATCCGGATTCGAGAAACGCAAGATCGCCGGGCAGTTGAAACCCGCGTCGCTGCATTGGTCGTTGTACGCCATGATGGTCCGCCAGCGGGCCGAGACATCGGCGCCTTCTTCGAATGCGGCCTGGTTGACGTAGCCGTGGCTGTACGGATAGGGCGTGTTGCCCGAATCTACGTGCCGGTCGTGCCGAAGGCCCATGTTGTGTCCGAGTTCGTGCGCGACCACACGACCGCCGCAGTTGCGGATCGTGAGCCCGAAGCCCCACCCGCGGAACCACGGTGCCGGATCGAACATGAGGTACGCAATGCCACAAACCGTGCCGGTCTCCGTGATCAGATGCACCAGGTCCGATCCCGTCTTGTCGCGAAGTTCATGGACAATGTCCAAATGCCCGTCGTCGGGAATGCGGAGCCGCGCGAGATCGAGGCCGGAATTGCCCGCCTCGATGTAGTCCACCTCCACGGCCCGGGTCAGGAAGATCTGCTGATCCACGCCGCTGTCGACGTACGCCTGGTTGGTCTCCGCCACGAACATTTCGATTTCGGCAATCGCCGGCAATATGCCGCCCTTCGCTGCCGTCACCGCCGGCGTGAAAACCACGAGGACGTCAGCTACCGAACCATTCTCGTCGGCCTCGTCGGCCGCAGCGGCAGTCGGAGACGGGGGTCGACGAGACCTGATGCCCCCGGGGTTCATCGCCGATTGGATCGGCCGTAGCGGTTCCCCAAGCGGCGGCAGTGTCGACGGGTCGACCTCCCGGATGTGGCACACGCCGCTGGCCGCGTCGATGGTGTAGGTTCCCGTGGCCGATCGGATGCTGCCGGAAACGATTTCCCCGTTCACGACCAGCACCGCCGTTCCGAAAAGCACGCCTTCGAGGCGACCCGACAACGAGTAACCGCCGGAAGCGGTCGGCGCCAGGCGAAGATCGACCGCCTTGAGGAGTACGTCGTCGAACAGGTTGAGATTCAGCGCGGCGGGCTGCCCGGATTCCAGCGCTTCCTTGACGGCGGCGAGGCGTGCGAAATCGACCCGAACCTCCCGATGGCGGACGGTCTCGCCGCCCCGCGTCGGGACCCTCGTCGTCGAGCGCAGTTCTTGCACGCCTTGACCATCGGACGAGTCGACAACCAACGGTTCGAGCGGCTGGAACAAACCGCCTTCCTGCGCAGCGACCCCGACGGTCGCAAACGTTAGAGCCACGGCCAGCATCCCGGCAGAGCGGCGTACATGGCCGGTAGCGACGGTTGCCATCGTGTTAGCCCAAAGCAGTAATGTCCCCTTTGTCCAATTCTAAGATGTCCCCTTT
>JAPPGK010000064.1 GCA_028821405.1 Gammaproteobacteria bacterium | reverse complement strand
ACCGCGTCACGGTTCGGTCGATTTCACCCTCACTTTCTCATTGGACAGCGGGCTAGTTGCAGTCGGGAAAACGTAGTTGATCTTGCAGGTGAATAGCGCTCTGGTAGGACGTCACTAACCGATGGTGAGAGGTATAGAAGCATGAGAATTGCACGGATAGCAGCCAGAGACATTGCGCCAGTCCAACGGTTCGAGATTGAGGGCATTTCAGACCTGGTCGTGATCGCCGGCCCCAATGGTGTGGGAAAGACGCGGCTGATTGATGGATTGCTCGGGTTCTTTCGGAACGCCAAGGGAGACAATCCAAGCTTCACTATCGAAGCTACGTCGCCCGCGGAGACTGAGGCATGGGGAAAGACAGCACTTGAGACTACCAAGCCTGAGGACTCGCAGAAGCTCCGCACACTGCTTCGGCAGAACCAAAGACGAAGGAATTTCACGAGTGGCGTTCTCTACTACGAGAGCAATAGGAGCATACAGAACGTCAAGGCGATGAGCTTTGAGTTCGACTATCCTGATCCTTGGGAAGAGGCAGTCTCTTGGGACCTTCCGTTCAGTGGATTGGTTAACCGATGGCAGGACACTCAGCACGCGATTTTCAAGAAGATACAGAGTCAAAAAACGCGTATCGCGAACCGGGCGATTCAGCTTAGAAACGACGGTTACGCGCAGATGAACTTGGACTTCGGGGACCCGCTCGAACCGTTCAGCGATGCATTTGAGAAGTTGCTTGGGCCAAAGACGTTGCATAGAGCAGACGTACAAGGACAACGGTTGATATACAAGGACGGTGTCGAGGAGCGAGACATTCGAACGCTCAGCAGTGGCGAGCGAGAAGTGTTGAACATCACATTCGACTTCATTTTGCGGAAACCATCCCACTGCGTTGTCTTCTTCGACGAACCTGAGTTACATCTTCACCCGGAGCTTCTTGCCCGGTTGATCACGACGTTACGTACTGTCGGAGCACGGAACCAGTTCTTTTTGATCTCGCACTCTCCGGAGGTGATAGCGTCGTCGCTCGACGACACAGTGGTTTTCCTCACTGAGAAGAGGGAAGACGATTCGAATCAAGGGGTGATATTGGGAGCGAGAGATGATGCGACGGAGGCGCTGCATCGGCTTGGTCAGTCTGTCGGGGTGATTTCGCTTGGGAAGAAGATTGTCTTGATTGAGGGCAAGGACGCGAGCTTGGACAAACGCACGTACACACACATCTTGGAGAACAGATTTCCAGAACTGGTGTTGCTGCCGAGCGGTGGCAAGGGAAACCTCGTGGGGTTCGAGACTGTAGCGAATGAAATACTGGACCGTACGTTGTGGGGTGTGCGTTTCTTCATGCTCGCCGACCGTGACGCGTCGCCGGCAGCTGAAGGCATGTCAAAGGCGCTTCGTGTCCTCAATCGGTATCATTTGGAGAATTACTTTCTGGATGAGTTTGTTTTGGCGTCTTGTTTCGCCGAACTGGAGGGAGTTGACTCCTGGCTGCGGTCGCCCGAATTAGTCGAGGAGAAGCTAAAGGAGATCGCCCGGAATGGGGTGGGCTATGCGGCAGGTCTCATTGTCTCTAAGCGAGTTCGGGATCTGGTGGGGAATGTAGATATGATGCCTAAGGGTATACATGATCTCGACCTCGGTGGTTTTGTAGAGGCTTTTGTCGAACGAGGTAATGGGGAGCTGGAGCGGGTTGCAAAGAGCTTGGACGCCGCGGAAGTCGAGGAGTTAGCATCTACAGTCTACGGGGAGTTGGAGGGGCTGCTTGGGCAAGCTGATGGACAGTGGAAGTCGCGTTTTCCGGGTAAACCGGTGTTCGCGAAGTTCTGTAACGTAGCAGGGATGCAGGAAGGCCGCATGAAGTCCCTATACCTTGCTAGGTCGTTGGAGGCGAAGAATAACCCCTTCGATGAGATTGTCGAGATCTTTGAGGGGTTTGCTCGCGCGTAGTGCGTGGTAAAGGCCGGTGGCGACGAGCGCTCAGAGGTGTTCGTCGTTGGTCTCGGGCGAGCGTGCACGCTAAGCTCTTTGAGAGCCCACTCGGGTTAATACGTGCTGTGTGTGTGATGGTCCTGACGATGGCGAAGAAGCCCTCTCTGGAACGAGGTTCGGCAGATTGCTCGGGTACGGCGGATGCTCGACTCCGATGATGACCTTTGATGCGTTGAATCCCTCTGATCATCGAACGGAGGGGACCGGGCCAACTAGCTAGTGGGACTAAATGGGGTCGTGGCCTAGTACGGGGATGTGAAGCCGACGTCGACGTGAGGTTGTCCCCGACTGTCAGAGCCGTGGCCTGCGGCGGAGGCTCGCTGGTAATGGGCGGCAGTTGCCCCTCGTCGGCCTGGGGCTGCGCCGCAATCCGACGCAGAACGCGATTCCGATGGCAACTGCGGTCCTGCAGAACATTCGTTTCCGCAGCGGGCGCGATCTTTGATCGACCCGAAGCTCTTGGCACCCGATGTCGTGCGACAGAAGATCAGAAGGGCCCATCGGCCTGTGTGTCGACTCTGGAACGTGCTGCAACGTCCTAGTGCCTGGGGAGGGGCGCGAACGCCGTGCACGCCGGGTTGCTTCACGTCTTGGGAAGCAGCGCTTTCGCAACGATCTGCCGGCCTACGTCCGAAACAGGTCAGCAACATTGCTATGCATGGCCCTGTACCTCGCCTAGCTTGTAAACGGGCCGGGCACTTCCAGCTTCCAGGCCGGCTCGCCGTCATCGTGGACGACCAGGTTGACGTGCGCGGAAACGGGGGCGTTCCCAGACATCCCTGCCTTCATTGGGCGTCGTGCCGGGCCCGGACCCGCGCCCAATGCGCCGCTGTGTCTGCTTGGTAGGCTTGTCCAACTCGTGCTGCAACGGTCGCCGCCCCTGCAAACTGATGTGGTCGCCATTGGGGCACCGCGTCACGAGATGTGCTCGGAGGGGCTGGAAATCGAGCTGTTCGCCGCTACACTGTGCATACGAGGTTGTTCCTTTTCGTTGTCGTAAGCCGTTGATTACCCGCTCTCGACGCGGTGGGAAACAGCCGTTTCACTACATCGAGAGATCACCGGGTAAGGGGGCTTCGTGCCGGGACCGCAAGTCGACAAGCTGGTCAAGGACATCCTTCGTGCATTGCCGAGAGTCAAGGACCTCGACGCGGCGGTAGACGATGTCCGGCAAGGGCTGGAGGATCTGATGCCCGGCCTGTTGGCGAGCCTGTCATCGGAGATTCTGGAAGCCCGGGAGGTCGTCGAACGCCAGTTCAAGAACATCGAGATACTGCGCGAAATCTCGGTGTTTAGATCCCGGCCCAGGTGGTACTTCGGACCAAAGCCGTCCGACCTTCACTGGCCAGCCGTCCGCGACTTCCTTCTGAACACGAAAGGGTGGCCGAAAGGGAACGTGGACGGCATCGACCGGGCCTCCAACGAAGTAGTGTCGCTGCTTGCTGATCCGGGGAAGGCCGACTTTGACTGCAGGGGTCTGGTAGTTGGTCACGTGCAGTCCGGCAAGACCGCGAACATGACCGCCGTGGCTGCCAAGGCGCTGGATGCCGGCTACGACACCGTGGTCGTGCTAGCAGGCATGACCAACAAGCTCCGCTATCAAACGCAACTTCGGCTGTTCGACGATCTCGTCATGCGCAACCCGGAGAACTGGCAGGTTCTGACTCCGAACGAACCCGACAGCGACTTTCCGCTGCCGGCCCAAGGGGGGTTCCTTCGCCACCTCGACAAGGCTCAACTCGCAGTGGTCAAGAAGAACGTATCGCCGCTGGAAAACCTCAAGGTTGCGGTGGGACGAACCCTCCCCGGGGTGCTCAAGAGGCTTCGGATACTCGTCATCGACGACGAGTGCGACCAGGCAAGCATCAATTCCGCGAGTGGCGAGCTGGACATGACCGCTATCAACCACCGGATACGCGAACTTCTGCATCTTCTGCCTGCTGCGTCGTACGTCGGCTACACAGCCACGCCCTTCGCGAACGTCCTGATAAATCCCTACGCCGTCGAGGGACAGAAACTGGACGATCTCTACCCCCGAGACTTCATTACTGCGCTCCCATGCCCCGACAGCTATTTCGGAGCTGAAAGGCTCTTCGGAAGGGCGCCGTCAGACCCCGATGACATCCAGCCCGAAGAGGAGGGGCTGGACATGATCCGCAATGTGCCTGACGAGGAGGAGGCTCTGCTCCTACCGCAGAGCCGGAATGATTGGGACCACTTCCAGCCACAGATGACCGACAGTCTCCAGAGCGCAGTCCTCTATTTCCTTGCGTGCTGCGCGGCCCGGCATGAGCGCGGCGACGGGACAAGCCACATGACCATGCTTGTCCACACGTCGGCCTACAGGGTCGCTCACTGGCGCACGGCCGACCTCATCCGCCGGTGGGTAGAGGCCAACCGAACGAAGATCCTGGATCCAGCATCGCCACTAGGGCACCGCATCCAGGAGATGTGGACTGAGGAACTGGCCTGCATTCCCGAAGGGATCACCGAAGCGGCGACCGTTCCAGCGGAGCGCGTCCTCGAGCACCTCGGAACGGTGCTCGATCGCCTCGAGTACCCCGTCGAGAATGGCGATAGCGATGACCGGGTCGACTACACGACGGGCGGCGCTAAGACATACATCGTCGTCGGCGGTACGATCCTGGCCCGGGGTCTGACGCTGGAAGGTCTCACAGTCAGCTACTTCCTCCGTTCGGCAAACCAGTACGACACGCTGCTGCAGATGGGCCGCTGGTTTGGCTTTCGCCCCGGGTACGAAGACCTGCCCCGGATCTGGATGCCCCAGGACCTGAACCTTCGCTTTCGGGCCCTCGCCGGGGTCGAGCAGGAGATCAGGGACGACATAGACCAGTACGGGAGACAGCACAAGACGCCGATGGACATCGCCGTGAGAATCCGCGCCATCCCCGGAATGGCGATCACCGGCGCGAACAGGATGCGAGCCGCCCGTCGTTGCGCCGTTAGCTATTGGGGTACACATCGTCAGACAACCCGCTTCAGCCACCGCGACGGACGCCTGTTGCGGGGCAACTGGGCGGCGGCGGCAAAGCTCGTCGATCTTGCCGACGCGCTCGACCTGAAGGATGTCGAGGCGGAAGGGCGCGGGGTCAAGCTCTGGCGCAAGGTTCCGCGTTCATTGATCCGGCGATTCCTGGAGGACTACTCGGTGCACCCCACCCACAGCGACTTGGACAGCCGAATGCTCGTTCCCTTTATCGACCAGGATGACCATCGCCTCAGCGAATGGAATGTAGGGATTGTCGAAGCCGGCCGCGGCCCCGAGTCCCCGGAAACCCTTGGCGGGACGGCTACAGTCAGAATGGTCACCCGCGCACGTCTCGTCGACGGGGATTCGGATGCCGACATCAAGGCACTCATGTCGAAACGGGACGTGCTTTTTGATTGCGCAGGAGATCCGCCGACGAATGGCTCGGGATGGGCTGCCCTCAAGGGCCAGAGGCTCGAGTCGGTCGGCGAGGTACCCTTGCTGCTCCTGTATCCGGTAGACCGGACATCCGGACCTAAACGCAAGAGCAGCGTCCGCACTGCGCTCGATGCCGCGTTCGATGTCCTCGGATACGGCATCGTCTTCCCCGGATCCGTAACCGAAGGTGGGGATTACGTTTCGGTGGAGCTCCAGGCGCCTTCGGCCGAGGAGATCGAAGACATGGATGCCGAGCACGCGGATCAGGAGGTGGCAGCGGGTGTTGCCTGATTCTCCGACGGCAACTGCGGCAGGCAACTGGGCGGTCCTGCGTTCCGGCGCTCGTCAGGACGACGCCGACCTTGGTGGGGCCCTTGAGATTCCGACCATCCCCACCAGCGTCTCCACGCCCGCCGGACAGGTTCGCCTTGCGATCGGCCAGAACGGAGAAGCACGCGTTCTCCTGCCCCTTGCGCCGGGCGAGACGCCCGCACAACCCGGTGGCGGCGCGGGTCTTTCCGTTTCAATCTCGTCCTACCAAAAAGAGGGAGAGTACCTGCGGTTCCTGGATCTCGTGTGTCTCTCCAAGGACCTGGAGACCGTCTTTGGCGAAGTGGTTGACGAGATTCTCGTGCGCGTCGCCGGGGGCGAGACCTGCGCCGAAGCGGCGACGTCGACCGTCGCAGACTTCCGTTTGCTCCTGGAGCGGGCCGCGGCTGGAGACGTAGACAGACGCACGGTGGGGGGCCTCATTGGTGAACTTCTGGTGCTCAATAGACTTCTAGAGCGCTCGTCGTCAGCATGGGAGGCGTGGCGGGGGCCCGCGAGCGACCGCCACGACTTCCGCGCTGGCGACACGTCGCTCGAAGTGAAGGTGTCGCTTCGAGCCGCCGCGTCCACCGTCACCATCAACGGCCTCGCGCAGCTCGACCCGCCAGTCGGCGGTACGCTGCACCTGCTGCGCCTTGTTTTGGAACCCGTGAAAGACGGAACCCTTGCGGTTTCCGGGCTTGCCCGCAACGCGCTATCGAAAGCCAGCGACCCCGAGGCGCTCCGGCAACTGATCGCTGCCGTCGGGTGTCCTGACGCCGACGACGAGAGGTGGAATCGCGAAAGGTTCCGGATCGAGTCCGAGCAGCTGTTCGAAGTCCAGCCCGGGTTCCCGAGGCTGACGAATTCCATGCTGACCCGTGGAGCCGTCCCGGCCGGCGTTCACCGGCTCTCCTACGAGATCGACCTGGCATCGGCAGCGCCGTACCGGTGCGAGCAGGGAGTGTTCACCGACCTCGCGGACATGCTCTGCTCATGCCAATCAGGCTGAGTCTCCACTCGGAGAAGTACGCTTCTACCGGCAACATCGGGGACAATTTCCGTCGTCTGCTCGGAACACCGTCCCTAGATCCCTTGCAGACCGTCATCCGCGAAGCCGTCCAGAACATCGCTGACGCGGCATTGCCGCCGTCCGGGCCGGAAGTACTGATACGCCTGCGCCGACTGACGCGTGGCCAGCGTCGGATCCTGCATTCCCATGTCTTGAGCACGAATCCCCCCGAGCCCGGGTCCCGCGAGGTTTTCGATGCCATGCGGTCGCGAAACGCGTTGACCGTCATGGAGATCTGCGACTTCGGGACCAAGGGACTTGGGGGGCCGACCCGGTCTGATCGCATTCCGGTGGCCGACGACACAACGGATTTCATCGACTTTCTGCGCAACATCGGAACGGCCCGCGACACCGACCAGGGGGGTGGCACTTACGGCTTTGGCAAGGTCGCCCTGTATCGAGCCAGCCGGTCCAGCACTATCGTGGTCGATACCCTGCCGCAAGGAGCCGGTCCGCGCGCCCGCCGTCTGATCGGATGCCATGTTGGCCGCTCGTTCGAACGCCCGGACAGGGGTTACCGGGCTCGCTTCACGGGCCGGCACTGGTGGGGTGTTCCAGATCCGAAAGACGGAATCGTCGATCCCGCTACAGGCAGGGCGGCCAGGGAACTGGCTTTGGCGCTTGGTTTTCCCGCGAGGAGTGGCGGCCGGTCCGGGACGTCCATCATGATTCTCGACTTCGACAGCGGTGAAGAAGACCTCCAATCGGTCGGCAGGCGGGTCGTCGAGGGGCTTCTGTGGAACTTCTGGCCGCGGATGATGCACGATGCACCGGCCGCAAAGCGGTTCGCGTGTCGCGTCGAGGTCGATGGCTCCCCGCTTGAGGTCCCGCTTCCCGAGAACTTTCCTCCTCTCGATCTGTATTCGAAGGCCATGCGAGCTGCAAGGGCCGGTACGGGAAACGACGTCAGGCCTCTTTTCTCGGAAAGGCCGGTAAGACGACTCGGAACGTTGGCAGTCGAACCGGGCCAGCGGGCGCCGCGCCGTCCGCTGGTCTCGGAGAACTCCCTGTTTCCGGCGGCTTCCCACCAGATAGCGCTCATGCGGCCCGTCGAACTGGTTGTGAAATACCTTGAGGGGACCGCCCTTCCTGACGAACGTCTTGAGTGGGCGGGGGTCTTTGTCGCAAGTTCCGACGAGGAAGTCGAAAGCGCCTTTTCCGACTCGGAGCCGCCGGCGCACGACGACTGGATTCCTGACGGTTTTCCCCCGCGTAGCAGAGCGAAACACTACGTCAGAAGCGCGCTAAGGCAGTTGGGAGAAACCGCGCGAGACATGGGTGCGGCCCCAACGGATCCCACCCCATCTGCGGCCAATGGCCCGCCGCTGGCCCGCGCCTCAGGCCGCTTGGGCGACGTGCTGGAAAGGGTCGGCGGCGATGGTGCCGGCATACGGCGCCAGACCGGTCGTGGTGGCAGCGGCCATGGTGCGCGTCCTGACCGGGCCAGTGCCAGTCGCCCCCTTTTCGAACGCCTTGAGATCGGAGACGACGGGCCCATTGCTGTCTTCGCCACAGAAGTACGCCAAGACGCAGCACGCAGCGGGATGTCGCTCACCGCACGGGCAGCCGTCGTCTTGGAAGGGATGGTCGCCGGCCGTCTCGACGAAGACCTCCCCCGCCCAACCGTTGTCGCCATCGTCTCGACGGACGGGAAGCTCTCCTCAACCGGCGACAGGCTGGAACTGGCGGGCGGGGAAGGAGAGTTCGAGATCCGGGTGCCTGTACCGGACGACTGCGCGGTCACCGTCATGGCTGACGTGCTCTCGCAGGCGTAGCCGTGAACAGGCACATCGCGTTTCCCTTCCTGACCCTGTCCGACGCCGCCGTTGATGCTGATCCTTGGTGTTGCTCGCTCAACGGCGGCGAGTGGAATCAGGCGGGTGAGTACCTGGCTGACTGGGATGCAGCCAGTGCCGTTCGCTTCCGCCGGACCGTGAGCGTAGATCCCGTCGCGACTGGGCGCGATCTGGGCGTTGCGGCGGACGACCTTCGTCTGGCATTGGGCATCCGCGTGGGTACCGGTGCAGGGGGAGGAAATGCTCGACTACCCCAACTGATCCTCCGTCAGGACTGCATTGAACTGGAACCGGACACGTGGTGCCACGAGTTCGACTTCGAGGTCGCCGGAGAGCGGCTGTCCCTGGTGCTCGACCTCCAGACGCAGGTGCTGCTTGCAGCGCCCCCGAAGGCTCCCGGGTCGTTGACGCCCAACCGGTCCGCGGACCGGCTCTGGGTTGACACGCTTCGCACGCGGCTTGAGGGCGAAGAGCCACGCTTCCCGATTGAAATCGTCAACCTGCGGAGACTCCTCGGGGATGCGATGCCGGCCACTTCGCCTTGGTACCTGCAATGGCCTCCGGGTGACTGGAACCGCGACTTCCACGGCGCGGTCCGGCTCTACCTCAACGAAGACCGCACCGACGTCATCGAGAGAGTCGAACAGTTGGACGGCCCGACACTTCAGGCGCTGCTCGCGGATGTCATGAGTCAGGTGGTCGAGCGGCTGCTCAACGATCCTGATGCCGAGGACATCATGGCCAACCCGCAGTCGGGATCCCTGGGAGATCAGGCGACAGCATGGCTGCGGCAGGCGTGGGACGTAGGAGACGTGGCCACGATGCGGTCGACGCTTCAGGACCAGCCCGGCAGGTTCCGGGCCGCGTTTCTTGCCTTGGCGGAGCCCGGAAAAGAATAGGGCATGGCTACGCTGCTTCCCCGTCTACCCGGTCCTGCGGCCGACATCCTTCTCGAGCAGTACATGCTCGATGGCTTCGCTACTTGGCCTGGTTTCGATGCCCGCAAACCACCTTCAGCTTGCCGCTTTGCCCCGACAGGAGGTTCGCGGGTCGCTCCGAGGCACCTTGAAGCACTGCGGGACCGCATCGTGACCATTGCCCGGTCCAACGGCTTCGGAACGTCCGACACGAAGCAGACCGCCAAGTTCGACGCGGAGATGGCGGCCTCCCTCGCCGACGAGGAGCTGTTTGCTGGTGGCGAAGCTCTGCGGGACGATGTCTGGACCTTTGTCGCGACGGCAATCGCCCCGGATGTCGTCCACTGGCGCTTCCCGGACCCGCCTAGGCGAAACCCCCTGGAGCGCTATATTGGAGGGGTGCGGAATACTTTCCAGCGGCTGTGGATCCGCGGGCGAGCCCTCGACCGCGGTGCCGATCACCGTGAGCGCTGGCTGCTTTTGGGAGAGCTTACGGAAGACGCCCTGGTACAGATTACCGAGCGGCCGGCCTTGAGCGCGAACCCCACGTTGGCCCGGGCGATCGCCGAGGCGTGGGTTCGTGCGTCAGGACATCATGGGCGAGGCGCGATGGAAACTCTGATGCGGCGTGCCACCAAGCGCATAAGAGCCCTGAACGAAGTCAGGAGCGTCGCGGACCTGCCTCCCGCCGATCTCGTTCACGTTCTGAACACCTTCTTTGACATGCCGCATGAGGATCGGGCTGGGTCGCGGCTTCGCGCGGAGTCCCGGCGCGGTCGACGTATGTTCACCCGCGCACTCCCAGGAGTACACGAGGTGTTGAAGAGGGACGGATTCGATGATGTACCCGAGGCGGAGTTTACGGCCTTCGACGTCGACGCCCAGCGGCGTGCGGTGTGGTGCGTGTTGAGCGGGGAGGGTGCCGTACCGCGCGAAGAGCAGGACACTATTGTTCCGCGACAATCAAGGTGAGAACGCAGCGACAATCAAGATGAGAAAGCCGAT
>JAPPGK010000035.1 GCA_028821405.1 Gammaproteobacteria bacterium | reverse complement strand
AAGGGGACATCTCTGAATTGGAGAGAAGGGGACATCTCTGAATTGCTTTGACACGACGGTTGCCATCGTGGTCACCGGGTCGTGCATGATTGACCTCGCAGAATACGAGTCAGGTTCCGAAGCCTGCAACTTACCTGCTCCCAATGCAATTGATTTCGATGCCCTCGAGAAGCCGAAAGCGCCCTCTGCGGGTGACAGCGGAACGCCGCCTGCGGTAGGCTGACATCTTGGTGTCACGCACGTTTCGTGGCGCTTTCTCTGCCGCTCATGGGCAGGCCAACTCCGCCGGCGCGGACACGAGACGAGAGGGTATTGATGGGTAACGGAACGGCAGTCCTGGTTCGCACCGCCGCCAGGCGCGGCGAGTCCACCGAGCGCAGCGTTGAACTGCCCGAGTACGACCGCGAACGCTTGGAGGACGTCGGCTTCATGACCGCCATGACGCTGACGCTGCTTGGCAACTACGCCCAAACCGGCCACTTCGGCGGTCCCCTCGCCTACACTCCCTACAACGTCGCCTTGCACCTCACGGGCCCCGACAACGGCGGGCTTCGCTACGACTATCGGCGCCCCAAGCACCCGTTCGGCGACCGGCTGCTGCTGGCGGGCGGTCACAACATCCCGACCCTTTACGCGCTGTGGATGATCATGGGCGAAGCCATGGCGCGCCGCCACGCGGCGACCGGGGACCACCGCTACCACGTCGACCCGGAGGTCGCCCTGCTCCCCATCGACTGCCTCGGATTCAGGCGCGGGGCCGGTGTGCTCTCGAGCCTGCTCTCCGACAAGGGCCTGATCGACGATCCGTTGTTCGCCCAGGCGAAGCTCCGCGGCATTCGCCCGCTGGCAGGCCACTCCGAGACCACGGACTTGATCAACGACGTCAACGGCGGCCCGTCCGGCATCGGCATTGCCACCGCCGCGGGCAAGGCCGCGTTCTGGGATTTCATGGGTGCCGGTGCATCGCCCAAGATCGTCGGGATCGAAGGCGAATTCGCCATGACCTCCGGCCACTCGCAGGAGTTGAAGACCCAGGCCGTGGCACAGCAGGTCGGCAAGCGGTTGCGCATACTGCTCTCGTTCAACAACGCCGGCATCGACGACTCGCTGATCGGCGGGGTTGTGGCGGAGTCCATGGAAGGCTACGAGATCGCGGACCAGTGGGCGGCCTACGGCTGGAACGTGCTGAGTCTCGACAACGGCAACGACTACGACCAGGTGTTGGCGGCACTCAAGACGATGGAGGCATGGGATCCCAACGACCGCCGCCCGATGATCGTGGTTGGACGGACCACCAAGGGATGGTGGCCCGCCGCGCAGGAGGGCGTCATCCCCGGGTTCGGCGATCAGATCGTCGGGTATCCGAGCCATCCCTACGACATGAAGATGAACGTGCCCTACTTCGTCGCCCTGGCGGAGACCTTCGAACGACGCTTCGGCGTCACCTTCGAAGGCATCCGCGACGGTGCGGTGAGCGACGAGACCGAGCGGCTTCGGCAGTTCAAGACCAATATCGATATCGCGATGTCGGTGCTCGAACAGAACAACCTGGGGGAGTGGCTCGCCGATCGGCTCGTCGAGATCGGAGACCAAGTCTCGGACAACGCGAAGCTGCGCCTCGACAACCGCAAGGATCCGTTTCAGGACGACCGGTTGCGCGTCGACGCCCTGCCTGTGGCGCCGCAAACCGTCTCCACGACGCTGAACGGCGAGGCCACGCAAGTCGGCATCGAGCTCTTCAAGCAGCCGGGCGAGGTCGCCGGCACCCGCCGCGCGATCTCCGAGATACTCAAGTGGGCGAACCACGTCACCGACAACCGCTTCATCACCGTGTCCGCAGACCTATCGAACTCGATCAACGTCGAAAAGGGCTCGCTCACCGGCCACTACGACCCGATGTCGAACCAGGCCGGGACTCGTTTCAAGGCGGCCATACAGGAGGCCGGGAACGCGTCCACCGCAGTGGGTCTCGTGGGGCAGAGCGCGTCCCTTGACCCCGACGTGCACAGCGGGGTCTGGGCCATGTCGGGCAGCTACGGCGCGTTCACCCCGTTCATGTACCTCCCCGCCCGGGTCTGGAGCCAGCAGAACCAGGACAGCCCGTTCCGGGTCGGCGTCCTGAACATCCTCGCCGGCCACTCGGGGCCGGAGACCGCGGCCGATGCACGCACCCACTTCGGCATCTTCGCGCCGCAGGTCTGGAAACTGTTCCCGCGCGGCCAAGTGATCGTGCTGAACTTCTGGGACTACAACGACGTCGCCCCCGGCTATTTCGCCGCCGCCGCGATCGCCGCGCGTGATCCGCTGGTCGGTGTCATCGTGATCGAGGTGGCGCGACCCGATTTCGCCGTCGCCGACCGGTCCACCTTCGCCGACCCCGACCTCAAGGCCGCGGCCAAGGGCTTCTACGTGATCCGGGATTTCGAGCCGGACAAACCGCGACATGGCTACGTCGTCGCCCAAGGCTCCAGTTCGACCTTCAACCTCGTGCAGGCTTTGCCGGATCTCGCGGCACAGGGGATCAACGTCAAGGTCATTGCGGCGATCAGCGAGGAACTGTTCGACCGCCAGCCCGCCGCCTATCGGGAGTCGGTGCTCCCGCCCGAGGCGAAACACGACATGATGGTGGTGTCCACCGGTACGCAGCGGGTCTGGCCCGTCCGCGACGTCGGTCCGCTGACCGGGGAGTACTCCATGGTCTCCGACTGGCACGACCGCTGGCTGACCGGCGGTCTCGAACCGGACGTGATCGCCGAGGCGCATCTCGACCAGGCATCCATCGCCGCCGGCGTAACGCGGTTCGCGAACGAACGGGAGTCGCGACTGGCGCGACAACGCGAGGCGCTCGAGTCGCTGTAGCCGCGATCGCGCTCAGACCCTCATGCTGAAGCACTTCCTCGTTCCGGAAGCCGACCAGGTCTTGGTCGCCGAAACCGCCGCCCGCGAGGGCACGCAGGCCGTCTTCGAAGCGATGGGCGTACCGCCGGACGACGCCGCCCTGTGTACCGACGTATTGATCACCAGCGACCTGCGCGGCTGCGAGTCCCACGGCATCTCCAATCAACTACGCATCTATATCCACCAATACCGCAACGCCGGCCTCAATCCGACGCCCGAAGTGAAGGTCGTCCGCGAGTCCGCCGTGAGCGCAACGCTCGACGCCGACCTCGGCATCGGGCTGCAAGTCGGCCCGCGCGCCATGGAGATGGCCATGGACAAAGCGGAGGAGTTCGGCATGGGCGCCGTCGGCGTTCAGCGCTGCGGCCACGTGGGCATGCTCGCCTACTACCCGTTGATGGCCCTGGAAAGGGACATGATCGGTGTGTGCATGGTCTCCGCCGGCGGTCACATCCAAGTGCCGACATTCGGTTCCAGGCCCCTGTTCGGCACCCACCCCATCGCCTGGGCGGCACCTGCGGGGAACCACCCGCCGTTCGTCTTCGACGTCGCGACCACGCAAGTCGCCGCCAACAAGATCGGCCTGACGCGCCGCATCGGTTCGAAGCTGGAACCGGGGTGGATCACCGACCTGAACGGCGAGCCGATCACCGACCGGGTCCACGCACCGGACTACGGCAAGTTCTTCATGCCGTCCTTCGGCGGCACCCGGGAGAACGGAAGCCACAAGGGCTACGGCTTCGCCATGATCGCCGACATCATGTCCGGAATCCTGTCCGGCAACGGTCCCGGGTTCATGGCGCCCGGCAACGAACTCTCGCAGTTCGTGATGGCCTTTAAGGTCGACGCCTTCGTCGAGTTAAGCGAGTTCAAGCGCGACATGGACGCGCTCATCGACAAGATCGTGAACATGGAGCCCGCACCTGGACACGATCGGGTCTACTACGCCGGCCTTATCGAGCACGAGGAAGCCGAGAAGCGCCGCGCCCAGGGCATCCCCTACCACCGGGAGGTCGTGGACTGGTTCAACGGGGCAAGCGCCGAACTGAACCTCAATCTCCGCTGGCCATGAGTTCCACCCGCCAGCCGGATGAACGCTTCGCGGTTGCGAAGTCCGGCTGGTGGCGGGGCATGCACCCGGGCATGTCCATCGCATCGCTGGCCATGGTTGCCGCGTTCGTCGTGTTCACCCTCGGCTGGGTCGAAAGCGCGGGAAATGTCTATGCGACTGTCCGCGGCTGGGTGGAGTCCACCTTCGGCGGCTTCTACGTCGTCTCGATCATCATCGTGTTCGTGGCATGCCTGTACGTCATGCTGAGCCGCCACGGCCGGGTGCGGCTCGGCGACGACGATGCGCGGCCCGAGTTCAGCACGTTCTCATGGCTCGCGATGCTATTCTCCGCCGGACTCGGCATCGGGCTCCTGTTCTTCTCCATCTCCGAGCCGATGTTCTACTTCGACAACTCGGAACCTTTCGGCTACCCGAACAATCCCCATGCGGATGTCCAGGGCGCCTCGGAACTCAACGAAGACCGCGCCGTCCACGCGATGCGGATCACCTACTTCCACTGGGGCTTTTCCGCCTGGTCCGTGTACGTCCTGGTCGGCCTGTGCCTCGCCTACTTCGGATTCCGCAAGAAACTGCCGCTGACCCTGCGTTCCTCTCTTCATCCCATCATCGGCGAGCGCATCTACGGCCCCATCGGCCACGGCGTCGACCTGCTGGCGGTGTTCGGCACCGTGTTCGGGGTCGCGACTTCGCTCGGGCTTGGCGTCAAGCAGATGGCCGCCGGACTCGATGTCCTGGCGGACATCCCTGCCGACATCACCACCTACATCGTGCTGATCGCCGTCATCTCCGCCGTCGCGACCTTGTCCGCCGTGTCCGGCGTCGCCCGCGGCATCCGCATCATCTCCGAGTGGAACATCTACTTGAGCATCATCCTGCTCGGTTTCTTCCTCGTCTTCGGTCCCGTCGAGTGGCTGCTTGGCTTCCTCGCCAAGACGGTGGGTTCCTACCTGCTCCACCTCGTGCCGACCAGCCTCTTCATCGCCACCGATCCGGGCATGAGCGACTGGCAGGGTAGCTGGACGATCTTCTACTGGGGCTGGTGGATCGCCTGGGCGCCTTTCGTGGGCCTCTTCATCGCGCGGATCTCCCGGGGACGCACCATCCGCGAGTTCACCTTTGGAGCGATGTTCGTGCCCACCGTCGTCGGCATCATCTGGCTGTGCCTGTTCGGCGGCAACGCGCTCTACCTGGAACTCAACGCCGAGGGCGGTGTCGGCACCGCCGGCATCCTGGAACTCGCCCGCAACTGGGAACTGGAAGCCGCGTTGTACGGCACCATCGAGCTGATGACCGAGATCCATTGGCTGGTCTGGGCGATGTCCGCGCTGGCGACGTTCCTGCTCGCCACCTGGTTCATCACATCGTCGGATTCGGGAACGCTCGTAATCGCAACCATGCTCAGCATGGGCGACGACCACCCGCCGCGCCGCTTCCGGGTCGTGTGGGGCGTGTCGATCGGCGTCGTCGCCGCGCTGCTGCTCCTTGTCGACGGCCTGCAGGCGCTACAGGCGGCATCCATCGCCGCCGCGTTGCCCGTTTGCGTGATCCTGCTGGTGATGACCTTCGGCGTGCTGAAGTCGCTGACGCAGGATTCGTCCGCAGTAGCTGGAGGTTGATTCCGTGGTTCCGAACCGTTCGGACATGTTCGCAGCCTCGTCCATCTTCGTTCTCGTCTCGGGCCGCCGGATGTGCGTCGCGACGGCGACCCGTAGAGGGCGCTTCAAAGTGGACGTACTTACCTTCGCTATCAGTTAGGGCGGCAAGCCGTCGAAATAGATTGCACCGACCGTATCGAAGTGCGGCCCGTCCCTTTCGCGCAGAGCGAGCACGGCATCGCGATCAAAGTCGTAGCGGCGACCGACGCGGACGGCCTCCTGTTCGCTCTCCAGCTGAACCAAGAGCTGCGTTACGGTTCCCCTTGCGCACTTCGGGATCATCGACCTCGTCGACCGCGTCGATCGCGAGGTCGGGGTCGATCCGCACCAGCACATTCGCTACTCGGCTGATCGCGCTGTCCCGGGTCTGGCCTCGCGGGCGATCCGACGCCCAGTCCAACGCCGCCCGGGCATCGTTCTGCGCCCAGATGGAGACCACCATGGGTATCAGGCTGCGACGGGTGTCTTCGTCTTCAAGCCGATCCACCAGGTCAACCGCCGCCTCGGGATCCTGCATGGCCAGCATCGGGATGACCGACCCGTAGGAACGGAGACGCTGTCCGGTTGGCAACTCCTCGATGAGCGACATCGCGGCTCGAACGTCCTGCTGGGCGAGTTGCCCGGCCACGCCGCGCACCAGATCGGCATAGACCGGGTCGTCTCGATAGTTTGACAGCCACGCTTGCGTCGTCCCTGTCGGCATCCGCGCCGTTGCGGCGGCGAGGCCACGAAGGAAGGAGACCCGGGCGGTTCCGGTCAAGTTGTCGGCGTATGCACTCGCCGCATCCAGGTCCCGTCGCCCCCAAGCTTGTGCTAGGGCGGGCCAACCCTGCCGGGCAATCTGAGCATCCTTGCCCGCAAGCCAGTGCGCCGCCGCCTGGGGATCGGACTGCGACCATCGGTGGACCAAGGTGTTGATCGCCATGGTGCTCGACGTCCTCGGCATCTCGTCGATCAGCAGCGCTGCACTCGCCGGATCGCTCGACGCCATGCGCTCGACGAGCATCATCAAGCGCGGCAAGCGCTTCATCATGTTCGACTCGGTGAGGATGGATGCCAATTCCGTCCGGGCATCGGACAGCGACAGCGACCCGCCGGCGAGACTTTCGAAGTGGTCGACCGCGCCAAGCATCGCAACGCCGTATTCGCTGTCGGCAAGGTGGCGGTTGACGAGCACACGGGCGAGTTCGGGGTCGAAACCGGCTATCGACCCCACCGACATCGAGATCAGCCTTTCGCGGTCCGGGTCGTCGTCCAGCAACGAAGGATCGTCCTGGAAAATCTCCGGATACGCATACAACGCGAGCCGCACCATCCGCTCAGCCTCGCCGCTGAGTTCCGGGTGCTCGCGCGCGGACCGTATCGCGCCGGCGCCCTCGGCGGCGAGCCAGGCGATCATTGCCTGGCGGACAGCGCCGTCCCGCTCCTCGCCGGATTGCTCCAACGCGGCCAGTAGCCGGGCGCGCGGATGCGGCGACGGCGCCGCCTCCCGGGGCGGCTGTTCCGTCGCAGGACCGGCGACCGGTTCGAGCGGCGCAACGGCGATCACCGGTTCGGACTTGGGCGCGGTTGCTCGCCCAACGAAGAACGCAGCCGCAATGGCCGCCAAGGCTGTGACTGCAATCGCGATTGCGCGCATGTTCAAGACTCCGTCCCCACGATCTGCGTCGATGATGCAACCGGGAATCTGGTGTTTTCAAGCGGTTACGCCGAGCAGTCCCGGCGCCGCCGGAGAACCCCGGCAACGCCACGGTTCCGAGTGAAGGTTCGAGGAGTGCCTCGTGAGAGGGACACCCAATCTGAGGTGAATGCCCGTTCGGAGGGATGTAGGGTGGGTATAGTGGCGACCATGCCCATGCACCCAATTCACCGACGCTTCTACGCCGAGGACCTCGTCAGGCTGCGCCGAGCCGGCGAGCGATGGCGGCAGGTGGCGTCGCAACGCCGGGGGCGGGTGGATCCGAATCCGCACCAGATCGACGCGGTGATGTTCGCGCTCAAACGGATCCCGCAGGGGGGCTGCATCCTTGCCGACGAAGTGGGCCTCGGCAAGACCATCGAAGCGGGCCTCGTCATCGCGCAACTCCTCGCCGAAGGCGCCGAGCGCGTGCTTGTCGTGCTGCCGCGCCCGTTGCTCGGCCAATGGCAGAACGAACTGTTCACGCTGTTCGGCATCGAGGCGGTGGAGGTCGCCTCGTCATCCGTCGATCTCACCGGTGCCGGCGTCTTCCTCGTCGGGCGCGAACACGCCGGAGGCGAGAAGGGCTTCGACCAATTGCGCAAGGCGCCGCCGTTCGATCTGTGCCTGATCGACGAGGCCCATGAAGTGTTCGCCGGCATCCACCGGCGTTTCGACCGGGACGGCATCTACGACCCCGAGAGCCCCCATGCACGCACGGCGCACCGGGTTCGCGAAATCATCGGGGCCTCGCCGGTCCTCCTGCTCACCGCCACGCCGATCCAGAACTCGCTCAGCGAACTGTGGGGCCTCGTGCAATATGTCGACCCGTGCGGCACGTTGCTCGGCGACAAGCCAACGTTCGACAAGGTCTTCTGCGCCCGGGACGGTCGCACCGTTGTCGTGGAGCAGGCGGAAGAACTGAAACGGCGCCTCAACACCGTCGTGCAACGCACGTTGCGCCGACAAGCGCAGGAGTTCCTCGACAAGCCGTTCGTCGGACGTCGCGCGCAACTCTTCGAGTACACCATGAGTGCGGCGGAACGGGCGCTCTACGACGACGTCACCGACTATCTCCTTCGGCCGCGGCTCTACGCCTTCCAGGGACGTTCCCGCCAGTTGTTGCTGCTGGGCTTCCACCGCCGCATGGCGTCGTCCACCGCCGCACTCGCAGCGAGTCTCGAACGCGTGGCCGAACGGTTGCACGACATGCTCGGCGGCGAGCCGCCCGACGACGACGTCTTCGCGCGGGACCTCGAGGAAGGGCCCGAGCCGGACACCCAACCCGACCCGCCGGACACACACGAACCCGACGCGCCGGACACACACCGCGATCCCGATCCCGACGCCGTGCGCGACGAACTCGCCGAGGTGGAGGGCTTTATCGCGCGCGCCCATGCCCTGCCCCACGACAGCAAGGCCGCAAGCCTCGTCAACGCGGTGAGGCTCGTGCTCGACCGGCCACCCGACCGGCGCCGCATGGTGATCTTCACCGAGTCGCTCACCACGCAGGACTACCTACGGAGCCTCCTGCTCGATCAGACCGAACTGCGCGAGGAGGACATCACCCTGTTCCGCGGCACCAACGACTCGCCTCGCGCCGCGCAAGCGCTCGCCCGCTGGCGCGAAGAAGTGGGCGCGACGCTCCCCCCGGATCGCAGACCGAGCCCGAGCGTGGCCGCTCGTCTGGCGCTGGTGCACGAGTTCGAGACCAGCTCCATGGTGATGATCGCCTCCGAGGCCGGGGCCAAGGGCTTGAATCTACAAGTCTGCGACACGGTGGTGAACTACGACCTGCCCTGGAATCCCCAACGCATCGAACAGCGCATCGGCCGCTGCCACCGCTACGGCCAGAAGCGCGATGTCACGGTGATCAACTTCCTAGCCACCGACAACGAGGCGCAGCGCCTCACGTTCGAGATACTGAGCACCAAGCTCGATCTCTTCGGCAAGGTCTTCGACGCGTCCGACGTGGTGTTGCAGACGCCTCGATCCGATGCATCGGAGGAGCTTGCATCCGCGCTGGGTACCGACTTCGAGAGTCAACTGCGGCGCATCTGGGACCGTGCGCGTTCCGTGCACGAGGTCGAAGAGGAACTGCGCCGGCTGCGCGACAACATGGAGCACCGGCGCGAGGAGCTCGAACGCGTGCGGCGGCGCACCGTGGGCCTGATCGAGTCGGGCATCGACGACGCGGTGCGGGACGTCTTCCGGCGCATAAAGGGCGACATGCCCAAGGCGCTCGACACTCTGGACGCCGACCTCGAACGGGTCGTAACCGGCTTTCTGGACGGGACGCACATACCCTGGGGCGAAGGCGAGCGCGATGGTCGCCGGATGCTGCACATCGGCGCCCACGAGGCCCTGCCCGCGCCGTTTGCGGGCGGCGTGTCCGTGGCGCTGGGGGCATCCCGCAGGCTCGACGACGTGGATTCCCTGCACCTCGCCCATCCACTGGTCCAAGCCGCCGTCGCCGAAGCGCGCACGAACGGCGGCAGCTACCGCGTATCCTTCGAGCTCGGACCCGCCGTTCCGCGAGCGCTGCAACACTACCGCGCGAGTCGCGGGCGGCTGGCCCTGACCCGGCTGAAGTACCGCGGCTTCGAGCGCGAAGACCGGCTGCGCGTCACGGCGGTGTTCGAGGACGCCCAGGTGCTACGGCCCGCCGAGGCGGCGTTGGAACTGCTGCGTCAGCCCTGCAGGGACATCCCGTCCTTCGATACGCCGTTGGCGGTGACCGAGGCCCATCTCGACGAGGTGGTCGATGAGGAACTGTTCTTCGAGCAGGGCACCGTCGCGGACACGGAGCAAGCCAACTTCGAGACCGCGATGGCCCAGCTCGACCGGTACCTCGCCGACCGCGCGCTGGTGCTACGCCGCAGCCGAGAGCGACAACGCACGCGGTTGAAGAACGCCGAACGGGCCCGTAGCGCCGCAAACGGTGCCGACCAACGCGCCAAGGCCGACAACCGCGTCCGCGAGGTCGAACGCAGCATCGAGGGGCTCGATGCCGAACTCGACGCCCTGGCGAAGCGCAACGACGACGCCTACGACCGCGCCAAGATGCGCGCCTACGAACGCCGCTATCATGCACCGCAGGCCGAGCGGCTGCTGACGGCGGAGTTCGTGATCGCATGAGACGCGACCGCCACACGGTCGCCCCGAGAATTCGCTACGCGGATTCACCAACGCGCCCGTCGGGGCGCACCGGCGTGGCGTCGCCCGCCACGCAACAAGCGACCTGGTCGTGGAGCCTGCGTGGAACACAATCCCGGTGACGGCGACGTGGCCCTGAAGCTGCTGCATACGGCGGACTGGCATCTCGGGCGCCGCTTTCCGGCCTTCGGGCGCGACCAGGAGGTACTCCTCACCCGCGCCCGCCTGGAGGTGCTCGGCCGAATACTGAACGTGGCGGCGAGCCGCAACGTGGACGCCGTGCTGTGCGCCGGCGACCTGTTCGATCAGCCGTCGCCGCCGGAGGAATGGTGGCGAGGCGCACTCCGTGAGTTCGCTCGACGCGACTGGCAGCGGCCCGTAATACTGCTGCCCGGAAACCACGACCCGTTGACGGCGACCTCGGTATACCACCCCAGCCACCCGTTCCGAGCAGGTCTGCCGGATTTCGTGCACGTGGTAGACCGTCCCGGGTGGCAACTGCCGGTCGGCGACCACGCCGTGGTGTTGGCCAATCCCTGCACGTCGCACGCGGGGCAAAGCAACCTGGCGGAGAAGCTGCCGCCGCGAGAACCCGGCGACGAGCGCATCCGGATCGGCCTGATCCACGGCCAGACCTTCGACATCGAGGGCCATCAGACGAACTTCCCCATCGCCAGGGGCAGCGCCGAAGCGCGGGGGCTCGACTACCTGGCCATCGGCGACACGCATGCGTTTCGCGAAGTTGAGCCGGATGCACCCGCGCCGACCGTCTACCCGGGCGCACCCGAGGCCACCAACTTCGGCGAACGGGATACCGGCAACGTCGTCCTGGTGTTCTTTCCCCTCGACCGGCGGCGCCGGGCCAGGGTCGAGTCCGAACGGGTCGGCACCTGGACGTGGCGGGAAGTCCACTGCGACTCGCTCCTGGAACTCAAGGCGCTGCGTACCGAGCCCGACTTGCAGCACACCGTGGTCCGCCTAACGCTGGACATGGCGTTGCCCATGGCCGAATACGACGAGGCGGAACGCATCCTCGATGAACTCGCGGGATCGGATGCCGCAACGCCTCGGGTGGGCGTGCTCGACGTGCGGCGCGAGCGCCTTCGGCTGGCGGCGGACGCGGACGTCGCTCTCGACGACTCGCTGCCCGAGGTGCTGCGGGTGACTGCGGAGCGATTGCGGCTACGCGCCGCGACGGACGAAACCGCCGGGCGGGCGCTCCACCACCTCTATCGGCTGTCGCGCAAGCTCCTCGACTGACATGTGGATCCGTCGCCTGGAAGTGACCCACTGCGCGGGTATCGCCGCCGCCAGCGTGGATCTCGAACCCGGCCTGAATGTGCTGCACGGACCAAACGAACTGGGCAAGTCCACCCTGGCCGCCGCCATTCGGGCGGCCCTGCTGATGCAATCGCAATCCTCGGCGGCGGAACGTTTGCGGGACTGGCACGTCGACGCGCTGCCGGAGGTGACGTTGACGTTCGAGCAGGAACCGCACCGCAACTGGCGCGTCCGCAAGCGCTTCGGCGGCAGCGGCGCATTTGCCTATCTCGATTTCTCGCGCGACGGCCGGGACTTCGCCCAAGACAGCAGGGGGCGGGAGGTGGACGGCGCCCTGCAGGCGTTGCTCCGCTGGGGCATCGAAGCCCCGGGCGGACGCCGCGGCAGGCGCGGCATGCCCTCGTCTCTGATCACGACGGCGCTGCTCGGGCAGCAGGAGGAGGCCACGGCGATTCTCGACGCCAGCTTGGCGGACGACGCCGACGACTCCGGCAAGCAGCGCCTGACCGAGGCGTTGCAGGCACTTGCCGAAGACCCGCGCTTCAAGAGCGTGCTGAACGCGGTGCAGGAGAAGGTGGACGAAGCGTTCACCAGCACCGGCCGTCGAAAGGCGGGGCGCGTTTCGCCGTGGACCCAGCTTCGCGAGGACCGCGAGAACGCCGCGAGGCGGAAGCGGGACGTCGACGCGCAGTTGGACGAAAGCCATGCGGCGCAAGAGAAGATCTCGGCCCTCGAACTGGTATTGGCCGATGCTCGCGACGAAGCCGAGAAGGCGCACACGATTCTCGCCCTGCGTCGCGACCACGAACGGGTCGCCCACATCCTTCGCGAAGCCGAGCACGAACGGCAACGCGTGGCGGCGATATTCGACCGCGTAGGCGACAACCGGACGTCAACGGCGAGCGCAACCGAGGAAGTGAGCCGGCTGGAAGGGAAACGCGACCAGGCCAATTCGAAACTCGACGAACTCGACATCCGGCGCGAAGAAGCCGAGGCGCGCGTGCGCGAACTCGAGACCGGCAGCGCCGAACAGGGGCGCCGCCTGCGCGAGCAGGAACTGGAAGCCAGGCGGCTGAGACTCGAGGCGGCCGAGGGCCGCCACCGCGACCTCGTCGAGGCACTCACTAGCGCCATCGCGCTCCACGATCAAATCTCCGCGCTCGACACCCAACTCGCGAGAAAACGCAACCGGCTTGACGAGGAGGACGCCACCAGTGCGCGGCAACGCGACGAACTGCGCGATCTCGAGTGCCACCGGTCCGTGATCCGCTATCTCGCCGCCCGAACCGAAGCGGATCGGCGCCGAACGGCTCTCGACGAAGTGCAGGCATACGTCGTCGAGGCGGAGAAGCTGGACCGACGCGCCCAGGAAATCCGCGCCGAGGCTTCGAGGTTCGATGCACCCGAGGCGGCGGAGATCGAACGGCTGCGAACGCTGAGGACGGACCTTCGGATCGCCAAGGAGAAACTCTCAGTGGGCATCGTCGTGCAAGTCGCCCTTGCCGAGGCCCACGACGCGGATGTCCAGGCCGACGGCGAACCGCATGGCCGGGCACTGGCAGCGGGCGAGACCGCCGAGTTCGAAGCCGAACGCGAACTGCGCCTCGCCATCCCCGACATCGGCAGCATCCACGTGCGCGGCGGCGGGCGAGCGCTGCTTCGCGAGGCCGAGGATGCCGAAGCTCGCTGGGCGCAAGCCTCCCACCGCACTTTCGCCCGCACCGGCTGCACGTCGGTCGAGGAGTTGGCGGAACTCCGGCAGCGCGTCGACAACCTGCTCGCCGACGCCACCGAGTTGGAGTCCCGGGCAAGCGAAGCGCGGGTTCGCACGGAGGGCATGGACGCTCTAGAGCGGCAGGTCATCGAGGCCAACGCCGAAACCGAGGAACGGGCGTCCGCCGTCAGGGCGTTGCTCCAGGACGGCGAGTCCTTCAACGATCGCATCGACAACTGGAAGATGCAGGTCGGAACGACGACCGAGTCCGCCGTCAAGGCACGCATCCAGGAACTGGATCAGGAGATCCGGAAGACGACGGAACGGCGCGACCAATGGCGCGACGAGGCGAGCCGGGACGAACGCCAAGTCGCCGTGAAGAATGCCGAGCTCAAGCCGCTGCGGACACGAGTCGGAGGGGCGTCCGACCCCGCCGACTGGCCGCGTCGACTTGCCGACGCCAAGACCGCCGCCAACGCCGCCGGCGCTTCAGTGGCGGAGGTCGAGAACGCCTTGCAGGCCATTCGGCAGGAATCCTCGGACGAGGTGGCGCAAGCACGCGCCGCGTTGTCCGACCTAGAGGATCGATGCCAGTCCGCCCGGACGGAACTTGCCGACGCCGAAGGGGCGGTGCTAGAGGCCCGCGACCGCCTCAAAGGCCTGGAAGGCGAGTTCAAACCCCTGCAGGAAGCCGCCGAGAACGAAGACCTGGGCAAGGCCGAGGCGGCGAGGGACGAGGCGCAGCGCGCCTTCAATGGACTTGCTCCGCTTCCCGACGAAGCCCGGGACGTGGACATCGACGACCTGGCGGATGCCGCGACCGTCGCCGAGCACCGAGCAGACACATTGCGATCCGAACTGGACAAGGCCCAAGGCGCACTGGAACAGGTCGGCGGCCAATACCTGGAAGAGCAGGCCGCGCAGGTCGAAGACGAAGTGGACACCCTGGACTCCCGCGAACGCGAGCTGGAACTCGACTACGGCGGCTGGCGGATGCTCCACGAGGTGCTCAAGGAAGCCGAGGAAGAGGAAACCGCCCATCTCGGCCGAGCGCTCGTCAAGCCCGTGAGCCAACGCATGGCGGCGCTCACCGGCAACCGCTACGGCGAAGTGGCGATCGACGCGCAGCTCAATCCCGGTGGCATCGAACTCGGCGGCGACGAGCGCGACTTCGAAGCGCTGTCCGCCGGTACGCGCGAGCAGATCGCGCTGCTACTGCGGCTCTCCATCGCCGAAGCGCTCAACTCGTTCGTAATCCTGGACGATCAGCTCACCCAATCCGACGGCGGCCGCTTGACCTGGATGCGCGACCTGCTCGGCCAAGCCGCAGCGGACATCCAGATCATCGTGCTGACCTGCCACCCGGACGACTATGCGACGGC
Organism: Gammaproteobacteria bacterium; assembly: GCA_028821405.1. Taxonomy (GTDB): domain Bacteria; phylum Pseudomonadota; class Gammaproteobacteria; order Pseudomonadales; family Azotimanducaceae; genus VXYL01. Next base: position 58,356 of record JAPPGK010000035.1, on the reverse strand, counting down.
GGGCGCGTGCCACACGGTGGACCTCGCGCAGTGCATCACGCGCACGGATTAGGGAGACTAGTCAACAAATCCGGTGACAACCATTCTGTTGACGGATCAGATCTCGCGACCGCTCAGCAAACAGACGCGTGAACCGGGCCCCTGCGCATGGTCCGGGTGCCTCCGGTTGCGCACCTCGTGCGTTTGCTGGTATTCACGGCGACGACGTACAAGAGTGGCAGCAACCATGGTCGCAGACGACGCACAAGACGCCCAAATAGTGCCGCTCAAGGGCGCGATCGCCAACCTCAACTGGTTCGACGCGCAACGCAAGCACTACGAGACCCCGGATCAGATCGCGCGCCGGTTCAAGCTCCCGGACGACGACGCCATGCGCGCCTTCTGCCAGGGCGCGGCCTCCATGCTGGACCGCCGCACGATACAGTTCATCCAGCGCGTTCCGGGCGCACCCGATGGTGCCTGGACCTTGCTGGCGGATACGGACAAGGCCCGGCAGTGGTTGTTCGGCGTCGAGTGGGAATTCCGCCCGGGCGGTGCCTTTCGGTTGCCGGAGGCCGGCGTGGGAGTCGCCGCGCACGGCCTTATCGCCGAACTGCATCCGGGCGAAGTGTTGGAGCTGGCGGCGGAAGACGGCAGCACCGTCCGGTTCGAAGCCCTCGACGCCAGCGGCAGCGCCCGCGCCCGGCGCGACATTCCGAACTACACGGGCGCGATCACGGAGTTCCGGGTGACGAACCGGGTGCCTGAGACAGCGGGGGTGCCGGAGCGCCTGCGCGATACAACCGCAGAGCAGATCGCCCAACCCGGCGGCGCCGGCACGCACCGCGTCGGCGTGGTCGCCGCCTGGCACCGCGCCGCGAGCCTGCTTCAGAAGCTGGCATTCGAGGAAGCGAACCTGTTCTGGCCGCCCGAGCAGGCGATCGGCCTGGACCTCGAAGCCCTGGTGGCCGCCTACGCGAAACTGCTGCCCGCGTTCTACAAGGCTTGACGAACCGGCTCGCCATGGCGGGAGCGGTCTGACGCGATGCCCCGCTATTGCTTCGAAACGAACACCTCGTCGAGCGTGCCGGCGTCGAGCACGTTCAATGTTGGCGAGCCAGTCGAGCTCTTGAAAAGTGTTTACGGGCGACCGGAAGTGAAGCTGGAATTCGGCGGCCGGGCGACGGGAGAGCCTAGTGCCCCAATGCCAGTTCGCTGCGATGCGGCGGAGCATGTGTACGGCGTCGAGTTCCCACCGGCGGAACCGCGCGTCCTGCAGGCGGAGCGGACCTTCTGGGAGAAGGCGACGGCGGCGCACGTGTTCTGTACGCAGCAGCGGGTGCGCGGTGAGGGGTTCGCCCGGCACTGGCACGATCTGGCTCGGCTCGACGACGCAGGCGTTGCAGCGAGCGCTCTGGCGGACGGCGAGATCGCGGAGGGCGTTGCGGCGCACAAGGCCATGTTCTTCCGTGAGAAGGACGCGGCGGGAAACTGGGTGGACTACGCGGCGGCGGTGGCTGGCAGCTTGCGTCTGGTTCCGGCGGGAGACGCTCGCTTGGCGCTGGCGGACGACTATGCGCGGATGGTTGAAGACGGGTGGCTGCTGGACGACGCGGAGCCGTTTGACGCGTTGATGGATGTATGCCGGGCGATTGAGGACCGGGCCAACGGGCGGGGCTGAAGGCAGATCCGGTTTTGTAGGCGACGGTTGGCAACGGGATGGGACAAGCCCATCCCCTACGGTTGTTTTCCTCGGGACTCGTAGATCAACTCCGGCACCACGACCTCCCAAGACTCCCGCAACGCTCGTTCCTGCTGGCTCGGCGTCCCGTCCTGCCGGTCCCAACCGATGATCGCGTGGACGCGCGCCTGGCACCGTTCCGACGGGGGTCGGTAGTTGCGTGCGAGCTGTCCCACGACCTGGCCGTTGGCGTCGGCAAGCAGCCATCCACCGTCGTTGTCGCGAACCTCGAGCGGGTCGCCGGGCCGCAGTACGCCGATGGCCCCATGCACGGGGTGCTTCGACCCGCGCTGGCCCGCGAAGCCCAAGTCGACATCCTTGAGTTCCAACGGCTCGTAGCGCATGTCCAACTCCGGGGGCGGCTCGGTGCGGACGACGTGTTCGCGTTGGACGAGTCCGGGCATGTCCTGCGACCAATAGTCGCCGCGTTGCTGCGCGGGCCGGGGGTCGTCCCGAAGCTCCAGTTCGTTGGCGACCGACATTCTCAAGAGCGTCAACGTCTGGCGGGCGCGGGTCATGGCAACGTAGTAGAGCCGCAGCACCTCGTCCGACCGCCGGATCCGGTAGCCTGGGTCGTTCTGTCCCCAACCGCCGTGCAGAATGACCACGTGGTCGAATTCCAGTCCTCTAGCGCGGTGTGCGGTCAACAACAGGAGACCGGTCTGACGTCGACGCAATTCGCGGCCCCACTCCGCGAGCCAGGCGGTGAACGCCTGGACCGAGGTTTCCGCACCGCCTGTCTCTAGGAGGTAGTCGTCGAGGGCTTCCGCCAAGACGTCCGACCAATCCCCGTCCGGCTGCTTGGCAAGCCAGGCTCGGAGCGCGTCCCCCGTGACCAATCCGTTGGCGAGCGTGCCGAGCCATTCGCGCAGCCTTCGGACCTCGCGCAGGCGCCAGAAGAACGACGTGTCCTCGCGCGTCACCTGTACCGGGATGGCCTCACGTTCGCACAAGCTGCGCAGCGGGTCGAGATAGCGCCGGTCAGCGTTCTCCCAGCCAAGGCAGAAATCAGCTGGTATTGCTCCTCGTCGACGTCCTGGTACTCGTCGACGAGAATCCAGCGGAAGCCGGCAAGCAGTCGCTCGCGCTGCTCCTCCGCCTCGTCGGGCGGCAAGCCCTCGCCGCGCAGCAAGGCGGTCGCCTCTCTCAAGAGTTCGCCGAAGTCGTCGTCGGCAAGTGCCGGACGATTGGCTAGGTGCGTGCCAGTTTGGCGAAGCGCCATGCCGTGGCAGGTGAGGACGGTGACGCCCCGGGAATCCGCGCCGACGAGTTCGTCCAAGCGGCGGCGAATCTCGACCGCTGCGTCGCGGTTGTAGGCGAGTGCCAAGATGCTGCGCGGATCCTCCCGGCGTACGCGCAGCAGGTAGGCGATCCGGTGCACCAGCATGCGGGTCTTGCCGGAACCCGGGCCCGCCAGCACCAAAACGTTCGTCTGCTCGCGGTCGTCGGCGACGATGCGCCGCTGCGTCGGGTTGTTCAGGCTCTCGACGATGGCCCGCCAGGATTCCGGCGTGGTCTGGCGCGCCAGATCCGTGCGATCCGGCAGCCAGCGGCGCAGGAACGTGGCCCGGTCCAGGGCGAAGTAGTCCATCGCCAGTTGCAGGGCAGCGGCGATGGCGTCGAGGCCGCGGCTGACGAACTCCTCCATGACGTGGATCTGCAGCACCTGTTCCTGGTAGTGCAGTTCCAGCGGGGCGAAATCCGTGCGGCCGAATCGCCGCCGGGTCTTTTCCACGCGGATGGTCATCGCCGGGCGGAACACCGCGAGGCCCTTGTTGAGGCGAATGACCTCCTGCTCGTGCAGCCAGAGCAGGCCCGGTCGAGGAGCTTGCGCGGGTCGCGGACCCAGCTCTTAGCTCAAGATCCGTGGGGAGACGCCGGCTACACGCTCCCGCGTGCGAGCGAGGGCTACGTAGGCGCCGCGATCGTTCTCATTGCCAGCCAGCGACTCAGCGACTGCTGACTCTCCTGAGAAGGAGTGCCTGACAGAAGGCCCGAAAGGCTGATGTCCTCATCGAGTTGCGGCCAGTGAATACCCAAGCCGCCGTCGATGATCATCCAGTTCTGCAGTTCACTCGCGTTTGCGTGGGCGAGCCGCGGATACCAGCCAGACGGGACGGCCAGCTCCCTTCCGTCGCTCAAGGTCACCCGCAATGTGTCGTCCGAGACGTTGACGTCCAGAACCGTTGACATCCGCAACTCAGGTACCGAAGTGTCCATGCCAAGCCTCAATGATCTCCTCGAGGTGCTCTTCGACCAGATTCGATATGCGGTTGATTTCCGCCCGTCTGAAACCGCTGCTTCTTTGCAGCCGCACCGGTTCGAGCCAGAACTTCGCCACGTCCCGGTCGCGTGCCACATGAACATGCATAGGCGCTCCGGCTTCGTTCGAGCAGAAGAAGAACCAGTACGGCCCGTGTCGAAGCACGGTGGGCAAGCGACACTCTCCCTAGCCTCGTCCTGATCCAGCCTTGCCAGTTATCTTACGCGACTCGACTGACCCCTGCTTGGCTGCGGGTGCACGGAGCGGGTTGGCGAGAAGGGAAAACCCGTCGGCTGCCATCGGTTGTTCCTTCACATTTGCAGCCCGGTAGTTGGTAGAAGCTTCCTATTCCTCAGTCCCTCGCGTGTCGTAGATCAGCTCCGGCACGACGACCTCCCAAGACTCCTGCAACGCCCGGTCCTGCTGGCTCGGCGTGCCGTCGAGCCGGTCCCAACCGACGATTGCGTGGACGCGCGCCTGGCACCGGTCCGACGGTGGGCGGTAGTTCCCTGCGAGCTGTCCCACGTCCTGGCCGTTGGCATCGGCAAGTAGCCACCTGCCGCCGTTCTCGCGAACCTCGAGAGGATCGCCGGTTCGCAGCGCGCTGATCGCCCCGTGCACGGGGTGCTTCGACCAGTGCTTTCCCGCGAACCCTAGGTCGACATCCTTGAGGTCCAACGGTTCGTAGCGCATGTCTAACTCTGGAGGCGGTTGGGTGCGGACGACGTGTTCGCGGTGGACGAGGGCGGGCATCTCCTGCGACCAATAGTCGCCGCCGCGATGCTGCGCCAGCCCGGGATCCCGAAGCTGAAGGACGTTCGCCCTCGACATCCTCAAGAGCGTCAACGTTTGACGGGCGCGGGTCATGGCGACGTAGTAGAGCCGCAGCACCTCGTCCGACAGCCGGATCCGGTAGCCGGGGTCGTTCTGTCCCCAGCCGCCGTCCAGTATGACCACATGGTCGAATTCCCGTCCCTTGGCAGAGTGCGCCGTCACGAGCAAAAGCCCGGTCTGACGCCGGCGAAAGTCGCGGCCCCACTCCGCAAGCCAGGCGGTGAACGCCTGGACCGAGGTTTCCGCGCCGCCGGTTTCCAGCAGGTAGTCGTCGAGGGCTTCCGCCAGCACGTCCGACCAGTCCCCGTCCGGCTGTTCGGCGAGCCAGGTCCGGAGTGCGTCCCCGGTGACCAAGCCGTTGGCGAGCGTGCCGAGCCAGTCGCGCAGCCTTCGGACCTCGCGCAGGCGCCAGAAGAACGACGTGTCCTCACGCGCCACTTGCACGGGGACGCCGTCACGTTCGCAGAGGCTGCGCAGCGGGTCCAAATAGCGCCATTCGCGGGCGATCACGGCGCATGTTCGCCAGTCCCAATCGGACGCCAGGCCCGCCAGGCGGCGCAGTTCCGACAAGGCGGCTATTGCCTGGGAACGATCGTCGCCGCGTACGCGCAGGACCTGCACCCTGCCCCGGCCCACCGCATCGCGTGATTCCCAGTCGCCACCTCTCGGCTTTCTGCGCCGCGAGCGGTCGATCTCGATGGGGTGCTCCGACTTCATCCGCTCGCGGGCCGACGATATCCACGCGTTGGCGGCGTCGATGATGTGTCCGGTCGAGCGGTAGTTCTGGGTCAGGTAGACAGTCTTGGCCTTGTAGTCCTCCTCGAAACGCCGCAGGTACTTAACCGACGCCCCGGCATAGCCGTAGATGTTCTGGTCGTCGTCGCCCACGGCGAACAGCGTCAGCTTGCGCTCGCCGCCGGTCAGCGTCCTGCCGGCCAGGGCGGAGATCAGTTGATACTGGTCCTCGTCGACGTCCTGGTACTCGTCGACGAGGATCCAGCGGAAGCCTGCAAGCAGTCGCTCGCGCTGCTCGTCCGCCTCCTCGGGCGGCAAATCCTCGCCACGCAGCAAGGCGGTCGCTTCCTTAAGGAGTTCGCCGAAGTCCTCGTCGGCAAGCGCCGGTCGATTGGCGAGGTGGGTGCCGGTTAGGCGAAGCGCCATGCCGTGGCAGGTGAGAACGGTGACGCCCCGGGAGTCCGCGCCAACGAGTTCGTCTAAGCGGCGGCGGATCTCCACGGCCGCGTGGCGGTTGTAGGCGAGTGCCACGATGCTGCGGGGATCCTCCCGTCGCACGCGCAGCAGGTAGGCGATGCGGTGAACTAACACGCGGGTCTTGCCGGAACCGGGGCCGGCCAGCACGAGGACGTTGGTCTGCTCGCGATCGTCGGCGACGATGCGCCGCTGCGTCGGGTTGTTCAGGCTCTCGACGATGGCCCGCCAGGATTCCGGCGTGGTCTGGCGCGCCAGATCCGTGCGATCCGGCAGCCAGCGGCGCAGGAACGTGGCCCGGTCCAGGGCGAAGTAGTCCATCGCCAGTTGCAGGGCAGCGGCGATGGCGTCGAGGCCGCGGCTGACGAACTCCTCCATGACGTGGATCTGCAGCACCTGTTCCTGGTAGTGCAGTTCCAGCGGGGCGAAGTCCGTGCGGCCGAATCGCCGCCGGGTTTTCTCCACGCGAATGGTCATCGCCGGGCGGAACACGGCGAGGCCCTTGTTGAGGCGAATGACCTCCTGTTCGTGCAGCCAGAGCAAGGCTCGGTCGAGGAGCTTGCGCGGGTCGCGGACCCAACTCCGGAGTTCCAGGTCCGACTCGATGCACTTGAGGAGTTTGCCGAGGGTGGTCTCGACCAGGAGATCGGCACGCTGCACGCCAGGTTTGAGCTGCTCGCGCAGATGCTTGAGGAGCACCTCCGCGGCCGAACGTCGCCGGCGGGCCGTTTCCTGGAGGTCCGGCCAGTCGCGATTGAGTTTGACGGCGACACGATCGCGGTCTAGCTGGCGCAGGTCGATACTGCCGGGGCCGTCTTCGCCGCGTCCGTCCATGCTGATGCTACGCAGCAGGCGGAGGACCAGGAGCGGCAGCGCCCCTTCGTGGCCGTCGTCCTTGAGCGCCTGCGTGACGGGCCGCAAATGCAGCACTGAAGGCGTTTCCTGGGATACGAGATCCGGTGCGAGTTCCCGCATGCGATCCACGAGCGCGCCTTCGAGTGCGACTGCGCCCTCAAGGCGATGCTGCGACGAGCGTTCGATGCCCTCGTGGATGTAGGCGGTGAGCGTGGTGTCGTTGTTGGCTATGCCAAGTTGCTCGAGGTCGTAGAGCGCGTTGCGAACGCCGTCCCGGCTCAAGCCCGACAGGGCCATCAGTTCGTCGGTGGAGACGCCCTCGTCGATGGGCGCGTTGATCAGCCTTTCGACGATCCTGACGAGCGGCGCACGTCGGCCTTCGTCGATCTTGGCAAGGCGTTCCTTGGCCTCGTCGAGGGTGCTGACCAGGAGCGAGGAGGCGAAGATCTCGGCGCGGTTCTCGTCACGCTGAACTAGGCGGGCGTCTTCGAGCCACGCGATGGCCGTCTTGATTCGGGTGTCGTCGGTGTGGGTGTCCCTTCGGAACGCGTGCTCGTCGTCCTCGAGCAGGATCTCGCCCGGGGTCGCGACGACTTCGCTGTTCCGGCCGCGCCCGCCGCGGTCGTTCTTCGTTTTCAGGTTACGCAACGCCCGGCAGATCCCGTCGATCTCCGGCCGGGTGAGTCGCGAGCGTGCGGCAAGCCCGAATTGGCGTTCCACGTCGTCCGACGTGTAGAGAAGCACGCAACTCGCCGCCTCGGCATCCCGACCGGCGCGGCCCGCTTCCTGGAGGTAGTTCTCCAGCGAGCCCGGGATGTCGGCGTGCACGACGAGCCGCACGTCCGGCTTGTCGACGCCCATGCCGAACGCGTTGGTCGCCACGATGATGCGTAGCCGGCCCTCGATGAAGTCGTCCTGGACCTGCTTCTTGCGCTCCGGTTGAAGACCGGCGTGGAAATGCGCGGCGGACCAGCGCTTGGCCGCGAGGTACTCGGCGACCTCCTCGCACCGTCTCCTCGCGGAGCAATAGACGATGGCACCGCCGTCCGAGTCTGCGGGCAGGTGGTGACGGAGCAGATCGTCGATGTGCGCGAGCTTCTCCGCCGGACTCGTGGGAACGACCTCGAAGGTCAGGTTGTCCCGCTGTGCCCCGCCGTTGAAGACTTCAAGCTCGATGCCGACCTCGTCGCGGAAATGGCGCAGGATGTCCTCGACGACGGCGGGTTTCGCCGTGGCGGTCAGGCAGACGACGGGTGCCGGTGGTTCGCCGGCGGAGCGCTCGCGGATGAACCGGCCCACGTAGCGGTAGTCCGGGCGGAAGTCGTGGCCCCAACTGGACAGGCAGTGGGCTTCGTCGAGGACCCAGGAGCCGATCTCGCGCTGCTTGATGGACTCCACCACCCCGCGGTTGCGCAGTTGCTCGGGCGATGTCAGAACTATCGCCGCATCGCCGAGCCGGATGCGGTCGAGGGCGTCGGCGCGTTCCGGCATGGACAACATGCCGTTGACGGTGACCACGGAGGCGATGCCCTTGTTCTGCAGTCCGGCAACCTGGTCCGCCATTAGGGCGACTAGGGGCGATATGACGACTGTCAGCGCCCCGGTCTTGTGGTAGCGCGACAGGGCGGGCACCTGGTAGCACAGGGACTTGCCGCTGCCCGTCGGCAAAAGTCCTAGAACATGTTCGCCCGCCATCGCTTTCTGGACGATGGCACGCTGCATCGATCCACCGCCGGGCATGGCCGGTTCGGCGCGGAAGTCGTCGAAACCAAACCAGCGGCGGAGTTCCGAGCCGGCGTCGTGCATTTCACGGCACCATCCGCAATCGGTCGCCGAGCAGGCGCGGTCGCGCAACTCGGCGAGCAGCTTGCCCGCTTGCGGGAACTGGTGCCGAACCCACGGCGGCATCACGGAGTTCCCTCCCGCGACGGACAACCACGCCAACACGTAGGCGAGCGGCCAGCCCTGTTCGCCAGCACACGAGACGATGGCACCGCCCCGGGTGGCGCAAGCCTTTCCCGCGAGCAGACGATCGATGGCGTCCCTTGCTTGGTGGTCGGATGGCCGAGGCGAGGAGCGCAACGCCCTGAACAACGCATCGAACGCCGCGAGGTCACTGCGGCACGACGTCAACCAGTGCCAGGCGAGCAGCAGGTCCGAACCGGACCTGCCGAGTGCGGTGCGTTCGTCTTCGAAGAGCGTCAGCGCGAGCCGGGCGTCGTGCTCCGGATCGTTTCGTCGTTCGCGGACCAGGTCGCCATCCTGATAGTGCTTGACCAGGCGGTGGTACGGGTTCTTCGGGAAGGCAAGTGGACTCAGCATGAGCGTGTCCAAGGCCGGGCGACCGAGCAGCCGAAGATCCGGTGCCGCCGCGCGCAGGTGCGGCAGGTCGAAGTGGATCAGGTTGTGGCCAAGGATGATTTCCGCCTGTTCGGCGAAGTCGTCGAGTTCGCGCAGGGCATCGCTCAGCTTGGCGCCCCGGAGCTTGGTGCGAACGAAAGAGCGGCCGTCGGAGTCGACGGCAGCCAAGGCGTTGATTCGCTCGGTTCGCTTGCCGACCTCTAGGTCGAGGGCTACGTAGCGCATCAGAACTTGCGCGGCGGCTCGCTACCAGAGCCGCACATTCATTGTCGTCTGTACGAGCATCGGCCAATTATCCCCGACTCGGGCGCATAGCGACAGTCGGCGAGCGGCGCACCACTCGCACACATTTGTTCGTAATCCTTTGTTTTAGTTAAAGAAATTTATCATATTCCTTCACATGTGGCCCCGTGCGAGGTATTCTCGTCGCGTGTCCGGCTCTAAAGCGAAGGCATCCGCGTCGGGGACTACGTCCATGGCCACCCAAGCCGAGAGAATCACCGCGCTCGAGGTGCACTACGAGCACGTCGACAAGACGCTCACCGCGATGAGCGCAACGCTCGACGCGGTCCGCGCCGAAGTCGCCGAAAGATTCGACCGCATCGATGAGAAGTTCGACCGCATCTATGAGAAGTTCGACCGCATCGACGAACGGTTCGAGCGCATCGATGAACGGTTCGAGCGCGTCGATGAGAGGTTCGAGCGCATCCAGAATGCCATCGCCGACGACAGGGTGGAGCGGAGCGAGACGAAGCTTCGAGTAGCGCTCCGGGTAATCGGCTGGCTCACCGGCGTCGTCACCACCGTTCTGGGCGCCGTAGTCGGCGGCCTGTTCGTCTTCGCCCGCTTTCTGCTTCCGAAACTGGGGCAACTCGCCTCCCTGGCCCAAGACGCGGCGCCGCTCGTCGGTTGAAGGGACGCGACGACAACGCGGGTGTGAGTTCGCGTGGTACGTTGTGGCATTCTCACCCTCTGGATCGAAGTCCCCGGGAGGCACCTACAGAATGCGAATCGTCCCCACCGACACCGGATGCGGCGCGGAGATCGTCGGCATCGACTTGAACGCCATGTCCGATGCCGAGGTGGAAGCCGTCGCGGATGCGCAGGCAGCGTACGGCGTGGTGTTCCTGCGCGACCAGACGCTCTCGCCCGATGAGCAGCTCGCGGCGGCAAAGCGTTTCGGCCCCATCAACGTCAACCGTTTCTTCACGCCCGTGCCCGAGCAGCCCCAGGTGGCGATGGTGCTGAAGGAACCCCGGCACGAGGTCAACGTTGGCGGCGTCTGGCACACGGATCATTCCTACGACGACGCACCAGCCTTGGGTTCGATGCTTTATGCCCTCGAAGTGCCCGCAAAGGGTGGCGACACCCTGTTCGCGAGCATGTACAAGGCGTTCGACGCATTGTCGCCCGGATTGCAGCGGACGCTCGAGGGGTTGAACGCGGTGCATTCGTCCCGGCATGTATTCGGGGCGGAGGGTGCCTACGCCCGGGGCGGCGACGAGCGCTTCTTCAATCAGGACAAGGCGACCCAGGACGCCGTTCACCCCATGGTGATTCGGCATCCTCGCTCGTCTCGTGCCGCGCTCTACGTCAATCCGGCATTCACGGTGCGTATCGACGGCTGGACCGTCGAAGAATCCCAACCGCTGCTCACCTACCTCTACGAGGTGGCGCAGTCCGAGGAGCACACCTGCCGGTTCCAGTGGGAAGTCGGCAGCGTGGCGTTCTGGGACAACCGCGCCACGTGGCACCACGCGCTGAACGACTATCCGGGTGAACGGCGGTTGATGCACCGGGTGACGGTGGATGGCGAACCGCTGGACGGTTACCGCTTGAACCGCTGAGGGATCGATGGAAGCCAAGGCGGGCGACAGTCCGCCCTCGCGGGCGCGATTGCATCGCCCCTACGACGTCATCATCGTCGGGGCCGGTCTGTCCGGCATCGGTGCCGCCTGCCACCTAAAGCGGGAATGCCCCGGCCGGTCATTCGTCATTCTGGAGGCGCGCGATTCGATCGGCGGGACCTGGGATCTGTTCCGCTATCCCGGCGTGCGGTCGGACAGCGACATGCACACGCTCGGCTACGATTTCAAGCCGTGGACCGATGCCAAGGCCATCGCCGACGGTCCCGCGATCCTCGACTACGTACGCGAGACCGCCCGGGAGAACGGCTTGATGGACCGGATCCGGTTCGGTCACCGCGTCCGCTCGGCACGCTGGGACAGCGACGAGGCCCGTTGGACCGTTGCCGTCGACCGTGCGGGGGACGGGGCGACGGAGATCTCCGGCAACTTCCTCTACATGTGCAGCGGCTACTACCAGTACGAAGAGGGCCACACGCCCCACTTCGAGGGGCGGGACGACTTCGGCGGTCGGATCCTGCACCCGCAGTTCTGGCCGGATACGCTCGACCACACCGGCAAGCGGGTCGTCGTCATCGGCAGCGGCGCCACCGCCATGACCGTGGCCCCGGCGATGGCCAATTCCGGCGCCTCGGTCACGATGGTGCAACGATCACCGACGTACGTGATCTCCCGGCCCGATGTGGATGCCTTGGCCAATACGCTGCGCCGGTGGCTACCGACGAAACTCGCCTACGCCATCACGCGGTGGAAGAACATCGCCCTGCAGGGGATGTTCTACCGGCAGACGCGGGTGCGCCCGGACAAGGTGAAGCGCCAGCTTCTCGGCCTGGTGCGGCGCCACCTCGGGCCGGACTACGATGTGAAAACCCACTTCACCCCGCGCTACAACCCGTGGGACCAGCGTCTGTGCCTGATTCCCAACGCCGATCTGTTCCGCGCCATCAGGTCGGGCTCGCTCGAAGTCGTGACGGACCGGGTCGAGCGCTTCACCGAGAGCGGCCTCGAACTCGCCTCGGGTGGTGAGTTGCCCGCCGACATCATCGTCACGGCAACGGGGCTCAAGCTCGCCGTTATGGGCGGCGTTTCGTTCACCGTCGACGGCAAGCGGGTGAACTTCCCCGACACCACCATCTACAAGGGCATGATGTTCTCGGACGTGCCGAACCTCGTGCAGACCTTCGGCTACATCAACGCGTCGTGGACGCTCCGGGCCGACCTCACGGCGCGCTACGTCTGCCGTCTACTGAACCGCATGGCCGCGACGGGCATGCGACAGTGCACACCGCGGTTACGCGAGGAAGACCGGGACATGCCGAGGCGGCCATGGATCGACGATTTCTCGTCCGGCTACATGCAACGGTCGATGCACCTATTCCCCAAACAAGGCGACCGGCATCCCTGGCGACACGCCCAGGATTACGCGATCGACAAGAAACTCACCCGTGCCCCGATCGAGGACGGCGCCTTGGTACTCGACAACCCCGCCTGCACGCAAACGGTCAGGCAACGCGTGGCTTGACGCCTTCCGGCGCGCTCAACGCCCCACGTAACGCGGCTCGCGCTTCTCGACGAATGCCCGGAACGCCTCCCGGGAATCCTCGCTGCCGCCCGTCCGCGAGTGGCGTTCGGTCTCCAGTTCGATGTAGTCCTTGAGCGGCATGTTCTCGGCGTTGATGAAGTTCTTCTTCATCTCACCGATGGCAAGCGGCGCGGACTTCGAGAGCCGTTCGGCGATGGCCTGAACCTCGTCGCGGAAGGTGTCGTCCGGAAAGGCCTTCAACACCAGGCCGATGCGCTCTGCTTCCGTGGCATCGAACTTCTGGGACATGAAGAAGAGCTCCCGCGCCTTGGTCGAGCCCACGATGCGTGGCAGCAGCCAAGGGCCCGCCATGTCGCCGGAGATCGCCACACCCAGGAACGCCGAGTTGAACATCGCGCGCTCGGTGGCGTAGCGCAGGTCGCAGGCGCAGGCCCAGCCGAATCCCGCACCGGCGCAGGCGCCGTTGACGGCGGCGATGGTGACCTTCGGCATCTCGTGAAGGAGCGTGGTGATGTGGAAGTACTCGCGCCGGTTGGGCTCTTGGTTCTCGCCGCTGGTGGACGCCTTGAGGTCGACGCCCGGGCAGAAGGCGCGTCCCGCGCCGGTGAAGAGCACCACCCGGACGTCGGGGTCGCCGGCCACATCGTTCAGGCATTCGTAGAGTTCCCTCATGAGGGTGGGCGTGATGCCGTTCATGCTCTCGGGCCGGTTCAGCGTGACGGTGGCGAGCGTGCCGTCGACTTGGTAAGTGATCGTGTCGTAGGTCTTGTCGGACATGGTTCCTCTTGGCAGGTTGCGCTTACGGGAAAGCCTATCAGGCTTCCAGCGTCCGAGACACGGCGAAGGGATCTGGCGTCTCGAACCGTTGCCAAGGGTCCGTTGTCAAGTCGGCTAGCGTTGCATCGGCGACAGTTGCTCGTCGAACCGCACGATCCGCGTTGGCTGCGCACCTTCAACGGGTGCAGGTCAGCCATGGCAGTGCCAATGAAGCGGAAGCAAATGGACGGCCATTGTGGTTTGATGGCGCTCCACCGGACGCGGAGCCCGAGCTCAAGTGATCGTAAGAACCGTCGAGACGCGGCACTGCGATGCCGGTTGGCGCAACTATCACTTCGTCAAGATCACCACGGAAGACGGCGTGGTGGGTTGGAGCGAATACGACGAGCACCAGGGGGCCATCGGCGTAACCGCCGTTATCGAACGGCTTGCCGGCATGGTGGTCGGCGAGCGTGTCCACGATGTCGAACGCGTCTACGCCCGGCTTCATGCCCGGGCCCGGCAGTCGATGTCCGGCGTCATGGCGATGGGCATCGGCGCGATCGAGAACGCGTTGCTGGACGCCAAGGCCAAGACCCTGGGCGTTCCGTGCCACGACCTGCTAGGCGGCAAGGTGCGCGATTCGATTCGCGTGTACTGGTCGCACTGCGGCACGTGGCGCATCGCGAGACCCGACTTCTATCCACCGGCGGTGACCGACTTGGGCGGGATCCGGGCGCTGGGCGAGGAAGTGCGCGAACGCGGTTTCACTGCCTTGAAGACCAATGTCTTCGACTACAGCGGTAGCCAGGTTCGGGGTTGGTCACCGGGTTTCGGGTACCCGCACGCGCCCGATCAGAACGTGGACCGCCATGTATTGAGGCAACTGCGAGCCCATCTCGACGCCTTTCGGGACGGCGCCGGAGACGACATGGATATCCTGCTGGACCTCAACTACAACGCCAAGCCCGAGGGCTACCTGCGTATCCTGCGGTCCATCGCCGACTACGACCTGTTCTGGGCCGAGATCGACACGCCTCATGCCGAGGCGTTGGCGGACGTGCGAAGAGCCAGTCCGCACACCATCAGTTCCTGCGAGTCGCTGATCACGCTCTACAGTTTCCTGCCCTATTTCCGGCTGCGGGCCATGGACGTGGCGATCATCGACGCGGTCTGGAACGGTGTCTGGCAGTCCATGAAGATCGCCGCGGCGGCGGAAGCGCACCAGGTCAACATCGCCCCTCACAACTACTACGGCCATCTCGCGACCATGATGGCGGCGCACATGTGCGCGGCGACACCGAACTTCCGCATCATGGAAACGGATATCGACCGGCTGCCGTGGGATGCGGAGCTGTTCACCCGGGAACCCGACATTCGCGATGGTCATCTCCACCTTGACGAAGCGCCAGGTTGGGGAACCCAACCCAACGAGGAAGCGCTCGAGAAGTACCCGCCGAAGTGAACCCTCAACCGACTGCCACCCGAAGATGAGGCCCCGATGGGCATGACCGCCCGATTTCTGCTCGTCGCCGGCACGGCGTTGCTCGCCGGGCCAATGGTCGCACAGGAAATCGATTACACCGACGAAAACGGCATCGTGCTCGACCGCAATGAACTGTGGCTGACCCGGATCCAATACGACAGCATGGGCGGCCCGCGCCAGGCCTACTACTTCTACGATGGACGCTGGTGGGAACGCTGGGAGACGGACTTCCCGCAAGCCGAGCAGAACTTCGCCAAGCGCCTCAACGAGTTGACTTCGGTGGTCGCGTCCCCCGTTCCCCTGCAACGCCGCCTCACGGACCCCCACCTCGGCGATTCGCCGCTGATCTTCATGTCGGATGTCGGCTACATGGAGCTTTCCAAGCTCGAAACCGATGCCTTGCGAACCTACCTGGCCAACGGTGGCTTCCTGTGGGTGGACGACTTCTGGGGAGACGCCGAGTGGGCAAGCTTGGAACGCGCGATGAGCGAAGTCCTCCCCGGAAAGCGTTGGATCACGCTCCCTATCGAACATCCGATCTTCCACACCGTCTTCGACATCGAGGAAATGCCCCAGATTCCCGCCCGCGACTATGCCCGGTGGGGCCGGGGAACCACGGAGCCTTCCTTCGAGCACCGTTCGCCCACGGGCTCCATGAAGACACCTTCCATTCGGGCGTACACGGACGATGACGGCCGGTTGATGGTCATCGCCACGCACAACACGGACATCGCCGACGGCTGGGAGCGCGAGTCCTACGGCGAGTGGTATTTCGAGAACTTTTCCACCAAGTCGTACCGTGTCGGCATCAACGTGATCGTCTACGCGCTCTCACACTAGTGTAGTGCCCTCGAGCGGGTCATGACGGTCGGAATGCATTCGCGAGACCTCGTAGGGGCGAGGACATCGCGTCCGAAGCGACGCGCCCTCGCCCGCGTTCAAGACGGGCGTTGGTTCTCTCGACAGCGCAACGGCGCGCCCTGGCGGGTGCGGCAGGATCGCGACTACGGCTCTTGGCGGTTCGAGGCGAGGCCTCGCTAGGCCCATGGGGTTCGAATGGCTGTTCAAGTACCCGCGTCAGGCGTTCGCGCAGGGAGACTTGGCGTTCGCCGGCGACTTCGGTGTGCTCTGGTGGGGCGCTGCCGTGGTGCTGGTCGGCTTAAGCATCGCTTTCGGTCACCGCCTTGCGCGTTTCACGCTGGCGCGCCGGGCGACCATCCATCTTCTGCAGATCGCGGCCGTGGCCCTCGTGTTGACGCTGCTCGCCCAACCCGTGCTCCAAGTCACGCGCCTGGCACCGGGGGCAAATACGGTGGCGGTACTCGTGGACTCCTCCGAGAGCATGGCCCTGCCGGCCGGGAGTACGAACGGCGAGACGCGCTTGGCCGTCGCGAAGCGCTTGGTGGGCGATGACATCCACGCCGCAAGCCAAGACTCCCACATCGCGGTGTTCCAGTTCAGCGATGCCCTGGCGAAGGCCGATACCGTCGCCGATCTACACGCCGACGGCGTCCGGTCGCGGCTGCTCGAGTCGGTCGTCGATGTCGCCACCCACTACGACCAAGGCGCCCTCGCGGCCGTCATCGTGCTCACCGACGGCGTGCACAACGGGGGCAGCCTCGGCTGGGATGCGCTCACCGAGACGGGCGTTCCCGTGCACGCGGTGGGCATCGGGCCACGTGAGATTCCCGGCGACGTCGAACTCGCCGAGTTGGTCCTGCCGTCGAGAGCGAGTCCGAACACCCAGATCGCCGCTCGTCTGCTCATCCGCCAGTCGCTGAACCGCGCAACGGGTGAGATCCGCCTTCGCGTGCTAGACGGCGAGTCCGTCCTGGCTTCCGAATCGTTGGTCCTCGATTCCACGGCCTCCACCATCGCCAAGGAGATCGTCTTCCCCAGCGGCGCCCCGGGTCTGAAGGAGTTGACGGTGGCACTCGACACGCCGTCGGGCGACCCCCTGCCCGACAACAATCGGAAATCGCTGCTCCTCGACGTCGCCCACGAGCGGCACCGGGTGTTGTACCTCGAAGGCGAGCCGCGCTGGGAGTTCAAGTTCCTCCGCCGGGCCGTGGACGAGGATGACGACATCCAACTGGTTACCTGGCTGCGCACCACGCCCCGCAAGACCTACCGCCAGGGCACGTCCGACCCCGACGAACTTGCCAGCGGGTTCCCGGACTCCCTCGAAGCCCTCTACCGCTACGACATGGTCATCATCGGAAGCCTCCCGGCCACGTCCCTCAACGACGAGCAACATGAGTGGCTGGCCCGTTTCGTCGCCGAACGCGGCGGCGGGCTGCTCGCAATCGCGGGTCGCCATGCACTGGACAACGGCGGTTGGGACGTGAAGCCGCTGGCCCAGGCATTGCCGGTCGCCATCGCCAGGCCCCCCACCATCTCCTCGTACACGCGAGGCAACTACGCGGCACACCCTACGGACGCCGGCCTGCGGTCCGTGCTCACCGACGTCGGCGGGCCCGGGTCCCGCGAACGGAACTGGGAGACCTTGCCGATGCTTGCGGACTACCAACACCTCGGGGCACCCAAGGTCGGTGCCACGGTGATTCTCGAGGCCCTCGGCGGGGTCGTACGCCGAGGCGCCGACGTCGTGGTGCGGGGCAGTGCGGGGAAACCCCTGCTCGTCACACAACCCTACGGCTACGGCCGAACCGGGGTGCTCGCCACGGCCTCCACATGGCGATGGCGGATGCGCACACCGCCGGAGGACTCGCGGCACTCCCTGTTCTGGCGCCAACTGATCCGCCAATTCGCGGGCGCGGCGTTGCCGCGCCGACGGCTGTCGGTGGCGGGCGAGGACGATGTCCTGACGGTACGCGTGGCATTGAAGAACCCACTCTATGAACCGCTGACCGACACGGCCATTGCCGCCCGGGTGACCTCTCCCGACGGCGAGTCGTTCGATGTCGCCCTGCCGCGCATCCCCGGAGAACCCGTCTTCGGCGAGACCATTCCGGCCACGACGCCGGGAATCTACCGGGTCGAGGTGGCCGGACTGTCCGGGCCCGCCGCCACGTCCGAAGGGGCTCGGCCGGACTCGTTGGCGGCCTTGGCGCGGGTCGGCGAAACCAACCTTGAACAGTTCGGGGCGGCGCTGAACGAGACCTTGCTGAGGCGACTCGCCGAGGCGACGGGAGGTGCCTACTGGCAACCGGACGACCTTTCGGGGCTCGGCAACGCCCTTGCCTTCAGCCAAGCCGGCATTCACGAGCAGCAGCAAATGCCGCTGTGGAACGCGCCGTTCCTTTACTTGCTCCTGATGGCGCTGAAGTGCGTCGAGTGGTCGCTACGGCAGTATTGGGGCGGGATTTGACGATCGGGGACGCTTGCCGGACGTGTCGCCAATCGGACAGACTCGGTGTTTTCGGGGTTCCCGTATCCCGGTGCAGGCCATGACCCGTTACGCACGTCATACCGGCACTGTCCTGGCCGTGTGGATCGCAATCGCCGCCGGCCACATCGGGCAGGGCGCTGAGTCCGCGACCAATGCCGAGGCCGCGCCTTCTTCCCCAGCCGCGCCTAGGACGCGGATGCTTGTGGTCACGGGACTCGGCGGCGAGGCCGAATACGCCCGCGCCTTCGAGGCGCAAGGCGAGGCGAGCGCACGCAACGCCGAGGCGCCGGGCACAGAGGTCACACTGCTCACCGAAGGCGATGCCACGCGGGAGGCGATTCGTGACGCCCTCGTCGGAATCGTCAAGCAATCGGCAAAAGCCGATGCCGTCATCGTCCAGTTGTACGGCCACGGCACGTTCGACGGCGAACACTATCGCTTCAACGTTCCGGGGCCGGACCCCACCGCGGCGGATCTCGCAGCCTGGCTTGCCCCGGTAGCCGCTAGGCGGCAACTCGTTGTCATCGCCACCAGTGCGAGCGGCGCCGCGCAAGAACCTCTACACCAGGAAGGACGTACCGTCATCACGGCCACCCGCCATGGCCGTGAGCGCGATGCGAGCCTGTTCGGCGGGTTCTGGACTGATGCCCTCGACGCTCCCGGGGCGGACATCGACAAGGACCGACGGATTTCCGCGGAGGAGGCGTTTCGATTCGCCGAGCGCGCGGTGGCGGGGTTCTACGAGGATCAACAGCTCATGGTGACCGAACATCCCCGCCTGGAGGGCGATGCGGGTCTGTTCATCGTTGGCCGGATCGCCCCCTCGGAACGCGTCGAACCTGGCGTCGTTCACCTAGCCAGTCGCGTCGAGGAACTCACGAACGCCATCGACGCTCTCAAGGCGGACCGTCGCGTGCTCACGGACGACGACTATTTCGCGCGGCTGCAGGATCTTCTGATGGAACTCGCGACGGTGGACCAGCAACTGAAGGCCCACCAGCAAGACCCCGACGAAGTCGATGCCGCTTTCAGGGAGGATGTCGATCGCTGATGCGTACGGTGTCTGTTTTGCTTGCGATGGCGGTCGCGATGGTCGCCCACGCAGATCCGCTTGGGGAGTGTCGCCAGCTGGAGATTAGCGACCGCGAAGCCGCTCGCACCTGCTACCTGGACCTCCTGTCGAACCCATCCGCCGCGATCCGCGCCGAAGCGGCTTGGGCCCTCGGCAACGTCCAGGTGGCCAACCGCGCGTTCCGTACCGCCGTCGAGGCCGCACCCGGCGATGCAGCGGTAAAGGTGCGCTGGGGCGAGCTGTTCCTGTCCACCTACCAAGTGGCGGACGCCGAGGCCCTGTTCGGCGAAGCGCTGGCCATCGATCCGGACAACGTTGCCGCGAGGTTGGGACTGGCACGAGTCGCCCTCGGTCGTTTCGAAGCCCGCGCCAAGAAGATCGTCGAGGATGTCCTCGCCGCGAATCCCGACAACCTCCGGGCGAAGTTGCTGGCAGCCAGACTGGCGCTGGAGGTCGGCGACGACGAGGCGGCGGCCAAGATGCTCGAAGCGCCCCTGGAAAGCGACGACATTCGACTCCGGCTCGAGGCGATGGCCCTCGGGGCCGCCATCGACCACCTTCGCGGTTCGGCGCCGAGCCCCTGGGAAGCCGAGGCGCTCGACATCCACCCCGGCTACGGCGAACTATTCGAGACCGTCGCCCACTTCTACATCATCACGCGACGCTATCGCGAAGCCATCACGGCGCTTGAGCGCGCCGTTGAAGTCCACCCCACACTGTGGACCGCACACGCCACCCTCGGCATCAATCTACTGCGCGTCAACCGCTTCGACGAAGCTCGGCGGGCGCTTACCCGCGCCCATGACGGTGACCCCTACAACGTTGAAGTGGTCAACACGCTTCGCCTTCTGGACAGCTTGGACGGCTGGGATGCGCTGGTCGGGGACGACGTGATCCTGCGCATGCATCCCGACGAGTCCGGGGCGCTTTCCGGGTACGTCCGGCGCCTCGTCGTGGACGCCGTGGCCACCGTCGGCGAACGCTACGGCTACGTTCCCGACTACCCGGTGGTGGTCGAACTCTATCCGCGCCACCAGGACTTCGCCGTCCGGACGTCCGGTCTACCGGGCATCGGCGTCCTGGGCGTTGCGTTCGGCGACGTCGTGCTCATGGACAGTCCCGCTGCCCGTAGCATCGAGGAGGGCTTCGACTGGGCAAGTGCGCTCTGGCACGAAGTCGCCCACGTCATCACCCTCGGGGCGACCAACAACCTCGTCTCCCGCTGGTTCAGCGAAGGCGTGTCCGTGTTCGAGGAGTGGCAGACCGGCCCGAGTCGTTTCCACGCCGACGAGGCCGCCCAAGGCGCCGCCCGCTACCGCGCGATGCCCATCGGCGTCGTCGAGGCCCACCGCGAAGCCGAGATGCTCCCGGTCGCGGTGCTCGACGAAGGCTTCATTCGGCCCAAGTACCCGGGGCAGGTCATGGTCTCCTACAACCAGGCGGGACTCCTGTGCGAATTCATCGCGCACGCCTACGGCCAAGCGGCCCTGTCACGGGTCCTCGACGCCTACCGCGACGGCAGGGACACCGTCGGCGCCTTGGAGTCCGCACTCGGGGTCGCCCCCGAAGCCGTCGACGAGGCATTCGCCGCCTACCTCGACGAGCGATTCGCGGGAATCGACCCGGCCGCCTTCGAGGCGGCCATGGAAGAGGCGGCCAACCTGGCGTCGAAGGACGATTGGGTGGCTGTCGCGCGCTCGGCCCGACGCGCGGCGGAGAACTATCCCAATGCGGTCGGACCCAACAGTCCATACCCTGTGCTCGCCGACGCCGCTGAACGCCAGGGACATCGACACGCCGCCGTCGCGGCACTAATGCGTTATTGGCACGCCGGTGGCCGGTCTCCCACCACGCTCGATCGCCTAGCCGGGTGGTTGGACGATGCCGGGCGGCATGAAGATGCGCTCGCCGTACGTCGTTCCCTCGCCTTGGTCGCGCCGCTTGCCATCGAGAACCGGATGCGCTTGGGCGATGGCCTCCTCGCTGCGGGGGAACCCCGCGACGCGCTGCAGGAGTACCTGGCCGCGAAGTCCTTGGACCCCCACGATGCCGCCGATGCCCATTACCGGCTCGCGCGGGCGTACCATAGACTCGACGAGACCGCAGATGCACGCCGACACATCCTGCTGGCGTTGGAAATCGCGCCACGTTTCGAAGATGCCCTGTCCCTGTTGCTCGAGATCAATGAATGACTGAAACGCAAACCGACGATGCCGCCAGCGACGCTTCACCCGAAGAAGTGGTGGTCGACTTCCACGCCACGATGACGGCCATCAAGGAAGCCCTCGGGCGGATTGTCGTGGGCCAGGAGCCCATCATCGACCAACTCCTCGTCTCCGTGCTGATCGGCGGGCACTGCCTCATCACCGGCTTGCCGGGCACCGCCAAGACGCTCATGGTGCGCACCCTGGCCCATGCCCTAGGACTTGATTTCAAGCGCATCCAGTTCACGCCCGACCTGATGCCGACCGATGTGACCGGTACCGATATCCTCGACGAAGACCCGGGCTCCGGAGTACGTCGCTGGAGGTTCGAGCCCGGCCCGATCTTCACCCAGGTTCTACTCGCCGACGAGATCAACCGGACACCGCCGAAAACCCAATCCGCGCTGCTCGAAGCGATGCAGGAGCTACGGGTCACCGCCCGGGGAAAGACCTACGAACTCGACGGACCGTTCGTCGTCCTGGCAACACAGAACCCCATTGAACTGGAGGGCACCTATCCGCTGCCCGAGGCGCAACTCGACCGTTTCGTGTTCAACGTCGTGCTCGACTACCTCGACGCCGACGAGGAGATCGCCGTGGTGGAACGCAACGTACTGGGCATCGTCGACGAAGCCGTGACCGCCAGAACCGGCGCCAAGGCCATCCTCGACTACCAACGCCTGGTTCGGGAGGTGCCCGTCTCCGACGATGTGACCCGCTATGCGGTGAACCTGGTGCGCGCCACGCGCCCCGGCGCGCACGACGCCCCCGCGCAGGTCGACAAGTACCTGCGCTACGGCGCCAGCGTGCGTGCCGCGATCTATCTCTGCCTCGGGGCGCGGGCCCGGGCGTTGCTTGCCGGCCGCTACCATGTAACGGCACGCGACATCCAGGCATTGGCGCCTCCCGTCCTCCGCCATCGGTTGCAGGTGAACTACCTGGCGGAATCCGACGAAGTATCGGTCGACGACGTGATCGCCGAATTGACCCGCAGTGTCCCCGAGCCCGGCACAAGGGCGTTCGATTCGCCTGATCGGGGGGACCGGGATTCGCCGGAA
The DNA here is from genome assembly GCA_028821405.1 of Gammaproteobacteria bacterium. Classification (GTDB taxonomy): domain Bacteria; phylum Pseudomonadota; class Gammaproteobacteria; order Pseudomonadales; family Azotimanducaceae; genus VXYL01. Next base: position 35,778 of record JAPPGK010000035.1, on the reverse strand, counting down.
GAGAACGCTGCCGCATGAGCGAGCCCGGTTCGGCAAGCCATAGCCCAGCCGAGGCGCGTTCCGGTGCCCGCAGATCGGCACGGATGATCCCACCCGCAGTACTCGCCCAGCTTGGCTCGCTGGAACTCGTTGCGCGCACGGTGGTCGACGGGGTCCTGCACGGTGCCCACTACACCGACCGCCCCGGCTTCAGCCAGGAATTCGCGGAATACCGGGACTACGTCCCCGGCGACGACCCGCGTTTCGTGGATTGGAACGCCTACGCCCGCACCGACCGACCGCTCCTCAAACTGTTCGAAGGCGAGACCAACACACGCCTTCTGGTCCTGTTCGACGCCAGCGCGTCCATGAACGCATTCGGCGACCACGCCAACGGTGCCGCCCTGGGCAACCGCGCACCCACGAAACTCCGCTACGGTGCCTATCTCGCCGCAGCCCTCGCCTTGATCGCGGCGCGACAGCACGACGCGGTGGGGCTCCTCGCATTCGACCAACGTCTGCGCACGTACTTGGCACCGCGAACCGGCAAGGCAAACCTGCAAGCCATCTACCACCGGCTGGACGAACTGACGCCCGAGGGAGGTTCCGACTGGCACGAGGCCTTCAGCCAAGCCGCGAGTCGCTTTGCCAAACGTGGCGTCATCGCGGCCATCTCGGACTTCTATTGCGACCCCGCCGACTTCGGCCACTCGCTTCGGATCCTGGGATCGCGAGGCCACGACCTCGTCGCCTTCCACCTGCTCGACGCCGCCGAACGAACGCCCCGGTGGCGTCGAGCGTTCGGCGGCCACGCCACCTTGCGCGATGTCGAGACCGGGCATGTCATCGAAGTCGATGCCAATGATCTGCGCACCCGCTACCCCCGGCGCCTGGCGGCGCACGAGGAAGCGCTCCGCCGGGAGGCCGGCGCCGTCGGGGCGGACTACGTGCGACTCAACGCCGACGAACCCCTCGACCGTGCGCTCGCCCGGTATCTCCATTTTCGGGCCCGGCGGCCGTGAGCTTCCTAGCCGGGGCATTCCTGGCCGGTCTCGCCGCCCTTGGCATACCGCTATTGCTGCACCGGATGAGCATGAAGGAAGCCGCCGAGCGAGATGTGAGTTCGCTCATGCTCATGCGCGAGACCGACGAACCCATTCGTACGCGTCGCGCCCTCGCCCACAAGATCCTCCTTGCCATTCGACTCGCGGCACTCGCTGCGATCACGCTGGCATTCGCCGAGCCCGTGTTGGAGATGACGGGCCTTGGCGACCCGGAAGCACGTGATCGCGTGCGGCTCGTGGTCGTCGATGGCTCGTTGTCCATGCGGCGCGCCGGCGCGTGGGAGCAAGCCGTCGAGATCGCGAACGGCCTCGTGGAAGGCGCGGATGAGTCGCACGTCGCCGTGGGCGCCGAACGCTTGACCCTGGTGCAGGACATCCGTAGCGCGACGCCCGGGTTCACGCGGTTCGACTTCGAGGGATTGCCGACGCGACTCGACGCGCTGATCGCCACGTTGCCCGGGAGACGCGACTGGGAGATCCACCTGGTGTCGGACTTCCAGGCAAGCGCGGTGCCATCGCGGTTCAACGCGCTCGTCGAGGGGACGCGATGGCCCACCGTTCTGCACCGGGTTGGCGAGGCGACGGACAACTGGGCGATCAAATCCGCCGCCGTTCAGGGCGACCAACTGGAGGCGGTCGTTGCCGGCCACGGCGAGACGACCGGCATCGCCGTCGCCTTGCGTCTTGACGGTATCGAGACGGCCCGAAGCCGTGTTGCCCCGCTTGCCGATTCCGAAGCCATCGCCCGGTTCGATGTCTCGAAGCCGGGACCTGACGGCGCTTCCAAGGGTCGAGGCGGGCTCTTCGAAGTGGCCGTCGACACCGGCGATGCCATCGCGGAAGACGACGTGTTCCGCCTGGTGCGACCGGCGCACGATGCCCTAACCGTCGCCGTCGTGCCGGGGGGCGACGGCGACGCCAGCGCCCGCACGTTCCTTGACGCAGCGCTCAAGGCCAACGGGGTAGCGGAACCGGTCCATGTCGAAAGCGCCGAGGACTGGCCACGTTCCGTCGATGCCGCGATCATAGTCGACCCCGGTGAGATTCCCGCCCCCTTGCTTCGCCGACTGGAGCGATACCTGAACGACGGCGGCGGAGCCCTCCTGGTCGCGGGTCCGCGCCTGCGGAGGGCGGCATCGCTGCCGTTCGGTGACGAGATGGTGATCGGCAACATCGTCGGTGGCATTCGCGGCGTGGTCGCGGTGGACTCGGAACATCCCCTGGCCCAAACGTCATTCCAGGGCGTGGAAGTACAACGATCCTTGTCTCTGCCCGCTGCGCCCGGCGAGACAATCCTGGCGCTGGTGCCCGCCGACTCGTCCGGCGTTCGATCCGAATCGGACGCGCCGCTGCTGGTGGAGAAGCACTACGGCAAAGGCCGTCTCGTCGTTCTGCTCACCGCTCTCGACCGGGAGTGGAGTTCGCTGGTGCTCCGGCCCGCGTTCGTGGGATTCGTACGGGACGCGATCGACTACCTCTCGCAAAACCTGCCACTGGCTGCGCGCGCGGGCCAAGGCGTCTCGATTCCCGCGGGCTCGGTGCAGATCTTCGATTCCGATGGCCGTCGCGTATTGTCCTTGAACAACACCGTGACTCGGCCCGTCGTGCGGATCCCGCGTCCCGGCTTCTATACCGTGCGCACCCCGGGACGGGAGGCGACCATGGCGGTAAACGTCGATCCCCTGGAGTCGGATCTACGTAGCGTTCCGAACGAGTTTCTGCAACGTTGGCAGGCGGCCATCGATGCCGCCACGAGCGCCGGGCCACAAATCCGTGCAATATCCCAATCCGATGAAGCCGACAAGCACTTGCACCCGCTCGCGCCTTGGCTCTTGGGTTTTGCTGCGATTCTGCTCCTTCTCGAGTCGACGGCCGCCAACGTGGGGCGAATCGACCAAGCGTGGTTAGGCTATTGGCGCAAGGGAGCAACCGCATGAGTCCATCCAAGGGCGCCATCCCCGACCCCGACACGGCGATGGGGCGTTACCTCGGGCGGTGTCGACTGCGCCTGGGGTGGATCGCTCGCGTGCGCATCGCCGTCGCGGGCGTCGCGATCCTGGCCGTTCTGACCGTCGCGCTTGCGGCCGCCGCGGCCTACCTGGTTCCGTCTCAAGGTTGGATGGTGGCGGCGCGTGTCCTGCTCTATGCCATTGCCGTCGCCACGGTCGTCGCCTGCGTGGTTCGTCGCATGGGTTCACGCCGGGCGGCGCGCGAGGTCGAACGACGCATTCCCGACTTCGACGGTCGGCTGGTTACCTGGCTCGACGCATCGCGTCGGCAACGGCGACCTGCCCTGCTGCCCAACTTGGCGGAACACGCCCTCGGCGTCGCGAAAGCGCATCCACCGCGTCGCGCGGCACCGACCTGGTTGTTCCTGCCGCCCATTGCCGTGCTCGCCGCCGCAGCATTGACGTTGTATCTCACCTACGACGCCGCCCCGGCGAGTTGGCGACTGCCTGCGGAACGGCTTTGGACGGGCGACCTGCGCTCGGATACGCGACCCAAGATCATCGTCCTGCCCGGCGACGTTGTGGTGCCCCGCGGCACGGACGTTCTCGTACGCGCACAGGCCCATGGTTTCGCGGCCCAGATCCTTGCCGTCAACGCCTCGTTCGCAGGGTCCGGTTCCTGGGAACAAGCCAACATGATGCCCTCGTCCCGGGACGGTTCCCACGAATTCGTCCTGGTCGCAGTCAACGAACCCGTGGACTACTACGTCAGCGCGGGCGGCACGACAACGGCGGCCCGGTTGAACTCGGACCGGTTCCGGATCGAGGTGGCCGATCTACCCGTCGTCGAGGACATCGAACTCTCGCTCGACTATCCCGACTGGACCCGCCTCCCGAGCGCCACCCAGGACCACGGTGATGTCGCCGGCGTCGAGGGTACGCGCGTGGGCGTTCGAGTGCAGGCGAGTCTCCCGTTGGCCGACGCCCTCCTAGTCGTCAACGATCAAGACCGCGGTTTCGACAGCGGCGGGGGCGAGTTCATGATCGACGGCCCGGGAACCTGGCACATCGCCGTCCGGCATCGCGACCAGGTCGTGCGGATCAGCGACGAGTACCTGATCGATCTGATCCACGATCAGCCGCCATCGGTGGAATTCGCCTTTCCCGGGCGGGACCGCTCGGCCACTGCGATCGAGGAGGTCGTCCTTCGGTTCAGTGCGAAGGATGACTTCGGCGTCGAATCCCTGGCGATCCACTACGCCGTCAACGGCAGCGACTGGAAGACCATCGAGGATGACGCCGACGAGGTGGATCGTGAAGCCAGCCGCAGCCACACCCTCATGCTCGAGGACTTCCGCCTTGGCGAGAACAAACGCGCCATCCGCCCGGGCGATCTCGTGTCCATCCATGCCGTGGCTCAGGATCGTCAACAGGCCACCAAAACCGCCCTCTACTTCGTCGACGTGCGGCCGTTCGACAAGCACTATCGCGACACCGGCACCAGTAGCGCAGGCAACGGCAACGGCGGCGGCCTACGGGAGCAGGAACTCTCCAATCGCCAAAGGGAGATCCTCAACGCGACCTGGAACCTGATCCAGGAACGCGACACCGGCACCCGGGCGGGCAGCGACCTTGCGGACCAAGTGGACCTGGTGGCCGTTCTCCAAAGGACCCTCAAGGAGCAGGTCGAGACCCTGGTTGCACGTACCGAAGGGCGTCGGCTCTCGGACGACAACGAGGTGGAGCCCTACGTGGCCGAACTCAGCCTCGCCGCGGAGCAGATGGAGGCCGCCGCCGAGATTCTCGGCAACCGCCGGCTCGACGAGGCGGTTCAGCCGGAACAACGGGCGCTGCAGCACCTGCTGACCGCCGAGGCCGGGCTGCGCAACGTCAACGTTTCACTCGCGAGCGGTTCCTCCGGCGATTCGGTCAGTCGATCGCTATCCGAGTTGTTCGACCTCGAGACCGACCCGGAGCAGAACCGCTACGAAACACCGCAAACGCCCGGTGGCGGCGGGCGTGAACAGGCGGAGGCGGAATCGGAATGGCAGCGCCTTACGGAACTCGCCCGCCGCAACGAGGAACTCGCCCGCGCCCATGAACGATCCAGTGTTCCCGAAGCACCGCTTTCGCGGTGGCAACTTGAGCGCCTGCAACGCGAGCTCGAGCGCGCGCGGGACCAGCTTGCCGACGACTCGGGCCAACAACCCTCGGCACGTGGCAACCGTCAAGGCGGCTCGCAAGCCGGTGCAGCGTCCCAAGACCGGGCGCCCACGGGAAACAACCCGCCGCCGAGCATGCGCGGCACCCTCGCGGACCTCGATCGCGCTCGGGAAGCCATCGAGCGGTCCCTTTCCACGGAGGATTCGAATCGGGCTTCCGAAGCGGCCGCCGAAGCGTTCCGACGAGGCGCTGCGGCCCTGCGGCAAGCGGCGGATCAACTCCTCAAGGATCAGCGCGATTCACTGATGGGCGCGCTGCAGGATGCACATGAGCGGGCAACCGCCTTGGTCGATGAGCAGGCGCGCATATTGGCCCGCATAGAGGCCTTGAGGCAGGAGGTATTGGAGGCGGTCCGCGAAGGCAAGGCATACACCTACCGCGGGTCGGACTTCGAAGAAGAGGCTGCCGCAAAGAGGCGAATGCGCGAGGACGTGGAGAGAATCGCCAACGACGTCTCGGCGCTTCGAGCGCAACTCGCCCAGTCCTCAAGCGACGATGAGAACCTAACGAGGCTGCTCGACCGGACCTTGGACGACCTGACCGACAGCCGCCTCGTGGACCTGCTCACCATGGGCGCCGACTATCTGGAAATGGGCCGACCCTTGTTCTTCGCCAGTAGCGAACGACGGGTCCACGACGCCCTGAACCGAATGAGCAACCGGCTTGGTCATGCCTTGGAGCAACTCGAGAGTGCCGATGCGAACCCTTCGGGAGCGGCCTCGGTGGCCGACGTCCAAGCCCTGCGTCGCCAACTGACGGCCCTTGGCGCGGGAGGCGATCCACGGGACTTGCGCGACGTCGCCGACGCGACCTGGTCCCTGGCGGCGGAAGTGCTCGGCGCGGAAGGTCGTCTCGACCTTGACCAGACACGACGAGCCTATCGCGGCCTGGGCGCGAGCGATGCCAATCGGGAACGACTGTACCGGCTGACGCTGGCCGAGCTCGACCAGATGGAAATCGCACTCCGCAAGGTCGACGGCTCACCCGTTCGCGCCGAGGAGCCGCGTCAGGAAGACTACGACTCCGAAGCCGTCGCCGAGTACTTCCGCCAGTTGAGCTCCAGCCCGTAGCGCCCCAAAGCCGTCCCCGGCGCTTCGCTTCGCTGTGCGCCGGGGTTCGCCTCCGGCCCAGCCACGCCGACCTACCCATGGAACAATCGCCACGGTCGCAGGCTCCCTTTGGCGTTTGTTCCATGCAAGGGGCCGCCCTAAACGCGCCCGACGGCGCGGCCCCTACAGTCGCGCCACGTACTCGAGGGTTTCAGAGAGCGCGCGCTCGAACTTGCCAAATAGCTCGTCGATCTGGTTGTCGTCGATGATGAGCGGCGGACAGAAAGCCATGGCGTCACCCAGGTTGCGCAGGATCAGGCCGTGTTCCAATGCCCGGTTGAGGCAATACGCACCGACGCCTGCTTCGGCGGGAAACTGTGCACCGGTCTCCTTGTCGGCCACCATTTCGATGGCGCCGATCAACCCGATACCCCGAACATTGCCCACCAGGGGATGGTCTTCGAAGGAACGCAGGCGGGCCTGGAAGGTCTCGCCGACCCGTGCCGCGTGCTGGAATATCTCCCGCTCCTCCATCAGTTCCAGGTTGCGCAACGCCACGGCGGCGCAGACCGGGTGCCCGGTGTAGGTGAAGCCGTGGCCAAAGACCCCGACCTCGCGGCTCGCCTCGATGAAAGGCTCGTACATGAACTCCGGAATGATGGCCGCACTGATTGGCAGGTACGCCGAAGACAGTGCCTTCGCGACGCTCATCGTGGTCGGCTGGAGGCCGAAGGTGTCGGCGCCGAACGGATTGCCGGTACGCCCGAAGCCGCATACGACCTCGTCGTCGATGAAGAACACCCGATGTCGTTGCAGGACCTCCTGGATCTTGGCGAAGTACCCCTCCGGAGGCACGACCACGCCGCCCGCCCCCATGACCGGTTCGGCGATGAAGGCCGCAACGGTCTCCGGGCCCTCGGCCTCGATGAGATCGTCGAGGTTGTTGGCAAGCCGGGTGGTGAACTCGTCCTCCGTCTCGCCTTCCCGCGCTTCGCGGTAGTAGAAGGGCGAGTCGGTGTGGAGGATGTTCGGGATCGGAAGATCGAAGTGCCGGTGAAATGGCGCCAGTCCCGTGAGACTACCCGCCGCAACGGTGACCCCGTGGAAGCCGCCCCGACGCGAGATGATCTTCTTCCGCTCCGGACGACCGATGAGATTGTGGTAGTACCACATCAACTTGACCTGGGTGTCGTTGGCGTCCGAGCCCGATAGCCCGAAGTACACCCGCCCGGCATCGAAGGGCACCATTGCCTTGAGTTTCTCGGCCAGCAGTACGCTCGGTTCGTGGGTCTTGGCCGCGAATAGCTGGGAATACGAAAGCTTGCGAAGCTGCTCCGCCGCCGTCCTGGCCAACTCCTCCTCGCCGTAGCCGAGTGCCGTGCACCAGAGGCCTGCCATGCCTTCGAGGTATTGCTTGCCGTGGTTGTCCCACAAGTACATGCCTTTCGCTCGTTCATGCACGACCGGACCGTGGCGGTGGAGGTCGTGCAGGCTCGTCGTTGGATGGAGTATGTGGGCGAGGTCGCGGGCCTCGATGGAATCGGGTTCGAACAGATTGTGGAGGGGATCGCTCACGTCACAAGTCCATCCGTTGTGTTAGGCGTGCGGCAGATCGCGCCGCACCGCACAAGCAAAAAAATGGGCGCGCCACCATTGATGGCGCGCCCGCCAAAAGGACGCGTGGCGGCGAACGCTGCTGCGCCCGCCGCCCGTTACCGCTACCAGTACATCCAGGCGCGCAACGCTACGCCATGATTCGGGGATGCGGTCAAGCCCTCGCGCCTGTCGATCTCGAAGCTGAAGTTCGTGGTCGAGTCGGCGCGCAACCGCATTCCCACGCGGTAGTCGCGCAGGCCGTAGTCGGTTACGCCGGCGCTGACGTAAGGCATCAGCACGTTGCGACCGCCCCAGGCGTTCAAGCCATAGCCGATCTCGGCATCGTAGCGAGCGCCCACTTGAGTCGCGAAGCTACGATCAGCGCGGACAATAGCCTCGGAACTGTGTCGGTTCCAAAGCGCATCCACGCCGCTGGCCATGTCGCCCCAGGACGACCGCAGGTTCATCGTCATGCCCTGGCCGCTGGCGTTGGGTCTGACCATTACCGAAGCGCCGAGTCCCCATTCCTGGTAGTCGCCTTCGGCGTGCGCCAACATCCCGCGGGCGTTCAGTTCAACCATCACGCGCCGGCTGGCGTCGGAGAAGCGGAGTCCGCCTCCCAACTCGAGGCCAGCACCCGATTCGGCATCGCCGCCGTCGTAGCGCAATCCGGCCTCCAACACCGGGCTGAACGTCCCGCCGCCCTGGAGCTGATTCGTGCTGGTGCCCTCCAGGGTGACCCGCAACCGGCTTGCGTCGGCATCCACCGCCGACAGGCCTGGCGCCGCGTCCGCCGACATGCGAGCCACGAAGACGTCCGACTTCACCGCGAGGTCGAAGGTGCCCGCGTCGGGCAGGACCGCGCCTCGGAACCCGGCCGCACCCATCGACATGGAAACGTCGGTATCGATGGCCGCGCCGCCGCCATCGGCAGCGAGCGTCATATCGCCCTGACCCACGCCGGCGACACCCCAGAAGGTGACGCAACAGCTCATCTTGAAGCGCATGTACGGGCTGATCATCGTCATCGAACTGTCGAGTTCGCCCGCCACCGCAGACCCGGCTTCAAACTCGCCGTCGCCCGCGCTGTGCGACAGGGCAACGCCGCCAACGACGTCGCCCCACTCGTAGTCGACCCCGACCGTTCCCGTGGTCACGCTGCCGTCGTGCGACAACGTATCACCATCGCCGCTGAAGCTCGTCGTTGCGGCACGGCCCCACAGCGTCCAGGCGTCGTCGGAATCCCCGTTCGCCGCCGAGAATCGGAACGAACTCCCGGCCAGCATCCGGCCAAGACTCCGCTCGCCCATGTGTCGGCTCATGCCGTACGGCGTTTCCTGGGCGCCCCACGCGTTGTCGTATGCGGGGTTGAAGCCCTGGTCGAACCGCGGTGCAGCGATCGGCGCCGGCGCAAAGCCGCCAAGACCTGCGGGCCCGTGGCTCGCGGGTGCACCCCAAATCCCGGCTACCCGGAACTCGGAGGCGTCGGATCCGCCCCAGATATTATTGAGGCGCGTATCCACCGCATCCACGACATGGCTCGCCACCGTTCGGCCGAATCGTGCCAGCCATTCCTTGGCAATCGCCTCGGCGTCATTGTCGGTGATCGTACCCGTTGCCGAAGCGCCCGCCAGGGTGGAGTTCGACGGACCACTCAAGTTCATGGAGAAGCTCTCCACGCCTTCGTACACGTCGTCATCCGTCACTGCCACGGTAACCGTCATGCTGCGACTCTCGCCCGGCTGGTACGTCAACGAGCCGCTCGTGGACGCGTAGTCCTCGCCGGCTGTGGCGCTACCCGGGGCCGTCGCAAAGTTCACGGTCGCTGGAAGCGCGGTTGCCCCGGCCAGCGATACGGTGAACTGGATCTGTCCGTCGCTCTCCGCTGCACCGGCATCGGCAACCGACCAGGTCGGTGCCGCATCGTCGTCCGTGATCGTGCCGGTTGCCGAAGCGTCGTCCAGCGTCGAGTACATCGCGCCACTCAGATTCACGCTGAAGGTCTCTTCGGCCTCGTGGACATTGTCGGCAACCACTGCAACCGATACCGTGCCTGCGGTGTCTCCCGCGGCGATGGTCAAGGTGCCGTCGGCATTCTCATAGTCCTCGCCCGCCCTGGCGGTACCGGACGCGGTCGCCCAGTCCACGGTCACCGGCAAGCCGCTCATCGCGGACAGGGTGACGGCGAAGTCCAGGGCACCGACGCTTTCCGGACCGCTCGCATCGGCAATCGATACCGACGGCGCATCGTCGTCGTCCTCGATGGTGCCGGTGGCCGTTCCATCATCCAGCGTCGCATAGGCGGCACCGCTCAAGTTGACGGCAAAGACCTCGTCGTGCTCGTCGATCATGTCGTCCATCACCGACACGGCTACCGCCATTTCGGTCATGCCCGGATCGAAGTTAAGCGTTCCGGACGTGGACGCGTAGTCCATGTCGGCGGTGGCCATGCCGTACATATCACCGGGTGTCGCCATGTCGCCCGTTGCGTAGTCGACGCTGATCGGCAGCGCGCTCTCGGCCGAGAGACTCACCATGAACGACAAGTCCCCGGCACTCTCGCCGCCGCTTGCATCGGCGACGGACAAGGTCGGCGCGGCGTCGTTGTCGACGATGGTTCCCGTCGCCATTGCATCGCCTAGCATCGCGTACATCGGGTTGGTCAACGTGACCGCGAACACCTCATCGTGCTCATCGAGCGCATCGTCCATGAGCGATACCGAGACCATCATCTCGGTCTGGCCCGGAGCAAACTCCACGGTACCGGCACCCGACATGTAGTCCATATCGGCGGTCGCCATGCCGTACATGTCATCCGTCGCGGCATCGCCCGTCGCGTATTCCACACTGATCGGCAGTGCGCTCGGCACCGAGAGGGTCACCGCGAAGGAGAGGCTCCCGGCGCCCTCGTCGTCACGTGCATCCGCAATCGACACATACGGCGCGTCGTCGTTGTCCGTGATGGTGCCGATCGCGGTAATGGCGTCGGCATCATCGGCGAACGTCGCATACATCGCATCGTGGAGGGTGATGGCGAACTGCTCGTCCTTCTCGTCCACGTCGTCATCCAACAACGGCACTTCCACCGTCATGGACGTGGTACCCGGCTCGAATTCGAGCACGCCATTCTCCGCGACGTAGTCCATTCCGGCTTGCGCCATCGTGTAACTGCCATCGGGAACCTCGATGTCCCCGGTCCACCAGTCAACGCTGACGGGCAAGCCGCTTTCGTTGTCCAGACTAACGGTGAACACCAGCATTCCGTCGCTCTCAGCAGCCATACCATCTGCCACGCTGAGCGCCGGCGGATCATCGTTGTCCATGATCGTGCCGATGCCCTGGGCATCCCCAAGCGTGGCATACGCAGGATCGCTGAGCGTGACGGCGAACATCTCGTCATGCTCGTCGATCATGTCGTCCATCGCCATGACGGAAACGGACATCTCCGTAACACCGGGCTCGAACGATACGGTGCCGCTGCTCGAGACGTAGTCCATGTCCGCCATCGCCAGCCCGTAGTCGTCCGTTGGCGTGGGCGCATCACCCGTCGACCAACCGACGCTTATCGGCAGCGCGCTTTCTGCGTCCAACGTGACCTTGAAGGTCACCTCGCCGTCCTCCGCACCGCTCGCATCGTGGATCGACACGCTCGGGGCTGCATCGTTGTCCTCGATGGTGGCCGTTGCAGAGCCATCACCGACCGTTGCATTCATCGGTTCGCTCAGCATCACCGCAAACGTCTCGCTGTGCTCGTCGAGCATGTCGTCCATCAAGGGGACCGAAACGCTCATCTCGGTCTCGTAGGGTGCGAACTCCACGGTGCCGCTCGACTCCTCGTAGTCCATGCCGGCCATGGCCATGCCGTACGGATCGTCGGCATTCTCCATGTCCCCGGTCGCCCAGTTAACGGTAACCGGCAGGGCACTGGCCGTCCCAAGGGTCACCCTGAGTTCCACCGTACCCGCATCCTCAGCGGCGCGGGCATCGTGGATTGATACGGCGGGTGCGGCATCATTGTCGGTGACAGTGACCGTACCCGTGGGTTTCGCCAAGGCGCCGTCGATATAGGCGTATTGGGCGTTGCTCAGGTTCACGGTGAACTCTTCGTCGTACTCGTCGACTTCGTCGTCCAGCAGTTTCACCTGAACGGTCGCCATCGTCGGACCCGGCAAGCCGGTTCGCGGCATGGGGGCTAGCTCGATTTGCCCGCCGTTCCAAACGTAGTCCGCACCGACCATCGCCGTCGTGAGCGGATCGCCCGTTACGCCATCGCCGGTCTCCCAGTCGACACTGATCGGCAGACCGCTCGCTCTATCGAGACTCACCGACAAGGTGACTTGGCCACCCGACTCGGCCACGGTCATGTCCTCAACCGTGAACGACGGCGCATCGTCGTCGTCCTCGATGGTACCCATCGCCATGCCGTCATCGGCCATGACTTCATCGGGCATGTCAGGGCCGCTGGTCGTCGTGGCACTCGTCACCGACACGCCGAACACTTCCGAGTGCTCGTCGAGGTCGTCGCTTTCGATCGACACGGTAACCATCATCTCCGTGGGTCCCGCCATGCCTGTACCCTGGGTCGGCGTGAAACTCAGGGTTTCCATCTTCGCCATGTAGTCGTGTGGCGCGATCGCCATCCCCCACGGGTCGTCGGTGTGCACGTCACCGGTCTCGACGTCCACATGGATCGGGATGCCGCTGCCCTGGGCCATACCGTCGGCATCGGCCAGGGAAACCGCGAAGGAAATCATCCCGTCGGCCTCCACGGCACTGCCGTCGGCAATGCTCACCAGCGGCGGCTCGTCGTCGTCGTGGATCGTGCCAGTCGCTTCACCGTCGCCAAGGGTCGCATAGTCGTCCTGCGTGCTGAGGGTCAGCATCAGCACCTCGGCATGCTCGTCGAGCACATCGGCGTTCACCGTGACCGTGGCGGTCATCTCGGTCTCGTACATGCCGAAGTCCACCGTGCCACTCGCCGACGTATAGTCGACATCGGCAACGGCCATGCCCCATCGGTCGTCCGAGGAGGCGTCCCCCGTCGTCCAGCCCACACTGGTCGGCAGACCACTCTTCTCCAGGTTGATCGTGAAGGTCAGCTCGCCCGAGTCCTCATCCGTATCGACGTCCGCGACGCTCGCGAGCGGCGGATCGTCGTCGCCCGCGACGTTCTGGATCGTGCCGGTCGCCATGCCGCCCTCCATCTCGACCTCTACGTAGGCACCGGCCCGGGGGTTCATGATGTCCGGATGGGCCATCTCGGCGCCCATCGTGACGCCGAATACTTCGTCGTGCTCGTAGAACGTGTCGTTCGTCACGGTCACCATGACTGGCATGGACGTTCCTGTGGGGCCGCCCTGCGGGGCGGGGATGAATTCCACGACCCCGTCGGCGACTGGCGTGTAGTCGGCGTATTCGCCTTCTGCGGTCGCCATGCCGTACGGGTCGTCCGGCGTCGACACCTCGCCCGTCGCCCAGTCGAGCCTGATCGGCAGGCCGCTTGGCGCGTCCAGCGTAACCATGAACACGAGCTCTTCAGCGGCCTCGGCATCCATCGCGTCGGCGATCATCGCGGTCGGCGGAACATCGTCGTCCGTGATCGTGACAGCTGCCGTGTCGTCGGCGAGCATCACGCGATAGGACAGATCATCAGGCATCAACTGAGGCGTAATCGTCACGGCGAACTGCTCATCGTGTTCGTCGAGCGCGTCGGTAGTTATCTCGACGTCGAACTCTGCCATCGTCGTCGTGCCGAGACCCGGTCCCTGCGGTTCGAACGCGGCCACGCCGTTGGACGAAACGTAGTCCACGTCCGCCACCGACATGTCGTACACGTCGAGCCCGGATGCGTCCCCGGTCATCCAATCCAGCATGATCGGCAATCCGCTTGGCGCATCCAGCGTCACGGTCAAGGTAACGCTGCTGTCAGACTCTCCAACGCCCATGTCGGCGATCGAGGCGGACGGGGCCTCGTCGTCGTCGTTGATGGTCGCGACGACTTCGCCCTCGCTGATCGTGGGCTGGTCCTCCCCGGTCGAGGTCGCACCGGTGAGGGTCACCAGGAAGTCCTCGGAATGCTCATGGAGGGAGTCGTTCGCCACGTCGACGGTGAACGACATCTCGGTCTCCCCCGACGCGAACATCAACGTGCCCTTGCCCGACGTGTAGTCGACATCCGCGACTGCCAAGCCGTAGGGATCGTCGGACATCGCGTCGCCCGTCGTCCAGTCGACCGTGATGTCGAAGGCGCTCTGCGCGGGATTCATGCCGGTCTCGTCGAGCAGGCTCACCATGAAGGTGATCGTGCCCGCGTCTTCGTCGACCTCGCCGCCTGCCAAGTAAACATGCGGCGCCGGGTCGTTGTCCATGACCGTCACCGTCGCCGTGGGGTCCTCGCCCGGTCGGTAGCCGACGTCGAAATTGTCCACGACTTCCGCGGTCACCATGCTGTCGGGTTCGTCCAACTCGTCGTCGACCGTCGCGACGGTGAGCGTGTTCGTTTTTTGGCCCTGTGCGAAATCGACCGTCATGGGAACCGGGTCCCCCAGGGTCCCGACGTCGCTCGTCTCGGTGACGCTGACCATCACCGTCACCGCCGCCGCCGTCAGGGGGATGTCCTCCGGCGGGTCGCCGGGACGCGGTCTGAAGACCCGGGTCAAGGTAAAGCTCAAGTCGGCACCCTCATCCGCAGAAGCCTGGTCGGCCGTGATCGACACCTCGATGTTCGGACCGAACGGCGTCACGGTGCTGCGGCTGATGGGACCCGCGCCAGCGGCATTCAGTGCCCTCAAGTCGAACCTATAGCGGGTGCAGTTCTGAGGCTGCACAAGATCGATGCAGTTCTCGAGGCCATTGACGACCAAGCTTCGCGCCGCGCCATCGCCGGCGGACATCCAATCACCGCCATCCTGACGGTACTCGTAACCCGTGATCGCACTGCCACCATCACTTTCGGGGGCATTCCAAGACAGGATCGCGGCGTGATCATCCGGGTTTGCCGTGAAGCTACGGGGCATGCTCGGCAGATTCGGATCGGGTTCCTCCGGGTCAACGACATCATCCGGGGCGTCGTTGTCCACGACCGTGATACTGCCCATGGTCCCGGAAATACCCGGGGCGTACCCACCGCCCGGCAGTATCTCGAGCGTGACCACGCTGTCGTCTTCTTCCGTTGCGTCGTCGTCGGTCATGATCGTCACGTCGGTGCGGTTGGATCCCGCCGCGAACACGGCCGTGGTCGGTGGCGCGCCATCGAGCGTCGCGCCGGTTTCCGTTACCTTGATGTTGACCGTAAGCGGGTCCGTGGACTTCGCCTGGAGGCGGAACAACGAGAACTGAAGGTTGGCGCCTTCGGTTACCTGTTGGCCGCGCGCCATGTTCATCCAGATCCGATTCGAGGAGTCTTCGTCAGGAGCGGGGTCGTTGTCCGCCACGGCGACTACAGCCGAACTCGGCGTGCCGACCTGGTAGCCGGTGTCCGTGACCAACGTGGCCGTCACGTTGCTCGCTGGCTCGTGTACCGCGTCGTCTTCCGTCATCACCGTCAGGGTGACCTCCGATATGCCGTCGGCAAACATCGCCTCCGTGGGCGCCGTGCCGGCGACCACGTCGAATGTCTCGGTGACGTTCACGGCGACCGTCAATGCGCCCGCCGAATCGGAGCGCGTGACCACAAAGTTGGCATCGTCTCCTTCGGTAACACCGCTGGCCGAATCCTGCGCCGCCGCGATGGTTACCGTCGGCAGTGTGGGATCGGGCTCGTCGTTGTCGTCCACCACAACCGAGGCCGAACTCGGCATGCCGAGCTCGTAGAGGGCGCCCGCCACCAACGTGGCGGTTACCGTGCTCGCGGGCTCGTCCACCATGTCGTCGTCGGTCGATACGGTCACCGTAACCGTCACATCTGTGTCGTGGAACGTGACCTGCGTCGGCGGCACCCCGGCAATCACGCCGCCGCCGCCGTCGTCGACGTTCACGGTGACCGTCAACTCGCCTGCGGAGTCAGAGCGCGTCACGTCGAATACGACGTCGGTTCCTTCGACAACCCCAGGGGCGGAAGCCGATGACGCCGCGATCATCACGGTCGGTAGCATGGGCGGCGGCGGCGGAGTGACTCCTGCCTCGTCGTTGTCGTCGACGTTCACGGCACCGGCTAGGCCGCTGACACCAAGACCGTAACCCGTCCCCGGCAACAGCTGCACCGTTATGCGGCCATTGTCCTCGTCGACCATGTCGTCTTCCGTCGAAATCGAGAACGTCGCGCACTGGAACGCCGCACCCGCTGGGAACTCGAAAGTCGACGGAACGGCGCCCGCGATCCACGGCCCCCCGGTTTGGGTAACCGAAATGTTGACCGTCACCGGCGCCGTCTGGTTTGCGGTACGGCAAACGTTGTAATCGGCATCCGCCCCCTCCGTTATCTGTCCGACCGGCATGCTGAAGTAGAGGTTTGGTTGAGCAAGGGCACTGGCCCCAACGAGCATGCTGCCAGCAACGAAGGCCGCGCTCAGGAGTCGGGCACCACGACCGAAGAGGCGTGAGCCGATGCCGAAACGCCCACCGCCTGCGACATACGCCGGAGAGTTATTCATGTTCATGCCCTCCTTAGGGCTTAATCCAATTCATTTGTCTTGCCGGGTCAGCCAACGTCTCTCCGCGTGGTATGGCCACGCTCGCGATTCGTTGCAGCCGTGGATCCGGTCGGCCCGCCAGACGACGAACAACCAGCCCTGACTGGAGATAACGGGTGGCGGCATGGAACGTCCGGCCCATGCCGTGCCAAGTGCATCAACGAAGACCTCCTCCGTACGACCCGATTGTAGCACGATGCACTCGTTCTCCTAGTGGGCAACCACACGCGGAGGCACGCGCGTGGCGACCGCTGGCCTCCCGTCAAACTATCAGACAGCTTGGGATGCGGCAAGACCTAGCGCAGTCTCAGGTTCATTTTTTGTTGCTGCACCCCGGGCGCCCGGATCAGCCGTCCGACGTGGCCGTCGAGAAAGCGCGGCGCAGTGCAGGATTGTGAGCCGTCGACCGGTCACCCGCACCCCAACGGCCACCCCTGGTTGGCGTCTCGGAATCACCCGCCCAGAACGGGGTCGTCGAGGACATCCCCGAGGACGGATCCGATGGCCGCGATCTCCTGTTCCGCGACCACCAGCGGCGGCGCCACGGCGACGATGTCCCCGGTCGTGCGGACGAGGACTCCCCGCTCGAAGGCCGCTTCGAAGGCGGCGCTGCCCCTTGCGCCCGGCGCGCCGTCCCGGGGCGCCAGTTCGATGGCGCCGGCAAGGCCGATATTGCGCACATCGATCACGTTCGGCTTGTCCGCCAGCGCATGCAGCGTCTCCTCCAGGACCGGTTCAAGCCGGCGCGCGCGGTGGAACAGTTCCTCTTCTTCGTAGACGTCGAGCGCCGCCATGGCAGCGGCAGCGGCCAGCGGGTGCCCGGAGTAGGTATAGCCGTGGAAGAACTCGATGGCGTCGCCGGCGTCATCGAACATCGTGTCACGGATTTCCCCGCGGGCCAGAACCGCCCCCATCGGAACCGATCCGCTGGTGAGCCCCTTGGCGGTGGTGATGATGTCCGGCACGACGCCGAATCGCTCGGCGGCGAAGCCGGCGCCGAGACGTCCGAACGCCGTGATCACCTCGTCGAAGATCAGCAGGATTCCATGCCGTTGTGTGATCTCCCGCAGCCGTTCGAGGTAGCCCACGGGCGGCACCAGGACGCCTGCCGATCCCGCGAAGGGCTCGACGACGACCGCCGCGATGGTCGAGGCGTGGTTGACCGCGACGATGCGTTCCAACTCGTCGGCGAGATGGGCACCCCATGTCGGCTGGCCCCGACTGAAGGCCTGTTGGTCGAGATCGTGGGTCTGCGGCAGATGGACGACGCCCGGCAGCAGGGCCCCGAACGCCTTGCGATTGTTGGCGATGCCACCGACGCTCATGCCTCCGAAACCCGCGCCGTGGTAGCCACGCTCCCGACCGACGAACCGGGTACGGGAATGTTCGCCGCGGGCGTGGTGGTAGGCGAGCGCAATCTTCAACGCCGTGTCGACGGACTCGGAACCCGAGTTCGTGAAGAACACGGCGTCGAAACCGGTCGGTGCCATGGCGGCTAGGCGGCCCGCCAACTCGAACGCCGTCGGATGCCCGACCTGAAACGCTGTCGCGTAGTCGAGTTCGGCCGCCTGTCGCTGGATGGCTTCCACGATCCTGGGATGGCTGTGCCCTGCATTGCAGCACCAAAGTCCCGAGATGCCGTCGAGCAGTTCGCGACCGTCATCGGTTCGGTAGCGGGTTCCCGAGGCCGAGACGATCAACCGGGGATTCGCCTTGAAGGCGCGGTTCGCGGTGAACGGCAGCCAGTACGCGCCGAGGTCCAGTTCGTTGTGTAGCCGCATCGGGATGGTCTCGAACGGTCGACCCGCCCTCAGATGATGTCGGCGGGTTCCAGCTTGAACTCCTCGATCACCTTATCGGCATAGTCGATGCGCCCGGTGATCTCGCCCGGATCACCGTGACACAGCCGCAGACATGCCTCGGCCATGTGCTCGACGGGCGTCACGCGGTCCTTGTTGGACTCGTTGATGAGCTTGTGGTGAACCACGCCAGGCGTGGCCACCAGGCCCGGCGAAATGACGTTCACGCCCACCCCGGATCCGTAGACCTCCTGAGCCAGACCCGTCGTGAAACGTTCGAGGGCGGCCTTGCACATGCCGTATACCGTCCCGCCGTGGCCACCCGGCGCCTTGGCATTGGGATGGATCGCGGCGTGTGAAGAGATGTTCAATATCCAGCCCGCCCCGCGTTCCAGCATCGAAGGCAGGCAGAGCTGGGCGAGTTCGAAGGGACCCCAGACCTGCACGTCCATCATGATGCGGAAGCGTTTCTCGGCGAACTGCGCCACCGGCATGAACCACGTCACCGCCGCATTGTTGACGAGGACGTCCACCGGCCCGTAGGCGCTTTCGGTGGCCGAGATCAGGTTGTGGCGGTCCTCCTCCCTGGACAGGTCGGCCTTGACTGCGACCGCCTCGCCGCCCGCGTCCCGTATCGCCGCTACGGTCTCGTTTATCGAACCCGGCAGGAAGTGATCCTCGGGGTCCACCGAGCGCGCCGAAACGACCACCTTGGCACCCTCCATCGCATAGCGTTTGGCGATGGCCTCGCCGATGCCCCGGCTCGCGCCGGTAACCACCGCCACCTGGCCCGCCAACAGCCCGTTGGAATTAATCGTCGGCATTTTGCTTCCCCGTTCGGCTCAAAGCCAGCGATGATAGCTCACGACCCGGTGTAGTTACGCGCCACCCGGGCCCCCAACCGGGTCAGCAGTTCATAGCTGATCGTGCCCGCCCAGGCGGCGGTTTCGTCGATGCCGATCGTGTGCCCGAAGATCTCGACCCAGTCGCCGAGCGCGATCTCACGCCCGACCGTCGATGCGTCGACGTGGAGCAGATCCATCGAAACCCGCCCGACAACAGGTAGCCTGTTTGCCCCGTAGGCAACGCGGGCGTCCCTCGACACCCCCCGCGGAAACCCGTCCGCATAGCCGACGCCCAGCACCGCGACACGGGTTTCCTGCGCCGTGGTGTACGTGGCGGCGTACCCGATCGGTTCGCCTGCCGCGACCGTGCGCAACGCGATCACCCGCGACTCCAGGATCGCCACGGTGGCCATGGGATTCGGTCGCGTCGCGAAAGGATTGCCGCCGTACAAGGCGATGCCGGCCCGGGTCATACCGGATGCCATCCCCGAGAGCGCGCCGGCCGAGTTCGCCAAGCTGCCGACGGCATCGGGGAACAGCGAGCGTATGGACTCGAAACGGGCAACCTGGCGTTCGTTCATCGGATGGGCGGGATCGTCCGCGCAGGCGAGGTGGGAGAGCACCAAGCCAACGTTGAACCCATCGAAAACCGACGCCGAGAACGAGCGGTAGTCGAAACCAAGGCGGTGCATTCCGGTGTCGACATGCACCGCGGCCGGCGTCTCCCGGTGCGCCCGCCACCACCGCAACTGGGTCGGGTCGTTGAGTACCGGCGTCAATGCATGTCGCACCATCGCGAACGCGCTCTCCTCGTCCACGGGGCCCGACAGCACGAAGATGTTCGCGTCGCGATTCACCGCCCGAAGCAGAACTCCCTCGCTCAACGTGGCCACGAAGAAATCCCCACAGCCCTCCCGCCGAAGCGTTTCGACCACCCGAGCCGCGCCTAGACCGTAGGCGTTCGCCTTGACCACCGCCGCCGTCCGCTCGCCGACGCTCGCGACTCGCCGATAGTTGTCCCGGAGCGCGCTGAGGTCGACGGTCAACCGCACGAGGGCGGGCACTCGACCGTCGCGGTCAACCGGGTCGGTCATGGATCCTTACTCACACAGCCGTCGAGAATGGCGGACACCGGTAATTCCTCGCGCCACCACAACGATCCGGCAACGAAACCATCCGTGTCGAAACAGCCTGCGAAAAATGCGAGTTTCGCTGCTTCGTCGGGCACGTGCCGCGCATTGAACTCGTCGTTTGTCGAGACACCGATCCAAATTCCGCCCTTGGCACCCATCATGAATTCGTCAACCGATGCGCTATCGCGAAATCCCGCGATTTCTCCATCGGCGTCGAACTCCATCGCGAAAATTGCATTGGACAAGTCCAAACCCTCATTTGTTGCGAGAGTCCGCCGTCCATCCACGTCAATCATCGGTCCTTTCGCCTCGAATACCACGTGCGAGCCCATCGCCAAGCGAATCTTGGGCAAGTCTTGGGTAATCGCCGTCGTCGCATTGCGATCTTCCGAAAACCAAGGACTGCCGAAACGAAGTAGGGACGCCCCGAGCTCGTGGTTCCGCCAATCCTCAAAACCAAGAAAATCCAAAAGCGTTGGCATCACATCATAGTGCGTTCCCGGCCGCTCAACCCGTATGGGTTCGACATCGCCTCCCCAGACCGAGAAGCGCAGTCTGCGCGCATCGGCATGGTTCTTCAGCGTGGCGAAGAGCTGGTTGCGATGCGCCAAATGATCGGAAAAAAGCGCAATGACAACATCGTCCAAGCGCGTTAGCACGTCATCGATGAAGCCACTGAGCAATCTGTCCGAACAACGTATGGCGAATTCCATTTCGGATCCCTTGCCGCGGGGCTCCCGACAACTTTCCGACGGCAAGCCGGACGGATGGTGGGTGTCGAGCGTCAACAACACCAATGCGAACGGCACGTCCTCGGCGGCCAGTTCGTCGATCCTGCGATTCGCAAATTCGAAAAGCGTGTCGTCGTAGATGCCCCACCCGGATCGGTAGTCGGGATCCTCGAGGAACGGGAGAAAGTCCGCCCCGCCATGGAGTTCGGCGAATCCGTGTGCTTCGAGGAATTTACCCTTGCCGGCGAAGCTCAGCGGGGCACCGCCCATGAAGACAGTACGGTATCCGTGTGCGGCGAGCACATCCCCGAGGCATGCCTCGCCGGGCAAGGGCACATCCACGTTCGGCAGCACGGAGTTCACATGTTCCCATGGCATGGCGGACCGAAGCGGCAGCGCACACATCGCCCCCACCATGCCAGTGATCGTCGAGCCCGTGTTGTTCACTTCGTGGATGTTGCCAAAATCCACGCCCCGGGTCGCGAGGGCAGTCAAGCTCGGCGTCAAGTCGTCGCCAAAGATATCGCCTCGGCTGTAGGTCGCTTCGAGCGATTCGGCGAAGACGAGAACAAGACTCTTGGGGTCGTCAAGTGCCATCGGCTCGATCTCGACGGTGCTCGGGATTGTCGGAGCAGGCACTGCCGGTGTGGCCGATCTCGATACGACGAAAGCGGCAAACGACAGCAGCGGGGCGTATGCAACGAGCCCCACGACTCCCGCCAGGGCCGCGAGGTGCGTCCGCAGGTGCCGTTCTCCCGATTGCCGGCCGAGAAGCGCCGGCGCAACACAGGTTGCCAGCCAATAGATCCAGGCACCGAAAAAGACCACCGGATAGGCTTGCCGCGCGATGGCGAACGTGTCGCCGTCCAGGTGATAGAAGAACTGCTCGTTGAAACCGACGCCCTGCACGTAGAGCGAGGCCCCAAGCAAAAGGTTCGCGAACGACGTCGCGGCGTTGACGATCGATGCGGACAAGCGATGCCAGGCACCACGACTCCATAGCCAAGCGACGAGGCCCGCAATCGCAACGCCCGAGACGAGCCAGTATGCGTAGGCGGGATTGAACGAAACCGCGACCGCAATGGGTGCGAGGTACACGACGGCGTACCCGGCGCGATTGCGGATCGCCGCCACCCCCATCGGCGTTCCTTTTGCTGCATGTATTCGACACACGCAATCGTATACGGGCTTGGAATTCCCGGCACGGTACGCAGCCCGCACCGCGTCGGTTAAGCTAACGGCCGGTCTAGCCAACTGGGGAGGCAAGGCGATGGCAGGCGAGGGTACGCAACTGCCCGAAGGTGCGCGACTAAGGGAGAGTCTCGGTCATCCGGTGATCGACGCCGACGGCCACTGGCTGGAATACGGCCCCGTGGTGGGCGAAGCCATGCGCAAGATCGGGGGCGACGCGGCCGTGCGGGCGATGCAGATCAACGGCGCCCGGGTGCGCCGTTCGCTCAGGATGACGCCGGGGGAACGGCGTCGCGAGAACGTCGCACAGGAGGCGTTCTGGGGGGCGCCGACCAGGAATACGCGCGACCGGGCCACCGCCATGATGCCGAGGTTGCTTTACGAACGGCTGGACGAGTTCGGCATCGATTTCGCCGTGCTTTTCCCCACCATGGGCCTTGGACTACCCCGGGTCAACGACACCGAAGCGCGCATCGCGGCATGCCGGGCGTTCAACGTCTACCAGGCGGAACTCTTCGAACCGCTGAAGGATCGCATCACCCCGCCGGCTGTCATTCCCATGCACCACCCGGAGGAGGCCATCGCCGAACTCGAGCACGCCGTGGGCGAATTGGGTCTCAAGGCCGTAATGCTGAACAGCATGATCGACCGCCCCATCGCGAAGGTCGCCGAAGAACGACCCGATGCGGCCGACCTCGCGGTCTGGTACGACGTGATCGGTCTCGACAGCGACTACGACTACGACCCGGTCTGGGAGAAGTGCCGCGAACTGGGCGTTTCGCCCACGTTCCACCGCGGTTCCCGAGGTCGGGCATTCCGCATGTCGCCGTCGAATTTCTGCTACAACCACATAGGGCATTTCGCGGCTGCCTCGGAAGCGGTGTGCAAGGCGATCTTCCTGGGCGGCGTCACCCGCCGTTTCCCGGAGCTCAACTTCGCGTTCCTGGAAGGCGGTGTCGGTTTTGCCTGCCTGCTGTATGCGGACCTGATCGGCCACTGGAACATCCGCAACCGGGAGGCACTCGAGGACGTGAATCCCGCCAACCTCGACCCCGAACTGCTGCTGTCGCTCGCCGAGCAGTACGCGCCGGCTGCGATGGTCGACGCGATCCGGGATCGAAACGGCATCAGTACCAGCAGCGGTGCCCGGACCACCGGCGGCATCGAAGAGCTCGACGACTACGCGGCCTGCGGGATCGACACCGCGGAAGATTTCAAGACCCTGTTCGTCGAGCCCTTCTACTTCGGATGCGAGGCGGACGATTCCAGCAACGCCTGGGCATTCAACCGCGCTTGCAACCCCAACCGGGCCGAGATCAAGACCCTGTTCGGCTCGGACATCGGTCACTTCGACGTACAGGACATGTCCGAGGTCTTGACCGAGGCCTACGAACTGGTCGAGGACGAGCGCATCGACACCGACGGCTTCCGCCGTTTCGTGTTCGAGAACCCGGTCCACTTCTGGGGCAAGACGAATCCGGCGTTTTTCGACGGTACGCGGGTGGCGAACGAAGCCAGGGCGTTGTTGGTCTCGTAGGCGACCCTTGCGGTCGCCCGGCAACCCGCGCCGCTGCCCGCTCGGGACCGGGTTGTCCTGGCCGGTGTCCGCGCATCCGGCCTGTGCGACCCGCCGATCCGCGTGGCCCCGGGCGACGCTGGTTTCCGGCATGCCGACTATCATCCACCGAGTCGCGCTCATCCCGGGTAGACGATGAACTCCAGCAGGTTGCCGTCAGGGTCGCGGATGTAGGTGCTCCGGCCGGTCTGGCCGCGTCCGCCGACCCGATCCACCGGCCCTTCGACCACCGGCACGTCGAGCCGTGCGAGCATCTCGGCGAGTTCCACGGCGGCGGCGTCCCAGACGAAGCAGAAGTCTCCGCAGCCGGGTTCTGCCGTCGGGCCACGCAGAGTGAACTTCGGCGAACGCCAAGCCCCGGGTCCGTGGAAGTTGATCTTGTTGGCGCCGAAGACCACCGAGTAGAACAGCGGTGGCTGTACCTCTTTGACGTCGAAGCCGAGTTCGCCGTAGAAACGCAGCATCGCCTCCACGTTGGCGATAGGGATGGCGGCGTGGTCGAACCCGGCTACGGACATAATGAGCGCACGGCGCTGCTCGCAACGGACAAGCTTGAGCCATCGGCTTGTCGAGTCAACCCCGGTCCGGATGTCCGCATGCCGTGGTCACGGTGGTCGAGGTGGCGACGCAGTGGAGAGGGTTGCGCTGTTCTAGAGTTGCGGGTCATAGAGCTTTCGTCAGCGTGAGTCCTTCCTTAACCCCCCTTAACCCCAAGCGATCTACTAATGACGCCAAGATTAGTAGATAATCTGCATTCTGCCAAGCGTCAGGTATCTGCACCATGCGAATGCCTAAGACCCCTCCACCCGTTCAAAGCGTCCTCGCCTCGTCCTCTCCCGACCGGATAAGCGAACTCTTGCGCTCGGACATCGGAAACCAGCCCACCGGCAAATATACGTACCTGCATTGGGACCAAGTGCGTGTCAGACCCCCTCCCACGGGTTACACCAGCCGTGAGTGGTGGGCTGCGATCAAGCTCAGGCGAATCTCATCTCGACATGAACTTCCGTTCAAGGACAAATCCGGCGTGCCGTTCTCCTTCAATGACTCCGGCAACCTGTATCGATTGCTCCACGAGGTGGATCGGGAGGCAAGCGGACGCATCGAGGTCGCTCGGGCCGATGTGGTCAACCCGGATCAACGCGAACGGTACATGATGAACTCGCTGATCGAGGAGGCGATTGCGTCAAGTCAACTCGAGGGTGCCGTGACAACTCGCCGCGTCGCGAAAGAGATGTTGAGGTCGGGACGCCGACCCACGGACACCAGTGAGCAAATGATCGTCAACAACTACGCGGGTATGGAGTTCCTGCGTGCGAACACACGCGAGGAGTTGTCCGTGCCGATGCTATTGGAACTTCAGCGAATCCTCACGGACGGAACGCTGGATGATGCCAACGCCGTGGGCCGGTTCCGAAACGAGTCAGACGCCGTTCACGTCGTGGATCGACGCGACGGCAGGGTTGTACACACACCGCCGCCAGCCGACGAACTAGAGAGTCGCATGAAGCGCTTGGTCGAGTTCGCCAATGCACACGACGAAGACCCGTTCATCCACCCCGTCGTGAAGGCGATCCTGCTTCACTTCATGATCGGCTACGACCACCCGTTTGTGGATGGCAATGGTCGAACAGCACGCGCGCTGTTCTATTGGTCAATGGCTCGATCCGGCTATTGGCTCGTGGAGTTTCTGTCGATATCAACGATCATCAGGCGGTCTCCTGCACAGTACGTCCGTGCCTACGTGTATTCGGAGACCGATGACAACGACGTGACGTATTTCCTCGTCTACAACCTTCGCGTCATCTCACGAGCGATTCAAGCTCTCCATGTGTACCTGACACGTAAAGCGCGGGAGAGCCGAGATCTTGAAGAGACGCTTCGGGGCGGGAATCTGGCTCACCTCCTCAATCATCGTCAAGTGGCGTTGCTTTCCCATGTTCTGAAGTACCCCGACACAACCTACACCATTGAGAGTCACCGCCGTTCCCACAACGTCACCTATGAGACCGCCCGAACCGACCTCATCGGACTCACGAAACTCGGTTTCGTTAACGTGGCCAAGCGGGGACGCAAACTGGTCTACAGGCGGCATGGCGATGTTGAGGCACGGATACGGTCGACGGCTACGCATATGACCTGACCAACCGGTGATCGGCAGCAGCCGGCTTCGGGTCGATCCAGATCGCGGCATGTTTGGCGCGCCCGCAGGGACTCGAACCCCGAACCCCCAGGTTCGAAGCCTGGTACTCTATCCAGTTGAGCTACGGGCGCTTAGCGGCGGGATTGTACGCGCCGCCGCAAGCCCCGGCCAGAGCCGTCGCCACGTGCGTACACCACCTCACCACCCAGTGTCCGCGCAATCGCCTGCCCGTTCGCCGCACGGCGGCTGATACAATTTCTCGAGCCGCCACTTGGGACAAGGGACCTCGTCGCACACCGGCCGACGGGGCAAGCAACAGCACGACATGACCGCTGAGTTCGACACCGTCGAAGACGCCATCGCGGCCATCGCGGCCGGCGAACTCGTGGTGGTCGTGGACGACGACGACCGCGAGAACGAGGGCGACCTCATCATGGCAGCCGCCAAGGCGTCGTCGGACAAGATCGGCTTCATGATCCGCCACACCAGCGGCTTGCTGTGCGCGTCCATCACCGAGGAACACGCCAAGCGGCTGCACCTCGATCCGATGGTGGCGCGTAACGAAGCACCGCTAGCCACCGCCTACACAGTGACCGTCGACTACAAGGTGGGGCTGACCACGGGCATCTCCGCGGACGAACGCGCCAACACCGTCCAGGCGCTGGCGAGCAACAACACGGGGGCCGATGACTTCGCCCGCCCGGGCCACGTGCTGCCCCTGGTGTCCCGCCAAGGCGGGGTGCTCGTTCGTTCCGGGCATACGGAAGCGGCCGTCGACTTGGCCCACGCGGCCGGCTTGCCCCCGGTGGGCGTGCTCGCCGAGATCGTCAACGACAACGGCAACCCCAAGAAGCTCTCGGAACTGCGCCAGTTCGCCGCCGAACAGGATCTCAGGATCATCTCGATCGCCGACCTCATCGCCTACCGCCAGCGTCGCGAGCAACTGGTTGTTCGTACCCGCGAGTTCGACGTCGAGACCACTGTGGGCCGCGCCCGCGGCTACGCTTACCGAACCGAGTTCGAAGACGCGGAGCATTTGGCGTTGGTGTTCGGCAACTGGCGTGCCGGGGAGGAAGCGGTCGTACGCATCCACCGGGAGAAGCTCATCGAGGATCTCTTCGGGTCCCAGACCCAGCATGAGCAAAGCCTGCTCGAGGCGTCCCTCGCCCGGCTCGGCGACGTCGGCGGTGGCATCCTGATCTACCTGCGCAGCGGCTTCGCCGGCGTGCCCCTCGACACCCTCACAGGGGGCGATGCCAGCCGTGCGGGGGCGCGCAACCGGGACTGGCTGGAAATCGGCGTGGGTGCCCAGATTCTCCGCGACCTCGGCGTCTCCAAGCTGCGCATCCTCGCTGGACGCGAGGTCGATTTCGTTGGCCTGGAAGGGTTCGGGCTGACGGTGGTGGCCACGGAACTCCTGTGACCCGCGTTGGCATCACACTCGGCGACCCCGCCGGCATTGGGCCGGAAGTGGCCGTCAAGGCGCTCCATGCCGACGACGTCCCCGCCGTCGAGTACATACTCTACGGTCCGGCGTGGGCGCTGCAGCTCGGGGCTGACCAAGCCGGCTTGCCGCTGCCCGGCAACTGCGAGCTCGTGGAAGTCGACGTCCCCCGCGCAAGCGACTTTCGGATCGGGCAGGTGTCAGCCGCTTGTGGGGAGGCGAGCGTGGCCGCAGTGGAACGTTGTGCGCAAGACGCCATCAGCGGCCACATCGCCGCGATGATGACCTGCCCGTTGCACAAGGAAGCGATTCACGCCGCAGGCTACGTCGACGATATCGGCCACCAGGAGATCCTCGCCCGGTTGACCGGGGCCGCGACCACGGCGACGATGCTGATGACGCCCGGCCTGCGGGTTGTACACCTGTCCACCCACAAGTCGCTGATCGAGGCAGGTCGATTCGTGACCCGCGTGAACGTGCTCGACAAGCTGCGTCTCTGCCACGAGTCCCTCACCGCCTGGGGATTCAACGATCCGCGCATCGCGGTCGCCGCCCTGAACCCCCATGGCGGCGAGGGCGGGCTGCTCGGCAGGGAGGAACTCGACGAGATCGGGCCAGCCGTCCAGGACGCCCGGGAACTGAACATCGACGCGACGGGACCGCTGCCAGCCGACTCGGTCTTCAACCGCGCCATCGGCGGCGAATTCGACGTCGTCTTGGCGATGTACCACGATCAGGGCCACATCGCGATCAAGGTGCACAACTTTCACGAGAGCGTGACGGCCACGCTGGGCATCCCGCTAATCCGCACCTCCGTCGACCACGGCACGGCCTTCGACATCGCCGGACGGGGCATCGCCGACGCCACGGGCGCGGTGGCCGCCCTGCGTGCCGCCGTTGACCTCGCACAAGGCACGTTGGGCACGTAGGGGCTGGGGTTGTCCTAGCCGAGTTGTGAATGCAAGCCGTGGATTTTTTAAACGACCGCGAGCATCGCACCAACGATGGTGCGTTGGGCTCGGGTTGGGCGGAGTGCTTGATGGCGCACCCTGGCCCTTGGCACACTGACCGTCGCCACTTCACGCGAGAGTTCCCATGAAAGCAGCCGTGTTCCGTGCCATCAACACGCCGATGGCCATCGAGGAGATCCAGATCGACAAGCCGGGGCCCCGTGAAGTCCTGATCCGCACCGCGGCGGCCGGGGTCTGCCACTCGGACATGCACTTCTTCAACGGCACCTACCCGGGTGCAACACCCTGCGTCCTCGGCCACGAGTCCGCGGGCGTCGTCGAGGAAGTCGGATCGGCGGTTCGCTACGTCAAACCGGGCGACCACGTCATCACCTGCCTGTCGGTGTTCTGCGGCCACTGCGAGTACTGCCTCACCGGGCACATGTCGCTATGCCAGGAACCCGAAGTCCGACGCGGTTCCGCCGAAGCACCTCGCCTGTCGAAGGAGGGCACGGCGCTCAGCCAGTTCGCCAACCTCGGCTCCTTCGCCGAGCAGATGCTGGTCCACGAGCACTCGGTGGTGAAGATCCGCACCGACATGCCGCTCGACCGCGCGGCGTTGATCGGCTGCGGCGTGACCACCGGCGTTGGCGCCGTCATCCACACGGCCGACGTGGAACCCGGTGCCACCGTCGCCGTCATCGGCTGCGGGGGTGTGGGCCTGTCGTGCATCAACGGCGCCGCCCTCGCCGGCGCATCAAGGGTCATCGCCGTGGACAAGGTGCCCTCCAAGCTCCAGTTGGCCGGCAACTTCGGTGCCACCGATGTGGTCAACGCCGCGGACGGCGACCCCGTGGCGCAGGTTCGCGAGATCACCGGCGGCGGCGTGCACTATTCCTTCGAGGCGATCGGCCTCAAGGCCACTGCCGAACAGGCATTCCGCATGGTCCGTCCCGGCGGCACGGCGACGATAATCGGCATGATTCCGCCCGGCGAGATGGTGTCCCTGCACGGTCCCGACTTTCTGTCGGAGAAGAAGATCCAAGGGTCGATGATGGGCTCCAACCGGTTCCGCGTGGACATGCCCCGGTTCGTGGAGTTCTACCTGCAGGGCCGGCTGCACCTGGACGAGATGATCTCCAACCGGGTCGGCCTCGCCGACGTGACCGACGCCTTGCAGGCCTTGGACAAGGGCGAGGTGGCCCGCAGCGTCATTGTCTTCGACGCCTAGCCGGGAAGCCAACGCGACGGGCCGGGCATGGACTACTTTCGCATCGAGGGCGCCCGACCGCTCGCCGGGGACATCGCGCCGATGGGCAACAAGAACTCCGCACTCCCCCTGCTCGCGGCAACGGTGCTCACCGATGATCCGCTGATCATCGGCAACGTGCCGGACATCGGCGATGTGCGCACCAAACTGGCCCTGCTCGACAGTCTGGGAATCGATACGCGTTTCGAGAACAACACGTGCGAACTGCACGCGGCGGGCGTGCGCGACGAACAACCCGACCCGACCCTAAGCAGCCGAATCCGAACCGCCGTGCTGCTCGCCGGGCCCATGCTGGCGCGTTTCGGCCACGTCAAGATCTTCCGGCCCGGTGGCGACCGCATCGGTCGCCGTCGCCTGGACACCCACCTCCTGGCGTTGCAGGCGCTCGGCACCGAAATCGACATCGGGCCCGACCACTACGTCTTACGAACGCGGGGATTCAAAGGCTGCGATCTGTTCCTCGACGAGATGAGCGTCACGGGGACCGAGCAGGCGATCCTCGCCGCGGTACTCGCCGAGGGGACGACCCACATCTCCAACGCCGCGATGGAACCCCACGTGCAGGACGTCTGCCGGTGCCTGAATGCGATGGGGGCGAAGATCACGGGCATCGGCACCCACGACCTCGTCGTCCAAGGCGTTGGGTCGCTTCACGGCACCCACTTCGACATCGGCCCGGACTACATGGAGGTCGGCTCGCTGATCGGCCTCGCCGCCGCCACGGGATCGGGCATCCGGCTGGTCGGCGCGAACCCCAAGGACCATCGCATGACGCGCATCATGTACGCCCGTCTTGGCATTTCCTGGGACGACGACGGCGACGACATCGTCGTGCCGGCCAATCAGGATCTCACCGTTATGCCGGATTTCGACGGTGCCGTCCCGAAGATCGACGACATGCCGTGGCCCGGCTTTCCGCCGGATCTGATCAGCATCGCGCTGGTTGTCGCCACCCAGAGCCGCGGCACCGTGCTGATCCACCAGAAGATGTTCGACCGGCGGCTGGTCTTCGTGGATCGGCTGATCGAAATGGGTGCAGGCATCGTGCTCTGCGATCCGCACCGCGCGCTGGTCATGGGGCCGACACGCTTGAGGGGAGAGCGTCTCGTGTCACCGGACATCCGCGCCGGCATGGCCCTGGTCATCGCGGCGCTGTGCGCCGAAGGCACAAGCACCATCCACAATGTCGATCAGATCGACCGCGGCTACGAACGCTTAGAGGTCCGCCTCGGCGCACTCGGGGCGCGGATGGAGCGGCTTAGCGACTGAGGATCCATGCAACGCCTATTCGACAACGTCTACCGCATCCTGCCCACCAAGGTGACGCCGACGAAGTACTCGAGCCTGTTCGTGACCCGTGCCGAGGGCAACCTGCTGTTCTCCTGCCTCGGCGGCCATAGCAGCATCGAGGGTAGTTTCGGCGACATGGACGCCTTGGGCGGCGTCGCGCTACACCTGTTGGGCGACATGCACTTCGCCGCCCGCTACAACGACGATGTGGACGCCAGGTTCGGCGTAGCGACGATGTGCAGCGAGATCGAAGGTCCGGATGTCCGGCGCAAGGTCAAGGACGTCGTCACGTTCCCGTTTGAGCGTCACGTCCTCGCGCCCGGGGTCGAGGTCATACCTACGCCCGGCCATCGTCCCGGGGCCGTGTCGTACCTGGTGGATGTCGGTGAACGACGCTGCCTGTTCGCGGGCGACTCGATCTACCACGACGGCGACACCTGGATGTGCCCGGTGAGCAAGAAGAACCGCAACAAGATGCGGGCGACGCTCGACGTTTTAGCCGGCGTCGAGTTCGACGTGCTGCTGGCGAATACGGGCGCCAACAACCCCGTTTGCCACGTCGAGGTCGACGCTGTGGCGCGGTCCGCGTTCATCGCCGGTCTCAAGAGCCGCCTGTAGGTCGGACTCCAGCTTCGGGGCTTCCGACGCGCCGCGAACGCCGGCGCCGGGGTATCAATTCCGTTAGATGCCGGTCCCGAGGCTTGGTCCGCGAATCCTTGCGAACCCATATGTATTGGTATACTAATACACCGTGTCGTTTTACTCGTTGAACGCCGGTTTGGGCACGCCGATCTACCGCCAGATCGTGGATCAGACCTGCCAGCTTGTCGCCAGCGGCCACCTGCCGCCCGGGGAGCATTTGCCTTCCGTGCGCGCGATGGCCGCCGACCTTGGCATCAATCCGATGACGGTTTCCAAGGCGTACTCCCTCTTGGAGCGGGACGGCGTCGTGACCCGTCAGCGTGGGCTCGGCATGGTGGTCGAGGAGGCGAAGATCACGTCGGCGGAAACCATCCGACCGCAAGCCGTCGCCCTCGTCGAGGCAGCGCGACGGCTCCGACTCACCCGCAAGGACATCGCGCGCGCGATCGATCACGCCTGGAGACCCCGGCCGGAGGATACGTGAACGATCCACTAGCCCTCAGTCATGTTGTCGTTGGATACCGTCGCAAGCGTCCGGTTCTCGATGACCTCACCTTCGTCGTTCGACCCGGCTCGATCACCGGTCTCCTCGGTCGCAACGGCGCCGGCAAGATGACGCTCATCCACACGGCACTCGGCCTCAGGAAGGCTTGGGGCGGCCGGGTGTTGTTGTTCGGCGATGCGGCATGGACCGCACCGGCAGGCGTCCGTCGCCGAATTGGCTTCGTACCGCAGCGCTTTCTCGACTTTCAATGGCTTACGCCGTCGCAGTGCATCAACCTGGTCGCGCCGTTCCACGACAACTGGGATCACCAACTGGTCGCGGAACTCCAGGAACGCTGGGCGGTGCCAGACAAGCGGATCGGCACACTTTCCCCGGGGATGCGCCAGTGCATCGGCGTGTTGCTAGCCATCGGCCATCGACCCGATCTGCTCGTCCTCGACGAGCCTGTGGCCATGCTGGACCCCGGTGCCCGGCGGGATTTTCTGCGCACCATCGGCGACCTCAACGCCGCGACCGGGCAAACCGTGCTTCTGTCAAGCCACATCTGCAGCGACGTGGAGCGCATATGTTCCGACGTCGCGATCCTTCACGGCGGCAAGATCGTTCTGCACAGCGAAATCGACGATCTCAAGGAGAACGTGCGTCGTGTAACCGGGATCGCGCTCGTTCCGCCCGACAAGGACGTGTTGGCGAACGAGGGAGCGCGCACGTGGCTTCGCAACTGGCGCGACCACGACCTATCCGCTGCCGCCCACGTCGACGAACTCAATCTCGAAGAGCTCTTCCTGGACATCACCTCATGAGCCATGCCCGCCACTTTGCCGGGGTGCTCTCGTCGTCCGGCCGGCTCGACCCCCGGCCGGCGGTCGCAATCGGAACCCTGGCACCATGCGCTGGGATCGCCCCCTACCCGGAGCCCGCTCGGTAGTGGACAAGGCTGGGGACTTCGTCGTCGCGCTGGTGATCTACGCGATGCGCTGCATCGAGGACGGCGAGACCGAGGCGCTCACCCGCATGGGGTTCGGACCTGCCGAAGTCGAGTCTCTGACGGGTCTGCGATTCGGAGACCTGAAACGGATCCAGAGGCTTAAGAACCATTGCCTGGACATCAGGGTCGACCGCGTCGCCTTCGGGGAGATGATCCGGCGCATTCGCGACGACGGCTTGTCCACCGAGTGGGAACACGCGCTGATTCGTGCGGACGCGCCGTTCGACATGATGCGTCGGTTGTTCGGCACCACCAGCCGTGCGTACACGAAGCTGCGCCAGTTGTTCGGCGTGTCGAGCGTCGGGCGTCCCCGCGAGCCCACCGAAGCGGAAGCCCTCGCACTCTGGAAGATGATCGAACATCGCATGCGCGAGGCCCACCGCGAGGTGCTGCTCCCCGCCGACTACCTCTCCATCAGCCGCGAGAGCGCGATTCCGCTGCGTACCGTGTGGCGCGAGTCGAAGCGCGGCGGTCGCGACGTCGCGTAACCCGCCGCGATGCAATCCCTATTCAGGCCCGAAGCGATCGCCCACGCGACGGGGCGACTCGACGGCGCCGTGTTGCTGCCGGCCCCGCGCACCGCCTGGGTTGTCATCGTGACGGTCGCCGCGGCCTTGGGGATCGCTGCCTGGATCGCCTCCACGGCGACCTACTCCCGCCCGCAGTCCGTATCTGGCTGGCTAACGCCGCCCGGCGATGTGGCCCGCGTTGTCGCCCCAGGGCCGGGGACCGTTGTCGCGCTGCTCGTCGCCGAGGGCGATCAGGTCGCGGCAGGGGCGTCTCTGGCCAGGTTTGCCGGCACGGACCGACTCCGTACCGCTGGGTCGCGATCCGGTATTGAAGACCTCCGGGGGACGGTCCAAGTCGTCGCCGCGCCGATCGGCGGTCGGATCGAAGCGCTTACCGCGCGTGTCGGCCAGTCCGTGTCTCATGGCGACACGGTCGCCGTGATCGCCGCCGACGGCGAGCTGATGGCCGAACTTCTCGTGTCGCCCCGCATCGCGGGACTCGTCGCGATCGGCCAGACGCTACCCCTGGAATACGACTCGCTCCCGTTCGGTCTCCGCGCCGTTCAGGAAGGCACCGTCATCGACGTCTCGCAAACCCCACTTGCCCCGGAGGAGATCGGGAGGCATCGGACTGCGGTCGCCGGGCCGGTGTTCCGGGTGCGGGTCCGGTTGCCCGACCAGCGCGTCCTGACCGAGGCAGGAAGCGTGCAACTCCGCGCCGGCATGTTGGTAACCGCCGTGGTC
Organism: Gammaproteobacteria bacterium; assembly: GCA_028821405.1. Lineage (GTDB taxonomy): Bacteria > Pseudomonadota > Gammaproteobacteria > Pseudomonadales > Azotimanducaceae > VXYL01. The sequence continues at coordinate 1,528 of JAPPGK010000035.1, read as the reverse complement.
GCCGGGCACCGACAATCCTTCTTCGAGTCGTTGTTCGACCGGACTCGGTGACCCCTTGACGTTTTCCGTGCCAGCGCTGGACCATTTCCGAAGATCCCGCCTGCCCGTCGTTCGGGCCGCCGAAGCATCGGAATGCGGCCTTGCCTGCATGGCGATGATCGCGCGCTATATGGGTCACGACGTCGACCTCAACGGCATGAGGCAGCGATTTCCGGTGTCCCTCGCCGGCACCAAACTGCGCTCGCTCATGGATCTTGCCGGCCATCTGGGTCTCGCGACACGTGCGCTCCGCGCCGATCTCGACGCCCTCCCGAAGCTCCGGACACCGGCGATTCTGCATTGGGATCTCGACCACTTCGTGGTGCTGAAAGCCGTTCGACGCGGGCGGGTCGTGATCCACGACCCGGCGCTCGGCCGCCGCGTGCTCACGCCGTCGGCCATCTCCAAGCACTTCACCGGCGTCGTTCTCGAACTGGCCGCGACCGCCGACATGAAACCGGTGGCCGCAAGGGCGCCGACGCGCCTGCGACACCTGTGGTCTCGCATCGACGGCTTCTGGGCTGCGCTTGCACAGGTGCTCGGCCTGTCTGCCGTCCTCCAGGCCGCGGTGTTCACGGCACCCTTCTATCTACAGTTGAGCGTCGACGCGGCGATCGGGACCGGCGACATCGAACTCCTCGCCGTACTGGCGCTCGGCTTCGGCGGTCTCGTCGTCGTGCGCGTACTCATCGCCGCGCTGCGCTCGTGGACGCTTCAGTCCATCGGTTTCCTGATGAGCTTCCAGATCGTCGGCAACCTGGTTCACCACCTGCTGCGGGTGAGGACGGAGTTCTTCGAGAAGCGCCACGTGGGCGACATCCTGTCCCGGGTCGACTCGGTCCGGCCGATCCACGAAGCCCTGACGCAAGGCGTGGCAACCACCGTCATCGATGGCCTCATGGCGCTTGCCGCCGCGGCGATCCTGTTCCTCTACTCGCCGTTGCTCGCGACGGTGGTGCTCGTCAGCGTCGTTCTCGGCATCGCGGTCACCTACGCGCTGTACCCCGCCCAGCGACGACGCACCGAGGCACGAATCGTTGCCTCCGCCAAGGCGCACACGCACCTGGTCGAAAGCCTACGCGCATCGACCGTCGTCAAGCTGACCGGGCATGAGGCGGAACGCGAAGGGCTCTGGCGGAACCGCTACGCCGATGTGATGAACGCGTCCTTCGCGGCCGGCAGGCTGGCCACCGGGGTGACCGCCACGCAGCGATTGATCTCGGGTCTGCAGACGATCCTCGTCGTCTACCTTGGCGCGAGGCTGATCATTGCCGGCGACGGATTCACGATCGGCATGTTGTTCGCGTTCATGAGCTACCGCCAGATGTTCACCGACTTAAGCCTTGCGCTCATCAACCAGGTCGTTCGGTTTTCGATCCTGCACCTGCACCTGGACCGACTGGGCGACATCGTCCACGCCGAGCGCGACACGCCGCCCCTTCCATGGAACAAACGCTAGATGATTGGTTCTGAGGCGGGATCATGTGGC
>JAPPGK010000079.1 GCA_028821405.1 Gammaproteobacteria bacterium | reverse complement strand
GGGGGGGGGTGGGGGGGGGGGTGGGTTTTTTTTGGGGGGGGCCGTGGGGGGGCGGGGGGGGGGGTGGGGGGGGGGGGTTTGGTTTTTTTGGGGGGGGGCCCCCCCCCCCCCACCCCCCCGCTGAGGGCTCTTTTCTTCGGGGGGCAAGCCCCCCGCACCCCCCCGCTGAGGGCTCCTGCCCCCCTCGTCCGCCGCCTCCGCATCGTCGAGCACGGGTTTCATCAACGATTCGATTTCGTCCATCGGCGGCAGGTCGTCGAGGCTCGTCAGGTTGAAGTAGTCGAGGAATGTACGCGTCGTGCCGTAGAGCGCGGGTCGGCCCGGCGTCTCCCGCTGGCCGACGACCCGGATCCACCCGCGTTCCAAGAGGGTGCGCATGATCGACTGGCTTACCGAAACGCCGCGGATCTCCTCGATGTCGCCCCGGGTCACCGGCTGCCGGTAGACGATCAGCGCAAGCGTCTCGAGCAGCGCCCGGGAATAGCGTGGCGGACGTTCATCGAGCAGCCGGGAGACCCACGGGCTGTACTGTTGCCGGACCTGGAACCGGAATCCGCTGGCCACCCGCACGAGTTCGAACCCGCGCTCGGCGGTGGCCTCGCCGATCGCGTCGAGGGCGGTGCGAACGGCGCCCCGGGGATTGTCGTCGGGCAGTTCGCCGGGCGCGAACAGTCGGAGCATCCGATCGATGCTCACCGGTTCGTCCGCGGCGAGGAGGACCGCTTCGATGACGCGCTCGATCCCCTCGGCGTCCATCACGCCCCGTCCCCCGTCTTGTCCGTGCCGAGGAGGTCGGCCTGCGGCCTGGCCTGCGGCGCGCACACGTAGATGGGGGCGAAGGGCTTGCTTTGGACCAAGTCGACCAAGGCGTTGCGCAAGAGTTCCATGAGCGCCAGGAAGGTCACCACGACACCGCCCCGGCCTTCGTTTGGGTCGAACAGCGACGTGAACGGGGTCAAACCCGTTTGGCTGTCGATACGCGCCAGCACGTCGGACATCCGCTGCCGCACCGACAGTCCCTCGCGCGGGATGGGGTGGCGCTTGCTTAACTCGGCGCGCTTTAGGACTTCGCCGAGGGCGATCAGCACCTCCTTGAGATCCACGTTGGGGTGGGCCTGGTGCCTGACGGGATCCGGCTTCGCCGCATGCGCGGTGTGCAGGTCGCGTTCGAGCCTTGGCAGTTCGTCGAGCCGTCCGGCGGCTTCCTTGAGCCGCTCGTAGTCCTTGAGGCGTCGCATGAGCCGCGTCCGCGGGTCTTCCTCGTCCTCGCCTTCGTCGTCCGGGGTCTCGAGCAGCATGCGCGACTTGATCTGGGCGAGCGTGGCCGCCATCACGAGATACTCCCCCGCCAACTCGAGCCTCAAGACCTTCATCAGTTCGAGGTGGTGCATGTATTGGTCGGTGATCTCGGACACCTGGATGTCGAGGATGTCGATGTTCTGTCGACGGATCAGGTAGAGCAGCAGGTCCATCGGCCCTTCGAATGCATCGAGGAAGACCTCGAGGGCGTCGGGCGGGATGTAGAGGTCCGCCGGCGCGTCGCGGTACACCTTGCCCGCCACCACGGCCACGATGTCGGCGTCGCGCTCCTTGGCCTCGTGCAGCCGATCCGCAGCCTGCTCGGCGTCGGCTGATCCCGTGCCGGCGGCGCCTCGATCGACGCCCGAGGTCATCGGTGGGCGATTCCCACGGCGGCCTTGACTTCCTCCAGCGTCTCGCGGGCTTCCTCCCGCGCGGCTTCAGACCCCTCGATGAGGACGCTGCGCACGAGATCGGGGTTGTTCTCGAACTGTTCGGCCCGTTCGATGAACGGTTCCTGTTCGCGGTTGATGGCGTCGATCAACGGGCCCTTGCAGTCGATGCACCCGATTCCGGCCCGCCGACAACCGTCTGCTGCCCAGGCCTTGACGTCCTCGCTGGAGTAGATCTCGTGCAGTTCGAACACCGGGCACTTGGCCGGATCGCCGGGATCCTCCCGGCGCACCCGCGCCGGATCGGTGACCATGGTGCGCACCTTCTGCTCGACGACCTCCGGACTCTCGCGCAGACGGATCGCGTTGTTGTAGGACTTCGACATCTTGCGCCCGTCGATACCGGGTACCTGGGGCACGTTGGTCAAGAGCGCCTGGGGCTCCGGGAGGATGATGCGCCCGCCACCCTCCAGGTAGCCGAACAGTCGCTCGCGGTTGCCGATGGACAGGTTCTGCTGCTCGGCCAGCAAGGCCTGGGCGCGGGACAGGGCTTCGGTGTCACCGCGCTCCACGTAGTCCTTGCGGGCCCGGCGATAGAGGCGCGCCTGCTTCTTGCCCATCTGGTCGATGGCGCGCTCGGCGGTCGTCTCGAACTGGGGTTCGCGCCCGAATACGTGGTTGAACCGGCGGGCGATCTCCCGCGAGAGTTCCAGGTGCGCGACCTGGTCGCCGCCCACCGGGACGTGCCCGGCCCGGTAGATCAGTATGTCCGCGGCCTGGAGGACCGGATAGCCCAGGAAACCGTAGGTGCCGAGATCCCGGTCGGTGAGATTGGCGAGCTGGTCCTTGTAGCTCGGCACGCGCTCCAGCCAGGGCACGGGCGTGATCATCGACAGCAGGAGGTGCAGTTCGGCGTGCTCCGGAACCCTGCTCTGCACGAAGATCGTCGCCGCGCCGGGGCTCAAGCCCACCGCCAGCCAGTCCACCACCGTGTCGAACGTGAACTGCTCGATGTGCTCGGTGTCGTGGTAGCCGGTGGTCAGCGCGTGGTAGTCCGCCACGAAGAAGTAGCAGTCGTATTCGTGCTGAAGCTGCACCCAGTTCTTGAGGGCGCCGTGGTAGTGGCCGATGTGCATGCGACCGGTGGGCCGCATCCCCGACAAAACCCGCTGATCGGAGTCGTTGCTGCTCAACGTCTGGTCTACCTATTCAACAACGACCGTCCCGCGTCCGCCCCCAACACGCGCACGTCGCGAATCCGGGCGACGGCCCCTGGCGGGCACCTTGGGAAGGCGCACCCTGGCGGCGTTGGGACGGCGCGCCCTCGCGGACGCGTTGGGCTCGCCCCTACGGGTTGTTCCATGGCGGCCAGTATAGCGTGGTCAGATATCCAGCGTACCGACGCCTTCGCGCAGGACTTGTGCACCGCCGGACGTCAGGTCGACGACCGTGGTCGGTCGGACGCCGCCGATGCCGCCGTCGACGATGACGTCCACGGCATGCTCGAGCCGTTGGCGTTCGAGTTCCATGTCCGTCAGCGGCAGGGTGTCGCCGGGGAGCAGCGCCGTGGTCGACATGATCGGCTCGCCAAGTGCGGTCAGGATGGCTTGGGCGATGATGTTGTCCGGCACGCGCAGACCGATTGTGCGCCGTTGGCGGTGCACGAGCCGACGCGGCACTTCCCGGGTTGCCGTCAGCACGAAGGTCATCGGTCCCGGCAGGTGGCGCTTGACGATTCGGTAGCTCGTGTTGTCGACGCGGGCATAGCTCGCCAGTTCGGATAGGTCGCGGCACACGAGGGTGAGATAGTGGTCCTTGGGCAACTGCCTGACGGCGCGTATGCGGTCGGCCGCCACCTTGTCCCCCAGGCGGCAGCCGAGGGCATAGGTGGAGTCGGTCGGATAAACGATGACCCCGCCGCTCTCGACGATCTCCGCCGCGCGGCTCACCAGCCGCGGCTGCGGATGGGTGGGATGGACGACGAGGTACTGGCTCAAGATTCGGCGGCGGCTGCGCTATGATGGCGGCGCATGATACGACATGGTGCCGCGTTTGGCGGTGCCATCGAGTTCCAACGGTCCCCCACAAACGACGCACGCTTCGACAGTCGTCCACCAACCGGTCCGACGAAAAGCCATGCTCCAGTTCATCGACGTAACGCTGCGCCGCGGCGAGAGGATCCTGTTCGACGACCTCAGCCTGACCGTCCACGCCGGACACAAGGCCGGGGTTGTCGGTCGCAACGGCGTTGGCAAGTCGACCCTGTTCGAGCTGGTGCGGCGTCGGCTGCTTCCGGAAGCGGGCGATGTGGTCTGGCCCGAGTCGTGGCGCCTCGCCTGCCTCGAACAGTCGGTCGAACCATCCGCCCGCGCCGCCCTCGACTTCGTGCTGGACGGCGACACGCGATTGCGGCGTGTGGAACGGGCCATCGCCAAGGCCGAACGCACCGGGGACGACGAAGCCCTCGGCCACCTGTACTCGGACCTCGACGATGCAGGCGGCTACGATGCCCACGCCCGCGCGGGCGAGATACTCTCGGGACTCGGTTTCGCCGCCGCCGACTTTACCAAGCCGCACGGCTCGTTCTCCGGCGGCTGGCGGATCAGCCTCAACCTGGCGCGGGCACTCATGACGCCTTCGGATCTGCTGCTCCTCGACGAACCGACCAACCATCTGGATCTCGACGCGACCCTTTGGCTCGAAAACTGGGTGCGCAGGTACGAGGGCACGCTGCTGCTGATCGCCCACGACCGGGACTTCCTGGACCGCGCCATGGGCGAGATCGTTCACTTGGACGATGGCAAGGCCAAGGCCTACTCGGGCAACTACGCCGCCTTCGAGCGACAGCGCGCCGAGGCGCTGGAGCGCCAGGCGGCGATCTACAAGAAGCAGCAGCGGCGCGTGGCCGAGATCCACGCCTTCGTCGACCGATTCCGTGCCAAGGCGAGCAAGGCACGCCAGGCGCAAAGCCGGCTCAAGGAACTCGAACGCATGGACCTGGTCGCCCCGGTTCACGCCGAACTCCCCTACCGATTCGACTTCACGCAGCCGAAGAAGATCTCCAACCCGACGCTCATGCTCGACGACGCGGCGATCGGCTACCACGGACACGCGGTGCTCGACGACGTCACCTTGCGCGTCTATCCGAACGACCGCATCGGCGTGCTTGGCGCCAACGGTGCGGGCAAGACGACACTGCTGCGCTGCCTGGCGGGCGAGTTGGCGCCGATGGCCGGGACGTCGAGCCGTGGTCAGCACGCCGCCGTGGGCTACTTCGCGCAACATCAGTTGGAGTCGCTGGACCTCGACGCCTCGCCGCGGGATCACTTCGCCGACCCCGAAGCGGACGATATGCCGGCCTGGAGTGACCAGCACGTCAGGGACTACCTCGGCGGCTGGGGTTTCCGGGGCGACGACGTGAACCGCCGCGCACGGACGTTTTCCGGCGGCGAGAAGGCGCGGCTCGTGCTGGCGCTGCTCGCCTGTCGGCGGCCCGCGGTCCTGGTCCTCGACGAACCTACGAACCACCTCGACCTCGAAATGCGCCAGGCGCTCGCCATCGCCTTGCAGGAATACCAGGGCGCCGTGCTCCTCGTCTCCCATGACCGGCATCTGCTCCGGCAATGTGCCGACGACTTCTGGCTGGTCGCCGACGGCACGGTAGGCCGATTCCGCGATGACCTCGATGCGTACACCGCCCTGCGTCGGAAACGAACGTCAGCCGAACCCCGGCAGGCAGCGGGCCGGGCGCCTCGCACCCGCCCTGGCGACCGCCGTTCACTAAGCCGGGAGCAAGTGCGGCTCGAGCGGCGCCTTGAGCAGTTGACCCACCGCCTGGAGGCGATCGATTCGAGCCTCGGCGCGAGGGAATTGCATCGGCGACCCGACGAAATCGCGCGCCTTGTGGCCGAACGTCGCGAAGTCGCAAGGGAGGTCGCAAGCGCCGAGGTGACTTGGCTCGCCTTGCAGGGAGAACTCGACCGGCTCGACTAACGTTCGCTACGCCCGGGCCCGCAACTTGCGCAATGGGTTCATGCGACGCAGGTTCCATTCAGGTCCTCAATGTGCTCGGCCACGAGGCCCGGCGCCTGCATGGGAATGAAGTGCGACAGTTCAGGGTGATGGACATCGCACCCGTTGGGAAACGCCTCAGCGAGCCCGGGCCACGTCGGTGATCGCGAGAAGTCCATTGCGCCGCCGTCGAGGCCGCGTGGAGTCCGTCCCCTTGCCCGCAGGACCACCACCGGTTGGGCCACGGAGCGGATGGCATTGCGGATGTCGCGGCCCGCGCTCCCCATGTAGATGGACGCTTCGACCTCCGCCGGACAGCCGAGCACGAAATCGTCGCCGTCGGCCAGGAGCCCGAAGCGGCAATAGTCCATCAGGATTTCAGGAACCCACAGGCTGAAGGGGTACCGGTCCTTGAATCGTTCGAACATCTCCTCCGGCGACGTCCACCGATTGCGGCGGCGGGCCACGGGATGCTCTCGGGCCGAGCGGAATGACGGTGGTGCGGCGTACGCCGCCGGATCCAGGATCACCGGATCGACGAGCAGCAACGCCCGGAACCGGTTCGCGTGCGCGCCGGCTGCCTGCACGATGGCGTGGCCTCCCATGGAGTGACCGACGCCGATGATGCCGTCGAGATCGAGTGCCTCGACGAAAGCGGCCGCGTCGGCGCCAAACTCGGCCCAGTTGTACGGAGGTGCCTTCGTGGACCGTCCGTGCCCGCGCTGATCCACGGCGATGACGTGCATGGACTCGGCCATGCCACGGATCACGCCATCCCAGCAGCGGGCATGGAATCCCGTCGCATGCAGCATGAGCACGGTGGGCGGGGTATTACCTCGGGGGGCAAGCCCCCTGCGCCCCGCTGAGGGCTCAACCCGTCGCCCCCATTCGAAGTAGGCCAGTTCGATACCGCGAACGGCGATTCGCCCTTCCCGCATCCGTCAACACCTCCGAGTCTCGGGGGTCCGGCGAGCGCCCGGGACGTCGTGGCTTGGCCGGAGGCGGCGCACAGCGGATGGTGTCAATGGCAACTGAAGACTGCACACTTTCGGAGACGCCCTCCGGGCGGGTCTGACGGCATCATCGCGCCGCCATCGGCTGCCGGCGCCCGTAGGTGAGTGTCCGCCACAGCCACTCCAGGGGTCCGAAGCGGTAACGTCCAAGCCACCACACGCTGAACGCGATCATGACCGCCCATTGCCCGAACACCACGTAGTAGAGCTGGTGCCGGTCGAGGTCGTTCCAGAGCCCGAACCCCATGTCGTGGAAGATCACCAGGCCGAAGATGCTCTGCAGAATGTAGTTGGACAACGCCATTCGGCCCACCGCCGCGAGCCACCGGCGAAGCCTTGCGAAATAACCGCGGGCGCTCGCGATCATGACCAGGGAGACGAACCCCAACGCCATGCACACCCGCCCCAGGTCGTTGGTGGGCACGGACGCCCCGGACACCCACTCGTAGGCGTAGTCGGTGGCGATTTTCATGGCCATTTCGAAGCCGTTGACTGTCAAACCCACGCCGAACCCCACGATGGCCGTCGTCGCGTACAAGCGCTGGCTGCATTGTCCGGTCAGGAAACCGACCTTGTAGAGCGCCATGCCGAGGAGCATGCACGCGATGGCGTCCCAAATGATGAAGTAGGGCAGCGCGAACACGTAGAGGCCGATGACTTCGGCTGCGTTTGCCCCCAGCGATTGCCAATACGTGCCCTGGAACTTCAGCCGCTCACGCTCCAGGAGATCCGGCGTCGGTTCGACGTTGACCTCCAGTTCGCGCCATCCCTCGAGCATCGCACGATCTTCAACGGAAACCGTCTCCCCCGCGTCAAGCCGGACCTGCACGGCGTTGGCCTGTTCGGGCACGATGGTGAGCATCGCGTAGAAACTGCCGTAGCAGAGCACCAGGTAGACGAAGACGATGCCGGCGGCGAAGAAAAGGGTCCGCGGTCGCCAGTTTCGCGCGAAGTAGAGGACCATCCCGGCCAGTGCGTAGGGCACGAGGATGTCGCCGGCCCAAAGCAGGACGAAGGCGTCGATCAGGCCGAAGCCCAGGAGCAGCAACTGGCGCCGGTAGTGGACTCCGGCGCCCTTGCCGCTTGCCGCCAGCATCGCGATGCCGGTGCCGAACAGCATGGAGAACAGCGCGCGCATCGCGCCCTCGAAGACGAAACCCATGGTGAAGTAGGCGGCGAAGTCGATACCGGTGGTGGAGCCGTCCACGGTGGGATCGAAGACGGCGCGAAACGGCAGGCCGAACGCCAGGATGTTGATGATCAGGATACCGAGGAGAGCCACGCCGCGGATGGTGTCGATGGCCTCGATTCGCTCGGTCGGCGCGGCCGGAGCAGGGTCGGTCATGGACGGGGACTATACAGGGTCGGCGGGCTGGATCTGCTCGTCAGTGCCGAGCTTGAGGACACGACGCATCGGGGGTCTACCGCACGGCGCGCGGCTTCACTCCCGGACCGGCGTGTCGTGTTGCCAGGTCGAACCAGTCGTCCGCGGTGGCGTCGTTGTAGGCACGGAGCAGCGTCTTGTTGCGTGCCAGGGCGCCATCGGGGTAGCTGGCCAGTTCCTCGACCAATCGCATCGCCCTCGGTACGACCTCGTCGTCGGGCACGACCGCGTAGGCGACGCCCATCGCGACGAGTTCCGACCCCGTGAACCGCCGCCCGGTAAGCGCCAACTTCGCGGCGACGTTCTCATCGTGGCGAAACCGGAGCCAGGCCAGGTTGTACGGCGCGGCCATTCCCTGGCGGACCTCGCCGACCTGCAGGAACGCGGTCTCGCCCGCGACGAGGAGGTCCGCCGCCAAGGCCAGCGCCGCGCCACCGTTGATGGCGAACCGCTCGAGCGCCGCCACGACGGGTTTCCGGGATTCGAACAGGGCTTTGTGGGCGCCCCGCCAGATCGTGGGGAAACGCGCCATCCAGTCCGGTGGCGGCTCGGCGTTGAATGCCTTGAGGTCGAGGCCGGAGCAGAATGCGCCGTCCGCGCCCCGGAGCAGGATGGCCTGCACAGCGTCGTCGGCGTCCGCACGCCGTATTGCCGACGCCAGCGCCTCGCCCAGGGGGCCGTCGATGGCGTTGCGACGCGCCGGACGGTTCAGGACGACCTCCGCCCAGCGTCCGTGATCGACATACTCGACCGCCGCCATTCCACACCCCGTGATCGCCCAATTGACACCGAAGCATACTGCACGGACGTGTTCAAACACCCCAAACACCTGTACGGTCTCGGTGGCAGCGGAGGAAACATGGAAGACAGCGCGCAAGCGGACATTCAGGTTTGGGACGCCATCGACGACCACCGGACCGGAACGGCGGGTGACCGGCAGACGTCCGAATGGCTGATCGCGCAGGCTCGTGCGGCCGGGCTGGTCGCGCAGCAGGAGGGCTTCGGCCTGTCCCGGTGGATCCTCGAGAGCTGCACGGTTCGCCATGCCGACGTCGTCGCCGAGGGTGTCCCGATGTTCGATGGGGGCACCACCGGCACCCAGGGCGTCAGCGGGCGGCTGAGCTTGCTCGATGGCGAGGCAGCGCCCGATTCCGCCACCATCGGACTCGGGTCGTTCGGCAACGCTGCGGGGACCGCCAATCGCGCGCTGGCCGACGCTCGTAAAGCCGGTTCGCATCGTGCCTTGGTCGCGGTTTCGAACATGGACCCACGGGTCACGGGGTTGGCACTGAACAACGCAGACCGGTTCCGGACCCCTTTCGGCCCCCCGGTCCTGCAGGTGGCGACCGAACACGAACGTTGGCTGCGTGGTGCCGCGGCGCGCGCCGAACCGGTGACGTTGACGGCCCATGTGGGCTTCGAGACGGCGACCGGCACGAACGTCGTGTGCCGGCTTCCGGGGCGCGAGCCTGACCTCGCGCCGCTGGCGGTGCTGACCCCGAAGAGCGCGTGGTGGGTGTGCACGGCGGAACGCGGCGGCGGCATCGCCGTGTGGCTTGCGTTGCTCCGCCACTTCGCCGCCAACCGGCCGCGTCGCGATGTGCTCTTCGTCGCCACCAGCGGTCATGAGCTCGGCCACTTGGGCCTCGACCATTTCCTCACGACGAACCCCCGCCGGGACGCGCATGCCTGGATGCATCTCGGGGCGAATTTCGCCGCCATGGGCTCGCGCATCCGCCTGCAGGCGTCGGATGCTGATCTCCTCGGCACAGCACGCAGTGCGTTGGCGGCGTCGGCGGTGTCGGTGGCGACAACGACCCCCCTCGGCGAACGCCCCGTCGGCGAAGCGCGCAACATCCACGATCTCGGTGGCCGCTACGTGTCGCTACTCGGCACCAACCCCTGGTTCCACCACCCCGACGACCGCTGGCCCGTCACCGTCGACCTCGACCGAACCCGCCGCATCATCGACGCCGCCCGCGTCATCGCGTCCGCCCTGGTCTGAAAGCACGAATCGCACCGCACGGGGGTGTTCCTCCTTGCGACTTCCCCTCCTTGGCGATCCGACCGTGACGCCGCCGCGGGGCGGGGGTGTTCGGGGTGTTCGGGACACCCACCCTCCGGCGGGGGGGGGGGGCGTGTTCGGGACACCCACCCTCCGGCTGGGCGGGGGCGTGTTCGGGACACCCACCCTCCGGCTGTGCGGTTTTGGGCGGGGCGTGTTCGGGGGGGTGTTCGGGGACACCCACCCTGGTGTGTTCGGGGGACACCTGGGGGTGTTCGGGGACACCCACCCTGGTGTGTTCGGGGGACACCTAGCCCCCGGCTGTGCGGTTTCGGGGTTAAGGGACACCTGTGGGCAGTGGTGTGTCAGGGGTGTTCAGGGACACCCACCCTTCAGCGGGGGGGGTGTTCGGGGACACCCACCCTCGGTGTTCGGCGGTGTGTTCGGGGGACACCCAGCCCCCGGCTGTGCGGTTTCGGGGTTAAGGGACACCTGTGGGCAGTGGTGTTCAGGGGTGTTCAGGGACACCCACCCTTCAGCGGGAGGGTGTTACAGCGACTCCGCCTCGAGTGAGGCGGCGATTGGGGGACACTCGCCCTCGGCGAGAGCGTCTAAGGGGCGTTCACTCGGCCGTCCATCGACGACCGGGGTCGAGGGCGAGGGTTCTCGCGGGCAGTAGACGGGGGATAGCGAGCGGCGGCGCGCCTGCGGCGCGGATCGGGCGCGCTATGAATCCTGCGTCTTCAGGCGAAGGCGCGGACCCAGCGCGGCACGTACGGCGCCACGGTGCGCTGCC
>JAPPGK010000117.1 GCA_028821405.1 Gammaproteobacteria bacterium | reverse complement strand
AACGATGGCACGAAACAACCATTATTTCAACTTATTTATGACACACTACACTAGAGCGTCGATGTTGGACGCCGGAGCCAGGTCGCGAGGGAGTTCGGCGATGGTTGGTAGACGGGACGCGAGAGCGGCGTCAATTCGCCGGGTCGCCGCGCTTGCCGGGCTGGTGTCGCTCGTTCCGGTCCACGCCTTCGAGGCCCAGGTGGCGCCCCTCGTCCAGAAGCACTGCATCGCCTGCCATACCGGCACGATCCTGGCCCCGCTCGATTTGGCGGGGCTTGGATACGATCTCGCCGATCCGGCCACGTTCGGGGCGTGGACAAGGGTCTATGAACGGCTCGAGACCGGCGACATGCCGCCCGCCGGTGCGCTATCGCCCGAACCGGATGAACTGGCGACGACGCTCGCATCGATGAAGGAATCGCTTCTCGAGGCGAATCTCGCGGCCCGGAACGGCCAACGAACCCCGCTCCGACGCCTCACTCGGCTCGAATACGCCTACACGATTGCGGATCTTCTCGGGCTCGACGAAGCCCAGGGGCTTGATCTCATCCAGAACCTGCCCGCCGAGGCCGATACCGGCGGCTTCGACACGGTGGCGTCCAAGCAAGGCATCTCGGCGTTGCACGTCCGGAGCTATCTCGACGCCGCGGACAGGGCCTTGGATGCGGCGCTGGCGCTGGGCCCCCGACCGAAGACCACGCGGCGTGACATCCAATACGCCGAGTCCGGCTACATGAACTACATGCACACGGCGAAGATACTCGGCGGCGGCATCACGAAAAAAGTCGACGACCGCGTCGTGATGTTCTATGACACTGGCTCGACGTACATGCTGCACACCGAGGCCGAGGGCTACGCCGTGCCGTATCCCGGTCGCTACCGCGTCACCATGGACGCCAAGCCGTACCAGGCGGATACGCCAGTCGTGTTGACCCTCTACCAGGGCATCAAGCAGGGAGTCGTGGCATCGCTCGATGACCTGATCGGGACCTTCGACCTTTTGGACGATGCGGCGAGAACCGTGGCGGTGACCACGTTCATGCGCCCGGGCGATCTGCTGGCACCGTCGGTGGCAGAACTCGATCGGCCGCCCGGTGGCTACGTCAACCACTTCGCGCCCGACAAGACCGTTGCGGACTACAAGGGCGAGGGCGTTGCGATCAAGTCCCTGACCATTGAGGGCCCGTTGATCGACGAGTGGCCGCCCGCGAGCACGCGACGTTTGCTAACGGGGCTCGTTGTCGACGAGGCGGGGGACGTTCACTCGACAAGGACGCCCGAGGCGCATGTCCTCGACATCGTCCGGGAATTCGCAACGCGCGCCTTTCGGCGACCGCTCAAGGATGGCGAGGCCGAGGCCTATGCCAGCCTGGCCGAGCCGTCGCTGACTGCCGGCGCACCGCTCGTCGAGGCGGTTCGAGTACCGATGCGGGCCATCCTGAGTGCGCCGCCGTTCCTCTACCAAACGGCCTCTGCCGGCCCCTTGGACGACTTCGCGCTGGCCGCCAGGCTCTCCTATTTCCTGTGGCGCAGCATGCCGGACGACAAACTGTTCGAACTCGCGGGCAGCGGCCGGCTGTCGGAACCGGACGTGTTGGCGAGTCAGGTCGAGCGGATGCTCGACGACCACCGGGCGCAGCGCTTCGTGAAGGACTTCGCCGGCCAGGCGTACCGGCTCTACGAAATGAGTCAGACCACGCCGGACGGCGGGCTCTACCCGGAATGGGACGACCGCCTAGGCAAGGCGATGACCGCGGAGACCGAACTCTTTCTTAAGGAACTCATCGACGAGAACCACGGCGTCGGCGGTCTGATCGACGCGGATTTCACCTACGTCAACCGTCGCCTGGCCGAGCACTATGGCATCCCGGGCATCAAGGGACAGCAAATGCGCCGGGTGGAGTTGACGTCGGACAGTCCGCGCGGCGGACTGCTGACCCACGCCAGCATCCACAAGATCACCGCCAACGGAACGGTGACCTCCCCGGTTCCCCGGGGCAACTTCGTGCTGGCCAACATCCTGGGACGGCCGGCGCCACCACCTCCGCCGGGGGTCGAAGGTCTGGAGCCGGACATCCGGGGAACCACGACGATCCGCGAGCAGTTGACGGCCCACCGGGCCAACGCCGTGTGCAATAGCTGCCACCAGTCCATCGACCCGCCGGGTTTTGCACTCGAGTCCTTCGATCCCATCGGCGGGTTCCGCAAGAACTACCGGGCGTCCCGCGGCGAGATGAAATTCGGCGACTTCACCGTGCCCCGGCCGTACGCCGAGGGGCCACCGGTCGATCCGAGCGGGGTCACGCCGACCGGCGATGCGTTTGCGGACATCGAGGAGTACAAGGCGATCCTGCTCGATAAGGAAATCGACCGGATCGCGCGTCACTTCGCGTCGCAACTCATTACGCTGGCGACGGGTGCGGAGGTCGAGTTCGCGGACCGGGATGAAGTCCATCGGATCGTGACCTCCGTTGCCGACCGCGGCTATCCCGTGCGATCCATCGTTCACGAGGTCGTGCAAAGCGACCTGTTCCGGAGTCTTTGAGGAATGGCCGTTTCACGACCCATCGACCGCCGCACTTTTCTGCGCGCCACGGGGGTGGCACTGGCGTTGCCACTGCTGGAGTCGATGCGACCCGCGTTTGGCAGCACGACGCAGCCGCCCCGGCGCATGGTGAATATCTGCGCGACCTTGGGGCTCTACTCGGACTACTGGTTTCCGAAGACGGCGGGGGCGGGCTACGAAGCCTCCGACTACCTCGCGCTCATCGACGAGCATCGGGACCACTACACCCTGTTCTCGGGACTCTGCCACGAGGAGCAGACCGGCCGCCAGGCCCACAACTCGGAGATCACCTGGCTCACCTCCGCGCGGCACCCGGGCTTGGATGGCTTCCAGAACACCATCTCCGTCGACCAGGTGGTGGCGAACCACTACGGGTACGTGACGCGTTTGCCGTCGCTCGTCCTCGGCACTTACTCGCCGCAGAGCCAGTCGTATACCTCGAACGGCGTGATGGTTCCCGCCGAGACCAGCCCGGCCCGGCTCTTCGGCAAGCTGTTCCTGCAGGGCAAGCCGGAGGAAGTCGAACGAGAGACCCGGCGCCTGAGCGACGGCCGAAGCATCCTCGACACCTTGTCCGCACAGACCACCGCTTTGGGCAAGCGCGCGAGCGTCGCAGACCGGGAGGTCCTGGATGCCTACTTCGACGCCGTACGCATTGCCGAACGCGATCTCGTCGAGGTGCAGGCGTGGACCAAGCGTCCCAAACCCCTCGTCGACGCGGCGCCGCCGACGGACATCGGTGACAACACGGACATCATCGGTCGGGTAAGACTGCTGTTCGACCTGATCCCGCTCATACTCGCCACCGACTCGTCACGGGTGGTCAGCGTGATGATTCAGGATCACCAGACCGTGCCCAAGGTCGAAGGCGTCACGGCGGATCAGCACAACCTGTCCCACCACGGCCAGGATCAGGGCAAGATCGACCAACTGAAGATCGTCGAGACCGAGATCGTGCGCCGCTTCGGAGAATTGCTCGCCGCGCTACGTTCACAGGGCGATGGCGACGGGTCTCTCCTCGACCACACCACGCTGCTGTTTGGGAGCAACCTCGGCAACGCCAACTCCCACGTGGCCGTGAACCTGCCGATCCTCCTCGCCGGCGGCGGCTTCAGCCACGGCCGGCATATCGTCCACCAAGGCGAGCACAACGCTCCGCTATGCAACCTCTTCGTGACGATGCTGCGCTCGGTGGGCGTCGCAGCGGAGTCCTTCGGTCAGAGCACGGGGGCGTTGACCTGGGGCTGACCATCGCCGGTAGGGCTCCCAACCCGGGCCGAGGGCGTCGGCAACGACGCGCCTTCGCTCAATTGCACGACCAGATCGTAGGCGACCCTTGCGCTCGCCCGCGCGGGAGACGCCGAAGCCTCGGCAGCGGGACGAGACAAGCGCGTCCCCTACGGTCCCGTTTGATCCTTGCACGTTCGCGGCCGGGCGCTACCAGTTCTCCACCCAAGGGCGCAGCACGACCTCGAACGCCCAGGTCGAACGGTGCTGCCGATGCAGTTGCAGGTAGGTTTCGGCGATGCGGTCGGGATCGGCCATGTTGTCGTCGACGGTGGTGCCGGCCATGCGGTGGGCCCGGGTGCCATCCGGCTGCGTCCACCCGATGGCGGCGTCGATCGGCACCTGGGCGACGTGGATGCCTTGTCCCATGAGTTCCCGCGCCATGCTTTGCGCGAGTCCCGCCTTGGCCTGGCAAGCCATCGCGAAGGCGCCGCTTCGGGGATAGCCCTTCATCGCGGCGCTGGCGTTGGTGAAGATGATCGTGCCCCGATGCCCCGCGTTGGCGGCGTCCGGCGGTCCGTCGAGCATCTGTCGCGCCGCTTGCTGCGCGACGAGAAAGGCGCTGTAGGCCGAGTTCATCACGGTGTCGCGAACCAGGTCCGGATCCGCCTCGGTGATGCCCTTGCGGAAGATGCCCCCCATCCTTCCGTCGATGTTGTGCACCACGAGCGTCGGGCTGCCGAGTTCCGCTGTAACCGACTCGAACAAACGCCTGACCGCGACGGGATCGGAAGCATCGCAGGTGTAGTTCCTCACGCCGAACCGCGCTGCCAAGTCGACGAGCACGGGCTTGTCCGGTGTGCGCGCCGCCATTGCCGCGCGCATGCCGACCCTGGTGAACAAACGCGCGCAGCTTGCGCTGATGCCGGGACCGCCCCCGACGATCAGCGCGGTTTCCCCGTTCCCGGCCCTACCTTGTGCTGGCACGGCGTCATCCCTCCTCGAGTCGAACCACGCGAGTGTATTGTAGTGGGGTCAAAAATACACGCGAGTATTTTTGACACTCATTCAAAATACTCGTAACGTTCACTGCGTGGCTGTCTCGACCCGATACCTGGCATCCCAAGTTCAAGACGACTTGGCGACGAAGATGGTGTTCGTTACCGGGCCGCGGCAGGTCGGCAAGACGACACTGGCGCTCGACTTGCCGGACGCGCGCGCCGGATACCTGAACTGGGATGTGGCCGCCGACCGGGAACGCATCCTGCGCCGGGAGTTGCCCGCAACCGGGTTTTGGGTCTTCGACGAACTCCACAAGTACCGACCGTGGCGTAACTACTTAAAGGGTCTATACGATTCGAGACAGGAAGGTCAGCGGATATTGGTGACCGGTAGCGGCAGGCTGGAACTCTTCTCGTTCGGTGGTGACTCGCTCCAGGGCCGCTACCACCTGCTTCGCCTGCATCCTTTTTCCGTGGCCGAGGCCGGCGTCGAGGATGCCGAGGGTCTGGCTGATCTACTGCGTCTCGGCGGGTTCCCCGAGCCGTACCTGGGCGGCAACGAGGTCGAAGCGCGGCGCTGGTCGCGACAGAACCGAACGCGTCTGATCGAGGAGGATGTGACGGGTACGACCAGCATTCGCGATCTTGGGCGGTTGGAGGAAATGATGCTCCGGCTACCCGACCTCGTCGGCTCGCCGTTGTCCATAAACGCGCTGCGCGAGGATCTGCAGGTGGCGCACAAGACCGTCGCCTCGTGGCTCGACACGTTAGAACGCCTGTTCGCCCTCTTTCGGCTTCCGCCTTTCGGGGCGCCACGCATCCGGGCGGTGAAGCAGGAACGCAAGCACTACCACTTCGATTGGTCGCTAGTTGCCGCCCCGGGTGCTCGATTCGAGAATCTTCTTGCGTGCCACTTGCTGAAATGGGTCCACTATGAGCAGGACACACAGGGGCGCGATCTCGAACTTCGCTTCTTCCGCGACATCGATGGTCGCGAGGTCGATTTCGTGGTTCTGGAGAACCGCCGCCCACTGATGCTGGTCGAGTGCAAGCTCTCGGATCGCGACATTGATCGCGGCCTGCGGTATCTAAAGGCCCGCTTTCCTGGCGCGGATGCCCGGCAGATCGCCCTGTATGGGGAACGCGACTTTGTAACTCGCGAAGGCATCAGGGCCATGCCCGCACTGGATTTCCTGAGAACCCTCCCGTAGCGCCGCAAAGAGTCCTTGGCGCTTCGCTTCGCAGTGCGCCCGGTCGCGCCGCCTCCGGCCCGGCCGCGCCGTCGTTCATGGAACACTCGCCGCGGGTCACTACGTTCCCCTTGGCGGATGTTTCATGGAATGGGCGACCCTAACGCGCCAACGCAGCCACCGGGTCGAGCCCCGCTGCCCGGCGGGCGGGCACGATGCCCGCAGCGAGTCCCGTAGCCACGGCGCAACCTAGGGCCGCGAACACGAACCAAGGCGATAGGCCCGCCGGCACGTTGAAGGCCTCGAACACGAACCGGCTCGCGAATCCCAACACGGTCCCGAGCACGCCGCCCGCGAAGGTGACTGCCACCGCCTCCAGCAGGAACTGGCGCAGGATGTCACGCCGCCGGGCCCCGGTCGCCATGCGGATACCGATTTCGCGGGTGCGCTCGGCGACCGACACCAGCATCACCGAGGTCACCCCCATGCCGCCCACGAACAGCGAGATGGCACCCACGGCGCCGATCAGCGCCGACAGCAGCCGCTCCACCGTCGTGAACCCGATCCGCAGTCCGATGTCGGTGTCCATCATGAATCCGCGGTGGCCGTGGCGGCGGGCGAGCAGGTCGTCCACCGCGCGCGCAGTCTCGCCGAGCCTTTTGGGATCGGTCGCGTAGACCGTGATGGAGTCGAGGTGCTTGCGACCGAAGAGCAGCGCTTGGGCGGTGCCGAGCGGCACCAGGACCTTTCTGTCGCGATAGTCCACAGCGACGCTGCCACGCCTCGCGAATCGCATTAGCACGCCCTTGACCAGAAAAGGCGTTCCGTCGATAAGGATGGGTTCGTCGACGGCGGCGTCGGTCGGGAACAGTTCGTCCCGGATTCCCGCGCCGATGACGACCACGGGTTCATTGCCAATGCTGTCGCGTTCGGAGAGGAATACGCCGCGCGCCAGCGTCCAGCCGTGGATCGCGAGCTCGTCCGGGGTGGTGGCGCTCACGGTGGCCTCGGTCTGCCGGTCGCCTCGGCGCAATGTCCCCTGGCCGATGAGATTGGGCAGCACGCCGCGTACGTTGTCCAATCCGGCAATCGCCTCGGCGTCGGCCACGGTGAGCCGAACCGGCGTCGATCGACGATCCGTGAACGGCACACCGGGGCGGATCGACATCGCATCGGCACCGGCCCGGCTGACCGCGTCCACGCCCGCCTGGTAGCCGCCCTGCACAACGCTCAGCATTGCCACCACCGACCACACCCCGACCGTTACGCTGAGCACTGTCAGCGCGGTACGCAGCCGGCTGCCGCGCAGCAGGTTGGCCCGCAGCGAGGCGAACGTGCTCTGAAGCCACTCCGCGGCGCTGGCGAGCGACGACGGCTGACCCGCGCTGGCCGCCGGTATGCCTTCGCCGCGTACGATCCTGCCTCCCGCCCCGGTCCGCTGACGGACGGGCGTCTTCCGGTCGGCGACCACGCGTCCATCCAGCAACTCGATGCGGCGTTCCGCCCAGGCCGCAACCTCGGGGTCGTGGGTGATGACGACGACGGTGTGGCCGCTCGCGGCCAGATCGGCGAGAACGCCCAGCACGTCCTCCCCGTTCTTCGAGTCGAGCGCGCCTGTCGGCTCGTCCGCGAGGATCACCCGGCCGCCGTTCATCAGCGCCCGGGCGATGGCCACGCGCTGCTGCTCGCCGCCGGACATCGCCCGCGGCTGGTGCCTGAGGCGGGCGCCTAGGCCGAAAGCGCCGAGCAGCCGTTCCGCCCGATCCGCGCGATGCATGCGCCGGAGGCCGGCATAGGCCGCCGGCAGTTCGACGTTCTCCCGCGCCGTCGCCGAGCCGATCAGGTTGTAGGACTGGAATACGAAGCCGAACGACTCCCGGCGCAGCGCAGCCAGTTCGTCCGCGCGCAACCGGCCGACATCCCGGCCCCGGAACCGGTACGCCCCCACGGTCGGCCGGTCGAGGCAGCCGAGGATGTTCATGAGCGTCGACTTGCCGGACCCCGAAGGGCCCATGACGGCGACGAACTCGCCACGTTCGATGCGCAGCGACACGTCGGACAGCGCCCGGGTGGCGACCCCCCGACCCCGCGCTCCCGCACGGCGGTACACCCGGCCGACACCGGCAAGTTCGATCAGCGGCGGTTCGGCGGCGGCCACGTGATCAATCCCCGTGGTGCTGTGTCACGCATCCAATCCATATTCCCGACGCAATAGGTTAGCGTTGCACGCTAGGCATGTCGCTTCCGAGGCGAGATCGGTCAACTGCTTCGCGTTGAGTCCGGCGGTGGCATGGTCAGCGTTTCCGTCAACACGCCGGCGGCATGGCCATAGCGGCCTTCGAGCAGTTCGCGGATCTCGGCAGCCGTCTCGTGGATACGTTGCTGATCGTCGACGGCCACCCGAAGGTAGCTAGGACGCCTGCCCTCGAAGAACAGCTTGACGCCGAGCCCAAAAGGCACGTACACGCGCTTCGCCAAGGCGCTCGCCATGTGTTCGGGATACGGTGTATCGACATTCACGAACGGCGGGTGGGGCGCCAGCACACCCTTGACTCGAAACGGTTCACCACCGATGACGACTTCCTCGCCAATGGCGTTCGCGCCGTGTCCGAACAGCGCATCGCGTATGGGACCACCGATCACCGCCACCCGCTCGCCGTTGAGGTCGTCGCTCGCCGAGAGGCGGTGGCCTTCTTCGAGTGGCCACACCGCTCCGGCCGACGTTTCGGCCCTTGGACTCAGATCCTCCTGGGCAATGACGACCATTGGGGCTTCCCGATCCCCGTTCCGAGCGACAAAGACGCTAATGTGGGATGAGTAGTACGGCGAGGCGTGCGTGACGTTGGCTACCTGTTTGGCGATTTCCTCCGCGTCTTCAACGGTCGGACCATGAAGCCGCGGGTATCGGAGAACGACAATGATCTCGCGGCGGAGCTCGCGGATCGACTGGGGCCCGCCATGTAGATCCGAATCCCCGATGCCCGTCGTGGCGACGGTGCTCGCGCCGATCGGTAGTACGAGTGCCGTTGCCGACACGATCAACAAACAGCGCTTGGCGGATGTCATCCGGGTACGCCTCGCTCCCGAAAGGAGTATCGACCGTAACCGGTTGGACAGGTCACTGCGGCTGACCGAGAGCCCCATCGGCTTCGCGTCCCGGTTGCGGCGCGCCACCGCCAGCAGGGCTGCGGCATACTCGCAGGGGTCGGTGCCCGTCGCGAGCGCCGCGTCGTCGCAGGCTTCCTCGGCGTACCTTCGCTGGCGCGACCACAGCATCCACATCATCGGGTGGAACCAGAATACGTTGCACAGCCATCGGGATATGCCATCGGTCAGGCAATCTCGGCGTTGGATGTGGCTCAGTTCATGCGCGAGCACGGCTTGCCGGCGCTCGCGGGGCCACGTCTCGAAGTCAACGGGCAGCACCATGACCGGGTGCCGATGCCCCCACGTCCAGGGGGTGCCGAGCCCGTCGACGCGCACATCGACATGGTCCGGCACGAGGGCGGGCCCGGGCCATACGGGCAACTGTCGAACGTAGTTCGCCACGCGCCGTCGACCGGCCAGCATCGAGACGCCCAGGGCAACAACGGTCGCCGCGTAGATCCCCAATCCCAAGACCCACCAGTTGCCAGCCCTTGCGGGAATCTCCGGCGGCACCGCCATCGCTGCGGTAGCGGGATCGGCCTGTTTCACCGCATCCGGCATCGGCGGTGGCGCTGATACAGGACCGAGACCGACGTTCTCCACGGGCAATACGAACGTCCACGCAGGAATCCGAGGCTGTTCCGTGAGACACGCCAGCACCGCGAGGACCGCCACGGCGACCAACCCGGTTCCCGCCACCGCGTGGCGTTCTGCCGCGGAAAGGCGCTTCAGGGAACAGGCCCACAGGCCCAAGGCGAGTACGACCGTCGACTTGACCAGGAACGCGACGACGCTCTCAAGCATCGGTGTCCGACCGTCCCCGAATGGACGCGAGCATCGCTTCGAGCTCTTTCAGCTCGGCCTCGTCGACAACCTCCTTGGACATCCCCAGAAGCGCACCGAGCGCCTCCATGTTGCTGCCCTTGAAGAACGTGTCCACGACCTCGCGCAGCGCGTACCTGCCAGCGGACGACGAATCCTGGACCGGTTCGTAGACATAGCGCGGTCCGTCGTAGCGGTGGCTCGCCAACCCTTTGGCCACCAGGCGAGAGAGCACCGCGCGCGTGCCCGAATAGGTACCGCCAATCTCGCCTTGGAGTATCGCCGCGGTACAGGGAGCGAGGCGGTGCAGCGCCTCCAACGCCTCCTGCTCACGCCGTGCAAGTTTTCTTCGGGATTTCATTTCGACTCCGCCGAAGAGCGAATGGATGCACAACTGTAAGCACAATGCACAATATTATGCAATCATGGACATTCGCGCACACTACCCCGTGGACTCCACCAAGTAGGGCCGAATCATGTCCGAAGACGCCTCCCCCCGGGCGCTGATCAAGCTGGAGGGCATCACCCGCGATTTCGAGCACGAAGGCGGTGATCGTGTCCGCGCCCTCGACGGGCTATCGCTGCAGATCGATCAAGGCGAGTTCGTTTGCGTCACCGGCGCATCGGGTTCAGGCAAGTCCACCCTGCTCAACATCATCGGTTGCCTTGATCGACCCACCAGCGGCACCTACCGGTTCGCGGGGAACGACATCGCCCGCTTGGACGACGCTGGGCTTGCCGCCATACGCTTGGCAACCTTCGGGTTCGCGTTCCAATCCTTCAACCTGCTCAAGCACGCGACCGCACGCCAGAACGTCGAGTTGCCCGCGGCCTACACCAACATCGGGAGGTTGGATCGGGGCCGTGCGGTCGAGCTTCTTGACTCGCTAGGCGTCGGGTCACGCATCGACCATCGTCCCGGCGAGCTGTCCGGGGGCGAGCAGCAACGCGTTGCCATCGCCCGCGCGCTCATGAACAGCGGGAAGGTGTTGCTTGCCGACGAACCGACCGGCGCACTCGACTCGAAGCAAAGCGACGAGATCATGACGCTGCTGAGGAATCTCTCGGCAGGCGGCCAGACGGTGGTCGTCGTCTCCCACGACCCGGCGGTCGCCGCCTACGCGACGAGGCACGTCGAACTGCGGGATGGGCGCATCGTAGCCGATACGGGCACCCCGACCCCGCCCGCAGGCGACGTCGCGATTGCACCCCAATCCGCCGTTGCCGCCGCCGGGCCACTCGGGAGTCTCCGGGCAGCTGTTCGACAGGCCCTCGGAGCGCTCAAAGGCGGCGTGGTGCATTCGGCCTTGAGCACGCTGAGCATCGCCATCGGCATCGTTTCGGTGACCACCGCGCTCGGCTTCGCGCAAGGCACCTACGTCGCGATTCAGCAGGCCATCGGTCGGGCGGGTTTGGACCGGATCACGGTCGTCCAGAGCCCAGGGTACGTGTTCGAGGACAACCGTCTTCAGCAAGCCGACATCGAACCCGTTCTTTTGGCGGTCGCCGACGCCCGCGCCATCGAGGCCGAGGTGCCGAACGTCCGGACAACGGTGCCGTCGCTCTACCGCAAAGCCACTGCTCAATACGGGACGCGGAACGTCGAAGCAGGCGTGCATGCGGACGCGACCGACTCCCAGCCCGAGTTCATGTACGAAGAGTGGCCCGTCGGACTGGGCACCTTCCTGAGCGTGCAGGACGACGAATACCGGCGGCATGTCGCCGTGATCGGACCCGGTCTGCGAGAACGCCTCTTCCCGCCGGGGGCGGACCCAATCGGCGAAACCCTGCTGCTCGACGGCCTCCCCCTCACGGTCAAGGGGGTTCTCGCACCGCATCCGATCATGACGGGGCCGAACTACACGCCGGATCGGGCCGCTATGATGAGCACAGTCGTCTACGTTCCGTTCGGGACGGCCGAAGCGATGCTGTTCCCGCCTGACGCGCGGCTGTCGATCGACGTTTTCGCGCACAACGCCGCGAGGGTCCAGGAAACCGCTGACGACATCCGAGACCTGCTCATGCGTCGCCACGGCAGGGAGGGGTTCCAAATGCAGCTGCATCGGAGCTTGCTGGATGTCAACCGCCAAACAACCCGTCAGCGCTACGCGGTGCTGGCCGGCATCGGTGCCGTCGCGCTGATCGTCAGCGGACTTGGCGTGATGGCGGTGATGCTGGCCTCGGTCAGCCAGCGTACCCGTGAGATCGGCATCCGGCGGGCGGTGGGCGCCCGCCGCCGCGACATTGTCTGGCAGTTCCTGTTCGAGTCCGGCACCGTGGCCTTGGTAGGCGGGACCGCTGGCACCATTTTGGGATTCACGGTCGGTCCCGCGGTTGGTGCCGCGCTCGACATGCCGACCTCGTTTGCGCCGTGGTTCTGGCCGGCGGCCATTGGACTCGCCGTCGCAACGGGCCTCGCATCGGGCATCGTGGCAGCGGTTCGAGCGGCGAGGCTTGAGCCCAGCGTGGCGCTCGCCGACTAGCACTGCCTCGGCGGCTATCGTTTGGACCACGACGCTGACGGAAATTCGTCACGCAACGGCGATTTCCTACAGGCCGAATGGGCGATCTCGCTATCGGGGACGATGCGTTGTGTTGGATGATTTGCGGCCCACACCGAGCGGGACCGCGTTGTGGTACGTTCCGATGATGCAGACGAGACGCCGGCCAACCGGATCGCGAGAAAGGGGCGACGCGAGGGCCGAGCGGCCGTCGCTTGCCGTCGTCCACGCCGCGGCGTTGTACCGACCGACGCCGCCGGTCGAGTGTGACGAAGACGGCTACCCGTTCAGCGACGCCAAGCCCATGTCGGAAGGCGACTACCACGGCGACGTGCTCAGCTACGCCAAGGGTGCCCTTCGCGCGCGTTTCGAGGGCCACGAAGTCTACGCGTCGACCGACAAGTTTCTGTTCCTGGAAGAGGGCAACCGGCGGGCGGCGGTCGTTCCGGATGTCCTCGTGGCGTTCGGGCCGCCGAGCGGACCGAGGCAGTCGTACAAGCATTGGGAGGAAGGCAAGGCGCCCGACTTCGTGCTCGAGGTGCTGTCGGCGGAAAACTGGCGCAACGACATCGAGAGGAAGCCCGCGCTTTACGCGGAACTCGGCGTTCGGGAGTACTGGACCTTCGACCCGCGCGGTGTCCGCACCGATGGCGGTCCGCCATTGGAAGGCTGGCGACTTGGCCGCACGGGGACCCGGACGCGGATCGCACCGTCACCGTCCGGCGAATTCCGGAGCGGCGTTCTCGGCCTCG
Source organism: Gammaproteobacteria bacterium (assembly GCA_028821405.1). GTDB lineage: Bacteria > Pseudomonadota > Gammaproteobacteria > Pseudomonadales > Azotimanducaceae > VXYL01. Next base: position 61,932 of record JAPPGK010000117.1, on the reverse strand, counting down.
ACCTCTTCGCCTGGGGGCGGCTGCTCCGGTTCCGCGATCCCGCGACGGGCGAGATTCTGCCGGACCACGTGGAGTCGGAAGCGATGCGGCGTGCCGCCGAGTCGCGGGCCAGCGCCGCCGAGACGCGAGCCAGCGCCGCCGAGACGCGCGCCAGCGCCGCCGAGACGCGCGCCAGCGCCGCCGAGGAGCGCTTGGCCGAAGAAACGGCGGCCCGGGAAGCAGCGGAACGTCGTATCGCGGCGCTAGAGCGGCGATTGCGTCGGTAATCCGACCGGACGCGCGTGGGTCTGACCCAATCGGCATGCCTCGCCGTCAGATTTCGAGTCTTGACGACTGGGCCACGCGCTGGGGTTCCTGCTTCCAGGCATCCGAGACATCCACGTACAACTCGACCTGGTTGCCATCGGGATCCGCGAAATAAAGCGACTGGGTGACCTCGTGATCCACCGGCGCGCACGGGATGCCCGCCTCGTCGAGATGCCGCTTGGCATCCTTCAGTTCATCGAGGGAGTCGCCGATCTTGAACGCGACGTGGGCTAGACCGACGGCATTGCCGCTGGGGGACTCCGCGTCGTCGCCGAGACCCATGATGGCGAAGTCGTGATGGTCGCCCAGCGAGAAAAACGTCATCGGGGAGCGCCGGCTCCGGGCGGCGATGGGTAGACCCAGAACGCCGTTGTAGAAGGCCTCGGAGCGTTTCACGTCGCGGACCTTGATGACCACGTGGCCGAGCGACTCGATTTGCATGGCGCCTCCTTGGGGTGTGTCGGTGGGCCTCATCGCAACGGCGACGAGACTGCGTCCAGTTCACGGATCAGCCTAGCCTTGTCCGTCTCGGGGAGCAACGAGGCGGCGAAGGAGTTGCGGGCCAGCCGTACCAGGTCGGCCTTGCCGAGACCTAGCGCGCTGGCGATCGCGACGTAGTTGTCATTGACATAACCCCCGAAATACGCGGGGTCGTCCGAGTTCACGGTCACGAACAGGCCAAGATCGAGCATCCGCTTGAGGGGATGCGATGCCAGGTCGTCGACAACGCACAGCTTTAGGTTGCTCAAGGGGCAGACCGTCAACGGCGTACGGCGTCGTAGGAGTTCCGCGACCACCCCGGGATCGTCCAGGGCGTTGTTGCCATGGTCGATCCTCACGACCTCGAGAACCTCCAGCGCTTCCCGGACATACTCCGCCGGGCCTTCTTCGCCGGCGTGGGCGACGGGAACGAATCCCGCGTCGCGGGCGCGGCGGAACACCTCGGCGAACTTTCGTGGGGGGTTGCCGCGTTCTCCGGAATCGAGTCCCACGCCGGCGATCCGGTCCCGGTACGACATGGCGGCAGCCAGCGTCTCGAGTGCGCACGCTTCATCGAGGTGGCGCAGGAAGCACAGGATCAAGCGGGATGTCAGACCCAGTTTGTCGCGGGCATCGTCGAGCGCCCACGAGATGCCGTCGACCACGGTCGCGAACTCGACGCCGCGGGCGGTGTGGGTCTGGGGATCGAAGAAGATCTCGGCGTGGCGGACGTTGTCGGTCCGGGCGCGTTCGAGGTACGACCACGTCAGGTCGTAGAAATCCTGGGACTCCACGAGCACACCGGCGCACGCGTAGTAGACATCCAGGAACTCCTGGAGGTTCGCGAAACGGTACGCGGCGCGCAGTTCGTCAACCGAGGAATAAGGCAACGCGATGTCGTTTCGCTCGGCGATGGCGAAAGCCAGCTCCGGTTCAAGCGCACCCTCGATGTGCAGATGCAATTCTGCTTTCGGCAGTTTGCGGACAAAGGTCGCCAGGTCGGACATGCAATTGTCCGCGTCAGAGTTCGACCACTGCGGAGAAACCGCCGAAGATCATCCGCGCGCCGTCGAACGGCACGGGATTCTGCTCGATGTCGAAACTGCTGTCGGTCTGCGCCCGTTCGTGAAACCGGGCCATCCCGGCATCTCGGGTCGCCTTGTCCGGCCATTCGATCCAGGAAAACACCACCGTCTCGTCGTCCTTGGCCTGCACCGCCTTGCGGAAGTCTGTGACTTTGCCATCGGGGACGTCGTCGCCCCAGCACTCGACGACGCGGCTGGCGCCAAACTCCTTGAACAGCGCGTCGGTGGCGGCGGAATGGTCGACGAACCACGCTTTGTTCGCGGTGGGCACCGCAATCACGAAACCATCGATATAGGGCATAAGTAGGTTCCTCTATGGGTTGGCTGCGGCGTCGAGCGCAGCGATGTCGATCTTCGTCCTCTGCCGAAGCCGCGCCCGGACCTTGGTTGCGCGGTGTCCGTGCGGTACGCGGGTCACCGGCTCAACGCCAAAGGTTGCGACGTTCGAATACGGCCTTGAGCGTCGTCGCGTAGTCGCTCATCACGCCGTCCACGCCGAGGTCGAGCAAGCGTTCCATCTCCGCTTCTTCGTCAACGGTCCAGACCTGCACCGGCATCCCGCGGGCATGGGCGGCACGAACGAACGCCGCATCGACCACGGGGATCGAAATGTTGCCAAAGATCGTCTGACGTGGCGGCACCTGGGCGCAATCGGGTGCCAGCGAACCGAAGGGAAAGGTCCAGGATTCGGCACGCATCCGGACTACCTCGAACGGACTGCACGACGTGTAGCCGGGGGCGTCGGTACGGATCCACCGAAGGCGGTGCGCCGAAAACGAACCGACGCAGACGCGGTCGCGGGCGCCGGTGCGGCGAAACACCTCGATCAGCGGGGCGACGACATCGTCGCACTTGGGGTCGACGGTGAGGCGGAGGTCCGGCCAGGCGCCGAGCACGTCCTCGAGTCGAGGGATGGCCTCGGTACCGTCGACGCGCACGGTCTTGAGATCCCGCCAGTCCCGGGCCGCAATGGGTCCGGTGTGGTTGGTCAGGCGGTCTAGATCCTCGTCGTGGTAGACGACCACCACGCGGTCCCGGGTCGCCCGAACATCGGTCTCGACGCAGTGGTAGCCCAGTTCCACCGCATGTTCGAAGGCGGCCATCGTGTTTTCCGGCCGTTCGGCACCGCCGCCTCGATGGGCGATCGCGAGCGGACCCTCAAGGCCGAGGAACGGTCGTACGTGAGCCGGTGAATCTGCCATGGGCGGGATGATAACGCGGCCAGCGGGCGCGGCTTGGGGATCCCGTCATCGGCGGTGGCGTCGCACGTCCGGCGCAGCGTTGTCGGGCCGTTCGGCGTCGGCTGGCCGTGGACCGGCTCGGCTTGATGCCGCCTGTTCGGCGCGCAGCTGCCGGCTGGATTGACGCACGATCAGCTCGGGTGGCAGGAGCCGGGAAACCACGTCGTCTCCTCGAATGAGGGCGAGCAGGGTCTCGACGAGCACGTGGCCGGCGGTTGCCGTGTCTTGGCGCACGGTGGTGAGGGCCGGCGTCGTGTAGGCGATCGACGGGAGATCGTCGAAGCCGACCACCGAGATGTCCCGGGGAACGTACAGATTGCGGTTCCGCAATCGCGTGAACGCGCCCCGCGACAGCTACGACGACATCGCCATCCGCTGGTACCGGCCCGTGGCAGTGACGTTCCTCCGTCGCTGGCTGCCGGCGGTGTTCGTGTCCTTGTCCGCATTGGCCATCGGGTTGCTGTCGCTCGTGCGATCGTCCTTTTCGTTCTACGACCTCTTCTCAAGGGCGTGGCTGATCGGGCCCGGTGGTTTGACGCTCTATTGGCTTCTCTCCCAAGAGGTCCGGGTTTGGTTCGCAGGCCAAGTAGACGGCGAGAATGCCGCCGCCGGACTCGCCCGGCACCGTCGACTGGTGCCTCGGCTCGAGTCCTTCGGCACCCACCTCCTGCTCTGGCACGCCGCCGCGTTGGTGGTCGTGCCCGTGGTCTGGATCGTCGATGTCGCCATATCCCCCGGCAACGCGCTCGGGGGCGCGATCGGCGATGCGTTCACCCTGGAACACTTCGAGCGGCTCCTCGTCGGCGAGTCGTTCTGGCTCTGGACCCGCAACTCGCTGACCGTGGCGACCGGAACCACGATGCTCGGGCTTGCGTTCGCGATCCCGGCGGGCTACGCCTTCAGCCGCTTCAAGTTCTCGGGCCGATCCCAGGCCATGTTCGCGGTGCTCCTGGTGCAGATGTTCCCCGGCGTCATCATCCTGGTGCCCTATTTCATGGTCATGAAGACGCTCGGCCTCCTGAACACCAGCATCGGCCTGATCCTCGCCTACTCGGTGACCGCGCTGCCGCTCTGCGTGTGGATGCTGAAGGGGTTCTTCGACACCGTGCCCCGGGAACTGGAGGAAGCCGCGCTGCTCGACGGTTGCACCCAGGTGCAGGTGTTCCGGCGCATCGTGCTGCCGTTATCGCTGCCCGCGGTCGCCGTGACAGCATTGTTCTCGTTCCTCGCGGCTTGGAACGAGTTCCTCCTCGCCCTGGTCTTCAACACCTCCAACGAGCAATACACGCTACCCGTGGGTTTGGCGTCGATGATCCCGGCCAACGGCCAGCGCTGGGGTGACTTCGCGGCGGCCAGCATCCTGGTTAGCGTGCCGGTGGTGATCCTATTCGTCCTGTTCCAAAAGCCGCTGGTGCAGGGGTTGAGTTTCGGCGGAGTAAAGGGGTAGGTCATGGCCATCGAGGCGAGTCGCGACGTTGTCTTCCAAGGCGTCACCAAACGCTACGACGATGGCACGTTGGCGGTGGATGCGCTCGATCTCACGGTGGACGCGGGGGAGTTCCTCGTTCTCCTAGGTCCTTCCGGCTGTGGCAAATCCACGACCTTGCGCATGCTCGCGGGCCTCGAGGAGATCACCGAGGGCGAGATCCGCATCGGCGGCGCCAAGGTCAACGACCTGCCGCCGGGTGCCCGGGGCCTTGGCATGGTGTTCCAGTCCTACGCCCTCTATCCGCACATGACCGTCGCGGAGAACCTCTCCTTCGGCCTGCGCATGGCACGTCGCGGCGAGCGGCTCGAGGCGGCCGAGATCGCCGCGAGGGTCGACGAAGCCGTGGACATGCTCGGCCTCGCCACCGAACTCGAGAAGAAACCCCGCGACCTCTCCGGCGGCCAGCGCCAGCGCGTCGCCATTGGGCGCGCACTCGTGCGGCGGCCTAAGGTGTTACTCATGGATGAGCCGCTATCCAACTTAGACGCCAAGCTGCGCGGCCAGATGCGCATCGAACTGCGACGCCTGCACGAACAGCACGGCACGACGACGATCTACTACGTCACCCACGACCAGGTGGAAGCGATGACCTTGGCGGATCGCATCGCGATCCTCGACGGTGGCTGCCTGCAACAGCACGCGACACCGCTCACGGCGTACCACCGTCCAGCCAACGCTTTCGTGGCGTCCTTCCTCGGGACGCCACCGATGAATCTCATCGACGGTATCGTCCGCGACGGCCGATTCGTCGCAGGAGACCTCGCCTTCGCTCTCCCCGAACATCTCGACGTCGCGGATGGACCGTGCACCTTTGGCGTCCGCCCGGAAGAAGTCGCCATCGTGGATACGGGTGGCATCGCCGCGGAGGTGGTTGGCATCGAACGGCTAGGTGGCGAGTCGGTGTACCACCTGAACGTCGCCGGTCATTCGATCAAGGCCCTTTGGTGGCGCCAAGACATCGCGTCGCCGAATGTCGACTTGGCAGTGGACTCGGCGGTGGTCTTCGCGCGGCTCGCCTGACAGCACTGCAATATCAAATACGGGCAAATACGTATTTGGATGCCCGCCATTGCCGATTTGGCATTGCGCGGATACGGGGAAACACGCAGAGTCCGAGTTGGGAACGCTAGGCAAACGGACGATGGCGTCGACGGCGAACACCGAGGCGATTTCGCGCACGGAATTCGATGCGATGATCGAACGCATGGCTTCGCGCTTGGCCGCGCTGGAAGGAGCCGCAGCCCCGTCACCTGCCCGAATCGACGAGGAGGGTCGTCCGGCATCGGGCCAATCCGAAGTCGTCACCCAGAACGAATTCCGGTTGTTCAAGTGGCTGGGAACGTTCCTCGTCGCTGCGGTACTGGGCGCGTTCGGTGTCCTATACCAGCAGATTTCCGACACGCGCGTCGAAATGAGGGAGCTACACACCACGGTTATCCGGGAGCTCTACGCCCAGATCGGTAGCGTACGCGAGGATCTCGGCAGCCAGATCCGCAGCGAGGTCGGCGGTTTGCGTCAGGAGATGAAGGCCGAGATCGGCGGCTTGCGTCAGGGGATGAAGGCCGAGATCGGCGGTTTGCGACAGGAAATCGGCAGCTTGCGCCAGGAGATGAACGCAAACCACGACAGCATCCGGGAAGAGATCGGGTCACTGCGAGAACGCGTTGTCCGGGTCGAGACCCTTCTTGTCGGGGAGAAACCTCGCCCCGCGAGTTGACCTTGCGGAAATGGTCTATGCCGGCGCCCGGTCTGATCGAACGCGAAAGATCGACACGTGCCGAATCTCCGCCGCCACTGCGCCATCGACTAGATAGGCGATGTCCAAGCTGACGAACTCGTGCCCCTTGCGCTGCCACTTCCGCGTCGGCACGGTGCGTACTTCGATCGCATCGTCCACGCGCAACAGTCTGTGGAATCTTACAGTCGACCCGACGTGGATCCAGGCTGGCAGGATATAGCGTCGTGTGAAGGCGTGGTTGGCCGTGCCGAGTATCGCATTGGGGTGGATGACACCGCTCCGGTAGCAGTCGAGGTCATCCTCCACCTGCGCGGCGGATTCGGCGTTGGCGATGGCATCGGGCGACCAGGTCCAGGCGGGAAACGGTTCGTTGACCACCACGTTGTCCCAGAGGATTTCGGGGCGTTCGTCGATCGCCGCACCGGCACCTATGGTGGCGGGTTCTGACTCGGCTGTCTCGTCTCGGGTCGATGTCAACTCGGCAAGCAGCACCCCGCGCGCATGGCATCGGACAGTATGTTCGCCGCACGCGGCCTCGTGGTGAATCGTCAACGAATCGCCGTGGTAGGCGGGTTTGAGGAACCGCACGTCGGCAGTCCAGTTCGCGAGCCAGTCGGTTCCCAGTGCCTCGACCAGCGGTCGCGTCATGTGCCCGAAGACCGCCGCACCGGCTACCAGCGCGCCCGCGAACCCGAACTGCGCCGCGACCTCGTCGCTGTGGATGCGGTTCTCGGTAGCCTCGGCGAAGTTCCGGGCGGTGGCCTGGTAGACGCGCATCAGTAGGCCTGCGCGGGCAGCCAGGTCACGAGTTCCTGCCAGTTGAAGATCAGAACGAGGCCCAGCAACTGCAGCAGGATGAACGGCACGACGCCCTTGTAGATCGTCGGCGCATCGATGCCGGCGGGCGCCACACCCTTTAGGTAGAAGATCGCGAAGCCCACCGGGGGCGTCAGGAAACTGGTCTGCAGGCAGACCGCGAACAGCACCGTGAACCACACGGGATCGAAGCCGAGATGTGCCACCACCGGCGCGACCAGCGGCAGGATGATCAGCGTCAGTTCGATCCAGTCGAGGAAGAAGCCGAGGATGAACGTGGCGAAGAGGATCGTCACGATGATGCCCGTGGGCCCTAGCGGTAGATCCAGCAAAGTGCGCTCGATCAGCGCGTCGCCGCCGAGACCGCGCAGCACCAGGGAGTACGCCGTGGCGCCGATGAGGATGCCGAAGATGAACGCCGTGGTCTTGGTGGTTTCGCGCAACACTTCGGTCAGCACTTTGCGGTTCAAGGCCTTGTTCGCGACGGCGAGAAGCAGGGCGCCGGCGGCACCGACGCCGGCCGCCTCGGTGGGGGTGGCGATGCCGAAGAATATGCTGCCGAGTACCGCCAGGATGAGCGCGGCCGGGGGCAGGATGGCCAATGCCAGGTCGCCGACGGCGGCGATAGTGAACGGCTCCCGGTGCCGGGCCGGCGGTGCGCCCTCGGGCTTCAGGATGCCGTAGCCGAAGAGATACGCCACGTACAGACCCGACAACACCAGCCCCGGGAACACCGCGCCGAGAAACAGATCGCCCACGGACATCGACATGCGGTCGGCCATCAGTATCAGCATGATGCTCGGCGGAATCAGGATGCCGAGGGTCCCGACCGCGCACACCGTGCCCGCCGCCAGGTTCTTGTTGTAGCCCTGCTTCAGCATCACCGGCAGTCCGAGCAGGGCAAGCAGGACCACGGACGCGCCGATGATGCCGGTGGTTGCTGCGAGCAGCACGCCGATCAAGGTGATCGTGACGGCGAGCCCCCCGCCGATGCCGCCGAACAGCCGCGCGAAACTCGTCATCAGCCGGTTGGCGATGCCCGATCGGTCGAGCATCAGGCCCATGAACACGAACATGGGCAACGCCACCATCACCCAGTTCTCCATCACGTTCCAGATGCGCTCGACCGTGATCGACGCGTATGCCCAGTCGACGCCCACCGCGAGACCGAGATCGATCTCGAACACGATTGCGATCGCGGTGAACAGGATCGCGAGCCCCGCCAAGGTCCACGCGATGGGGAATCCGGCGAACACCAGGCCGATGAAGGCCAGGAACATGATGAGCGCGAGGACTTCGTTAGCGGGCATCGCCGGCCCGTGGTCCGAGGAAGAGGAACTTCCAAAGCCGCGTTAGGCGCGACAACGCCGCAATTCCGAGCAGCGCGAACCCGATTACGAGAACGGACTTGATGGCCCAACGGTAGGGCAGTCCGCCCGGCGAACTCGATATCTCGCTGGTGACGAAGCTATCGACCACGAACGGCACGCCGTAGATCAGCATCAAGGCGATGAACGGCAACAGGAACAGGACGATGCCGTAGAGATCGATCCAGGCTTGGGTGCTCGGCCGGAAGCGCTCGTGCAATACATCGACGCGGACATGGGCGTCATGTTGCAGGGCGTAGCCGAGTCCCAGCATGAAGCCGACCGAATACAGGTGCCATTGGATCTCCTCGAACTCGATGCGGCCCTCGGCCAGCGCGTAGCGCAACACGACGTTGCAGACGATCACCGCGAGCAGTACGACCCAGATCCAGGACGTGGCGTTGCCGATCCAGTCAAGGACCGGATCGACGAGTCGCGAGAAGGGGGTCTCAGGAAGTTCCAACTAGAAGTCCCGAGGCAGGTAGGCGAATCGCTTCCATCGCGCGTACTGCGCCCGGAACGCCAACTGGGACTCGTGGATGATCCGAAAATCCTCGTCGTTGGCGGCTTCCTCCGCCATCACGTCGTCGGCGACCTCGTTGAGCTGGCGCAGGATCGGCTCGGGCAGCACGATGGGTGTCACGCCCTTGGCCGGGAAACCCGCCAGTATCGGTCCCTGCTTGGCCTCCGAATTGGCCAGGTTGCGGGTGACCCCACCCGTGCAAGCGGTATCGATCACCGCCTGCTGGGCCGCTGTCAGCGCGCGCCATTCCTCGATGTTCACGACCATATGCGCCGCGGTGTACGGCTGATGCCAACCCGGGTAGTAGTTCAGCTTCGCGATCCGGTCGAAGCCGAGTTGCTCGTCCACGTTCGGCAGGGAGAACTCGGTGGCGTCGATGGCGCCTTTCTCAAGCGCCTGGAAGATCTCGCCACCCGGCAACATGGTGACCGATGCCCCGAGACGCTCGATGACCTTGCCGCCGAGACCCGCGAAACGAATCTTCAGACCCTCGAGGTCGTCGAGGCTCTCGATGGGCGAGCGGAACCAGCCGGCGGTCTCGGGACCGATCAGACCGCAAAGCAGCGGATGGACGTCGTACTTGGCGTAGAGAGCCTCGGCGAGTTCGCACCCACCCGCCTCGAACCACCACGCGGTGTACTCCCACGGCTCCATCCCGAATGGCACGGCGCCAAGCAGCGGCGAAGCGGGAATCTTGCCCTGGTCGTAGCCGAGCCAGGTGTATCCGGCTTGGACCTTCCCCTCGCGCACGGCGTCGACGATGTTGAGCGGCGGCACGACCTCGCCGGGCTCGAAGGGTTCGAGGACGATCGCCCCGTTGGAACTGCGCCGGATGGCGTCGGTCACCCAAATCACGTTGTCGCCCAGCACTTCAAGCGTCGTGGCGAACGCCACGGGAACCCGCCAACGAACCTCGACGGCCACCCCTTCTTCGTTCTGTGCCGCACTCACCGAGCCCTCTCCCGGCGGACGAATGGCCAGCGTGGCGAGCATGCCCGCCAGGAAGGCGACGACGACGGCGATCAAGGCGGTCTTGTTGGTGATGGTCAGCTTCCAGTCGGTGACGACGGCAGGGCCATCATACGGCACGTCGTACGCGGGTTGCGGCGAACGAGAGCTTTGATCTCGCCCGCCAACCCGGGGTCAGCGAGGTGGCCGACGATGGCCGTGCTCGAGGGGCCGTTAGGTCTCCGGTCGGTAGACACGGACCGCCGTGTCGTGGAACAACGCGGCCTTCTCGGCGGCCGAGAAGCTGGCCGTCAGGCGCTTGAAGGAGTTCCACAGCACGCGGTAGGAGCAACTCACCTTGTCCACGGGGAAGTTGCTCTCGAACATGCAACGCTCGACGCCGAAGCACTCGATCATGTGCAGGTAGTAGTCCCGCGTCGCGGCGACGAGTTCCTCCGACGTCGCCGGCCGTTCCCGCTTGTGGAAGCCGAACCCGTTGACCGCCATGACGAGGCCGCCGAGTTTCGCGACGACGTTCTCGGCGCGCGCGAGATCGCGCACCGCGCCTTTCCAGTATTCGAAGATCTCGGCCCGCTTCCCGGCGTACGGACCGATGCCGAGGGGGCCGCCGAAGTGGTCGAAGATGATCACCTGGTCCGGGAACGCTCGGGCGAGGTCGGTCAACTCATCGATCTGCGGGTGGTAGAGCCAGCCGTCGAAGGTCATGCCGCGCTTGCCGAGTTCCGCGAACCCCTCGCGGAACTTCGCCGTCCCGAGCATCCCTTCCACCGGCGCGGTGTGCGAGTTGCGGATCTCGTCGTGGACGTCCCAACCGGCGGCGTGCCGGATCCCGCGAAACCGCGAACTGACCGCCGCGTGGCGATCGAGCACGTCCCCCACCGCTCTGCCCAGGTTCAGATCCGCATACCCGACAATCGCGGCGCAGGCCCGGCAATCGCCGTATTGGCCGCTGGCGCTCATCGCGGCGATGCCGTTGACGAACTCCGTCTCGCCGACGGGCTTGCAGGCCTCGGGCCCATCGGTGCGGTACATGGACCCGCACTCCATGAACACCGTCGAGACGACCTTGTGGCCGCTGCCGACATCGGCGAGCAACTCGTCGAGCAGGTAGCGGCCCTCCGGGTAGTCCCATAGGTGGTGGTGCGGGTCGCAAATCGGCAATTCAGGCTCGATGACCTCCTCGGTCACCTGCGCGAGCCATGCTTCTCTATCCATCGGCACGAATCCCGGTGTCTTCGCCAAGTGAGTACTCACTTTGCAACGCGGTGATCGAGGCTACAAGCCGGCCGTTGTGTCGGCAAGCCCCACAGGCCGCATGCAACACCGCCGGCTCATCCGACCCATTGCAGTCGAACACCCAGGAGCCAAGCGGCTGAAGCCTCGGCCCGCACATTGCGGCCGTCCTCCAGACGAAAGCGGAACGACCGCCGCACGTCCCGCCCGACGATGGCGGTCAACCGGTGCTTGGCGGTCGCCCCGAAGGTCAAGCCGACACCGTATCGCCATCCGGCCTGCCCGAACCGGCTGCGTCGCGTGAGATCGTCGGAGAACACCCGCCAACTGCCGCCGGAAGGATGAACCCGGGCTTGAACCGCCCATCGCGGGTGCGCATGCCAGGTCAATGCCGACTCGGGGTACCCAATGGCAAGCTCGAATCGCTCGATGTGCCAGTCGACGCCGACAACCGGCACCACGCGGCGCCTCCCGAGGCGGTCATCGCGGCAGACGCCCCAGAACGCGCCAACGGATTCGCTGAGGCGATGGGTTCGCCGCGCGAAACCATGCCACGCGACGGTGTCGCGGTCGATCACTCTCGGGTGGCGTCCGGCGTTGGACGACGCCGCGAGCAGCGGCGAGACCGCCCACTCCCAGGCGCCATGCTCCACGCGATACTCCAAGCCGAGGTGGTGGAGATGGCCGTTGGTTTCGAGCGGGCTGTCCGTGGATGGAATATCGTAGGCCCGGTAGTCGTGCACGAGACGCAACGTTCGCCACCCGGATTCGGACGCGTGCTTCTTCGCCCGGCGCCACAGCCGGGCCCGCAACGACGACGCGGTCAGTTGCACGGCGCCCAATGCCGGTGACTCAAAGGCCGACGTTTCGATGCGGGTCCACTCGGCAAGGAACGCGCCGCGCACCGCGCCAGGCTCGCACACGGAACCGGCAGCCGGCCAGGGCGCGAGGCACGCCACGATCAACCACCGAGGCGTAATCACAAGAAGCATCGGGCGATCACTTTCCGACCCTCCGAGGACGCCTCATCGAGTGTAAACCGCCCGGCTTTCCATTACGCTTACCGCCCGTCAGCAGACGGTGTTCTCTTACGGATGCGTATCGCCGTGCCAAGGGAGACGTGGCCCGGTGAACTGCGCGCCGCGTTGGTCCCAGCCAGCGTCAAGAAGCTTGTGGGTCTCGGTTTCGACGTCATGGTCGAAACCGGCCTCGGGGTCGCGTCCGGGTTTCTGGATCGGGACTACGAAACGGCGGGCGCGGACGTGGTCAAGGACATTGCCTCGGCGCTGCTGTCGTCGGAGGTCGTGCTCCGGGTCCGAAGGCCCCCGGAGGAGGACCTGGAATTCCTGGCGGAAGACACGCTGCACATCAGCTTTCTCGATCCCTTCAACGAGAAACCGCTCATCGGGAGACTTGCCGCTCGTGGCGTGACGGCCGTGTCCATGGAAATGATCCCGAGAACCACCCGGGCGCAGAAGATGGACGCGCTCTCGTCCCAGGCCAGCTTGGCGGGCTACGTCACGGTCGTCCTGGCCGCTTCGCACACGCCGAAGGTCTTCCCCATGATGATGACGCCGGCCGGCACCATCGCACCGGCGCGGGTGTTCGTTATCGGCGCCGGTGTCGCTGGACTCCAGGCGATCGCGACGGCGAAACGCCTGGGTGCCCGGGTGGAAGCCTTCGATACCCGCCCGGTGGTTGCCGAGCAGGTGCAGTCCCTCGGCGCCCGGTTCGTCGAGATCGACATCGGCGAGATCGGCCAGACGGAGCAGGGCTACGCCCGGGAACTCACCGCGGCGCAACTCGAGATGCAACGCCAAGGTATGAAGCGGGTCATCGGCTACTCCGACGTGGTCATCACCACCGCGCAGGTGTTCGGACGACCCGCCCCCCGGATCGTCGCGCGCGACATGGTCGAAGCCATGCGTCCGGGCAGCGTGGTCGTGGACATGGCCGTGGAATCCGGCGGCAACGTCGAGGGCTCGGTATTGGACGAGGTCGTGGACATCGGCGGCGTCAAGCTGGTCGGCCTCGGCAACCTCCCCTCGGAGGTGGCGCAGAACGCAAGCGAGATGTACTCGTCTAACGTCACGCACTTCATCGACGAGTTCTACGATGCCGATAACCGACGATTCAACCTGGACCCGACCGACGAGATCGTCGCCGGCTGCGTGCTGACACGCGGTGGCGAAGTGGTTAGCGAGACGGCGCGGGCGGCATAGCTCTCCGGCGAACTGGAGCATCGAGTGGAACTGATCCCCGTCTATCTCGCATTCATATTGATCCTCGCGATCTTCCTCGGCTTCGAGTTGATCTCGAAGGTGCCGGCGACGCTGCACACGCCGTTGATGTCGGGTGCGAATGCCATTTCCGGCATCACCATCGTCGGCGCGTTGCTTACCGGCGGCGCTGGGGGTCCGAGTTGGCTCGCGACGCTGCTCGGCGCAACCGCCGTCTTCTTCGCCACCGTCAACGTGGTCGGCGGCTACCTGGTCACGGATCGGATGCTCGGGATGTTCAAGAAGAGGACGGATGACGCGCCGTAACGCCCGATGAGCGCCCTCGTCGTCAACCTTGCCTACCTCGCCGCCGCCGTGATGTTCATTTTCGGCCTGCGGATGTTGGGCTCGCCCGCCACGGCCCGGTCGGGAAATGCGCTGTCGTCGGGCGGCATGTTGATCGCCATCGTGGTCACGCTGCTCTCGAAGGGCATCGTCGAGTTCCACTGGATCGCCATCGCCGCCGCAGCCGGCGCGCTGGTCGGCGCGTTGGCGTCCCGTTTGGTCGCCATGACCTCGATGCCGGAAATGGTGGCGCTGTTCAACGGATCCGGCGGCATTGCGAGTCTGCTCGTGGGGTGGGCCGCGCTGTTCGCACCGGATCCGGGCGTCGGTGCGGTGACGACGTTCACGGCTGTCACGGTCTTTCTCTCGGTAATGATCGGCGGCGTGACCTTCTCGGGGAGCATCATCGCCTGGGCTAAGCTCGCGGAGGTGATGCCGAGCGGTGCCATCGTCTTCGCCGCGCAGCGCTTCATCAACGGCGCGCTACTGGGCGGCCTGGTGGTCTGCGGCGTTTTCTTTGCCCTCGAGCCGGCGCCGGACACCCACCTCTTCTACGCCATCCTGGGGCTCGCTGTGCTACTCGGCATCATGGCGGTCATCCCGATTGGCGGAGCGGACATGCCGGTGGTGATTTCGCTCCTGAACAGCTACTCCGGGCTCGCCGCCTGTGCGGCCGGGTTCGCCATCAACAACAACATCCTGATCGTCTCGGGATCGCTTGTCGGCGCCGCGGGGATCATCCTCACCAACATCATGTGCAAGGCGATGAACCGGTCGCTCACCAACGTGTTGTTCAGCGGCTTCGGCGCCGTCAAGACCGCCACCAAGGTGGAAGGCGAGGTGAAGCCCATTGTCGCCGAGGACGCCTACCTGATCCTCGAAGCCGCCTCGTCGGTCACCTTCGTGCCGGGCTACGGGATGGCCGTTGCTCAAGCCCAGCACGTGGTCCGCGAACTCGGCGAGATCCTGGAGTCGAACGGCTGCGAGGTGAGCTACGCGATCCATCCCGTCGCCGGACGCATGCCGGGGCACATGAACGTGCTGCTTGCGGAGGCGAACGTGCCGTACGATCAACTCGTCGAGTCCGACGACATCAACCCGCGCATGCCGAACGTGGACGTCGCCGTCGTTATCGGCGCGAACGACGTCGTGAATCCGGCGGCCAGGGATGACGAGGCGAGCCCGATTTACGGCATGCCGATCGTCAACGTCGACCACGCGCGCACTGTTTTCGTCCTCAAGCGATCGATGGCCTCGGGCTTTGCGGGTGTCGACAACCCGCTGTTTTTCGGCACCAACACGCGCATGCTGTTCGGCGATGCCAAGGCGTCGATCTCGGCGCTGATCGCGGAGTTCAAGTGATGGCATGCACGGAGGGCGGGACTACACACGTACAGTAAATGATGTTTCAAGCGGGAAACTGCCTGATACTGCCGATTCATGTTGACATTTGGAGTGCTGACGGCTAGGTTCGCATGCGAATGGCTAAAACGGCACGTAAGAGCAGGTTCCCAAACTGCGGAGCGTTACGCGAGAGTGCGGGCGTTAGCATGAGCCGCTTTGCCGGCTTGGCCGGAGTCGGTCGTGACCTGATTCGATCACTTGAACAGGGCAAGCCACATTCAAGACACAAAGTGATGCTGGTGTTCAACGCGTTGCAGGACCTTCACGGGGGTTCGCTGTGTGTGGAGATCGAACTTGTCCTTGAGGAGGCCGAGGATGGGACGGCGGAGGAGACGTGATGCCACTACTCAAGGGTGAAAAGCTCGAACGCCGGTATCGGGTGTTCTTCGACAACGATGCGATCCGAGAAGTAGTGGAAGCACGCACGCCGAATGATGCCCATCCCGTCGACGAGGAAGCCGTCTTGGACTTCGTTCGGGCTTCGGACGAAGACCACGCAGGATACATACGATCCACGCTTAGAAGGCTTGCGGGAACGAACCGTCGCTGAACCCCCTCGTCTTTGAATTGATCGACCGCCAAGGCGAGTCACATGCCCCTCACGCCCCAGGAGACACGGGTTGCTCAACGACAGGAGCTGCTTGAGCAGATCTTCACCGGACTCCTTGCAGGGCTCGACCTGGGCTTTGCGAACTTGGAACTAAATCGAGTTGTGCTTTTTAACGTCGTTGTCAGTTATTTCCATGATGTGGATAGGCACAAAGACTTCCATGGATCAGAGCGTGTTGACGAAGCCAAACAGGCGGCCTTTACGATCAAGTGGATATCGAAGCTCCGTCCAATTCAGTTCACTTGTGAGGTCGAAGATGCTTCACAGTCAATCCTATTCATTAACGAGATGTTCGCCGTTCGATGCGGTCTAGCGTTCATGAAACTGTCCCCCGCTATCCTTCCCCGACAACTGTATGACGATCTTCTGTACGCGTTGCGCTACAGGCCCGTGGATGAACGAATGCTCTTCGTCTGGTTGGCTACTCTTCAACTCTCGGTAGATGGTCAAATCTCTAGCCAATGACGGGGGAGCCAGCGCAGGCCACACCAAAAGCGAAGCGCAAGTTCGCCAATAGCCCCCTCTACATAGTGGGCCTCTTTTGCGGCCTTGTAGAGGTAGGATGCGGGGTCGCAGTGGCCGTCTCTTCTGACTGGTTACAGGCGTCAATACTCGCGTTCATGTTGTTGTTCGCAATCGGCATTGCGTCGGCCTTTTTCGTGTTCCTGTGGAAACGCCCTTGGGTGTTCTACCCGCCTTCCGAGTTCGGACCGACGACGGTGGAGGCTTTTGTGGGTGCAATGCACCAAGGGACAGCAAACATTAGCTCGAGTGCTGTAAGAAGCTTGAGTCTTGCACTCGCGGACGAAGGCTTATTGCACAGCTTCGACATGCCGGAGATCTCGAGCAAGTGTCGGCGTTCTACCGCGTTAAAGGTCTTGGATGATGTCCGAGAGCGAGCGATCGAGAACGTAAGGGCATCCGTTGTTCAGTTGGATGCGAGACCGTTGCAGGGTCCAAACGGGGCGCAGTGGGAAGAACTCTATGATGCGGGCCTGCCTGTTTGGCAGTTTCTTGATCGGGTTTGGCTGAGGCTTCAACCCTTCGGACCTCATGCATACGGAACTGTCTGGCTGGTACGGGATTCGTCGTCCGGAAGGGTGTTCGATGAAATCGGCCCGGCGTGGGCGGATAGGCGCGGCGGTGACGGAACGAAAGACGCACGGCCATTGGGTGAGTCGGGAATCACTGGTGGAATGTCGTTGGAGGTAGTGCCGGCAAAACGCGCACAGGTCGTAATGGGCCAACTATGGTGGTGGGGCCGGCGAGCTGGCAGCCATGTCTTGTGATTGAGTAAGGGGGGGTCGAGTGCGCATACCCGAGCCGTTCTTTCCCGTCATCAACCGGGTCATGCGACTGCTCCTGAACTCGCCCTTGCACGGCCTGATGAGCCCCAGCGTGATGGTGATCTACTTCACGGGACGCAAAACGGGCAGGCGACGCGCGACACCCGTGCGGTACTTGCGCGAGGGCGAGTCGCGCGTGGTGTGCCTGACCGGTCGCGAGACCGGGTGGTGGCCGAATTTCCTGGAACCGCGCGACGTCGAGCTGCAGTTGGCGGGGCGTCGCGTCGCGGCCCGGGCCCACGCCCGACCGGATGACACCGAACACAAGACGTCGGTACTCCGGGAGACGCTCGGGCGGTTCCCGGCCGACGCCCCGTACCACGGGATCGTGGTCAAACGGGGACAGGAGATAACGGAAGCGCAGTTCGAGTCAGCGGTGGCTCGGGACGTGGTGGTAACGTTCGAGCTGTTAGCGGACCGAAGCCGGCAGTAATCACCGAGGCAGGCCGGTCAGAGAGTCGTAGGCGATCCAGCCCTTGGAGGAACGCATCGTGTACCTGCTCGACTTCCTCGCCCAACTGTTCGTGCTCGCCGTCGGTGTCGGCGTCCTCGTCGTCGCCGTCCTCTACGTCATCGACCGCACCCAGACCCGGCAGGCGGTGCGGCGCAACTTCCCGGTCATCGGGCGTTTCCGCTATCTCTTCGAGCGCCTCGGCGAGTTCTTCCGGCAGTACTTCTTCGCCATGGATCGGGAGGAGATGCCGTTCAACCGGGCGGAGCGCTCCTGGGTCTACCGGGCCGCCAAGGGCGAGGACACCATGGTCGCATTCGGCTCCACCCGGGACATGCGTCCCGTCGGCTCGGTGATCTTCGTCAACTGTCCCTACCCGACCCTGGAACAGGATGCGGTGGATACGACCGACGTGACCATCGGGCCGTATTGCGAGAAGCCCTACACGACGTCGTCCGTTTTCCACGTTTCGGCCATGAGCTACGGCGCGGTCTCCCGACCGGCGGTCGCCGCCCTGTCGAACGGCGCGCGCATGGCCGGTGTCTGGCTCAACACCGGCGAAGGCGGCCTGTCGCCCACGCACCTCGAAGGCGGCGCCGACATCGTGTTCCAGTTCGGCACCGCGAAATACGGCGTTCGGGATTCTGACGGGGAACTTTCGGACGCGCGCCTCGAAGCTGTCGCCGCGCACGAGCAGGTGCGGATGTTCGAGATCAAGCTCTCCCAGGGCGCCAAGCCCGGCAAGGGAGGAATCCTGCCTGGTGCAAAGGTGACCGACGAGGTCGCGGCCATTCGGCTCATCGATCCGGGCGAGGACTCCATCAGTCCCAACCGCCACCCGGAGATCAACTCCGAGGCGGATCTCCTCGACATGATCGGTCGGGTACGGCGGGCGACCGGCAAGCCGACCGGGTTCAAGACGGTCATCGGCACCTACGAATGGCTCGACAAACTGTGTGAGGAAATTCACCGACGGGGCATCGAGAGCGCGCCGGACTTCATCACCGTGGACAGCGCGGACGGCGGTTCGGGCGCCGCGCCCATGAGCCTCATCGACTACATGGGACTGCCGATCAAGGAGAGCCTGCCGCTGGTCGTGGACCTGCTGACGAAGCACGGCTTGCGCGAGCGCATCAAGGTGATCGCGAGCGGCAAGATGGTTCTGCCCGGGCCGGTGGCCTGGGCGCTCTGCGCGGGCGCGGACTTCGTGGCCTCGGCCCGGGGCTTCATGTTCGCGCTGGGCTGCATCCAGGCGTTGCAGTGCAACAAGAACACCTGCCCCACGGGGGTCACGACCCATAATCCCAGGCTGCAGCGAGGTCTCGACCCGGTTGACAAGGCGGAGCGAGTCGCCCGCTACGCGCTGTCGATCCGCAAGGAGGTCGGCGTCATCGCCCACTCCTGCGGCGTGCCGGAACCGCGTCGCTTGAGACGGTTCCATTGCCGCATCGTGCAGGACGACGGAAAATCCGTGCCGTTGGACGAGCTTTACCCCGAGCAGGAAGCCGTGGCGCCGCCACACTAGGAGCCGAGGCAATGGAACTCTTCGATGTCATGCGCACCGCGTTCGCGGCCCGGGATTTCACGGCTGATCCGGTGCCAGACGACGTGCTCGAGGCGATCCTCGACAATGCCCGCTTCGCCCCTAGCGGCGGCAACCGGCAGGGCTGGCGCGTCATCGTCGTCCGCGACCTCGCCAAACGCGCTGCCTTGGGGCCGCTCATCGAACCGACCTACAGACGCTACCTGGCGGAGGTCAGGGCGGGTGCTAATCCCTGGAACACGATTGCTCCCGCCAAGGTCAGCCAAGCCGACATCGACGCCGTCGCGATTCCCCCCGGGTTCATCGACCGGCTGATCCATGCGCCGGTGCTGTTGCTGGTGACCGTCGACCTCGCCGTCGTCGCGTCCATGGACCAGCACCTGCCGCGCATCGGCGTCATCTCCGGAGCTTCCATCTATCCCTTCGTCTGGAACATCCTGCTGGCGGCGCGCAACGAAGGGCTCGGCGGCACACTGACCACGTTCTTGGCCGCCGAGGAAGCCAAGGCCAAGGCGCTGTTCAGCATCCCGGAGAACCACGCGCTGACCGCCATGCTCCCCATCGGCAAGCCGGTCAAGCAACTCACGCGTCTGCGCCGCAATCCGGTGGCAGCCTTCGCCACGGTCGATGCCTTCGATGGCTCTCCCTTCGGCGACTGAGCGGTGGTCGAGTCGTTTCCCGCCATTCGGCGCGTCGAGTCGTCCAGCATTGAAACCGTGAGTTACGACCACGAGACCCGAAGGCTCTACCTGCGATTCATCGGTTCCGGCAAAGCCTATGTCTATTACGACGTCCCGTCGTCGGTCTTCGACGAACTGATGCGCGCCGAGTCCAAGGGTGGATTCGTGAACACGATGATCAAGGGCAGCTACGACTACCGCCGGCTGTAGCGTGGAAGTTCCGACTCTTGAGCCCGGCTCCGGACGTGCAGGGAACACGAACTGTAGGGGACGGGCTTGTCCCGTCCCGTTCGTCCTGGTCATCCTCGTGGCCGCTGCTTGGCTGGCCGCTGCGGGATTCGGTTCCGAAGAAGAGCCTCTGAAACCGCCGGCGCGTTCGGTGCGCGACGGGGTCTACACCGAAGCCCAGGCGGCGCGCGGCAAGACCGTCTATCTCGAGCAGTGCGTCGAATGCCACAAGGAGGATCTCCGCGGCGATCAGCAGATGACGCCCTCCCTCGTCGGCATCGCTTTTGCGTTCCGCTGGAAGGACAAGAAGCTCTACGACTACTTCGTGGGCATGCGCAACACGATGCCCCAAAGCGCACCGGGAAGCTTGAGCGAAGAGACCTACGCCGACCTCGTCGCCTACCTGCTGTCGGAGATGGGGTACCCGACCGGAAAGGACGAACTGTCAACGGATCGGGAGGTTCTTGGCACAATCGAGATTCAGCCGTCTGAAACTATGTAAATGTAACACGTTGAGATATATTTACATGGATGATTGACCGAAGCCTGAAGCAGACGCTCCACCGCCTCCTGGACGCCAACCCAGCCGTTGTGCTCACCGGGCCGCGCCAGGTCGGCAAGACGACGCTCGCCCGGGAGATCTCGGAGGAACGCGACGCCGTCTATCTCGACTTGGAGCGACCGAGCCACCTCGCGATGATTGGGGACATCGAGGAGTACTGCGAGGAACAGTCCGACAAGCTGCTGGTTTTCGATGAGGTGCACCGCATGCCGGGCCTGTTCGCGCCGCTGAGAAGCATCATCGACGAGCGCCGCCGCTCGGGCCGGCGGACTGGGTTGTTCCTTCTGCTGGGATCAGCGTCGCAGGACCTTCTGAAACAATCCAGCGAATCCCTCGCCGGGCGAGTCGCGCTCCGCGAACTGCAACCGCTTGCCGTGCAGGAAGTCGACGCCGGAGAACTTCGCACACTGTGGTCCCGCGGCGGCTTTCCGGACAGCTTTCTCGCCGAAACCGACGCCGCGAGCCTCGATTGGCGCATGGACTTCATCCGCAGCTACTTGGAACGGGACATACCGCAGTTCGGGCCACGCATTCCGGCCGAAACGCTGCGCCGTTTCTGGACCATGTTGGCCCACAACCAAGGCCAGTTGCACAACGCCGCAGCCCTGGCTAGGGGACTCGACGTCAACGGTGTGACCATCGCGCGGTATCTCGACCTCTTGGTCGACCTCCTGCTGGTTCGACGACTTCAGCCTTGGACGTCGAATTTGGGTCGACGTCTGGTCAAGGCGCCGAAGGTCTACATCCGGGATAGCGGCATCTGCCACGCCTTGCTCGGCATCGAGACCATCGACGCCTTGTTCGGGCATCCTGTCGTTGCCGTCAGTTGGGAGGGGTTCGTCATCGAGAACATCATCAGTGCGCTGCCTCGACGGGCGGCTTGGGGGTTCTACCGAACATCGGGAGGTGCTGAGATCGATCTGGTCGTGGAATCGGGCAGCGGTGAGCTGTGGGCCATCGAGATCAAGCGGGGCGCCGCGCCCAAGGTCTCGAAGGGGTTCTACAGCGCCTGCGAAGATCTGCGGCCCGATCGGAAGTTCGTGGTTCACAGCGGCACGGCGGATCAGGAGGACTATCCCGTCGGCCGAGGGATCCGAGCGAAGACGCTGCCTAGGATGATGTCGTGGCTGGCCGGTGCCCAAGGCGATGTCGAAGAAAACGAAGACGCCTTCCTCGCCGCCGCTGGCAAGCGGGTGCTTGCCGACACCGAATGGTGATCTCGCGGGCCGATGTCTGTTGGGCCGGATTGCTGGAGCCAACGGCTCGGGGTCGGGCTTCCGCGGTGGTCGTCGTCCAGGGCGACGCGCTCAACCGGTAAAGGGTCACCTGGGCCGGGTGTCGCCGAGAAGTCGTGGCCAAAGATAGTGGAATCTTTCCCCAAAATAAGGACTTCGCTCCTGCTTGGCGAAAGATCGGGTTATCTTGGGCTCCTGTTGGTTGCCGTAAAGTGCTGCTCGATGCAATGCGGGCGGGTCACGGCCGTCGAAGCCGCCCCGACTGATCGACGCGTCGATGAATACTACCCGCGAGTTGCTCCAGGACTTGGTGCGGGCAGGTTTGGCGCGGGCCGAAGGTCGAACTCGCGGGCGCCGCTACTACCCGACCTGACCGCGTGTCTAAGACTCCGGCAACGCGAATACGTACAGGTTGTTCCCGAAGCTCGGCTTAATCTCCGGCGTCATCCGGAGAAAGCTCCCGGTGGTTGCCGAGAACCCGGTGCTCACCGCCACGTACTGCCGCCCGTCCACCGCGTAGGTAATCGGGAACCCGGTGACGGGAGAACCGAGTTCCACGCGCCACAGCACCTCGCCGTTCTCCTGGTCGAGCGCCATGAATCCGCCGCCGGTGTCGCCAAAGAAGAGCAACCCGCCACCCGTCGCGACCACCGATGTCGTCGACGCCCGCTGCTCGTAGAGCCATGTCGTGGCTCCGGTTTCCGCCGAGACCGCGTAGATCGTGCCGAGGTCCGTCTTGCCCGGCGAGAGTTCGAACCCGACGTTGAGCGCGTAGTAGGAATGGGACGCATCGCGGTCGGTGGTGATCAAGGTCGGCATGCAGGCGTTGCGGAGCGGGAAGTACATCGTGTGGGTCAAGGGGCTGTAGGCGCCCGCCTCCCAATCCTTGCCGCCGTGCATGGACGGGCAGATGTTGAGCGTCTGCCCCATTTCGGTCGGAATGGAATCGCCTTCCCCGGTCACCTTGCCGGTCGCGCCGTCGATGTCGGCGACGACGTTCTGCTCGACCGTCGGCCTGGCCCAGAGGAACTCCCCGGTCTCCCGGTCCAAGGTATAGATCAAGGCCGTCTTGCCGGGGATGCCGGTCATGACTTTGCGGTTCTCGCCCGGCTTGATGCCGGGGTTGATCCACAGCACGTCCTCGGAATCCGGCGCAACCGCGGTGTCGAGCAGCATTCGCTCGAACGGATGATCCAGATCCCAATGGTCGACAAGGTGCTGGTAGTACCAGCGGATTTCGCCCGTGTCGCCGTCCAGCGCCAGGGTGGAGTTGTGGTAGAGGTATTCCTTGTCCGACCCCTGCAGCAGGAACTTGGGGGTCGGCGCGGTCACCGACGTACCCACGAAGACCAGATCGAGTTCGGGGTCGTAGCTCGGCACCATCCAGGAGCCGACGTGGCTGCGCGCTTCGAACGGCATATCGCCCCAGGACTCGTCGCCGTGCTCGCCGGCCGCCGGGATCAACCGCCGCCGCCAGACCTCCTTGCCCGTCATGGCATCGAGGGCCACGATGACGCAGGCGTGGGGTCCGCCGTACGGCAGGCAGCTTCGCCCGGAAACGGCCTTGCCGTTGGCGATGATCGGCCCGGCGCCCTGGATGGCGCGGTCCTTCGTATAGTCAAGAACCGGGGTCTCCCAGGCCAACTCGCCGGTCTCGGCATCGAGGGCGAACAGGTGGAGGTCGACGCTGGTGTCGATGATCAGGTTGCCGTAGATCGCGATGTTGCGGTTGTTGCTGCCGAGTAGGCCGCCCATCCTGCGGGCCGCCTCCGGCGTTTCGCGCTCGTGTTCCCAAATCACCTCGCCGGTAACCGCGTCCAACGCCTGGATCACGTCGTTGGGGTTCGGCATGTACATCACGCCGTCGTAGACCAACGGCGTTGCGGTCTGGCTACCCCGGCGCAGGGGCCGCGTCCACACCTGTTCGAGCTTGGCGACGTTCTCGGTGGTGATCTCGTCGAGCGGGCTGTAGCCCCAGGCGTCGTTGGTGCGCCGCCAAGTGAGCCAATCCTCGGCCGGCGGGTCGGCAAGCATGGCGTCGGTGACCGGGACGAAGCTTGAGGTTTCCCCTTCGCCGCCGAAGGCCACACTTGCAGTTACGCCGGCAGCTAGAAACGCGCCCATCGCGCAAGACCGTCCAACCATCCCAGACCCCTGTGGGAAACGCTGAACGAGTATAGGCCTATAGGCCTTGATGGCTCGCGTTCGCGCAAGGTAATGGGTAGATTTGGCGGAGAAGCTGGTTCCGTGCAACCGCCGGGTCAGCGTTGGGCAACGAGGGGGAGTCTTCGCGAACCGAACCAGAGAGAAACGGCGTGATGCCGAGCGTCAACCCAAACCGTCCGAAGTGTTCCGGCGACATTTCGGGCCTGGGATCGGAGTTTGTCTGCCCATTGCGAGGCGTTACGGTTATAGACCGTTGATACTCCCGGCGGACGACGACGATTGTTTACGGGGAGACTTCGCTCGACCGCCGCCGCAGCCACTCGACGGTGAACAGCACCAGCACCGCGAAGATGATCAGGAGCGTCGCGACGGCGAGAATCGTCGGGCTGATCTGCTCCCGGATTCCCGACCACATCTGGCGCGGAATGGTCCGTTGTTCCAAGCCGCCCATCAGAAGAACCACGACCACCTCGTCGAACGACGCAGCGAACGCGAACAGGCCCCCAGAAAAGACTCCAGGCGCAATCAGCGGCAACTGAACTCGCCGGAACCTCGTCAGCGGGCCCGCGCCAAGGCTCGCCGCCGCACGCATCAACGTTTGATCGAAACCGGCGAGCGTCGCGGTGACGGTGATCACCACGAACGGTGCGCCGAGGGCGGCATGGGCAAGAATCAACCCCAAGTGGGTCTGGGCGAGGCCGAGCTTGGAGTAGAAGAAGAACACGCCCACGGCGACGATGATGACCGGCGTGATCATCGGGGAGATGAGAATGCCCATGGCCAGCCGTCGCGCGGGCATGGCCGCGTTCGCGAGGCCCAAGGCGGCGACCGTCCCAAGAGTGGTGGCGAGCACCGTGGCGGCCACGCCGATGATCATGCTGTTGACGAGCGCCCGCCCCCATTGTTCGTCCTCGACGATGCTGCGGTACCACCGTAAGGACCAGGCGTCCGCATCGAGCCGAAGCATGCCCTCGGTGAACGTGAAGTAGGGCTCGGCGTTGAAGCTCAACGGCACGATCACCAGGATCGGCGCAACCAGGAAAACGAACGCGCAGGCGCAGAAGCCGACGTAGGCGTAGCGCCCCAGCCTCCTGCCGGCGAATGTCGTCGCCGTCGTCATCCGAGCCGCATCCGGTCGATGCCGACGACGCGGTCGTAGAGCACGTAGAGCCCGATCACCGCCAGCAGCAGGATCGCCGCCAGCGCCGCCGCCAGGCCCCAGTTCAGGGATGTCTGCATGTGGTAGGCGATCATGTTGGAGATCAACTGTCCACTCTGGCCGCCCACCAGCGCCGGGGTGATGTAGTAGCCGATCGCCAGGATGAATACCAGCAGCGAGCCCGCCCCGACGCCCGGCAGCGTCTGCGGCCAGTAGACCCTGCGGAACGCCTGCATCGGCGTGGCGCCGAGGGAAGCTGCTGCGTCCATATGGCGCGCGGGGATCGAACGCATCACCGAATACAGCGGCAGCACCATGAACGGCAGCAGCACGTGGGTCATGGCGACGAAGGTGCCGGTCATGTTGTAGATCATGGCGATGCGTTCGTTGTCGGCGACGATACCGAGCGCCACCAGGATGTCGTTGACGACGCCCTGGTTCTGAAGCAGCACGATCCAGGCCGTGGTGCGCACCAGGAGCGACGTCCAGAAGGGCACGAGCACCAGCACCAGCAACGTGGTCGACCAGCGCGATCCCGCATGGGCGATGGCATGGGCGATGGGATAGCCGATCACGAGACACAGCGCGGTGACGCCGAGGCTTACCCAGAGCGTCCGGAGATAAAGCGGCACGTAGATGCGCCGCGTCTCGGGCATGGCACCGATGCTTCCGTCCGGCCGCGTTTCGAGGTCTGCCGCGTTCAGGAAGTGGCGCGCCGTGAACGGCTGTCCCGCCTCGCGGATCGCCCGCCAGGTGGCGGTCTCGGCCCAGGCGTCGTCGATGGCGACCAGGGCTTCCCGCCAGGAACTTGGCGGATCGGTGTCGAGATCGCGCCCAAGGCGGCGCGGCGTCTTGACCACGACGCTGCGCAGGCCGCTCTGAATCCGGTTGATGCGCGTCGCCGCGCGTCCCAGCGTGCGTTCGTCCCGGGCGCGCAGCAGTTCCATCCCGATCGTCGCGTAGGTTGCCTCGGAAGGCGTCCCGCGACCGTCCCAATCCGCGAGCACCGCCCTGGTCTCGGGCAGGATCTCGGCGACTTCCGCGTCGTAGACGCTACGCGTCAACAACGTCCCGAGCGGCGCGATGAACGTCACCCCGATGAAAGCGATCAACGGGATCGTCAGGCCCGCGGCCCGAATCCTGGGCGACCCTGCGGCCATGCTTGGCCTCAAGACACCTCGCAGATCGACGCTATCGAGCCAGCCACGCCGCGAAGCGCTCGTTCATGTCGTCGCGGTTGTCGCTCCACCATTCCCAGTCGTTATGCAACGCACGCTGGGCGTTCGCGGGCGTGTTGGGCATGTGCGGGCGCATCGGCACGTGGGTTTCGGCGTGGGTGGAGATCAGTGCCTCGGCCGAGCGACGCGTGGGGCTGTAGGAGATGTACCGGGCGGTCCCGGCCATGGACGACGGCCGCGCCGCGAATTCCACGAACCGTTGCGCGGCTTCGGCGTTCGGCGCGCCTTCGAGGATCGCGAGGAAGCCGGTGTCGAGGACCTGGCCGTCCCAGACGATGACGAAGGGCTGCTCCTCCAGCACCTGGGCGTTGAAGATGCGCCCGTTGTAGGCGGTGGACATGAGCACTTCGCCGTCGGCCAGCATTTGCGGCGGTTGGGCGCCGGCCTCCCACCAGACGACGTGGTCCTTGATGGTGTCGAGTTTCGCGAATGCCCGTTCGACACCCTCCTCGGTGTCCAGAAGCGCGTACACCTCGTCGGCCGGGACGCCGTCGCCCATCAGCGCGAACTCGAGGTTCACGACCGGCGAACGGCGCATGCCGCGGCGCCCCGGAAAGCGCTCGAGGTCGAAGAAGTCCTGCATCGTGGCCGGTTTCTCGCCGGGAATCTTCTCGGCGTTGTAGGCGTAGACGGTGGAGTAGTAGAGCGTGTTGGCGCCGCACTCGGTGATGGCGTCCGGGTAGTAGTCGTCCTCGGGCGCGGAGCCGTCCGCACCCGGAGGCAGGGTGGCAGGATCGAAGACCTTGAACAGACCCTCGTCGCATCCCCGCACGCCGTCGGCCAGTTCGACGTCCACCACGTCCCAATGCACCGCGCCGGAATCCACTTGGGCGCGTACCTCGGCCAGCCCGCCGTTGTAGTCCTCGAGCTTGATCTCGATGCCGGTCTCGGCGGTGAAGGCCTTGTGGTAGCCCTCGACGCACGCCCTCTCATACGACCCGCCCCAGGACACCACGGTCACGGACTCGGCGGCCGTTGCCGAGGCGGCGGCAAACACCAGCGCAAAGGTTGCCGCGACGTGGGCGCGTAGCTTGCACGCGAACGTACTCGGTCGAGGCGTTGGGGTCATTCGGTTCATCGGTCATCCTCCGTTTGAAGAACAGTTGGGTCGGGGGGAAGCGCTCGGCAGTCAAGCGTTGCCCAGCCGATACGCACGGTGTCGCCCGGCAGCACCCTGCCGTGGCCGACGATGTTGGGAATCTTGGCGATGAAGTCGTCGCGTTCGCCGACCTTCAGACGCACGCGCAGGTGATCGCCGATGAACACGACATCGACGACGGCGGCGGCCAATTCGTTCGCGTAGTGCCCCGTGTCGTCAGACACGCTGTCGTCAGACACGCTGTCGGCAGACACCCCGTCCGGTTGCACGCCGACGCGTTCCGGGCGAATGGCAAGCAGCACCTCATCGCCGGGTGCGCTGCCCGCCACGTCGAAGGCGTGAACCGTGCCGCCTTGGGTATCGACGACGCAGATGTCGCCGTCGGAACCGACGACAGTGCCCGCAAGCAGATTGTTCTCACCGATGAAGTGCGCGACGAAGGCACGTTCCGGTTCTTCGTAGAGCGTCTCGGGAGCGGCCACCTGCTCGATCCGGCCGTCGCGGAACACCGCGACCCGGTCCGACATCACCATGGCCTCCTGCTGATCGTGGGTAACGTAGATCACCGTCACGCCCAGTTCGCGCTGGATGCGGCGAATCTCGAACTGCATCTCTTCGCGCAGACGCCGGTCCAGTGCCCCCAACGGTTCGTCCATCAGCACCAAACCGGGTTCGAACACGAGAGCGCGTGCAATCGCCACCCGCTGCTGTTGACCGCCGGAAAGCTCGGCCGGTCGACGGTCTTCGAAGCCTTCGAGCTGAACCAGGCCGAGGGCCCGGGCGACGCGCTCGGCGCGTTCAGGGGCGGGCAACCGTCGCACCTCCAACGGAAACGCCAGGTTTCCGCCGACACTCATGTGTGGGAACAGCGCGTAGTTCTGGAACACGACCCCGATGCCGCGCTTGTCCGGCGGCAAATCGTGTACGGACTCGCCATTGACCAGAATCGCTCCCGAGGTGGCCTGCTCGAACCCGGCGAGCATCATGAGACAAGTGGTCTTGCCGGACCCTGAAGGGCCGAGCAGCGTCAGGAACTCGCCCGTTTCAACGGCGAGGTTCAGGTCCTCCACGACCAAGACGCGCCCGTCGTAGCTCTTCTGGACATTTCGGTATTCGACGTGCGGGGCTTTCATGGAAGAAACGGCGGATTGTTGTTCCGTATCGTCACCGAGGCTCCCGCCAGCAAGCACTCGAATCGGCGATTCCTCACGGTCGTTGCGCAGCGGTCGCACCGGTCGTGGTTGTTGACC
This sequence comes from Gammaproteobacteria bacterium, assembly GCA_028821405.1. Classification (GTDB taxonomy): domain Bacteria; phylum Pseudomonadota; class Gammaproteobacteria; order Pseudomonadales; family Azotimanducaceae; genus VXYL01. The sequence continues at coordinate 33,150 of JAPPGK010000117.1, read as the reverse complement.
TGGCTGCCGAGGCGGATTCGGGTGCTCGTCTTCGACCGGCGCATGGCGATGAAAAGCCAATTGTACGTGGTTGCCACCTCGATTGAGCATGAAGAACATCCATGCAGATTTCAAAACGCGACATGCCAGACGTGGCGCCTCGCACGCTAGACTCCTTGAGCGCCCTTGGCGTTCATGCCCAGGTCGCAATTGGAACAACGCATCGAGTTACTGTTGAACGGCTCGCGTACTCGCGAGACGCGAGCATCACGCCTCTAGCGACGAGGGAGCTGCGACTTGGCGGAAAGGAATCGGCGCGATAGCGGGTTGCTCTGCGTGCTTGTCGCCAGCGCATTGATATTCGTGCTACCGGCCCACGGCCAAGGCAAGACCCTTGGCTACATCCTGGGCGATGTCTTTTCGAGTTCAGGCCCCGTCGCGGATGCGACCGTAACGGCCTGGCATGTCGACACGGCGCGCACCCGTTCCGCGGTCAGCGGTTTGGATGGTCGCTACCGGTTTTCAGGACTGGCCGTCGGGCGCTACGCGGTTACGGCCGTTCTCGGGAACCTGCAGACGAGTACGATCATCGCGGAGGTCAACGTCGGCGAAGGCACGGCGGTGGATCTGCGGATGGAGAATCCGAGAACCGTGGAGGAAGTCGTGGTCATCGCCGACGCGATCTCCCCGGTTGATGTCACCCGCTCGGAGACCACGAGAGTCGTGACGGCCGGCGACATCGACCGGCTGCCCATCCCCAGGGATCCCAACGCCGTTGTCCTCATGGCACCGGGCGCAGTCTACGGCGACACCGCGTTCGGCACGAGCAATAGCCGCGAACACTACGGCACCGGCTTCGGCTACGCATCGCTGGGCGGCGCGTCGGTTGCCGAGAACATCTACTACATCAACGGCATGAACGTGACGAACTTCCGCAATGGACTCGGCGCCAGCACCGTTCCGTTCGAGTTCTACGATCAGTTCCAGCTCAAGACGGGCGGCTTCGGTGCCGAGTTCGGGCGCGCGACCGGCGGCGTCATCAACTCGGTCACGAAACGCGGCACGAACAAGTGGCAGTTCACCGTCGGCGGCTACTACGAGCCCGATTCGCTGCGCGGCCGCGTGCCGAACGTCGAACACCCCTCGAGCCGGCGCCGCTACGACTCTGCGGATGGCTTCGACGAGAAGGATGACCTCGACCTCTTCGTAACCGCACGCGGCCCCGTAGTCCGCGACCGCCTGTTCGTCTACGGCATCTACGATTTCAGGGCGCTCGACGAACGCGACTTCGAAGCCTCGGGTCGGATGCACAAGGACGTCAACGACGACGGGTTCTGGGGGATCAAGCTCGACTGGCTTCTCACCGACAACCACCGCGTCGAGTACACAGGATTTTCGGACGACAGGACGGTACGGCGGACTTCGTTCAGATGGGACGACTCGACGGGTGCGGTGGGTCGGGAAGTGGGCCGGACCCGGTTCGAGCGCGGCGGCGTCAATCACATCGTCGCCTACCGGGGCTACTTCGGAACGCGCATCGCCGCATCCGGGCTGTGGGGAAAGGGCGAATACGACTTGACGACCGAGTCGCCGGGGGACGCCACCTGCCCGGCCGCTGTGGACTCCAGGCTCGGTGGGTTTGGCGAACTCGGTTGCTGGACCAATTTCATCGCGACCGGGGCAAAGGACGAACGCGACGTGGTGCGGGTCGACATCGAATGGGCCATCGGCGAACAGCACCTGCTTCGTTTCGGCGCCGACCGCGAAACGAAGACCTCGTTCGACCTCCTCGAGTACTCGGGCGGCGAGTACTACCGCTACTTCGACGTTGTGCCGGGCAGGGTACTGAGCAACGGTGGAACAGTCCCACAAGGCGTCACGCAGGCCGTGCGCTACCGCCAATACGTGAACGGGGGCCATTTCGATGCGATCGCGTCCGCGTACTACATCGAAGATGAATGGCAGATCCCCGCCATCAATGCGACCCTGCGCCTTGGCTTGCGGAACGAACGTTTCGACAACCGCAACGCCGAAGGGCAAACGTTCATTCGCATCACGGATCAATACGCGCCGCGCATCGGGTTCGCCTGGGATCCCCGGGGCGAAGGCACCGCCAAGGTGTTCGCGAACTACGGTCGGTACCACCTGCCCGTTGCCACCATCGTGAACGTCCACTTCGCCGGCTCGACGCTGTTCACGGAGGACTGGTTCGTGCTCGATGGCGCCATCGCCGAGGACGGCAGCACCGAACTTCGCACCCCCATCGGCGAGCGAGCGGTATTCGCCGACGGCTCCTCGCCCGATGTCCGCACGGTCGTCGACCAGGACCTCGAGCCGATGGCGCAGGACGAGTACATCCTTGGCTACGAGTGGCCAGTCTTCTCCGACTACATAGCCAACGTCACGTTCACCTACCGCAATCTGTCCCAGGGCATCGAAGACATCACGACCGACCAGGCCTTCGGGGTTCGTGGCGAGTTCAACTATGTCCTCGTCAATCCGGGCCGGGACGTCCGCACGTTCTACGATCTGCACGGCGACGGCACGTTGGAGGAAGTGACGCTGTCCGCCGAAGATCTTCGCTTCCCGCCGATGACGCGTCGCTACAAGGCGTTGACGTTGGACCTCAAGCGACCATGGGACGGGGTGTTCTACCTAAGGGGTACCTACACCCTGTCGCATAGCTACGGCAACTACGAAGGGACGGTTCGCAGCGACCGCGGGGAGGATCTCACGGGCTTCACCTCCCAATTCGACTTCGTTGGCCTCCTGGACGGGGCGGACGGCGACCTGCCCAACGACCGTCGCCACATGCTGAGACTCTGGGGCGTGTGGCAGTTTGCCCACGCCTGGCAGGCCAGTGCCGCCTTCGAGTTCTCGAGTGGCCGGCCGCGCAACGCCTTGGGCTTCCATCCGACCGATCGGCACGCCCGCCAATACGGCTCGTCGTCGTTCTTCCGACAGGGCACCCCGGTGCCGCGCGGTTCGTTGGGAACGACCGCCGACATATTTCGGCTCGACCTGGGGCTCAAGTACACGCGCGACGCATTCTCCGGGGGCAAGCTCACCGTTCGACTCGACGTCTTCAACGTCTTCGACTTCGATGCCGAGACGGAGGTCGACGAACGGGCTGACCGCTGGGGCGGCCGCCGACCCTCATCCACCTTCGGCCTGCCGATTCGGTTCCAGCAGCCGCGAACCGTGCGCATCGGTCTTCAATACGGCCTTTAGGGCAATCCCCGGAAGATCTACCGCCATTTGCCGAGGCGGACCGGGCGGTATCCCCGAAGGGCTTCGATCAGCCGCCCTGGATCGTCGTCGACAAGGATTCCGTCGACGTGTTCGCGCCGCACGAAGCCCTCGCCTTGGACATGGCGGAGATATGCCAGCAAGGCGTCGAAATAACCCGCGACGTTCAACAGTCCCACCGGCTTGTCGTGTAGACCGAGTTGGTTCCAGGTCAGGGCCTCGAACAACTCCTCGAGCGTGCCGAACCCGCCCGGCAGGGCGATGTAGCCATCCGACAGCTCGGCGAAGCGTTGCTTGCGCTGGTGAATCGTATCGACCCGCTCAAGTCGTACGCCTTCGTGACCTACGAGATCGGCCAGATCCGGCGTGATGACACCGATGACTTCGCCCCCTGCCGCGCTTGCCGCATCGGCCAGCGCACCCATGAGCCCGACACCGGCGCCGCCATAGACGACGCCGATCCCGCACTTCGCGAGCGTCCGGCCAAGCGTCTGGGCAGCGAGCACGTACGCCGGGTCGCGGCCCTTGCTGGAACCGCACATGACGCAGATGCGTTCCCGTCGCGGGGCGTCCTGGCCCTTTCGGCTCACCTTCGCAAGCTCCGCCGCCGGCACTTTCGGGCTACGACTCATGCGTTGCCACAGGCAGCCTGAGGCTTGCTCGGGCGCCGCGGACGGCCGAGCGGTTGACCAGGTCCAACGCGCCGTCGTGGCTCTCGGCGATGTGCCGGGCAAGCACCAGGCCGATGCCGGCGCCGTCGGCCTTGGTGGAATAGAAGGGCACGAACAGGTTGTCCGTCTCGGCGATGCCGGGGCCTTCGTCCTCGACGAGAATCTCGAGGTGTTCGTCGATTTTTTGCCAGCGAACCGCGACCCCGCCGCCGGTCTGCAATGCCGCGTCGGCAGCGTTGCGGACGAGATTCAGCAGCGCCTGCTCGAGTTGATCGGGGTCGGCTCGCACCGATACGCCAGGCCCTTCCTGAACGGCCACGGTCATGCGCGTCTCGAGTTTCGCAACCCGTTGGATGCAGTCAGCCAAGTCGCACTCAACGAGGTTGGGAGGCGGCAACCGCGCCAGGCGGGCATAGGCGGACATGAACCGCTCCAGACCCTCGGCGCGCCCCGAGACGATCTCGAGTCCGCGTTCAACGTCGCTCGACCAATCGGCCGGCAGCGGATCCCGACGCAGGAGGGCGCGGATGCTCGCCACGATCGACTTGATCGGGGTCAGGGAATTGTTGATCTCGTGGCTCAGAACCCGGACGAGGCGTCGCCAAGTTTCCCGCTCTTCTTCGCGCAGGGCGCTGGAGAGGTCGGTTAGGACGACCAGGGTCAGGCGCTTCCCGGCCAGACGAATGGCGCTGCGTCGAACCTGCCAGCGCCGGACGCCGGTCGGGTCGCTGCGCTCGATGGTTCGAGGGGCCCTACCGGTGAGGGTCTCGTGAAGCCCGATGTCTGCGGCCGCCTGTCCCGTCGCGTCGCGTTCGGCCAGCCCGATAAGGTGTTCGCCAGCGCGGTTCACAAGATGCAGGCGTCGCTCATCGTCGAATGCGAACACCGCCATGCCCACGGCGTCAAGCACATGCTGCAGCGAGCCGGACGCCTCTGCGGCATCGAGCCGCTCCCTGCGCAGCAACTCCTCCAATGCATTGACCTCGTGGAGCGTCAGGGCCAACGGGTTGTTCGTACCGGCACCGCGAGCGCGCACGGAGTAGTCGCCTTGTCGCACTGCTGCCAAGAGGTTCGCGACGATGCGCAGCGGCCGGTGCAGGCGCGTCTTCAAAACGAGTCCGAGCACGATCCACGCGCCGGCGAGGCCCAATGTGACGGACCAGCGAACGGCGGTGCCGTAGTCCGCGATCCACAACAGGACGATGGCGGTCCCGACGCCTGGCGCGCCGGCGAGAAGCACCCAGGGAAGCGCCGAGTGGGTTCGCCGTCTGCCGCTACTTCCCATCGCGAAGGGGGATCCGATGCCGTTCGAGCTTCCGGTAGAGAGCCGCGCGGCTGACGCCGAGATCGCGAGCGGCTTTGGAGATGTTGCCGGCGTGTCGGTCCAGAGCCTTCGCCACGAGAGTCCGCTCGGCTTCGGCGAGCGTCAACGAATCGAGGAAACGCGGTGGGGAAGCCGCCGGACGCAGCCCCAAGTCGTCGCCTGCGATCTTCGTTCCGTTGGACACCAGCACTGCCCGTTCGACGGCATGCATGAGTTGGCGGACGTTGCCCGGCCAGGGATGGGCGAGCAATGTCGCCAGGGCGTCGTCGGTGAAGGCGTCGAGTGGCTTGTCGTAGCGGATCGCCTCCCTAGCCAGGAATCGCGTTGCGAGAATCGGAATGTCCTCGCGCCGGTCGCGCAATGGCGGCAGTCGGATCTCGACCGTGTTCAGCCGGTAGAGGAGGTCTTCACGGAACGTGCCTTGTGCCACGGCTGCGTCGATGTCGGCATTGGTGGCGGAAAGGACGCGTGCGTTCACCCTTCGCGTCTTCGGCGACCCGACGCGCTGCACGAGTTGCGTCTCGAGGACGCGCAGCAGCACCGCTTGTTGGCGATAGGGAACATTGGCGATCTCGTCCAGGAAGAGCGTGCCCCGGTCCGCCAGTTCGAAACACCCGGGCCGATCCGACCTCGCATCCGTGAAGGCGCCCTTGACGTGGCCCAGCATCTCGGACTCGAACACCCCTTCCGCGAAACCGCCCGCGTTCACGGCGACGAAGGATTCGCCGGCCCGGGCCGATGCTTCGTGGAGATAGTGCGCAACGACTTCCTTGCCGGTGCCGTGTTCGCCGCTGATCAGCACGTTGGCATCGGACGGCCCGACCCGGTCCATCAGTTCCACGACCGAGCGCATGGCGGGCGACTCCGCCACGAAGTCCTTCAGCGCGGCGGAATTCAGATACCGGTTGGCACCGGCGAGCCGGTGGCCCCGCCGCTGCGCCCGCCCAAGTTCGACCTGCGTAGCAACCGTTCGGACAAGGCGTTCGTTGTCCCAGGGTTTCTGCACGTAGTCCCGTGCACCGCCGCGCATCGCCTCGACCGCGCCCTCGACGTTGCCCCATGCGGTCATGACCACGACGGGCAACGCCGGGTCGAGTCTGCGAAGGCTGGCAAGGAGGTCGAGCCCCTCCCGTCCCGAGGTCGTGTCCCGCGTGTAGTTCATGTCGATGAGCACGCAGTCCGGGTCGAAGCGTGCCACGGCGTCAAGCGTGGCGCTTGGCGACCGCACGCCCTCGGTTTCGAAGCCGGCGTTCCCCAGCAACATCCGCAGGGCCTCGACTACATCCGCATCGTCGTCGGCGAATAGAACCCGGGGGACCGCTCGATCCATGGGCGAAGTCTACCTTTCGTCGACGGGGGAATGTCGGCGCGGGCGCCCGATTTTGAGGCCGAGCGGGGTCCGCTCCCAAACGATCGGCACCTCGGATCCGGGCAAGCCTCGGTTCCGTGGTTGGGGTACGCTGTAACCGGGCTGGGCCGTTAGCCTTTCCATGGAACAAACCGTAGGGCGAACCTTGGGGTCGCCCGACAAACGCACAGCGCGCAGCGGGCGGCTCGAGCGGGGACAAGCCCGGCCCCGGCGTGCGCCGCAGTCTGTTCGCATAGATCCATCGGCTCGGCTAGCCACACCGGTCCTAGCCACACCGACCCTAGCCCCGACCAAAGGAGGCTGGCCTGTCCGTCCCCGTTAGGCTTGCCGTCGGCAATACGTTCCGGCGCCCGCTGCGGTGGGCTCTAACGCTGTTCGCCACCTTCGCGGCGTTCGTGCTCTATGCGGTTCTCAATGGCGTCGTCTCCGGGTTCGATGGGGCACTCGATCGACTTGGCGACACAAGACTCCGGGTTCTGAATCGAACCGGGCCGCTCGAGCCGCTGCCAATCGCATACGGGGCTCGGTTGTCGACGGTGGAGAACGTTCGGAAAGTCACCCACGCGACCTTGTTGGGAGGGTACTACCAAGATCTGAACCAGCCGGTGAGTTCCGCCGGCGTCGACCTCGTGGAGTTCCTGGATGTGATTGCGGAGATGAGGGTGCCGCCGGATCAGCTCGATCGTGTACTGGCCTCCAGAAGCGGCGCGGTCGTGGGAAGTTCGACCGCGAACCGGTTTGGCTGGCGGCTGGGGGATCGCGTTCCAATCAAGTCGGCCTTCTGGATCAACAACCAAAGCAACGAAACCTGGACGTTCGAGGTGCTCGCCATCGCCAACAGCGGCCCCGACGACGACAAGCTCTACGCGGACGGTCTGTTCTTCGACTACAGGTACTTGAACGAGTCCCGAACGGCCCAGAAGGATACCGTGCAGCATTTCATCGTCGCCCTGGACGATCCGACGCGGGCTGCCACGGTGGCGAGCGCCATCGACGAACTGTTCAGCAACTCGCCGCACCAGACCCGCACGCTGAGCGAGAAGCAATGGGTCTCCTCGCAGCTCAGCCAGATCGAAGATCTCCGTCTGTTTGTCGAGCTGGTCGTCGGGGCCGTGTTCTTCTCGCTGCTGTTCCTGACCGGCACGATGATGGTCCAGGCCGCCAAGGCGCGCACACCGGAATTCGGCATCCTGAAAGCCATGGGTTTCGGGGACGGCGCGATCGCGATGACGATCCTTGCCGAGTCGTCCCCCGTCTGCCTCGGCGGTGCGGCCGTGGGACTGGTCGTTGGCGCACTCTCGCTACCGGTGATCTACGAGTTCGTCGGCGGCCCGGTACTGCCCTTGCCCCTCGGCGTGTACGCGAGCGGTCTTGCATTCGCAATCGGCTTGTCCGGCCTGATCTCCCTGTGGCCGATCATCCACCTTCGAAGACTGTCGGTGACGCAGGCCATCGCCGGGAGATAGCGGACCCTGGTCGAGATACTGCATATCACGCTGGTCGGGCTGCGGGGCATTCCGCACAGGCTCGGCGAATCCACCGTGGTTGCCCTCGGCATCGGTTGCGTGGTCCTGGTCCTCGTCACGGGCCTCGCCCTCGCGACCAGCTTGACCGATGCCATCCGAACGACGGGGCACCCCGACCGAGCGCTGGTGCTCAGGAACGGCGCCGTGGTCGAATCGCTCAGTTCGATCGGCCGGGACGATGTCTTGAGATTGCGGGATCTCCCGTATGTCGCGCGTCAAGGCGGGGAAGTCGCCGTATCGCCGGAAGTGCTCGTCAACGTCATGCTAGAGGACGTGCCCGGTCTGGTTCTGGTGCGCGGAGTTACGGCGATGGGGTTCGAACTACGGCCCAATCTGACGGTCGTCGAGGGCAGGAGGGTGGCCCAGGGCAAGCACGAACTGATGGTCGGGCGCCTCGTCCAGCGGTCGGCGCCGTCTGTCACGGTGGGCGCCCATCTGACGGTCAACGCCGTCGACTGGCGAATCGTCGGCGTTTTCGAGAGCGGCGGCGACGCGCACGAGTCGGAACTGCTCGCGGATGGTCCGACGCTGATGGCGGGAATCGGTCGAAACGAATTCAGTTCCGCGACCGTCCAGCTTTCCTCTGCCCACGACTTCGATGCATTTCGAGACGCCCTCGCCGCTATCCGGGGCGCCAACCTCAAGGCGGAGCGCGAGTCCGACTACTACGAAGGTCAGTCGGAGACCATGTCACGGCTCGCCTTCATCATCGCCTACGTCGTCGGCACGATCATGGCGCTTGGCGCCACATGCGGCGCCCTGAACATGACCTATTCGATCGTGGATGCGCGAGCCCGGGAGGTCGCGACATTGCGTGCCATCGGGTTCGGGACGATCCCGATCATGGTCTCCGTTCTCGCAGAGTCGACGTTGCTGGCGATCATTGGCGCGTGCCTCGGGGCGTTGACCGCCTGGGTCGTCGCCGACGGGAACATTTTCGCCGCCGCGCAGTACCTCGGCCCCGGCGCAAGCGCCAACCATCTCACGTTGCGTCTGGACGTCGCTGGCGAGCACGTTGTCGTTGGAATCGCCTGGGCCTGCGCGATCGGGTTGATCGGCGCCTTGTTGCCCGCGCGTCGAGTCGCCAGGAAGTCAATCGCCCAGAGTCTTCAGGTTGCCTAGGAGCTGTAGCAAGCGGCCGGGTGGCCATCCGCGCCGGGCGCGCGCGCCAACGCTAGCCGAGCGTGGAGGCAGGCGGCTGCACGGCAGGACGGCGAGTGGTGGCTCGTGAGTCGGGTTATCGTGGCAACCTTGGAATTGTTACGGTGTCGTGATAAATGGTCATCCCCGAGGGGCTTCTCGTGAAGCGGGACCAACGATGAGCACGGCGCTTTTGCAACTCGAGGGGGTGTCGAGAGCCTTTGACGACGGCGACGACGGCGAGGCGGCGATCGAAGCCCTCGCGGACGTCACCTTGGAGGTCGACGCCGGCGAGTTCGTCTGCGTCATAGGACCATCGGGTTCGGGCAAGTCGACGCTTCTGCACATCCTCGGCTGCTTGGACCAGCCGACGTCGGGTGCCTATCGCGTCGCGGGTGAGGACGTCACCGCCTTGGGTGCCGACGACCTGGCCCGGCGCCGGCGGGAGACCTTCGGTTTTGTGTTCCAGAACTACAATCTGCTCGAGTCCGCCACCGCGCGTGACAATGTCGAAATGCCGGCAACGTATACGGGCGAACCCCGGCGTCAACGCCGGCGACGCGCCGCCGAGATACTGCGCGCCATCGGACTTGGCGACCGGGTCGACCACCGTCCTGCGGAGTTGTCGGGCGGGGAGCAGCAGCGCGTCACCATTGGTCGCGCGTTGATGAACGGGGCCCAGGTCATACTGGCCGACGAGCCGACCGGCGCCGTCGACACGGCCCAGCGAGACAAGATTCTCGGCCTGCTCGAACGACTTGCCGACCGTGGCCACGCGATCATCGTGGTCTCCCACGACGCTGCCGTCGCGGCCCGGGCCCGGCGTCGGATCGAACTTGCCGACGGGCGCGTTGTTTCGGACGACGGTACCGGGAAGGCGTCGGAAGGATCCGTTGCGGGAAGAGTGGGACAACCCGGTGCCATGCCTTGGCTGGCCGCCGTGCGCGGCGGTTGGACCTGGATGCGCTCACACCGGCTGGCAGCCGCGCTGACGGTTGCAAGCGTCGCAGTCGGGGTGTGGTCCGTCGTGGCCCTGCTCGGCTTGGCGGAGGGTGCCCACCGCGATGCGGCGGGCATCCTCGAGCGAATGGGAGCGAACCGGCTCAACGTGGGAGGCTACGAGTTTTCGGGACAACGGTTCGTGTTGTTTCCGCAGACCTTGGCCGACGCGCATGCCATCGCGGAACAGGTGGCCAACGTGCAGTCCGTCGTACCGGTGCTGAACCGAAGGAGCGCTGTGAACGCGGGCAGCCAAGGCATCGACGACGTGATGGTAAGGGCGGTCATCCACACCGAACCCCGGACCACCGACAACGTATTGTGGCCGCTCGAACAAGGTACGTTTCCTACCGAGGGCGACAACGACAGCCTCGCGCAGGTCGCGGTGATCGGACGCCCGATACGCGACCGCCTGATCGGAACGGACGCGAACGCCCTGGGCACGACGATCTTCCTGGATGGGACGCCTTTCGAAGTCAAGGGGGTGTTGGGCCCCCACCCCGGCCGCGAAGGCGAGGGCGTCGCGTTTGCGACCACGGAGTCAGGCCTGGTGTGGCAGGAAACCGTGGTGTTCATCCCGTTCCGAACCGGGGCCGAAGTGCTCTACGGCACGGACCAGTTGAACTTCATCCAGGTATTCGTTGACGACGTGTCGCGGATCGACGAAACGGCGGCGGACGTTCGCGATCTCATGAATCGCCGGCACGATCGCGAGGGCTATACGTTGACGAACCGCGCCGAGCAACTGGCCGCCCACATGGAGCTTTCGAATCTGCATGCGACGATTCTCGGCGCCCTCGCAGGGGTCTCGCTCCTGGCCGGCGGTCTTGCGGTCATGGGCGTGACCCTCGCCGCAGTGAGCCAGCGTACGCGCGAGATCGGCATTCGGATGGCGGTGGGCGCCCGCCGGCGCGACATCACCCTACAGTTCCTCGCGGAGACGGCCGTGCCTACCACACTCGGAGGCGGGGCTGGCACCCTCCTGGGTCTCGCGACGACACCCTTCCTGGTCTGGCTGGCCGATGCTCCGGTGGCATTGGCCCCCTGGTTCGTGCCTGTGGCCTTGGCCTGCGGAATCGCCACCGGGCTCGTATTCGGCATCGTTCCCGCTCGCCGGGCATCGCGCCTCGATCCGGTCGCGGCCCTGGCGACGACATAGAACGGCAGTGTACGACGTTGGGGGGTTTGGACTGCGGCTCGAAGGGTTCCCGCTCCGGCCTCGAGACCCACCGGCACGAGGTGACGTTCCGTTCCAGCTTGGGTTCAGAGGTCCCCGGTACCGACCCGAATCGGATTCCGGCCATGCGAATCAATCGATTGCGAGTTCGATGCAGGCGACCGCATGACTCCCTCCTACTCCACCCGCAAGGCGGCGAGCGGCTGGATGGCCGTCGCCCGTCGCGCGGCTATCCAGGTCGCCAAGGTGCCTGCGGCCACTAGCAATACCGCCGCCGTGACATGGACCGCGGGGCTCACCGGGGTGACGCCGAACAGCAAGCCGCGCAGCATTCCGGCAGCAATGACGCCAATAGGGACACCCAAGACGACCCCTAGGACGACGGGCTTGAGCCCACCCGCTACCACCATGCGTCGGACTTGGTCCGGCCGAGCACCCAGCGCCATGCGTACGCCGATCTCGGTAGTGCGTCGTGCAGCCACGTGGGAGACCACGCCATAGAGCCCGGCAAGGGCGAGCACCAGCGCACCGATCGCCACCGCGATGAACATTGTGGAGGCGAAACTCGCGGGCGCCATCGAGCGGCCCACGATGTCGGCCAGCGTGGGCATGGCCTCGACCTGCATCGTCGGATCGACGTGTTCGAATTCCCGGAGCACAGCGGGCAGGATGGCGGCAGGATCTTCAAGCCCGGTCCGCACCGCCATCGCCACGCCGTAGTGCGGCCAGCGGGAGCCGGGAACGGGGTTCAGCGGGTAGTAGGCGGCGATCGCCGGCGGTTCGTCGACGGACTTGCCGTAGACGTCGCCGACCACGCCGACGATCGTGTACCAAGGGCCGCCGTATGCCGAAATGCGTTTGCCGATGGCGTTCTCGTTGGGCCAGAACCGGTCGGCGAATGATCGGCTGACGACGACAACGCCGCGCCCGGGGTCGGTGAGGTCCGCCATCTCGAAGCCACGGCCCTCGATGATCGGGATTCCCAACGTTCGGAACCAACCGGGCGTTGTGAGCAGCACCGAAGCGCAGGTCGTGAAGTCGGAGGCGCCGACGCGTTCATACACGGCCGGATCGTCGAACTGTTGTGCCGCGCAGCCCGGGAACCAATTGAGGGGCACCGCCGAGGACGCGCCAACGGCCGTGACGCCGGGCAGCGACTCGAGCCTGTCCTGCGTATCCCGGACGAGTGCCCACCATGTGGCGATGTCCGTATGGGAGGCGTTCGGGGTCACGGCCACACTGACCACCGCCTCGGCATCGATACCCGGATCGACGTTGCGCAGCGACCGGAAGCTCTCGACGAGCCCTCCGGCGAGGACCATGAGCACAAGCGTTAGGGCGACTTGTCCGACGACCATCCCGGCGCGCACCCGGGTTCGTTCGCGACTGTGTGTGGCGCCTCGCCCGGCCTCCGCCAAGTCAAGCCCGAAGTGGCGCACGCGCGAGGCCGGCAACGCCGCCAAGCCTGCGGCGGCGATGGCGGAGACGGCGGCAAGGAATGCAAATACGCCGCCGTCGAGCGCCACCTCGTCGAGTCGGGGCAGCGGCAGAGGCGCCGTGGCGACAAGGTAGTTGATGGCCCCCCACGCGATCAACGCGCCCAGCGCGGCGGCCGGGACTGTCAGCAGCAGGCCTAGCGCAGCATGGTGACGGGCCGCGTCGCGCCACCCGGCCCCGAGCGCCGTGCGCACGGCGAGATCCCGGCGGCTGGTTTCGGCCCGGGCCAGAAGCAGGTTGGCCACATCGCCCCAGGCGACGATCAGCAACAACACGGCACCCGCCTGCAGCAGCCAAAGGTGGTCGGCAAAGGCCCCGACCCGGTAGCGCTTGGCGTCGTGAACCACCGTGCGGAACCCGAACTGCTCGATGAAACCCCGTGAATAGACCTCGGGATAGGCATCGACCAATTGAGCCGTCAAGCCCGTGAGCTCGGTGCGGGCCGCGTCGATGCCGACCCCGTCTGCGAGCTTCGCCATCACGAACATCCCATGTTGGTTGTAGTGGGGGCCGGCCCGGTCGAGAATCCATGGGATCCACAGGTCCACGTCGAACATGCCTGTTCCGGGCGCGAGGACACCGACGATTCGGTGCTCGATTTGTGCCAGTTCCTCCGCCGTCAAGGCCCGGCCGACGATGCCGGGATCGAACCGGATGGTTTTGCCCACGACTTCGGGATCGCCGCCGAAGCGGTCCTGCCAGTACCCGTAGGAGAGCACGGCGACCCGCCGGGCGCCGGGGTCGTCGTCGGCCTCTTCAAAGACCCGGCCGAGCACGGCCTGCGCGCCGATCAGGCGGTGTATTCCGGCGGTGGCCTGGGTGACCCGGGCACCCGTGAGCCCATCGGGCGTGGCAACGCTTGCCCGGAAGTCCTGGGAAGCCCCGATGTCGGCGAGGGACTTGGCATTGTCTCCCAGGTGGAAGTACTGGGCGGACGCGAATCCCCACTCGCTGCCCATTCCGGACTTGGGAACCGCGCTGCGCAGGACCACGAGCCGATCGGCGTCCGGGTAGCCCAGTGGATCCAGCAGCACCTGCTTGACGACGGTGAACACGGCGGCGGTGGCGCCGAGACCGATACTCATGCAGAGCGCCGCGAGCACCGTGAAGCCCGGCGTCCGCCGCAAGCTTCGCGACGCCTGCTTCAAGTCGAGGATCATGCGCATGAGCTACTCCAGGCGCAACGCGTCCATCGGCGAGATCCGGGTTGCCCGCCGCGCCGCTAGCCAACTGGCGCCGCAGGCGGCCGCGAGAAGCGCGGCGACTGCCAAGCCATGCACCAGCGGACTGGTGGGCGTTACGCCGAACAACAGACTGCGTACCGCTTGCGCCCCGGTCATGCCGGCCGGAATCCCGATGGCTAGTCCCACGACGACGGGCTTCATTGCACCGACCACGACCATGCGCTGTAGCCGCCCGCGCCGGGCGCCGAGCGCCATGCGAACCCCGATCTCGTTCGTCCGTCGGGCCGTCGTCCAGGTAACCGTGGCGTAGATCCCCACCACGGCGAGGACCAACGCGCCCCCGGATGCGGCTGTGAGCAATACCAATACGAAGGCGACCTGACCCATCGAGCGGTGCACGATGGCGGTTACCGCCTCGCCATTGTCGACGAACAGTGTTGAGTCGACGTTCTCGACGGCACGACGGATGTCGCCAATGAGCACCGTCGGGTCGTCGAAGCCGGTGCGCACGACGATGTCCAGGTCAGCGTGGTAGCCGCCCGACGTGCCCGGGACCGGTGCCAGTGGATAGTAGACCGCCAGCACAGGCTCGTCCCGCACGGAGTAGGCTTGCACATCGCCGACGACGCCGACGATCCGGTACCAGGTGCCAGCCGGCGAGCGGGGCGGCGCAATGCCCTTTCCGAGCGGGTTCTCGCCGGGCCAGACCGCCTCGGCCACGGCTTGGCTGACGACGGCGGCGCCGGTGGTCGCCTCGTCCAGATCGCCGGTTTCGAAGGCGCGGCCCAACACCAGCGGTATGCCGAGCGCGTCGAAATAGCCGGGCGAGACGACGACCTGCATGATGCAGCGCTTGCCTCCTTTGTCGTCCGGCTTGTAGTGGGCGGCTTCGAAGAGTTGTCCGGGACACGGGTCGTGCCCATAGAAGCCCGTGAGCGGTAGTCCCGAGGCCGCGCCCGCGACCGAGACGCCGGGAATCTCTTCGATGGCGCGGGTGATCTCGCGGATCGAGGGCCACCACGGTTCGAATAGGTCCCGGTGTGTGGTCACGGCCACTCGGACGACCCCGTCGGGGCGAAACCCCGGATCGGTGTTCCGCAACGTGGCAAAGGTCGAAAGGAGTAGCCCCGCCGCGGCGATCAACGCCGTTGCCATCGCGACTTGGGCGATGACCAGTCCGGCCTGCACGCGACGCAGGTTGGCATTCGGGGTGGCACGACGTCCGGCCTCGGCCAGTGTGTCCATCCTTCGGAACCGCACCGTCAGCGCTCCCGCGATTACCACGGCGGCGACTGCCGACAGGGCGAGCGCGAATCCCAGGACGCCGCCTTCAAAGGCGTGATCGACGAGGCGGGGGATTGGATTCGGCGAGGCCAGTGCCAGCCATTGTATTGACCAGTAGCCTCCCAGCAGGCCAAGCGCCCCGGCGGTCAGCGTGATCAGACAGCACTCGGCCAGAAAGAGCCGGAAGGTCGCCCCGCGCCCCGCGCCAAGCGCCGCCCGCACCGCCACCTCCCGGTTGCGCGCCTCCCCACGGACGAGGAACAGGCCCGCGGTGTTGACCCAGGCTACGACCAGGAGAAGGCCCGCGGCGGCCTGGGCAAGCCATAGGTTCGCGGCGAAGGATCCCACGACATGGGACTTGAGCGGCGTTGCTCGCGTGCGGTAGCCGGAACGCTCGAGGCCCGACTCGTCGTAGGTGTCGGGGAACGCGTCGGCAAGGCCGGCCATCAGGCTGTCGAGCTCGATCTGCACCTGTTCGTGGTCGACGCCGGGCCGCCGTTTGGCGATGGCCGGCCACGAATGACCGGTGGAGTCCGGCAATGGCCCATGGGCCATCCAGATGTCGGGGCGTTCGGCGCTGTCGGCGAACCCCTCTGGAGGCGGTGGCCCCGGGTCGAGAATGCCAACGATCTCGAAGTACTCGTCCCCCATGTTCAGCGGCTCGCGGTAGGTGCCGAGGTCGATGCGGAGAACGTCGCCAAGGACGGATGGGTCGCCGCCGAAATGGCGCTGCCAGAATCCATGCGTCAGGAAAACCACCGGCGGCGCGTCGCGTTGCTCGTCGGCCGCCCGCAATGTCCGGCCTAGGCTCGCCTTCGCGCCGAGCAACCGATGCATCCCGGCGGTGGCCACGGTGACCGCCATCCGCTGTACGCCCTCGGGCGTTTCCACCTGCATGGGCACGGTCGCATAGACATCGACGCTTTCCAAAGAGGGGGCTTTGTCTCGGAGGTACAGCAACTGCTCCTTGGAGAACTGCCACTCGAAGTCCCCGACCTTCGGCATCGCCGTGCGCAGAACCATCAGCCGTTCGGCGTCGGGATACGGCAGGCCATCGAGGACCACTTGCTTGAGAACCGCGTAGACGGCTGTGGCGGCACTGCACGCGAGGCCCAGGGTCAGCACGGCAATGATCGCGAACCGAGGCGAACGCGCCAGGCTGCGCCCCGCCTGCAGGAACTCCCTCGTCAGCGCGTCGATCCGCACGAGGTTCACGCCTCGACTTCGTCGACGATTCTCCCGTCGAGCAGGTGGACGGTGCGAGCCGCCATGCTCGCGTAGCGCGGATCGTGGGTGACCATGCAGACCGTCGACCCGCCGGCATGAAGTTCCGCCAGCAGATCCATCACGGCTTGGCCGTTGGCGGAGTCGAGGTTGCCGGTGGGTTCGTCGGCAAGCAGGATCAACGGATCGCCGACGATGGCACGGGCGACGGCGACGCGCTGCTGCTGGCCGCCGGAGAGCTGCGCCGGGAAGTGCTTGGCGCGATGAACCATGCCCACCCGCTCCAACGCGTGTTCGACGCGATCCCGGCGTTTTGGTCCTGGCGTACCCCGGTAGACCAACGGCAGTTCCACGTTCTCGTAGACCGTGAGGTCGCCGATCAGGTTGAAGGCCTGGAAGATGAACCCGATGGCCTCGTTGCGGATGCGGGCCCGTTCCGATGCGCCGAGCGCATGCACCGGGTTGCCGTCGAGGTCGTACTGGCCGCCGCTGGCGTTGTCCAGCAGGCCGATGATCCCCAAGAGCGTCGACTTGCCGCATCCCGAGGGTCCCGCCACCGAGACGAAATCCCCGCGCTCGATGTCCAAGTCCACGTCGAACAGGGCGTGTGTCTCCAGTTCGTCCGTGTAGTAGACCTTGTGCAGGTCGCGCAGACGGATGAGCGTCTGTTCAGCCTCGTCCATGCCGTGCCTCCGTTGTTTGGATCTTCATGGGTTCACCGTTCTATCCGCACGGCGTCGTGCTCGTCCAACGCCGACAACCCCGACAGCACCACGCGGTCTCCGGGCCGCAGGCCTTCTAGAACCTCGACGTGGTTCGCCGATACGCGTCCGAGCTTGACGCTCACGCGCCGGGCAACTTCGCCGCCATCGTCGAGTCGGTAGAGGCCCACTCGCTCGTGCGCCCGGGCGTTGGCCGGTCGGCCGACATAGGTGATGTCGTCTAAGCGTTCCAGTACGACCGTGCCATCGACGCTCATGTTCGGCCGGGCGCCCGCCGGTAGATCGGAAGCGAGAGAGACGTCCACCGTGATCGTGCCATCTCGTACCGCGGGATCGATGCGGCTGACGCTGCCGTCGATCATCCCGTTGCGCGTGTCGATCTCGGCCGCCTGGCCGATCGCCAAGTCTCCCGCGCGGTTCTGCGGCACGCGCAGTTCCGCCTTGAGGCGACCCGGCTGGACCACGCGGCCCATGGTCTCCCCGGCGTTAATCCACTGTCCCTCCTCGACCCCCGACTCGGCGAGAACCCCGTCGATGCCCGAACGCACGACGAGCGCCCTGGCCCGTTCCTCGTTGAAGCGGACGATCGAGCGCAGGCGCCCGACCTGGGTGCGCTGCGCCGACAGCTGCTCGTCCGCCGAGTCGGCGAGCACATCGAGTCGGCGGGTCTCGATGGCGAGGCGGTTGTCCAGCTCCGCCACAAGTTCCCGGCCACGCGCAAGGTCGAATTCGGCCACAAGGCCCGGGTTCTTGGCATTGAGTTCGCGGTTCATCTCGTCGCGGTGCGTGGCTTCGAGATACTGCGTGCGCACCTGGGCGATCAGCGCTTTCTGGGCCAGTTCATTCGACTCGACGTTCGACGCCAAGGTCACGAGTTCCGCTTCGGCATCCGATAGCTGTTGGCGCACGGTCAGCAGTTGAACCTCGACATCGGGGTTCGACAATCGGTAAAGGGCCGTCGTCGCGGTCACTTCGGCGCCGGGCTCGACCAATATCTCGTCGACGCGCCCCGCCGTTAGCGCGGTGATCCAGCGCCGCCGCACGGGGACCAACGTACCGGGTCCCCGAACGTCGCGCACGAATTCGCCGTGAGCCACGGTGTCCATCCAGACCGTGTCCGCCTGCACGGTCGGGAGCGCCGGTCCCAGGGTCGCCACGTAGGCGGTGACGGCGGCGAGGCCGACAACACCGACGGCCGCAGCGACGAGCTTCCCAACGCGGCGTCTGCCTTGAGGACGGGGCACGTCCATCGGCGACCGCGCACCCTCGGCGTGGAGCCGGATGTGGCGTATGTCCGCCGCGTCCGACCCAGTTTCGTTGTCGCCCCCCGCAATACGCTTGGCCACGGCCATTTGCCCGTCCGTTGTGCAAGTGATTGCCACTCAACTCACGTAACTTGGGGCAAGACATGTGCCAACGGGTCCGTGTCGCTCGGGCGGCGTCTTCCCTAGGCGCGTGCGCCTGTTTTGGCAGTGATGGCGTTCGGATTCGAGACGCGCTTGTTCGGAACCGGACAGTTTTGTTTCGTTGCGTCGGCCGAACATCCTAGGCCTTCGCGTTCTAATTTTACCGTACGGGAAAACCCCATGGCTTGCCGAGGTGATCGCATGTGGTTTTCCCGTACGGTAAAATACCGCCACGATGACGAAAGAGACTAGGACACGTCACGGCGTTGTTCGCAGCGCAACGGAACTGGGCAGCTTGGTTCGGGCGCACCGCAAGGAACGCTCGCTCAATCTGGAGACCGTTTCGGCCATCGGGGGTTTCAGCATGCGGTTCCTTTCCGAACTTGAGCGCGGCAAAGACACGGCGGAGCTCGGAAAGGCGATGGCAGCGCTTGCTGCTCTGGGTCTCGAAATGGTCGTCGAGCCGCGGCAGATGAAGCCGCTGGTCGAGGAGTCCGAAGATACTTCGAACAACGTGGAAACCAGGCACCCCGGAGGGGCGTGACATCGACGCCCTTGACGTCTGGTATCGGCGCACCGGCTTGAGTGCGCAGTCGGTCGGTCGGCTGCATCGCGACGACGCCGGTCGAATCGGTTTCGAGTATTCCCGGCGGTGGGTTCGGCGCGGATTCGCAATCTCGTGCTCGTTGCCTCTCACGGATGCTTCTTTTCGCGCGAGTCATGGCGCGGCGCATCGTTTCTTCGCCAACCTGTTGCCCGAGGGCGAGGCGCGCGAACGAATCGTCCGTACCTTGCGAATTCCAAATACCGATTTCGACCTCCTTCGTGCCATCGGCGGTGAGTGTGCGGGCGCGATCGCGCTTACGGCGTTGGATTCGCCGCCGGTCGCGAACGGGGGGAACGAGTACCGCCCAATGCTCGATGACGAACTAGCAGACCTTGCGGCACGGCGAGGCGACCTGCATGGCGACGAATCGCGCGAACGCCCGCGGTTGTCCTTGGCCGGTGCCCAGCACAAGTGCCCGGTGTTGCTGCGCGACGGTCAGTACTTCCTGCCCGTCAAGGACGCGCCGAGCACCCACATCCTGAAGTTCGAAGTGGCCGACTTCCGGAATGTTCCGGCCTACGAGACATTCACGACGGCCCTCGCAAAGGCCGTGGGTTTGGAGGCGGCGGACGTCGAATTGCGGGAAGTCGGAGGTCGGCGCTACGTCGAGGTTGCACGATTCGACCGCGTTGCGGAATACGGTGGCATCCGACGGCTGCATCAGGAGGACTTCTGCCAGGCACTGGGATTGGGCTCGGAACGGAAATACGAGTCCGACGGTGGTCCTTCCCTTGCCGATTGCGTCCGCCTGTTGCGCGATACCGTTACCGACCCCGTCATCGACATCGAACGTCTACTGAACTGGCAGGCGTTCAACTGGCTCGCGGGCAACTCGGACGGCCATGCCAAGAATCTGGCGCTGCTCTACACCGGCCGCTCGGTTCGACTGGCGCCGTTCTACGATCTCGTCTGTACGCGGGCGGTAGCGCGTATCGACCGCCGGTTGGCGATGGGTATCGGGGGAGAGACAGACCCGGGCCAGATCACCTCGACCCACTGGCGTGCGCTCGCGGACGAATGCGGTGTGCGGCCGCGCTTCCTGCACGGGCGTGTCGGAGCTATGGCGGAACGCATCCGCCACAGTCTTCCTCTTGTCCGATCGGCATTCGAACGGCGCTACGGGGCGACGCCGGCACTGCAGCGGATCGAAAGCGTCGTCGCTCGCCAATGCCGGCGTGCGACCGGCTAGTAGGTTGACGCTTGACGGTCGGGCTGCGTTGCGAGACCTCATAGGTGCGAGGCTTGTCCTCGCCCGCGGAGTAAGAAAAGCGCGCACTGTTCGGTCGGTCGTGCGGCCGCAAGGGGTCGCCCCTACGGCATGCCTCCTCGGTCTGAGCAGCGTCGCGAGCAAGTGTTCGGATCCGAGATGCTCGTGTCCGAAACAGCACTATTGACGATGCGATGCGCCTGGCAACGTCTGACCGTGGCCGTCGGTGAACCCGCGTCGTCGGTTTCTCGAATCGGACTTTAGGGACACGGACGGAAGGAAGACGCGTTTGTTCCATCCAGCTTGCTGTGTATTCCTCCAGGCCGAAAAGCTCGCCAAAGCGACGACGCTAACGGGCCGGCATCGTGGCCAATCCTTCCCCGCCGCCAACGCCGTGTTTCAAGCGTATCTGCGCCTGCACCTCGCGGAGCTTCTCCTCGGTGAGCGGGTAGATCCACAACAGCGGCATGCCGACGAACTTGAAGATCGCCGGCAGCACCGAATAGGTGCAGGCCAGCATGAGCAGCGAGAACTCGGTGTTGGTAGTCCCCCGCGGCTCGGCCAGCGAGTCGAAACCCCAGTAGACGACGAGCAGCAGGCCGATCATGGTACCGAGTGCGTAGGCGCCCTTCTTGACCATCGACCAGATCGCCATGTAGGCGCCGGCGCGGCGTTGGCCGGTCTCGGCGGTGTCGATGTCGATCACGTCGGCGCACATGGCGAACGGCAGCGCCGACAACGCGCCGATGGCGGAACCCTTGAGGCACATGACCACGAGATATACCGGCAGCTTGCCGGTCTCGACGCCTTCGAGGTAGGGCCGGGCCTCGGCTTGAAACTCGGCGGTCGTGAAACCGATGTATCTCTGCACCTCGAAGATCGCGAACCACTCGGATGGCGCAATCATGACGAGCGGGATGAAGGACGACCACAGCGCGTACCAGCCGACGGCCCACATCGTCGCCTTGTGCTTGCCGATGCGGCGCGACAGCTTGAACCACAGGGGAATGGCGGCCAACTGGCAGACGAAGTAGGGCGCGAGATAGGCGCCGTAGAGTTCGCCGACCAGCATGACGTGCTTGACGAAGAAGAGCGACAGGCTGTTGGTCATGGCGGAACCGATGGCGCCGAACGCAAACACCACGACCAGGATCACATAGGGCTTGTTCTTGACGACGATCCGCAGACCCTCCATCAGACCGATCCGCTCCTTGCGCTCAACGACACGCCATTCGGGCACACCGATCAGGCAGTTGAGGTTCAGGATCGGCATCGCGATGCACATCCCGAGTACCAGGATGTACACGGCGTCGCTGGGCTTGACCTGCCCGAAGAACAGGACCGCGAGGGGAATGAACGACGACACCAGGGATCCGGCGACGCTGAATCCCTCCTTCCAGCTCATGATCAGCGTGCGTTCGTGGTAGTTGCTCGACAACTCCGCGCCCCACGCCGAGAAGGGCAGATCCTTGATGGTCGATCCGACGAAGAACAACGTGAGCATGGCCACGAGCCAGAGGTAGCCATTCGAGAACGTCGCCCCGAACAACGTGATGTCGCTGAACTCGAACGGCGGCATGAACATGAACCACATGCCCAACGCGAAGATCGGGGTGCCGACCAGGACCCAGGGCTTGCGGCGACCCCAGCGCGTCTTCCACTTGTCGGACAGGTACCCGATGAGCGGGTCGGTGAATACGTCGGAGAACCGCGACAGGCCGATCAAGAGGCCCACGGTCGCCAGCGACAGGCCGAAACCGTCGGAGTCGGCGTAGATCACCGGCAGGTAGACGGCCAGGGGTAAGCCCGCAAGCGCCAACGGAGCGGCCGGTGCGCCGTAGGAGACGTAGTTGAACGTGGTCAACGGGCGTCGATCCGCCCCCGGAATCACCTCACCCATGCAGTTCCCCCTCCTGCCAGCCGAACCATGCTAGCAGTTCCCCGTGTCGGCGGATTGTGCGAGAGTTAGTCGGAGTTGAGCCGCGTCCGGGGGAAGGCGTGGAACAAGCCGGCGAGAGTCGCATCGCGCAGCCGAGAGACCGGGTTTGGCGGGCGCTGAACGACCCCGAGGTGCTCGCCCGTTGCCTGGACGGCTGCAAGTCGATGACGCCGGTCGGCGATGGCGAATACGAAGCCGAGGTCGGTGCCAAGGTGGGACCTGTCAAGGCGACCTTCAAGGCCGCGATCGCGCTCAATGATGTGGTCGAACCCGAGAGCTATCGCCTCGACGTCGAGGTCAAGGGCGGGGCCGCCGGCTTCGCCAAGGGCAGCGCCTTGGTCAACCTCGAGGATGTCACCGGGGAAGACGGCGATGAGACGCTGCTCACCTACGAGATCAACGGCAATATCGGCGGCAAGCTGGCCCAGATCGGCTCCCGCTTGGTGGATGCGGCGGCCCGCAAGACGGCGGCGCGGTTTTTTGAACGCTTCAAGGTGGACTTTGACACGGCGTAATGGTTGTAATCGGCATCACTCCTTGGTGCTTTCATTCGGAGGGATAGGACAGTGGAGATAACACTCACGGTGAACGGCGCGGCGAAAGCCGTCGACGTGCCGGACAACGCGCTGCTCGTGGACGTGCTGCGCGAGTCGCTCGGGCTCACCGGCACCCATGTGGGCTGCGACACCAGTCAATGCGGCGCCTGCGTCGTCCACATGAACGGCGATGCGGTCAAGTCCTGCACGGTGCTCGCCGGGCAGGCCGATGGTGCCGATGTCACGACCATCGAAGGCATCGGCAACCCGGACGACCTGCATCCGATGCAGGAGGCGTTCCGGGACAACCATGCCCTGCAGTGCGGCTTCTGCACGCCCGGCATGATCATGAGCGCCATCGACCTGGTGCAGAAAGGTGGCGGCGCACTGGACGAGGCGGCAGTTCGGGACGGGCTCGAGGGGAACCTCTGCCGCTGCACCGGCTACCACAACATCGTCAAGGCGGTACTCGCCGCGCAGTCGAGCATGTAGGGGGAGGGGACCATGGCATCAGAAACAGGCATCGGCGCCTCCGTCAAGCGCAAGGAGGACGCCCGCTTCATCACCGGCGCCGGGAACTACACCGACGACATCAACGCGCCCGGGCAGACCCACGCGGTCTTCGTTCGCTCGCCCTACGCGCGCGCCAGGATCAACGGCATCGACACCGCGGCGGCTGCGGCGACGGACGGTGTGGTGGCGGTCTTCACCGGGGCCGATCTGGCCGCCGACGAGATCGGCGACCTGCCCTGCGGCTGGCTCGTGAAGTCGAAGGACGGCTCAGACATGGTCGCGCCGCCCCACCCGCCGATCGCGACCGAAGCGGTCAATTACGTCGGCGAACCGTACGCGGTGGTCATCGGCGAGACACTGGAAGCCGCCAGGAACGGCGCGGAAGCGGTGGATGCGGACTTCGAGGAACGTCCCGCCGTCGTGGACCTGGCCACTGCGGCATCAGCGGATCAGATCCACGAATCCGTTCCCAACAACCAGGCCTACGATTGGGAACTCGGCGACAAGGCAGCCACCGACGCGGCCTTCGACGGCGCCCACCACGTCGCCACGGTGGATATCGTCAACAACCGCTTGATCCCCAACGCCATCGAGCCGCGTGCGGCGCTCGGCGAATACGATGCCGCGGCGGGCACCTACACGCTGCACACCACGTCGCAGAACCCGCACCTCGAACGACTTGTGCTGGCGGCGTTCGTCAACGTCGCCCCGGAAGCGCGCCTTCGGGTGATTTCCCCGGACGTGGGCGGCGGCTTCGGTTCCAAGATCTTCGTCTACGCGGAGGAAACAGCAGTCATCTGGGCTGCGGGCAAGGTGCGTCGACCGGTGAAATGGCGCGCTGAACGATCCGAGTCATTCCTGGCGGACGCGCACGGACGTGACCATGTCACGACCGCCCAGCTGGCACTGGACCAGAACGGCAAATTCCTCGGTCTGCGGGTCAAGACCAAGGCCAACATGGGTGCCTATCTCTCGACCTTCGCCTCGTCGGTGCCGACGTATCTGTACGGCACGCTGATGGCGGGGCAATACACGACGCCGGCGATCTACGTCGAGGTGCAGTCCCTCTACACCAACACCGCCCCGGTCGACGCCTACCGCGGTGCCGGTCGGCCGGAGGCGACCTACGTGGTGGAGCGTTGCGTGGAAACGGCGGCCCGGGAAATGGGCATCGACCCGGCGGAGATCCGTCGCCGGAACTTCATCCAGCCCGGCGATTTCCCGTACGACACGCCCGTGGCGCTCACCTACGACACCGGCGACTACGAGGCCAGTCTCGACAAGGCGCTCGGGCACATCGACTACGCCGGGTTCGGCGCTCGGCGGGCGGCCTCGGAATCGGCCGGCAAGAAACGCGGCATCGGGTTCTCCTGCTACATCGAGGCCTGCGGACTCGCGCCTTCCCAGGTGGCGATTTCCCTCGGTGCGGGGGTCGGGCTGTTCGAGGTCGGCGAGGTCCGCGTCGACGTCACGGGTTCCGTGACGGTGGTCACCGGATCGCACAGCCACGGCCAGAGCCACGAGACGACCTTCGCGCAGATCATCTCCGACAAGCTCGGCGTGCCGTTCGAGAACGTCACTGTGCTGCACGGCGACACCGGACGCTCCGACTACGCCCTCGGCACCTACGGTTCGCGATCGCTGGCGGTAGGTGGCTCGGCCATCATCAAGGCCACCGACAAGATCATCGCCAAGGGCAAGAAGATCGCCGCGCACATACTCGAGGCCCAGGAGGACCAGATGGACTTCGCCGACGGGACCTTCACCGTCGTCGATTCCAACCAGTCCATTACCTTCGGCGAAGTGGCGTTTGCGGCCTATGTCCCGCAGAACTACCCGCTGGAGGAACTCGAACCCGGTCTCTCGGAGAAGGCGTTCTACGATCCGCCGAACTTTACCTACCCGGCCGGCGCGCACATCTGCGAAGTGGAGGTCGATCCGGATACCGGCGTCGTCGACATCGTCGACTTCGTGGCCGTGGACGACTTCGGCCACGTCGTGAACCCCATGATCGTCGAAGGCCAGGTGCACGGCGGTCTCGCCCAGGGCATCGGCCAGGCGCTCTTGGAGCACGGCGTCTACGACGACGCCGGGCAACTCCTCTCGGGCTCGTACATGGACTACACCATGCCCCGGGCCGACGACCTGCCGAGCTTCACGGTGGACACCACGGTCACGCCGTGTACGCACAACCCGCTCGGGGTGAAAGGATGTGGCGAAGCGGGCGCCATTGGCTCGACCGCCGCAGTAATGAATGCGGTCACCGACGCGCTCGGCGTCGCCAGCGTGCCGATGCCGGCGACCCCGGAAACCGTTTGGCGCGCTGCAAGCGCCCGCGGCTCAAGCGCCGAAGGCGCCGAAAGGGGGGAATAGAGATGTACCAGTTCAACTACCACAGACCTTCGACGTTGGAAGAGGCGGTGGGCCTCATGTCCGGTGCCGAGGACGGGGTCTACCTGTCCGGCGGCATGACGCTGATCCCGACCCTGAAGCAACGCCTGGCGAGCCCGAGCGATGTCATCGATCTCGGCGCGATTCCCGGGCTGACGGGCGTGACGGTGAACGACGGCACGGTTTCGGTAGGCGGGATGACCCGCCACGCGGAAGTGGCGGCCAGCGACGCGATTCCGGCGCTCGCCGACTTGGCCAGCCGAATCGGCGATGCCCACGTCCGCAACCGGGGCACCATCGGGGGCTCCCTCGCCAACAGCGACCCGGCAGCGGACTACCCGGCCGCCGTGGTCGCACTTTGCGGCACCGTGCACACCACGACCCGTTCCATCGCGGCGAGCGACTACTTCACGGGGTTGTTCGAGACTGCGCTGCACGACGGCGAGATCGTGACCTCCGTCGACTTCTGCATGCCCGATGTCGCCGCCTACGAGAAGTTCCCGAACCCCGCGTCCCGCTACGCCGTGGTCGGCGTCATGGTCGCGCGTTGCCCCGGCTGCATCTGTGTCGGCGTCACCGGTGCCGGCGCCTGCGCCTTCCGGGCCGCGGCAATGGAGGAAGCCTTGGCGGCAGACTTCTCGCCGGGTGCCTTGGATGGGGTGAGTGTCGACCACAGCGAGTTCAACTCGGACATCCACGCCTCCGCGGAATTCCGGGGACATCTGGTTGGCGTGCTTGCCAAGCGGGCGGTGGCGCGGATTGCGTAGGGCGACGCTATCGTGCCGTAGGCACGCCGTCGCCCGCCGGGTTGTCTGCCGCGGACGTACAGGGACCAACGGGATAGTCGCCTATCACTGCCTCTAGGCGCTGAGCAAGCAAGTCGAAATCCTCTCGGCACTTGTGGCGGATCGCGTCGATGCTGCGCGCCGCCTCTTCCCCAAGAGGCTTCCGGCCACCACCGGGCGAGTCATCGACACCCGGGCGCGTGCGATCTTGTCGAAGTAGCGTTCCTTGACGTCCACTGCGGCACGGACTTCTGACCAGCGCCACGCTGCCGGCAGGTCAAGGCCGGCCAGTGTCCATGTCTCCAGTTCTTCCCAAGCATTCTCCGCGAGCAATATCCGGTCGTTGCCGAACTCCACCTCGATCTTGTCGAGCCTTCGTCGTCGTCCCAGCCTTCCGTCTCGATCGCTTCCTGACCGATCTTGTCGCCAATAGCGTTTGGCGTGAGCCCGCCGCCACCGAGCGAGCCCCGGATCCGGGTGACGATCACCTGTGGGTGCTCCTCGCCGCCCACCGGCAGGCGTGTCTCGTGACAGGAGATCGACGACTGGTTTCGAGTCCGCGGCCCCACTCCCTTGTGGTCACTCCCCGGGGGTTCGTCGAGGAGTTCCTGATCCCACGAACGGCTGGGCTGCAACCATAGCCCGTGTGGCGGGGATCTTTGCCACAATGGTCCCCTGGAGTTTGACGGATTGCTGAACGCGGGATGACTCGGATACACGCCATTCGCTGCCATGCGATCAGCGAGGACATCGGCAGCGTAACCGTCGACGAACTGGACCTTCCCGACCCTGGACCCGGGGAGGTCCAGGTGCGCTTGAAGGCGTGCGCCGTCAACTTTCCCGATCTTCTGATGATCCAGGGGAAGTACCAGCACAAGCCGCCGCTGCCGTTCGCGCCGGGTGGCGAAGCATCGGGTGACATTGCGGCACTCGGGCCGGGGGTAACGGGTTGGAAGGAAGGCGATGCCGTGTGCTTCGGTTCCCGGGCGGGCGGCTTCGTGGAAGCGGCCAACGTCCCGGCCGCCGGTCTCAAACCCATTCCCGGCAAGATGAACTATGAGAAGGCAGCGTCGTACGGCACCGCCTACATGACGGCCTACGTAGCCCTCAGAGTGCGCGGGGAGTTGCATGCCGGCGAGTGGCTCCTGGTCCACGGCGCCACCGGCGGGGTCGGCATGGCCGCCGTCGATCTCGGCAAGCACTACGGTGCCCACGTCATCGGCACCGGCGGCCGCGACGACAAGCTCGCCGTGGTCAAGGCCCGGGGCGCCGACGCCGTGATCAACTACACGCTGCCCGATGGTTCCCTTGGCGGATTCCGGGACAAGGTCAAGGAGATCACCGGCACGGGTGGTGCAGACGTGATCTACGACCCGGTGGGCGGCAGCGTGTTCGACGAGTCCATGCGCTGCGTCAACTGGCGCGGTCGCATCCTGACGATCGGCTTCACCAGCGGCCGATGGCCCACGGCGCCGGTAAACCTGATCCTCATCAAGAGCATCTCCGTGATCGGTGTACGCGCCGGCGAGATTGGCCGCCGAGACCCCGAACTGGGACGCCGCAACCAGGAAGCGTTATGGGAACTGGCCCAAAGCGGTGCCATCGACCCCTACGTCTGCGCCGGCTTTCCCCTCGAACGGGCCGTCGACGCGATGCGGATGCTGGAGAGCCGGGACGTGGTCGGGAAGTGCGTCGTGACGATGAACGGCTATCAGATCGAGTCGCCCCGTGAGTGACCGGTCAATCGCCGGCCTCTGCCGCGAGATAGCGGTGAACGATGGCGTCGAGTCTCGGCTTCGGGTCTTCGTCGCAGAGTTGCGCGACGAGCTCGCTCTCGTTGTTCCGAATCCACTGGAGCAACCAGTCCGTGTCGCGCAATGGCGCTGGGGGGTCGCCGTCCTCGACGGACGTGACGAATCGCTCTAGGCGACTCTGGTAGTCGCTGAGCTCCTTGATTTCGATACCGCCGAGCATCACCGCCACGTACTCGGCCGCGAAACAGTCATCTGGGCGTCGGCGGGTAGCCAGGCTGACGATCAGCCCGTCGCGATCCTGTGTGAATACGACGAGGAGTTGATCGCCGAGCGAAGCGACGATTCCCCGGGTCGGGTCGACCTTCTCGATCCGAAGGTCGAACTCGTTGGCCTTTCGCTTGGCCATGGCGACAAAGCGTCGCGAGTTTGTGTCAAGGTGCCCGGCCACTCTCAATCGATCCGCTGCGGCGTCACCAAGTTGCCATGGGTCGCGATGATGCCCAGGCGGGGTAAGTCGGCTCCCGGAGCCGTCCCTCGTCCATGGCCATGGCCGGGAACCCCCTGGCTTTCCGCAGCCGTCTTGGCCGCGTCCGCAGCTTCGGCTGCCGCATCCGGCCACCGGGTTCCGTACTTCCCGTCGGCATCGGACGCCTTGGGCCGGCCTGATTCTCTTGCTTCGGGCGAACGTGCTGTCTCTGCCGACGTACCAGCGGAAGCGTTACGCAACCCGTGCCGCGTGATTCTCCACTTGGTGGTTGACGACCATCGGGTTCACGTCCAACTGCCGCGCGATCTCGTCGATGTCCAAGCCGTCGCCGTACATTTCAAGGACCATCTGGACAGGCGCAAGGAACTCCGCTGCGAAGGCCCGGCCAACGGCCTGCCGTTCCGCATTGTGCAGGTTGTTGATCGCGGACAACGGCGTCCCCGGAAAGCAGACGACGTCCCCCAGGGCTCTCGCGAAAGCGAACTTCTCCGTGTGTCCGGCCCCGTGCTTGCGAAGGTGGAGATGCACGACTTCGGCTTCTTGCGCGACCACCGCGAAGAGGCCCTGCGGTCCTTGCTTCCTCGCGAAGTTCCCGTTGCCCAGAAGGGTCGAGAGCTTCTTGATCGACACGGGCTGGGTCCCCGGTAGGGCCAGCTTCTCGCGCATCGCCTGCGCGGCGCGATGACCCCATGCCCAAGGGCGTTCGCCCCTTCTTCGCTTTATGTGGAGCTCTTTCGCGACGGTCGCCAATTCAGGCAAGCGCCAACGTTCGGAACGCTGCCCCCGGACGCTTGACACCCAATCGAGGGTCTGGCCGCTCTTCGTCCGGTTGTCTCTGCTCGCCACCCTGACGCCGGCGAGGAACTCCGCAACTGTCTCCCCGTCGAAGAGGTTGCCGGTCCTCTCGATGAAGGCCGCGTCCCGGACGCTAATGGCGTACGGATCGACCCCGAACGCGCCGGCGGCTTCGCAGAAGGCGCTTTCAGCCTTGTTCGTGCGAGACTCCTGTACGCGTGTCCACGCCAGTTGTACTTCGCTGGCACCAATTCCGTCTCCGGCGAGCTTGTCCACGACCGCGTCCACGAGCGCAGCGAGACTGGCCTCCGCAGTCCTGCGGGGGAGATACTCGGTACTACCCCGCATAAACAGCACTTGCGGGTTGTCGCTTTCGTAGGGGTCGCATTGGGCCAGCAGGACCGATCCGTCGAACTCCAGCCGAAGGTCCGGGAGCGCGAAACCCGTACGCCAGTGCAACGCGTGGTGCGTCACGTCCCTTCCCCCGAAGATCCGCCACCAGTTGCCAGCAATGCCCCCGGCCAGGTGAACTGCAGGCAACGTGATAGCGTCGAACGCCTCCCGGTTGGCCACGTCGTAGAACGCCGAGACGTTCCGCCCCCCCACGGATACCTTGAGGTCGCACAGTGTTGATCGCTCTTCTGCGGAGGCGTTGTCTCCGCCGGGTACCCAGTCAATCGAAAATTCCACGACGTTCCTCTTCGTCTATCGGCCAACCCTTGTACTCGCCGGCCTCGGAGTTGACGCACAATCCGAACCAGATTTGCCCGCCGGCCCTGTGCCAGATCTTCTTCGGGTAGTGCTTGTCGCCGTCGCAAAACTTGAACTGTCGTCTCTCCAAGGCGAGGCGAACCCATCCCGTCGCTTGGTCCCGATCCGAGCAGGATGTGAGGGGGCACACGGTGGTCGTCTGCTTTCGAGGGCGACCGACCCTCCCGCCAGGACGCTGCTTGGCCCTTGGCAATCCACCCCACCACTGCTGAATCTTGTGCTCCGGGCTGCCGACATAGGACGCGTTCGCAGCGAGTTGTCGGAGTTGTGGCCGTGACAAACGGCGATCCTCCGGCTTCTGCGTCGGGCGTTTCATGTCCAGGCGCCGTCTCTTCTCGCCGTGCTGGAATCCTTGTCTGTCCTTGGCACCCGCCCTGCCGGCCCGTGCCGGTTTCCGCGTCATGGTTCGACAGTCTGGCGAAGGTGCAGTGCAACGGCACACCGAACCGCAACCGACAGGATGCAGCAGCTTCGCAATGACATTGGATCCCCGTCTTCCGCCTCTCAGAGCGAGAGGGCACCGATGAATACGCGCAACCTATACACGACATTCGCGCCTGTCAACGGACTCGGAAGCGGGGCTATCGCCAGGGATGACGTGAGGTCAGGGCGGGACGGGCGGGTTCGTCGGTTAGACGCCAAAGGCGGTCATGTGGTGATGCAGAGTCCGAACCCCGCACGACTGTCACTGCGCCCGTGCCTGACCACAAGAAGACTGCGGATGCGAACTCTGAGACCCTTTCTCTCTCTGGCCCACGCAGCTGACTACACGGGAGAGTTACTTCGTCTTCGTACAGGCGGGAAGTGGTTGGGATCCGGCCAGCTTCCCCGCCAGACCAAATCTCCTTGCGTCGAGAACACCGGCAAGTTCCGGCCATCGCCTAGCACCAGTACCTCGACCGCTTCGCGCCGCGTCATTGCCCGAACCAGCATCCCGACCTCCGGGCATGTCGCCCGGTGATCGAGAAGGAATTGCTGCACGGCGAGATCCTCACCGCGATGAACGACGCAGGTCACCTTCGGCATCTAACGTTCAAGGGCGGCACCTGCGTTCGGCTGTGCCACGGGGCGGTTCAATTCAGCGAAGACCTCGAAAGCCGAACGGCAGGCAGATGGGTGGCCCAGGTGGTAATGCGCGGTTCGAACTCCGATGCCAGACTCGGCGTCCAGCACCACGCGCCGACGGTTTCTCCGGGAGTCGACCGCCGAGGAGACCCTGGACAACCCCGATCACCGGGAGTACATGGTTTCGGAAACGCAGACCCTGCTCAGGCGGCTGACCATGAACCGGAACGAGACCGACTCCCCGTGACTGTCATCGGTGCCGAACCGGATGAGTCGCCGGCAATGTTGACCGCAAATGCCGCGGCGCAACGATCGCGTCCCGGCTTCGCCTTGGATCCCTACTTCTACCGATCACATGGGGTCTACCGCAAGGAACTCGACGAAGTGCTGTTCAAGAGCTGGCTCTATGCCGGCCACGAGAGCGAGGTTCCCGCAGTCGGCGACTACTTCCTCTTCGAATTGGGCGAAGATTCCATCATCGTGGTGCGCGGTGGCAACGGCGAGATCCAAGCACTTGCGAATGTCTGTCGGCATCGGGGCTCTCGCATCTGCGCCGATCCGGAAGGAACCTGCCAGGCCCTTGTCTGCCCCTATCACGGTTGGGCCTACGAACTCGACGGCACGCTCAAGTCCGCTCGGGGCATGGAACGCCTGGAGGGGTTCGATCCCTCCGGGTATGCGTTGAAACGTGCCCGCTGTACGGTATTCGAGGGCCTGATCTTCATCAACTGCGATCCCGCTGCGGCGTCGTTCGAAAAAGCCCTGCGGAACATCGAACCCGCCTTGAGTGCTTACGATCTGCCCACGGCCAAGATCGCCCACCGCCAGAACTACGCGGTAGGGGCCAACTGGAAGCTGGCGCTGGAGAACTACCTGGAGTGCTACCACTGCGCGACGGCCCATCGCGCCTACGCGAAGCGGCACACGTTGGAGGCACCGGGCGACGACGTGGCGGGCGAGAACGACAGGATGCTTGAGCGCGCCGTGAAGGCCACCGGCGTGCCCGGAATCACCCTCGAACACTCCCAGGTCTACGGTTCGTCGCCAGACTTCGGCTGCTGCGCGCACACCAGGCGCTACGCGCTCTACGAGGGTTTCATGACGGGCAGTCGAGACGGGCAACCGTTGGCACCCCTGATGGGCGACTTCAAGGGGTACGACGGCGGTGCCGGCGATTTTCAGTTCGGGCCGTTGGCATTCATGCTCAACTACCCCGACCACTGCGTCCTGTACCGATTCATTCCGAGGGGCATCGCCGATACGGACATGGAGCTTGTCTGGTTCGTGCGCGGCGATGCCGAGGAGGGACGGGACTACGAGCGTGATGCGCTGATCTGGCTATGGGACCGCACGACCCGCGAGGACCAGACGATCATCTTGCGCAACAGCGAAGGCGTCCTCTCGCGGTTCTTCGAGCCGGGTCCGTATCACCCGGAACAAGAGCGGCTGTGCGTCGAGTTCGTCGACTGGTACCTCGACGCGTTGGCGCGGCGCGACTAGTGTCACGTCAACCCTCAAACGTCGCGTCAGTGGTCGCCGGAGTGTTCCT
>JAPPGK010000086.1 GCA_028821405.1 Gammaproteobacteria bacterium | reverse complement strand
GTTGCCCCCAACAAAAGATTGCACTGATCACCTCCTTATTCCGCCCAACACGTCGCCGGACTATACGCAGTTGATGCGTCAGTGCAAGCGTCGGTTTCAACCAAGTCGTACAATGCGGCGCGATTACCCGGCGGAACCGGTGCATGACGGAGGTTGGAATCTGGGAACCGCGACCGCCGGGCCCCCCGGCACCCCCGGTCCCCACGATGCTTGCAGGCGTTTGGCGCGACCTCCTGCTGGGCTTGGCGCTATTCGTGCCCTTCCCGCTGAAACTCCGCTTCAGCGGGGACGCCCGGGTGATCCTTGTCGCGCTTGTCGTCCTGTTCGGCGTCACCTTCGTTGTCGACTACGTTTCCGCCGGCCGTGGTGCCGTGCTCCAGCGCTGGGGACTCTATGCGCTTTGTGCGTTCCTCGGGGCCAAGGTCGTGGTGCTCTTGGTGCTCGCCGTGGGTAGTTCACGGAGCGAACGATTCGCGCACTTGTTGGCGGGTTTGCTGGCGGTCGAGATCGGCGGCGTGGTGGTTTACGCTGTCGTGCATGGGTTCGAGTCGCAGATCGCCGAGCGAGTGCTCGCCTACTATGCCGCCGCGGTTGCCGCCCGGGTGGTGTTTCGGGAGCTCGATATGAACCTTGCGCGCCGTACCTGTGTCGCCTTGCTCGCGCTGACGGCGTTTGCGGGCTTGGTGGCCTGTCGGGGGCCGGCCGTGCCGGTCGTGACGACGCCGCCGCCAAAGCGGCCGCCGCTCGATGTGGAGAGCGTCTACTACAATCAACCCCGGCTCGTCCAAGCCGCCTTGGACGAGGTGCTCGTCTCGCAAGATGGCGTACCCGAGACCTACTTCGTCGGCTTTGCGTCGCACTCGAGAGAGGACGTCTTCGAGAACGAGGTCAAGCACATCGAGACCCTGTTCCGGGAGCGACTCGGCGCCGAGGGGCGAACGGTGATGCTGATCAACGGCCGCGACACGATGGACGAATTGCCGTTGGCGAATGGGCCGAACCTCGAGACCGTCTTGAACGGGGTCGCGCAAAAAATGGGATCCGAGGATGTCCTCTTCCTGCATATGACGTCCCACGGTCCCAAGGACCACAAGTTCTCGGTGCTGTTCGAGTCGATGCGCTTGAACGACTTGTCCGCGAAACGGCTCGGCGAGATCGTCAACGGCGCGGGCCTGCCGTGGCGTGTTGTCGTGGTCTCTGCCTGTTTCTCGGGCGGCTACATCGAGGACTTGAAGTCGCCGCGCGCCATGGTCATCACCGCCGCCAGCGCGGATCGGACGTCGTTCGGCTGCGAGAACGGCCGCGAGTTCACCTACTTCGGGGAGGCGTACTACCGGGACAGCTTGACCGACGGCGACTACCGGGCGGCCTTCGAACGCGCCGTGCCCCTGGTCCGGGAGCGCGAAGAAAGCCGGGGGTTCAAGCACTCGGACCCCCAGATCTGGATGGGCGAAGAGATCGTCGACAAGCTGCCCCTCGCGCCGCCAGACGACGGCGCGCTCGAATGACGCGTCGGGACTCGTAGGGGCGTCCGAAGGCCCGTTGTCCTTGCTGCAACACCGAGCCAGCCAAGGCTGAAGAGCGGTTCGATCACTATTCGTCAGTAAATCAACGCCTTGCAAGGGTACTCGAGCGAATCGTGGACCCGATCCGACGTTCCCCGAATCCTTGTCCGCTCGGCATCGAATGGTGCTATGTTTGGCTCAACTGCGGCGCTCCCGTCCCGATTCCGGGACAGGTTGTTGAGAACGAACAGAGGTGTACGTATGCGTTCGTTGAGGTCCAAG
Source organism: Gammaproteobacteria bacterium (assembly GCA_028821405.1). Classification (GTDB taxonomy): domain Bacteria; phylum Pseudomonadota; class Gammaproteobacteria; order Pseudomonadales; family Azotimanducaceae; genus VXYL01. Next base: position 9,269 of record JAPPGK010000086.1, on the reverse strand, counting down.
CCCGTGGATGACCGTCCCGGTACCCGGAGGCGCGACGGCCGTGGCGAGGTCGGGTCGGGTGTTCCGGTGTTCGGTGGTCTGGAGTTTCCCGGCTGCGAGCAGGTGCCCATGTCGGCCGTCCAGTACGAGGTGTGCGAGGAGCACGTCGAGTTCTGGGACGAGGCCGCCGGGGTCGCCATGATCGCCGACTCGCCCGGCCTGGGCCACGAGGAGCCGCTCGGGCTGCTGCGGGGCGTCGTGGAACGGATCGCCCTCGAACGAGGCGCGCGCATCGGACGTTTCTGCGCCGTGTCCTTGATCCGGCACGAGAGCCGGGGGCTTCGTCGCGCGATGGAACCCGACGAGTGCCTGTACCTCTATCCGGACCGGGCGAACCTCCCCGCAGGCGGTGCCCTGATCGTTGGCGAGAGCGATCCACCCGATGTCGTCGTGGAGATCGACCACACCACGGACGTGCGGCGCGGCAAGCTCAGGGTCTACCAGTCCTGGGGGTTTCCGGAGTTGTGGGTGGAGGTGCCCGACGCCGACCCGCCGACGCGCCGCCGACGCCGCCTGTCCGGGTTGACGATCTACCTGCTGAACGCCGACGGCGAGTACGAGGTGGCGTCGGCAAGCCGTGCGTTTCCGGGCTGGCGGGCGGACGAGATCCACGCCGCCGTGAACGAGCCGGTAATCACGGACCCCGCCAACGCGATCCTGCGGCGGGTGGGGACGGCATTGGGCAAGCGGGACGGCACGGGGCCGGACGACGATCCGTTGCTGAGGGCGCATCGCCGGGAAAGCCGGGCCGAAGGAAGGGCTGAAGGCATCGGGGAGGGTAGGCTGCGCGAACGCGTCGAAACGGTGCGCGAGATTTTGCAGGCACGCCGCGTGGCCATGTCGCCCGGGTTTCCGTCCGAGTCCTGTATCGCGGCGCTCGCCGTGGCATCGACGGCGGACATCGTGTCGGCGAGCCAGGCGTGCCGGGACGATGCCGACTTCGAAGATCTCGTTCGCGGCTGACTCCCGGCATCCCGTCGCCGGCGACGGTTCGTCTGCAAATCAACGCCTTACAGGAGCATTCGAACCGATCGCGGACCCGATCCGACGTTCCCCCGGGTTCTTGTCCGCCCGGCCTCGGATGATGCTATGTTTGGCTCAACTGCGGCGCTCCCGTCCCGATTCCGGGACAGATTGTTGAGAACGAACAGAGGTGTACGTATGCGTTCGTTGAAGTCCAAACCCGTGGATGATCGTCCCGGGACCCGGAAGCGCGACGGCCGTGGCGAGGTCGGGTCGGGTGTTCCGGTGTTCGGCGGTCTGGAGTTTCCCGGCTGCGAGCAGGTGCCCATGTCGGCCGCCCAATACGAGGCGTCCGAGCAGCACGTCGAGTTCTGGGACGAGGCCGCCGGGATCGCCATGATCGCCGACGCGCCCGGCCTGGGCCACGAGGAGCCGATCGGGCTGCTGGCCGGCGTCGTGGAACGGATCGCCATGGAACGAGGCGCGCGCATCGGGCGTTTCTGCGCCGTGTCGCTGATCCGCTACGACGCCCAGGGGCTTCGTCGCGCGATGGAACCCGACGAGTGCCTGTACCTCTATCCGGACCGGGCGAACCTCCCCGCAGGCGGTGCCCTGATCGTTGGCGAGAGCGATCCACCCGATGTCGTCGTGGAGATCGACCACACCACGGACGTGCGGCGCGGCAAGCTCAGGGTCTACCAGTCCTGGGGGTTTCCGGAGTTGTGGGTGGAGGTGCCCGACGCCGACCCGCCGGCGCGTCGCCGACGCCGCCTGTCCGGTTTGACGATCTACCTGCTGAACGCCGACGGCGAGTACGAGCCGGCGCCGGCGAGCCGTGCGTTTCCGGGCTGGCAGGCGGACGAGATCCACGCCGCCATGAACGAGCCGGTAATCACGGATGGCGCCAACGCGATCCTGCGGCGGGTGGGCGCGGCGTTGGGCAAGCGGGACGGCACGGGGCCCGACGACGATCCGTTGCTGCGCGCACATCGTCGGGAAGGCCGGGCCGAAGGAAGGGCGGAAGGCCGGGCCGAGGGACGGGCGGAAGGACGGCCGGGAGGCCGGGCCGAAGGAAAGGCCGAGGGGCGAACGGAAGGCATCGGGGAGGGTAGGCTGCGCGAACGAGTCGAAACGGTGCGCGCGATTTTGCAGGCCCGCCGTGTGGCCATGTCGCCCGGGTTTCCGTCCGAGTCCTGTCTCGCGGCGCTCGCCGTGGCATCGACGGCGGACATCCTGTCGGCGAGCCAGGCGTGCCGGGACGATGCCGACTTCGAAGATCTCGTTCGCGGCTGACTTTCGGCATCCTCCCCTACCGACGGCGTGCCGGGCAAGCACGCGCCCTACGGTTCCTTGAGCTGGGTCTGGGCGATCCGCTCCAGCGCCATCAATCGGAGTTCGTCCTCGACAGCCTTGGACTCGGGCAACCCGGCGAGGTTGCGTGTCTCGCGGGGGTCGTCGGTGCGGTCGAAGAGAAGGTAGCACTGGCCGTCGTCGTTCAGCGCCATCTTCCAGTCGTGGGTCATCAACATGAACTCGCCGCGGATCTCGGAGATGACGGTGTCCCGGTGCCCGCCGTTGCCGGCGATCGCCGGGCATAGCGATCGGGCGAACTGCCGGTGCGTTAACTCGCCGCCGGCAAGCTCGGTGAGGGTCGGACCCAAGTCGCAGTTCTCGACCAGCGCGTCGCTGACCACGCCGCCGTTCTTAGCGGTTTCGGGGGTGCGAACTAGCATCGGCACGCGTACCGAACCGTCGAGGAATATCATTTTGTAGATGAGGCCCCAATCACCGTTCATCTCGCCGTGGTCCGACGTGAAACCGATGACGGTGTTGTCGAGTTCGCCCCGTTCTTCGATGACGGCGAGGATCTGGCCGATCTGATCGTCGATCAGGGTGACGTTGCCGGCGTAGTTGGCGCGCATGGCGGCCTCGTCGCCCGGATCGAACTTCGGACTGCCATGTTCGATTCGCTGATCCAGCCAGCCGTGCGGTCGGGGGTGGTCGTCGACGGGGCGGGGCACGGGCGCGGGCATCGCCTCCGGGTCGTACATGCTGGCGAAGGGCGCCGGGGCGTCCCAGGGCTCGTGCGGGCCGCCGAAGCTGACCCAGCAGCACCACGGCTCGTCCCGATCGTAGTTCTCGAGGTAGCGCTTGGCCTGCTGGCCGACGTAGACGTCGATGTAGTCCTCGAGCGGCAGAACCGATGGCCGGACCACGTGCGGCTTGTTGGCGAACCGTTCCGCGTAGTCTTCGCGGTAGGCGTTCAGCAGCCCCTTCGCCTCCCAGTTGGCGGTCAAGTGGCTCATCACTGTGGCGCTCGCCCGGGGGCCGCCGATTTCGTCGACGTCGTCGAGGCCGTAGGCATTCAAGAGGTGCTCGCGTTCGCGCAGGTCGCCGCGGTGCGGATGCAGGTGGGTCTTGCCGAACAGGCTGGTGCGGTAGCCGAGGTCGCGGATCGCGCGCATCCAGGTCGGCGCGTCCGGCGGCATGGTGTAGTGCATGTTGTTCCAGACCGCGTTGTTGTGCGGATAACGGCCCGTGGCGAGCGTGACCCGGGCGGGGATGCAAACGGGCGTGGTGGTGACGCACTGCGTGAAACGCACGCCTTCGGCGGCGATCCGGTCGAGAGCCGGCGTGTCGACCCAGTCGCCGCTACAGCTCATCGCGTCCCAGCGCTGCTGGTCGGTCATCAGGAACAGGATGTTGGGATTGGTCATATCGCTACGGTACGCTTGGCGGCCTTGAACAGTTTTCTTAGGGTGGCGCGATGTCGGAGCAAATTCAACGCATGGGATCGGATGCCGGGTTCATCGCGGCGCTTGACCAAAGCGGCGGCAGCACGCCCAAGGCGCTGAAGCTCTACGGCGTCGACGAGTCGGCGTACTCGAACGACGCCGAGATGTTCGACGTGGTCCACGCCATGCGCCGCCGGATCATGACCAATCCGAGCTTCAACGGGAAACGGATCCTCGGTGCGATCCTGTTCCAGAACACCTTGGATCGCGACGTGGCCGGAATGCCGACGAGCGAGTACCTGTGGCGCGAGAAGCGCATCTTGGCCTTCCTCAAGATCGACTACGGCATGGCGGACGAGTCCGATGGCGTCCAGGTGATGAAGCCGATCCCCGACCTGGCCGACCGACTGCCCGCGGCCAAGGCAAAGTGCGTGTTCGGCACCAAGATGCGCTCTGTCATCGCTTCGCCGAACGAAACCGGCATCGCGCGGGTGGTCGAGCAGCAGTTCGCTTTCGCCGACGAGGTGCGCGCTCACGGCCTTGTGCCGATCATCGAGCCGGAGGTGGATATCCATGCCGAGAACAAGGCGGCCTGCGAGGCCATCCTGCGGGAGGAGCTACGCGATGGACTCGACGGTCTCGACGGCGAGGCACCCGTGATGTTCAAGCTGACTCTGCCCGATGAGGCGAACTACTACCGGGAGTTCTGCACGCACCCCAAGGTGCTGCGCGTCGTGGCGTTGTCGGGAGGCTACTCGCGCGAAGAGTCGAACCAGAAGCTCGCGGCGAACGTCGGCATGATCGCGAGCTTCTCCCGGGCGTTGACCGAGGGCCTGCATGTCGATTTGGACGATGCCGCCTTCACCGACATGCTCGACGGATCCATCGCCTCCATCGCCGCGGCCTCCGCGACCTGACGCGGAGCCATGCCGACCGTCTACTTCGTAACCCTCGACGACGAGACCGTTGCCGTCGACGGCGACATCGGCGACATCGTCATGGAGCTGGCGCGCGCCGAGGGCATCGAGGGCATCGATGCCGAATGCGGCGGGGGGTGCGCCTGTGCGACCTGTCATGTGCATGTCGACCCGGTTTGGATGCCGGTCGTCGGGCCGCCGAGCGAGATCGAGCAGGACATGCTGGAGTTCGACGGTGAAGTGGCGCCGACCAGCCGCCTGTCCTGCCAGATCGAACTGACCGAGGAACTCGATGGCCTGCGCGTGAAGGTCGTGGGTCGGTAGGAACGATCCGCCTCACGCGGAGCGTCGGGCGTCGTCCAGTGTCTCGACCGCCGCACGCTCCTTGCGTTGCACGGTCCACATTTCGGCGTACTTGCCCTCTTGGGCCAGCAAATCGGCGTGGTTGCCAGTCTCCAGCACGGCGCCGTCTTCGAGCAGCACGATCTGATCGGCGTCCACCACGGTGCTCAACCGGTGCGAGATGATGAGCGTGGTGTGCCGGGCCGAGACCTCGTTGATGGCGTGCATGATGGCGCGTTCGGTGACGGTGTCGAGGGACGAGGTGGCCTCGTCGAAGATCAGGAACGTGGGATCCTTGAGGATCGCCCGGGCAATGGCGACGCGCTGCTTCTCGCCGCCGGAGAGCTTGAGGCCGCGTTCGCCCACCACCGTGTCGAAGCCGTTCGGCAGACGGTCGATGAGTTCGTCGAGACGGGCGAGGATCGTCGCCTGTTCGACATCGGCCTCGGTGGCGTCCAGTCGCCCGTAGGCGATGTTGTGGTAGAGCGTGTCGTTGAACAGCGTGACGTCTTGGGGGACCACGCCGAACGCACCGCGCAGGGTTGACACGTCGACGGTCTTGATATCGCGGCCGTTGACGCGAACGACGCCCCGGTCGGGGTCGTAGAACCGGAACAATAGCCGCGCGATGGTCGATTTGCCGCTGCCGCTCGGCCCCACGAGGGCGAGTGTCTGGTGGGGCTCGATGGCGAAGTCGATGCGCTTGAGTATTGACCGCTCGGGCTGGTAGGCGAAACTCACGTCGTGAAACTCCACGGGGCCGTCGCCAGGGGGCAGCGCGGGTGCTGATGGCGATGAGACGACCCTCGGGGCCGTCTCCAGGATGTCGAACATCAACTCGACGTCGGTGAAAGCGTTCTTCAATTGCCGATAGATGGATCCGAGGGCATTGAGGGGGACGAATACCTGGACTGCGTAGGTGTTGATGGCCACCAGGCTGCCGATGCTGATCGAACCGTCGACCACGGCCATTGCGGCGATGACCATCATGCCCAGCAGGCCGATGTGAACGATGAAGGACTGGCCCACGTTGAGCGCCGCCAGCGAGTAGCGGTTGCGCGCCCGGGCTCGCTCCCAGATCGTGAGATCCTCGTCGTAGAAGGTGGTTTCCATGCCCTCGTTGCCGAAGGTCTTGACCGTCTCGTAGTTGATCAGGCTGTCGATGGCGCGGGTGTTGGCCCGGGAGTTCGCTTCGTTGGATTCACGGATGAAAGGGGTCCGCCAAGCCGTCACCTTGACGGTGTAGACGGCGTAGAAAACCGCCGCCGCGAGGATGATGGCGGCGTAGCTCCAGTCGAAGAACACGACCATGATGCCGGCCACGCCGAACACGCCGATGAACATGGAGAGCAGTTGGAAGGTGAGGATTCTCATGAGCGCGGTGATGGCCATGACGCCACGGTCCATGTCCCGGCTCACGGCGCCCGTGCGACGCGAGACGTGGTACTCCAGGTCCAAGCCCAACAGGTGATCCAGCAAGGTCAGGGAAAGGCGGCGCATGGCACGCACCGTGACGGTGCCGAAGACGGCCTCGCGCAGTTCCCGAAGCGCGGTCGAGCCGAACCGCACCAGGACGTAGACGATCAGCAGGGCGAGCGGAAGGGCAACGATCTGCGCCTTGGTCGAATCCAGGTCGTCGATGATGAGCTTCAGGAGCCAGGGGACGGTGAACTGCGTCCCCTGGATCAACGCGAGGCAACCGAACGCGACGACGAGCCGGCCTTTGAACTCCATGAAAAACGGCAGCATCATCTTGATGGCCGTCCAGTCCCGCTCGGTGAGGAATTTCTCCTCGCCGAGGAGTATGCGGGCCAACCCCGGGGGCCGGCGTTCGATCACGCGGTTCGGCGATACTCGACGCCCGGCGTCGCGATATCCCCTTCTTCCGGGCATCTAGACCAGCAGTCGGTAGGGTGATTCGAGGAAGTCTCGGACAGCGGCGAGGAACTCCGCCGCCGGGGCCCCGTCGAGGACGCGGTGGTCCCATGTCAGCGACAGCCGCATCTTGGCGGCCTTGACGGCCGTGTCGCCCTCCCAACTGAAGCCGTCGTAGATGCGTCCCACGCCGAGGATGCCAGCCTGGGGCGGATTGAGTATCGGCGTGAAGGTATCGACGCCGTACATACCGAGCGAGGTGACCGTGAAGGTGCCGCCTTCGACGTCGTCGAGGGTCAGCTTGCCGTCCCGTGCCCGGCTCGCGAGTTCGGCGGATACGGTGGCGATCTCCTTCAAGGACTTGGCCTGCGCATCCTTGATGACCGGCACGATGAGCCCTTCGTCCAGGGCGACGGCGAGGCCGATGTGGACGGCTTCGAACCGTACGAGGGCGTCGTCCTGGAGGGCCGAATTCATGGCCGGATGTTGGCCGAGCGCCTTGGTCGCCGCCGCAAGCACGAGGTCTGTGTAGGTCACGCGAATACCGTCGCCCTCCCACTCGGCGAGAAGATCGCGACGTAGCTTCACGGCATCGTCCATGGTCACTTCCATGTCCATGGTGAGTTGGGCGGTGTCCCGCAAACTGCCGTGCATGCGCTCGGCGATGGTCCGTCGCATGCCCCTCAGCGGTGTCGAGGTACCCGCCTGGGGTCCGGCAGGCGCGTTCGCCGCGTCTGCGGCCGCCTGGACATCCTCCTTCGTGATACGCCCCCTCGGGCCCGTACCGGTCACGTCGGCGAGATCGACGCCGAGCTCGCCGGCGAGTTTGCGGGCAACGGGCGATGCGGCGATACGGCCCCCGGCGCGCCGAGGTTTCGCCGCAGGTGGTTCTTTCGGCTTGTCGTCGGCGACCGTGTCGTTTGCTACGGTGATGTCCGGTCTTGGCTTGGGCGTCGGGAGCACCTCGGGAATCGTCTCGTCGTCGGCGTAGATGAAGCCGACGACATCGCCCGGCTTGCAGGTCGTTCCTGCGTCGGCCAGATGTTTCACGGTCCCCGACGTCTCGGCGTCGACGTCGAGGTTGACCTTTTCGGTCTCCAGCCGATACAGCATTTCTCCCGGTTCGACGCGGTCGCCGTCGGCGACGTACCACTCCTCCACCGTACCCTCCTCCATGGTCATGCCGACCTTGACGAGGTAGATCTCCGATGGCATTGCCTTCCTCCTTAATCCTCTACCGTTGCCGACTGTCGCAGGCGACGGCCCGAGCCAGCACTCTCCTCACGTCGACTACCCACGGCCCGTCTCGAAGCGTACGAAGCGTGGCCGCCTGTCCCGGTGCGAGAACCCGCTCCCGTTCCCCGTCGAATGCGAGTACGCCGGGGCCTGTGAGTTGCATGGGTTCTCCCAGCACCGCCGTCCGGGTTTGCCCAAGGCCGATCGACTCGAATCGACCCGGCGCCAGCGCCGCGACCACCCGGCGAGGCGAAGTGCCGTCGAAGGTGAGTACAAGCGCGGCATCCTCGCGCTCGGAGAGGGGGTGGGCGAACCCGCCTACCGAGGTCATGCCGACGCTGGCCGGATCCGCACGGGTCAGCATGGCGGCGATGAGCTTGGCGGGGTCGTCGAGCGCCCGCGCCCCGACGAATCGATCATGGGTCAGCACCGCATCGATGAGCGCGAGGTCCGGCGGTTCTCCCTCGATGTCGACGTGGATGACCTTGGCCCGCTCCGCCACCGCCTCTAGCGGGATTCGCCGGCTCACCAGGAGACCGGCGGCGGCGCCGGCGGTGGTGGCCTCCCGCATGACGGGAAAGGCGTTGTTGGTGCCCGTGGACAACGGGATCAACGGCGCGTCGAGCCAACCCTTTGCGAATGCCCGGTTGGTGCCGTCGCCACCAAGTGTCACGACGGCCCCGGCCCCGCGCATCGCCTCGGCGGCATGGGTGGTGTCGGCGGCCTTCCCGCGGGTCTCCACGTCGACGGCCTCGGCGTCGAACCCGAGTTCGGCGAGCGCGGACTCGACGAGGCGGTTGGCGTCGGCGAGATATCGAATCGGTGCATCGCTCATTGCGCGCAAACCGATCAGGCAGCGCCGCACCATGGCGGTCTTTTCCTGGTTGTCGAACACCGAAGCGCGGGCGGTGACGCGCCGGATGTCCTTGCCGGAGGCGGGATTCGCGACGAAGCCGACTGCGCCTCGACTGGGCATACGTGGGGTTTAGGCGCCGATCAGCGAGCGCGATTCGGCAACGATCTTGTCCGCGTTCGGCAGATAGGTTTGCTCGAGGACCGCGCTGAACGGCACCGGCGAGAAGGGCGCCCCCACCCGAGAGACGGGTGCGTCGAGTTCGTCGAAAGCCAGTTCCTGGATCTGCGACGCGATCTCCCCGCCGAG
>JAPPGK010000066.1 GCA_028821405.1 Gammaproteobacteria bacterium | reverse complement strand
CGAGCATCGCCTTTTCGCCTGCCGATTCGCTGACGTTCACGCTCTACGGCAGGAACCTCCTCAACGAAGTCCTGCGGCGCAGCGATTTCGACTTGACCGGGCTCGTGGACTCGACGTACTCGCCGTTGAAGGAGGGGAGAATCATCGGCCTCGAGGTGCGTGCCAGGCTGTAGTCCATCGGTCCACGGGACGTCCGCCCCCGTCGGTCGCCTTGATTCGTTCAACGCGGCGACCACAAGGGTCGCAGTAGGCGCAACTGTCAAGGCGAGACGCGCTCAAGTACGCTTTTGGGTTCCGACGCTTGTTGGTCTGCCCATGTCCGATTCCGCCGTCAAGGAAGCCCTGGATCTGATCGATCGCGCCTGGCGTGCCCGCTATCGCGCGTTCCAGCAGCGGCCCGATTCCGAGGAGGATCTGCAACGCGTCATTGCAAGCGTGCATGCGGACCTCGAGAAAGCGGCGGCAATCTGCCGTGACGTGGGCGCCAAGCGCGAATTGTCCATGGCCCTCGGCAAACTCGGCCACGTCGTCGAGGATGCCGAAGCCAAGCTCGCCTGCTACGTGGAGGCAGTGGCCGCGGCACGGGAATGCGGCGATGGCATGCGGCTCGCCCACGCGGTTCGACACTTGGGAGACGTGCATCGCAATGCCGGGCGTAAGGCCGACGCCAAGGGTTGCTACCACGAGGCGCTGGACCTTTACCGCAGCGAGGCGTCGCCGCCGACGCTGGATTTCGCCAACGCCGTACGACCGATGGCGATCCTCAAAGCGGATCTCGGCGAACGTGTAGAAGCGCTGGCGCTATGGCGGGAGGCCAGGGAACTCTACGAGACGGTAGGCATCGCGGAAGGTATCGAAGAAGCGGATCGCTGGATCGAACGGCTGACGTAGCCCCTCACACGACAGATGGCAAGGCGTCCAGACGCCCGCGCATCTCGCCTCGGAACTCCGACAGTTCCCGGGCCAGGCCCTGGTGGTCCTTGGCCAGGTCCCCGACCTTCGCTTCCAGCTTGTCGAACCTGGCGTCGACCCGTCCAAACCTGGTGTCCATGTCGGCCACGACCTTGTCGAACCTGGCGTCGACCTTGTCGAACTTGCCGTCGACCTTGTCGAAACGTTCATCGACCCCTTCGAACCGCCGGTTGAAAACCTGCCAAAGGAACACCCCCATCGCGACGATTGTGGTGATTTGCGTGATGCCTAGAGCGATTGCCTCTAAACCCATGACTACTACTCCCTGCGTTGATCAAGAACGGTTGCGCGGTAGGCAGCGTGAGCTTCGGTAACCGTCTTGACGCGGGTGGTTTTGAAGTCTCTTTACCATACACCCGAATTCGTCGTCACCGCGAGAAGAATGGTCAACGGCGGTGAACGGCGCGGAACTCGTCGCGTGCCACATACGCCGTTGATTGTCCCGTCGAGGGCTTGGTGGCGATACGGACGATTGCCGAATCCCGCGTAGGAGTTGGCCTGCAATTTGTGTGAGACTTCGTCGACCGCGCACGTGGGAATCCGGTACGTCGGCCGGGTCGCGGGGACGCGGTGGAGATCAAGTGCCTTTCCGCCTCTATAGCCACGAGATCGCGTTCCACACCCCCTACCTGGCGATCGCGCCCGCACGGAGCCGCACGGCGTGGGCCGGTGCCGTTGGGCGGTACCGCGGGACGTCGAATGGCGGCACGCGGATGAGACCGGTTGCGATTCCAGCCTAGATCGCCTACTTCCACACCGACGCTGGCCACGCTGCATTTTCCATGGCTGCCCCGCAATACAGATGCCGATCCGCACGTCCCTTGGTGTTCGTGTTTGCGTTTCTCGCTCTCAGCGCCTGCACTTCGGTGACCGAGATCCGGATCCACAATTCGTCGAAGCTGGACTTCGCCGACATCGAGGTCGCCGGCGAATCGTTCGGGGAGCTAGCGGCGGGTGCCACCGGCGAGTACCGTCCGGTCACGCTGCGCAACAGGTACGCGGCGCTATCCTTCACGGCCGACGGCACCCGGGTAACGGGCCAGGCTCTGAGCCTCGGGGCCCCGCGCTTCACGTGGCGCATCGACGTCATCGACCTCGGCAAGGGGTGGCTCGACATCGAGGTCGTCCGGGAGCGGGATGCCCCGGACTAGGGCCGGCGTGGCGGATCAGCAGCCTTACGGTTAGAACAACGGGAGAACAACATGGGGAAATGCCTGTCCATCGCATTGCTTGCGTGCTGCCCGACGGCCTTGGCGCTCGATGAGGCGACGCTCGTGGCGCTGCTCGAGGAAGCACGCCTCGAGATGAAGATGCCGGGTCTGCGCGCGGCAGTGCGTTTCCCGGATGGCCGAATCGTCCGTGCCGCGACGGGCATCGCGGACCGGGAGGCGAACATCGCACTCGACGACACGGTTCGGATGCCGGGAGGGAGCACGGGCAAGACCTTCGTGGCGGCGTTGACGATGCTCCTGGTGGAAGACGGCGTCTTGTCGCTGGACGATTCGGCCTCGAAATGGGTCGGCGGCGAGCGCTTCTACAAGCGCTTGCCGAATGCCGACGACATACGCGTGCGCCATCTGCTGTCCCACTCGTCTGGCCTCGGCGACTACCCGTCGACGACGCGCTACCGGATGGGATCCATCTTCCGCGCCATCCGCCACGGCGGCATCCGTTTCGAACCGGAGGAGTTGATCGGCTTCATTGACCGCAGGCCGCTCTACCCGGTGGGGCGGGGCTACGCCTACACGGACGCCGGCTATCTCGTCCTCGGGCGCGTGATCGAGGCGGCGACGGGCCGGACCTACTACGACCTCGTCCGCGAGCGCATCCTCGAGCCGCAGGGCCTCGACGAGATCGGACTGCAGGATCGGTCGGTCCTACCGAATATCACGACCGGCTACATGAGGGGTGCCCGGAACCTGAGGGAGGACGGCACCATGAAGATCGATCCGTCCTCCGAGTGGACCGGCGGTGGCCTCACGACCAACCCGACCATGCTCGTGAAGTTCTACGGGGCCCTCACCGAAGGCCGGATCGTCAAGCCGGAAAGCCTTGCCACGATGCTCGAATCGGGCTGGCGCAACCCCGAAACGCCGGACTGGCACTACGGGTTCGGGCTATTCGTGTACGACGACGGGGCGACGTTCGGACACGGCGGCCTCTGGCCCGGCTACCGCACCCACGTCACGCACTACGCCTCGTCAGGGACGACGATCGCCGTGCAGACCAACCGTGACGGCCGCCTGGACATGCAAGCCGTGGTCACCCGAATCGCGTCCTCGACCGGGCTCTGACGCCGTTGATGGGCGCGGAGTCCGTTGCTGCGGCGCAGACTCCTTAGGCCCTTCCCTTACGCGAGCGCTTTCTCGAACAACGCGAGAAGGCGTGCCCAGGCCCGTTCCGCCTGGGGTTCGTCGTAGACGGCCGAATCCGGCGGGCACCAGCCGTGCAGTGCTCCCTCGTAGACCTCGATCTCGGCGTCGAGGCCCGCCGCGTCGAATGCCTCGCGCAAGGCGCCCTTGGCGTTCGGATCGCGCTCGTCGTCGTTGTCCGCGATGGCGAACAGGAAGCTCGCGCGCATGGTGGGCACGAGCAGGTGGGGACTGTCCTCGGCAGACGTGACGAGTCCGCCGCCGTGGAAAGATGCGCCCGCGCCGATGCGTTCTGGAACGGCGGCCGCGGTTCGCATGGTCATCGGACCACCCATGCAGTAGCCCGTGGTCCCGATCGGTCGGTTTGTGTCCACCGCGTCCTGGGCATCCAAGAAACCAACGAACGCCTTTGCGTCCGTCACATTCGTCTCGGGCGACAACGACCGCGCCAAGGGCATCACCTTGCTCCGGGTGGCCTGGTCCCGGAAACTCGCGCCCTCTTCGACGACCGGTGCCTTGGCGCTGCGGTAGTAGGGATTCACCACCAGGACGGAATAGCCGGAGGCCGCCAACCGGTCACTCATTCCCCGAAACGCGGGTCGCAGGCCGAGGATGTCGGGCCAGACGATCACGCCGGCGTGACTTCCCGTTTCCGGATGCGTGAAATAGCAATCCGCTTCACCGTCCGGCGTCGAGACGCTGACCTCGGCACCGGACACCGATTGCGCCGCTCGCACCTTGGGAACCAGTGCCGCCAGGGCAGCGCCGGCCGCGGCAATGCCAAGCTGCCGCCGGGTTATCCAGCCGGCACCGGTGGCGCCGCGACTGGCGTCTTCCTCGTCCTTTAGTGTTCGTTCGTCACACATAGGAATGCTCCCGTCCGCACATGGCCTCTAACGCGAGCTGATTGTCCCATGCCGACCATGGCCGGTCACGGTTCGATCGAGGGGTGCGCTACTGCGCCATCAGGATGGAAATCCGACCCGGCCCCGTCGCCGACGGATGCTGGATCACGAGGTCCTCCTTGCCGTCCTCGTCGAGGTCCCGAAGTCGAGCGTTGAGTTCGTTGCCGGGGAGGTCGACGGCCACCTTGATGGGTCGCTTGGCCACCGGCTCTTCGCCCGGCGTGCCGAGGAAGATGTTGAGCTCGTCCCATCGTTCGCCGGTCAAGAGGTCGGAACGACCGTCGCCGTCGATGTCGCCGACGAGCACCGTCGGAAACATCGGTCCCCGCTTGTCCAGTGGCGCGAAACGGGTGCGCACCGTCCGGGTCCAGTCGGGCCGGGTCGGATACTGCCGGTCACGCAGCCCGTAGAGGGCGAGTTCCATCGAGATCGAGTTGGCGGCCATCGCCCGGACCATGCCGCCGAGGCTGGTGTTGACGGCGGCCAGCCCCATGTCGGTGGCGCCGTCGTTGTTGAAGTCCAGGTACATCTGCGAGGCGTAGCCCCATGCCGTGCCGCCTGCCGATCTGCCGGGCGCCGTGGCCGAAGTGTCGGGTTCAGCCGCGAAGGACGTGCCGCCCGGCGTCGGACGGCCGAAGTGCACGTGGTAGCGGCCGGCCAGCCGCAAGGGGCTCCGACCGGCGAGGGTGAACGTCACGAGATCGGCGACGCCGTCGGCGTCTAGGTCCTCGAATCCATTCAGGATCGTTAGCTCCTTCCGGTCGGCGAGTCCAAGCAGCATCGACGCCACACCGGTGTCACCGTATTGGAAGGCGAGCGAGTACGGACCGTCGAAATCGAAAGGCACGTCGGTCACGAATTTGCGCGGCGGTCGCGAGAAACTGCCGGCGTCGTCCTGTAGATAGACGAGGAAGTGGTCGTTGTTCCAGAACGCGAGGTCTTGACGTCCGTCGCGGTCGAAGTCCAGCCGATGGACCCTGCGCAGGTACCACGGCGTGTTCTGCGGCGTGATTCCCACCTCGCCGTAGGTCTGCTTGTCCCCATATGCTCTCGCGTCGAGAAACGGCTCCGGGACACCGATCATCACGGGGTCTGCAAACGAACCATCGCTCGACTGAAGGGCGATCCAGAAGCCGTCCGTGTCGGGCAGGCAGAGATCGTCGCGCCCGTCGCCGTTCAGGTCCCGCATCACGTCGAGGTGCGGAATCCCGGCATCCTGGGGTGCGTGGAAGTCGGTGGCCACGTCGACGAGGGGTTGTTCCGTTCCCGTGTTCGGGTCGAGCCCGTGGACGCCGTTGGAACGATAGGTGACAAGGCGGTCGGTGCCGTCGATGCGGGCGACGTCCACGAACAGCGCGCCCGGTTTGAGGGCAACGTGCGTTTTCTCGATCCATTCGCCGCCGTCGAAGGTAAGCAGGTGCACATGGCGCTGGCCCGTTCCATCCACGCGGACGACCGCAAGCGGCGTCTGCCCGTCGAACGATCCGAAGAGGAGGGTCTGGTGGTTCGCCGGCGACGTGGCAATCTCGTAGTGTTCGAACGGTTCGTCGACATCGTCGACAGCCGTGGTCGCCGTGCAACCGGCCGCCACCGTGGCGAGCGCAGACACCGCGATCAACCAACGCATGTTCATTAGCATCCCCTTACCGATCCGACAGGCGACCGGAGATTCTCGCCTCGAATCACAGTTTGCAACGCAAGAGTGGCTTGTCCCGATCAATGCGCCTCAAGGTACTGTTACACGATACCGATTGGCTAGGCCGTTCGGCGGTGACTACCGCGAGGTGAGACGCTTGGGTCCGACTATGACGGTTCGTGGGGCGGCTCGTCGTGGGGCGAGCGAGCGTCAAAGCCGATGAGGTGGGTGCGGATTGCAGCGACATCAATCTCCACGATGCGCAGTCGTTCGTCGAGCTTCTCGATCTTCGCGGTGAGTTCGTGACGCAAGCCGGCTATTTCCCCTCGAAACTCCTGCCGCAACTCCGTTCGCATCGCATACATCTCGTCGCGAAGGCGATGGATGTCGTCACTGAGGCGTGAATGGGACGTCTGAACCATGGCCGCTATGGACGCCAGGCCTGCTAAAACGGCGATGGTGCGCCCGTCGAGCCAAGATGGAAGCGACAAGGTACGCCGTTGCGGCACCTTTGCAGTTGCTGTTTCCGTACCCGGTTGCTTGTTGTCGCCGCTAGCCATCGTCTCGACTTCCCGATGTGGTTGCGGTGGTACTCTGCCTGACCGCAACGGCGCTTCATGCAGGACATTAGCACCAAGTGGTGTGCGATATCTCTGAAAATGGGCCGCTGTGTTGCGACCTGTTATCCGATTGGTCTACGGGGCTGGGGGTTCTTTCAGGTTTGCCAATTGCGTTGCGAGCACGTTCGCGATGGCGCTTTCCGGGTCCGTGATGTCGGCGAGGGCCCTTTCGAGGACGGCGATGGATTCCCCATTCCGACCGTTCTGCTCAAGGGATCTCGCGTAGGTCATCGCCGCGAACGGGTTCGACGGATCGAGTTTGTAGCCTCGTTCGGCGTATTCCCGGGCGAGCAGCCGGTACTCCGCCGCTTCGGCGCGTTGGAAATCGTGGCTGGCGGAGGTGTACACCCGAGCCCGATCGGCGCCGGGCTTCGCTAGGCGGGCCTCGACGGCTTGCTTGAGCTCGGCCCACCGACCCGTTTGCGCGAGGTACCCGTTGCGGAAGTTCTCCTCCTGGAATTCCCGCAGCAACGGGCTGTCGGGTTCGAGGTCGCGCTGGAACGCGGCCGCACGACGTAGGGGTCCATCGAGCATG
This sequence comes from Gammaproteobacteria bacterium, assembly GCA_028821405.1. Lineage (GTDB taxonomy): Bacteria > Pseudomonadota > Gammaproteobacteria > Pseudomonadales > Azotimanducaceae > VXYL01. The sequence continues at coordinate 4,418 of JAPPGK010000066.1, read as the reverse complement.
TCGAGCTGTTCGAGATAGGCGTCGTCGCCGGCGTTGGCCATACGCTGGACCGTGTAGTAGTTGGACTCCAGCACGAACGCGGCGACGGCGTTCTCGGGGGCGACCCGGGCGAAGGCGTCGTAGTTGTCGATGACGAACTCGACCGCCGGATCGCCGCGCTCGACCTTGCTCTTGTAGGCGCCGATGACCGCGAAGTCGTCGGCGTTGACGAGGGTTTCCTTGTCCCGACTCGCGAAGTACTCGTCGAATACCGGTGCCATCCGTTCCCGATGGGCGACCTTCGCCTGGACATCGTCGTGGAGCTTCGCCCCTGCGACCTTCGCCGCCTCCAGGAAGGCACGGACGAAGGCGGAGTCGCGCTCCCCGGCGTCGTACCTCGCGGCCATATCCTGAAATCCACTCGACGCCTCGCCGGTGGCTTCCTTGGCGAGTTGGATCAACTGCTCGACCTCGAGCCCCGCCACGCCGCGCCCAAGCTCGGACCCGTCGGGGTTCAGGAACAGCAAGGTGGGGTAGGCACGGATGCCGTAGCGATCGCCGATCTCGGGACCGTTCAAATCCTCGTCTTCCGCGTCGAGCTTGATGTTGACGAAACGGGCGTTGAAATAGTCGCCGACCGCGTCCTTGGGAAAGACGTTGGCGTCCATCAGCTTGCAGGGCCCGCACCACTCCGTGTAGACATCCACGAAGACGAGCCGGTCGTTCTCTTCGGCTGCCTTGAACGCGTCGTCCCAACTGCCTTCGAAAAACTCGATCCCGGCCGCCGGTTCGTTCGCCTCGGCCGCATAGGTCGGTCCCACCACCAAGACTGCGGCCAGAGCGGTCGCGACGCCTCCAATCCGCAATCGCTTCGGTCGTTGCGTACGGTCTCGGTCATTCATCGCGTTTCTCCATCGAATGCGGGCGACGGGATGGATCGACAAAGGTTCGCTGTTCCTTCCCCGTCGCCCTGGGGTTCGAGTCGCCGGCGTGGGCACTGGCACGACCAGACACCGGGATTCCTGGATGTCCTCGCGTGGCGGCGCCGGAACCCCAGGTCCACCACGGCATCGCCGGGACCGAACCTCCGTCCGATGGCGCCGCTGACTTGCCCGGGCGTTGACGTCGGCAAAGGAAAGACGATGCCGGTCAAGGCCCACGCTACGCCAACCACGACACGTCTCGCGTCCCCAAGATTGGGGAGATTCTAAGGGGCGTCGCTTCCGCGTCACGCAGGTCGCGGCGATGATCCGACGCTTTCAACGCTTGCCCCCTTTCGGCAAACTTGATCGCTTGTTCCCTTCCGGCGAAGCGAGACCATGGCAGAGGCCCAGACCATCCCGGCTGAATCGGACGCACTACGGCGCGTGCTCGACGCTATCGACGAGCTTGGATTGAAAGAGAACATCGTCGAGTTGGAAGCCCATGGCTTCACAACGGTCAAGGGGGTGCTGTCGGCGACTGAGATCGAACGCGCGAAAGCGGTGATCCTTGCCAGGGTGGAGCGTCACCTTGGCACGGCGATCGATCTCGACAGTGCGACGGCGGAAGACTTCCACGGCATGACGTACGTGCCCTACCTGCTCTACGACGACGAGATCTTCGAGGAGATCCTGGTGGCGCCGAAGCCGCTTGCCATCGTCACCTATCTCCTTGGCGAAAGCTGCCTGCTGTCGAGCATGGGCTGCCACTTCAAGGGTCCCGGCGGATTTCCTTTGCCGCTGCACTCGGACAACGGCAACGGCATTCCGGCGCCGTTCCCGGCGTTCTCCCATGTGGCCAACGTGAACTACGCGCTGACCCCCTATAGCCGGGAAGCGGGGGCGCTGGCGCTGGTGCCGGGCAGCCACAAGTTGGCCCGTCCGCCAAGACCCGAGGAGGCGGGCCTCGGTGACGATGGCAATCCCAATGCCGTCCCGATGGACATCGACCCGGGCGATGCGGTCATCTGGCATGGCAACAGTTGGCACGGCTCCTTCGTACGCCAGGTCCCGGGAATTCGCATGAACCTCGCGGTCTACTTCAGCCGCCAATACGTCCAGACCCAGGAACGCCACGCGGACGTGGTTCCCGAGGAGGTTCGGGAACGCCACGCCAACGACACGCGATTCCTCAACCTGCTGGGGGCCAAGCAGCCGTACGGCTGGCAGAAGGCCGGGCCGGACTATAGCAAGTTCGCCCTGATGCCACGCGGTCTGTACGACTGAGCGGTCTTCTCGTAGCCGATGACGGAGCCGCAGGTGTCTGGGCCGTTACGCGTCCTTGAGCTGGGCGGCGGCGTCTCAGCCGCCTATGCGGCGAAACTCCTGGGCGATCACGGCGCGGACGTGGTCAAGGTGGAACCGCCGCGCGGCGATCCGTCCCGGCGGCACGGGCCCTTTCCGGACGGCATCGAAGATCCCGAGAAAAGTGGCACATTCTTCGCGCTCAACGTCAACAAGCGCGGCGTCTGCTTCGATATTGCGGCCCCCGGGAAACGGCGCGAACTCGATGATCTGCTCGGCTGGGCGGACATCCTGGTCCACAACGAACCCCGGTTGCGTGCTGTCGAACTTGGACTTGATCCGTCGACCCTCGAACAGGCGCATCCGCAACTCGTGACGTTATCGATCACGCCGTTCGGCATCACCGGTCCGTGCCGGGACTACGTGGCCACCGAGTTGATCGTGGCCAACGCCGGCGGCTGGGCCAACTTCTGCCCGGGGACCCATCCCGAACCCGAGTTTCCGCCACTCAAGGTCTTCGGACACCCATGCGCGATGATGACGGGCACGGCGGGGGCCATGGCGGCGCTGGCCACGGCGCGGGAGGCGCGCCGCTCCGGCGTTGGCGACACCATCGATCTCTCGGAGCAGGCCTACGTGGCGTCGGCGCTAGAGGCGGGCATCCCGGTCTACGCCTATCGCGGTGCCGTGCTGAAGCGCTCCCACGAACGCGGGCTGATTCCGTGGGGCATCTTCCAAGCGAAGGATGCGCCGATCTTCCTGGTCTGCGTCGAGCAGGACCAGTGGGAACGACTCGTCGCGTTCATGGGCAATCCCGACTGGGCGACCCTCGATGTGTTCGCCGATGTGCCCAGCCGCGCCGAGAACCAGGATCTCGTACACCAATTCGTGCAGGATTTCGTCGCCGAGTGGAACGCTTGGGACCTCTACCACGAGGCCCAGAAGCAGCGCATCTGCTTCGCGCCGGTGACGAGCTACCGCGAACTCGCGGCGAACGAACATTTGAGAGCGAGGGGGTTCTTCGCGACGGTGGACCAGCCGGGCATCGGGGAGGTGGAGCACCTGGCGCCGCCGGTGCTGACGAATACCGGGCGGTCGGCGATCCGGCGCCATTCGCCGCGGCTCGGCGAACACAACGAGGAGGTGCTTGGCCGCGTTTCGCCGCGGATGCCGCGCGAATCCACGACACCGACGCTTCCGCTGGACGGGGTGCGCGTCGTGGATCTGACCTGGGTTTGGGCGGGCACCTATTGCGCGATGAACCTCGCCCACCTCGGCGCCGACGTCATCCACATCGAGTCCGAGAAACGACCCGACCTTTACCGGCGCACAACGACCAGCGTCGCTGGCGATCCCCCGGACCTCAACCGATCCGGCATGTTCAACCAGTGGAACCAGGGCAAGAGAGGCGTGGCCGTGGATCTTCGCTCGGCCGAGGGGATCGAGATCGTCAAGGACTTCGTCCGCGTAGGCGACGTCGTCACCCAGAACTTCGCCACCGGCGTGATGGAGCGCCTGGGCTTGGGCTACGAGGTGCTCCGCGAGATCAACCCGAAGATCATCCTGGCGAGCATCAGCGGCTACGGCCAATCGGGCCCGTACCGGGACTACATCGGGTACGGCCCCGCGGCATCGGCGCTCACCGGGGTCTCGGCCACGACCGGCTACGTGGGCGGCGGACCGGAGGAAGTCGGCGTCTCCATGCCGGATCCCAACGCCGGGATCACCGCGGCGCTGGCGATCGTCTCGGCACTCGAACGCCGGGACGAGACCGGCGTCGGCGACCACTTGGACGTCACGCTGTTCGAAGCAAGCGCGGCGTTTGGCGTCGAAGCCTGGATGCAGTACGCCCTGAACGGCACGCAGCCGGAGCGGATCGGCAACCGGGATCCCGATATGGCCCCCCACGGTTGTTTCCCCTGCCTTGGCGAGGACGAATGGATCGCCGTCGCCTGCGCGAGCGACACCGAGTGGCGAACGCTCGCCCCCTTGATCGACCCGGCGCTCGCCGACGACCCACGCTTCGAATCACTTGCCGGTCGCAAGGCCAACGAAGACGCGCTGGAGGAGGCCGTGGCGTCGTGGACCGGGACGCGCGACCGTTGGCAGATCACGGCGCTCCTCCAGAGCGCGGGTATCGCCGCGTTCCCGACCTTCAACTGCAAGGACATCGTCGAAGACCCGCACCTGAACGCCCGGGGCTACATCGAACGC
>JAPPGK010000122.1 GCA_028821405.1 Gammaproteobacteria bacterium | reverse complement strand
GGGGCGACGCTTGCGGCCACGCTGACGCGACGTTTGAGGGTTGACGGGACACTAGTGGTCGAACCGAGGCAAGTGCCGAACGCCGTGGACCCCGACCGACACGATGCCCGCCACCTGGCCCGACATTACTCCCGGTTCCGGGTGGGCGACCGAATCCTGCTGACCGGCCATTCCCACCAGGCATGGCCGGATGTCGCCTTCGACGCCCACGTGCAGGCATGGCACGACGCCGCCGAGTTGGTCGACGGCAAGTGGGACGTCGCGTTGGCAGTCGCCGACGAGGTCCGCGGGGGATACCGCCAGCTCCTCGACGATCCCGATGGGCACATCGCGCTGGGCCAGAACACCCACGAACTGGTCACGCGGTACCTGTCCGCGCTGCCCCTGCGGGAGCGGCCGCGCCTGGTGACCACCGACGGGGAGTTCCACACCGTTCGGCGGCAACTGATGCGGCTGCAGGAGGAAGGCCTGGAGGTCGTTCGTGTGGGCGCGACCGGAGCGGGGACCGATGCCCCGGGTGCCATCGCCCAGGCGGTGGTCGATGCCCTGGACGACCGCACCGCCGCGGTCTTGATGTCGTCCGTCCTCTATCGCAACGGCCTGATCGTGGACGGCCTGCACGACGTGGCGAGGGCGTGTGATCACCTCGGCGCGAGCCTGCTTGTCGATGCCTACCACTCCATCAACGCCGTCCCGTTCTCGGTGACGGACATGGGACTCGAACAGGCCTTCGTCGTCGGTGGCGGGTACAAGTACTGCCAGTTCGGCGAAGGGGTCTGCTTCCTTCGCATACCCGCCGACTGTTCAATGCGGCCGATCCTGACCGGCTGGTTCAGCGAGTTCGAAGACCTTGGCGAGGCGTCGGGCGACGACCGGGTGGCATACGGGGACGGGCCGCTTCGCTTCGCCGGTTCGACCTACGATCCCGTGGGCCACTACCGGGCGCGTTCGGTCCTGCGGTTCTTTCGGTCGATGGGGTTGCACGCGGCCCGGCTGCGCAGGATCAGCCAAGCCCAACTGACCCGGCTCGCCACAGGCATCGACGCCCTCGACCTTGACCCCACAGTGCTGACCTGGAAGCGGGATCTGCCCTTGGAACGACGCGGCGGTTTCCTGGCGTTGGACGCCCCTCGGGCCGCCGACCTGTCAGCCAGCTTACGGCGTAGCGGGGTGTTTGCCGACCACCGCGGCCCAGTGCTGCGGATCGGTCCGGCCCCCTACGTCACCGACGCACAGTTGGATGAGGCCGTCGGTCTCATCGGCGAATCCGCGAAACTCGCATAAAATAACTCTGCAACCCGTTGATGCACATCGACCCGTAGGGGCGGCACCCTTGCGGTCGCCCGGATCCACCCGGTGATCAACCGCTTGCTCCAAAACGTACGGCAGAGCGGGTAGTGACCCAGCCCCGGTCGGCAGCTCGCTTCGCCGTTGCGGCTTCCTCAGGTAGTTCAGCCGGTCGTCGGCGGCCAATGCGGCCCGGTGGTTGCCGATCAGGTTCTCCGCCTGTGCCCGAAGTTGCCAGTAGACAACCTCATGTTCCGACGACGCGCAGGCCGTCTCCATACGGCGGAGCAAGATGGTCTCGGTCGGTCCCTACGGCGTTTTGGCTTCGCCGACCCCCACCATGCTGTCCCGGGTGACTAGGCCGGCGAGTTCGACTTCGCTCATGCCATCCGTCCCGCCAGGCCGACGCGGTAGCACCAGGTAGCGCAGGTCCGCGGTACTGTCGACCACGCGGACACGGGCGCATTCGTCGAGTTCGGTGCCGAATTCGCGCAGGACGGCCCGTGGTTCCACCACGGCACGCTGCCGATACGCAAAGCTCTTGTACCAGTCCGGCGGCGGGCCAAGCAGCGCGGTGGGGTAGCACGAGCAGAGGGTGCAGACGACCAAGTGGTGTACACCGGCGGTGTTTTCGACTACGGCGAGGTCCGCGTCCCGGCTTAGCCGGTAACCGAGTTCGAGAACCGCCGAGCGAGAATCCGAGAGCAGCCGCCCCTTGTAAGCAGGGTCGGTCCACGCCCTGGCCACAACCTTGGCGCCATCCGCAGGCGACCGGGTGCGCACCTGGTCGATCACGCTCTCGACCTCCGCGGGACCGATGATCCCCTTGGCCACCAGAAGTCGATGGATCGCGATGGCGCGCTTGGCGCGCTCACTCAACGGCACGTGATGCTTAAGGTCCGGGTGCGAATGGTCGTCGCTCATTGGCCGAGACGCTCGAGCCAATGTTCATAGATGTCGGTTAGCAGGCTATCCCGGTTGTTCTCGCGATAGCCCTCGCCCCACAGGTCCACCTGGCGGAATTCGACGGCACACAGCCGGCGTTTCGGCAACCCGTCACCGCCATGCGCCCTGGATTCGGGATCGAGGAAGGGACCGCTGATCGAAGCGATCCGTCCAGTCTTGCCCTTGACGAACCACGGGGTACGGTGGTGATGCGCAGGGGTCGCGTTGCGGACGACAACGACATCGCCGACCCGCAGTCCATGCCCTGCTTCCGCGCTTATCCCCATCGCGCGTCGACCTCTTGCGCCGCCTCGGCAATCTCGTCCGCCGACAGGATGCCCTTCTCCACCAGTATGGTCTCGATCGACGCCGACCAGCGCTCGTAGTAGGTGCTCGCCTCGTACTCCGGTGGCGACATCGCCTCGATTCCGCGGCGCAGTTCGTCAACGTTCAGCAGGTCGCGCCGCCGCAGGACACCCACCAGGGCGTTCACGAGGTGTTCCCAGTCCGCCCACTCGTGGGAACTGCGATCAATGGGCTCGGTGGTGGGCATACCGCCGCGGTCGTGGACGCTGGGCACCTTCCTCGCTGCCGTATCGAAGCGTGTGCGACCGTATCGGAATCCCGGACACGCCTGCAACCCGGAACCCGCACTGTCCGAGCCGCTGGATTGCCCCCGGGGATGCGCTCCGGTTTGCGCAACAACCTGACTTCGCGCACAGTGTCTGGCCTTTGCCGGTACGCATGGCGATCCGGCGAGTACCACCGACAGAAGGAACACCCCCATGAAAGTAGCTGCCGCCATCGTCGACGCGATGAAGCGCGAGGGGATCGACACGATCTTCACCTACCCCGTCAATCCCATCATCGAGGCCGCCGCCGTGGCCGACATCCGTACCATCGTCGTGCGTCAGGAACGCATCGGCCTGCACATGGCGGATGCCTACTCGCGGCTGTCCTCGGGGAACAAGATCGGGGTGTTCACCATGCAGCACGGGCCGGGTTCCGAGAACGCGTTCGGGGGTGTCGCCCAAGCGTACTCCGAGTCGGCGCCGATCCTCGTGCTCCCGGCGGGCTACCCGCGACGCCTGATGAACTACTACCCGAATTTCAACTCGACGTTGAACATGCGCCACGTCACCAAGTGGGCCGAGCCGCTCACGATGGGCCGCGCCATCCCGGAGGTGATGCGACGGGCGTTCTTCCAGTTGCGCAACGGTCGGCCCGGGCCTGTGCTGATCGAAGTGCCGGTGGACGTGTTCGGCGAGGACGTGCCGGAGGGCTGGGAGCATACGCCGAGCTACGCGACGCGGGTCGGCCCGGACCCTGCGGACGTTGACCGCGCCGCCGAGGTACTGGCCAACGCACAACGCCCGGTCATCTATGCCGGCCAGGGCGTCCACTACGCCGAGGCATGGGACGAACTGAAGGCGTTCGCCGAGGAATGGCAGATTCCGGTCACCACGAGCCTCGAGGGCAAGAGCGCGTTCAACGAAACCCATCCGTTGGCCCTTGGCTCCGGCGGCCGAGCCAACCCCCGTACCGTGAAGACGTTCCTCAACGAAGCCGATGTCATCTTCGGCGTCGGCTGCAGCTTTGCGCTGACCGGCTTCGGCGTACCCATGCCACGAGGCAAGACCATCGTCCACGCAACCCTGGATTCCATGGACCTGAACAAGGACGTTCCCGCCGAGTACGCGCTGATCGGCGACGCGAAGTTGAGCCTTGCCGCGCTCAGCGAAGCGATGGCGGACCGCGATCACGCCCAGGCCGAGAACCGTCGCGGCGCGGTGCAGAAGCGCATCGCCGACCTCAAGGCCGCGTGGCTCGGCGAGTGGCAGGCCAAACGCACCAACAACGAGGCGCCGATCAACCCCTACCGGGTGCTGAACGAGCTCAATCAGACCGTGGACATCGACAACACCATCATCACCCACGATGCCGGCAGCCCCCGCGACCAGCTTTCGCCGTTCTGGACATCCACGACCCCACTGTCCTACATCGGCTGGGGCAAGACGACGCAGCTTGGCTATGGCCTGGGCCTCGCCATGGGCGCGAAGGTGGCGGCACCCGAGAAGACCTGCATCAACGTCTGGGGCGATGCGGCAATCGGCTTCACGGGGATGGACTTCGAGACCGCCGTGCGGGAACGGATTCCGATCCTGTCGATCCTGATGAACAACTTCTCCATGGCCATCGAGATTCCGATCATGCGGGTCGCCCAGGAGAAATACGGTTCGACGGACATTTCCGGCAACTACGCCGACATGGCCAAGGCTTTCGGCGGCTACGGTGAACGGATCACGGATCCCGGCGACATCCGTGCCGCCATCGAGCGAGGAATCGCGGCCACACAGGACGGGCAGGCAGCGCTGCTGGAGTTCATCACCGACAAGGAGATCACGATCTCGAACGAGTAGGCCGCACGCTTCGTTGGGAAGAAACTCTGGCGCCGCGATCTGCTGGCGAACGGTTGACAGACAAGGCTGTTGTCCATAGCTAGCCATCGATGGATAATTATTCGCGCATGGCTAACGATGGCTAAAAGCGATGGTTAACGAAGACCCCTGGCACTTCAAGCGGCACGACCTAGCGCGGCGCACCTTGACCCTGCTCACGGCGGGCCCCGCCCGTGCACTAACGCTCTTCGCACCGCGTCGCACGGGCAAGACGGAGTTCCTGACCAAGGACTTCGGGCCAGCGGCCGAAGCCCGGGGCCACCGCGTCGTCTACATGTCGTTCTGGCAAGACCCGATGGCTCCGCTGGCGGCTCTCCTGCATGCCCTCGAGACCTCCCTAAAGCAGGGATCGTTCGCCGACCGGCTTCGTCGAGCAGGCCACGCGTTGTCCCCAAGGCTTCAACTCTCGATTCCCATGGTCGGCAAAGCGGAGGTCGACGTGAGCACCCTGACAGGGAAGCCGCCCAGCGAGGCGCTCCTCTATCTGGACGACTTGCTGGAGCGCGTCTCGGCACGCGGCAAACCAACGATCCTGCTGTTGGACGAAGTGCAGGAACTTGCCCGAAGCCAGGACAACCAGGCCCTGGTCGCTGCGCTCAGGACCGCCCTGGACAAGCGACCCGATCAGCTCAAGTCGGTGTTCACCGGCTCCAGCCGAGAGGGTCTTGCCGCCATGTTCGCCGCCCGGCAAGCGCCGTTTTTCCATTTCGCGACGCCAATCGACCTCCCGGCGCTCGGCGAACCGTTCGTCGACCACATCCTGGCGACGATGGCCGATGCGACCCAACGTCGTCCCGATCGCGACGAGATGCTCGACGCATTCGATGTCCTGCACGGCAACCCCTTCTACTTCCGGATGCTGGTCGAAACGGTGCTCCTGAATCCTGGCCTCACGATTGCTGGCGCGCTCCGGGAAGTCCGCTACCGGGTGGCGGCGGAACTCGGCTACCCGGACATCTGGCTCTCGTTGTCGCCGCTCCAGCGAGCCGTAGCGCAAGCGCTACTCGAACAAGCCAAACCATTCAGCCAGTCGTCCCGAGACTTCATGGCAGGCAAACTCGACGAAGGGATGCCTTCCCCGAGCCGTATTCAAGCCGCCCTGCGAAGACTGCAACGACTCGGTCTGGCGGATCGGGAGGGCGGCGGCTGGCGGCTAGCCGACCCGGAGTGGGCGATGTGGATTCGCGATGCCGAGGTATGATGTCCATTCCCGCCCCGCAGACCGGTGCTCGAACGCCACGCCCATGTCTGAGTTCCCACTTCCAGGCGCCCCGCCTCGTCTGCTCGACGACGAAGCCATGCGCCGCTTCATCCGCGAGGGGTACATTGTCCTGAAGTCGGAACTCCCCAAGGAGTTCCATGACCGCATGCACGACGCCCTCGATGCGCTCGATGAAAGGGGCCCGCTCGGGCACAACAACCTGTTGCCGTGCGTCCCTGAACTTGCCCGCCTGCTCGACGAGCCCGTGGTGCGCGGCGCGCTGACCTCCATTTTGGGGCCGGACTACTACCTGCACTTCCATCGCCACGATCACTTCAGCTTGTTCAACGAAACGCAGCCCCTGCACAAGGACGGCGACAACCATTCCCACAACGCCGTGGACGGCCTGCGGCGGATCCACCGGACTCGCTTTGCCATGTTGTTCTACTACCCGCAGGACACCCCGCTCGAGAAGGGCCCGACGGGTATCGTGCCACGCAGCCAGTACGTGCCACGGCGAGCTTTGGAAGCGGCCCGGTACCGGCTGAACGAACTCCACAACCGCATTCGCAAGGAGATCGAGACCGAGATCGGCGAGAGCGCGTTCAGTCCCCGGGGAAGAGAGCTCTGGCGGGAACGACGGCAGCGGTTCCACGCGGAGAACCCGGAGACCATGGCAAAGTTGAAAGCCTTGGACGAGCCATGGGAGTCGGCGAAGATTCCACTCACGGGCGATGCGGGTACGTTCACCATCGTACACTTCGACATGGTGCACGGGCGCTACAGCGCCAACACGACGGCCTTAAGCCGTCACATGGTGAAGTTCCTGTTCACCCGCGACCGGGAGCCCGTGAGTCCCGCCTGGAACGGCAGCGCTGCACCCTGGCCTGCCGAGGGCGACCCGCTCGAGCCCGTTTGGCAAGCGACGTGGGATTGGCACCGCCGCGCCGCGTCGGAACGATGCAGGTTCCACCTGCCGAGTGCGCTGACCGCGTTGGACGGTTCCGACGACCATGCGGCGCTCGGTGCCGCCTACACCCTCGGTACCCAGGCCAAGTGGCACAAGGACGGCCTCGATGCCCTGTTCGATCGTTTCCTCGGCGACGACCTCGGTCGGCGAGTCGTCGCGACCTACGGCGTTGTCGCCGCCGGCGAAGCGGGCGTCGGGCGCCTGGTTGAAGCGCTGCACGCCGCCGACGCCGAGTTGGCGGCGCGGATCATCGACGCATTGGGCGACATCGGGCCACCGGCGGCATCGGCCCTCACAGAGCTGGCTTCCGCAACCGGGCACCAGGATGTCAACGTGCGCCGCTACGCTGCGGAAGCCTTGGGTACGGTGGCCCAAGGGTCGCCCTTCGATGCCAAGGTTCTGGCCGGACCCTTGGCCGACGAAGACGCCCTGGTACGCCGCAACGCGGCCCTCGCCACCGCCCGCCTCGCTCCCGAGATCGGATCTCGCGCCGACCTCGTTGGGGCCCTTGCGGAGAACCTCTACCACTGGCATCACCATGTTCGCGGCTGGTCCATCGAGGCCCTGCAGCGCCTGGATTCGTCCGCCGCGAAGGATGTCGCACTGCGCTTCCTGTCCGCGGCCCGCTGGGATCCCATGCCCAAGTCCGGTGACACGCCCACGGGTGCGCCGGCGCCCAAGGGCGTCGTCAAGGCCGCCGCGATGCTATGAAGCTCGGCGTCAGCCACCAGCGGCCCGAGGATCTCAACTCGGATCGGTTCGCCTACCTCAAGACAATGGGCGTCGAAACCATGGAGGTCCGGCTCGAAAGCAGGGACGCGACCGTCGACGCATTGAAGGCGATCCGTGACCGGGTGACGGATGCCGGGTTCGAGTTGCACGAGATCATGCTCGACGACCTCTACTCGGCGCCCGCTTTCACCCTCGGGCTCGCCGACCGGGATGACGTCATCGACCGCTTCGCCGAGTTCGTTACCGACCTCGGCCGCCTCGGCATCGCCTACACGACCTACGCCTGGCACACCGGCGGCGCTTACCAGACCGGGACCACCACGTCCCGTGGGGCGCCGACCCGCGAATACCACCACGGCGAGGCCCAGGCACTGCCGAACGCCTACGCCGAAACCTACGACGACCATGCGATGTGGGCCAACTACGCCTACTTCATCGAGCGCGTCCTGCCGGTTGCCAGGGCTGCCGGCGTCAGCCTGCAACTGCATCCCAACGATCCGCCCGTCAACCACCAGGGCGTGGCGCGGATCTTCCGCAGCACGGGCGCGTTTCGAGAGGCGATCGACATCGCCGGCGGCGACACCCATGCGGGCATCCTGTTCTGCGTCGGCACGTGGTCGGAGATGGTGGGACCTGACGGCAAAGGCGAAGACATTCCGGCTGCCATCCGCGAGTTCGGTGCCAGCGGCCACATTCACCAGGTGCACTTCCGCAACACGTCGAGCCCGTTGCCGAGTTTCCACGAGACCTTTCCGGACAACGGCTACGTCGACCTCGTGGACGTCATGCGCGCCCTCGTCGACATAGGTTTCGACGGCATCGTGGTCCCCGACCACGTCCCGGGCGACGGACGCATCGAGGAGGCCTACACCTTCGGCTACATCCGCGCGTTGATCCAAGCCTTCGGCGGATAGCGCGTCAACCCCAGGTCTCCGGGAAATGGCCACGGCGGCAGGCAAGGTCGAGGAGTTCAAGAGCGCTTGGCGGCAGAGCCTCGCGATCGTTCCACGGGTGTTTGCGTTTCTCTGGGAGGTGTCGCCAACGCTGTTTGTGACCCTGGTATGCATCCTGCTCTTCAATGCCTTCGCGCCGGCGGCCCTGGCCTGGCTCACCATGAAGGTGATCGTCGACGGGGTCGTCGAGGCCGCGACGACGGGTTCCGGATGGTTCGCCCTATTGGTTCCGCTCGGCGCGGTATTCGCGATCTGGATGATCAATGCCGGCCTGTCCTCCGTGGATGTGATCGTGCGACGCCTGCTCCAGCAGAAGACGGAGGTCCTTGAGTCGGTCAAACTGCTCGAGAAGTCCGCGGCGCTTGATATCGCATTCTTCGAGACGCCACGGTTCTACGACCAGCTCCACCAAGCGGTGAACCACCGCTGGTACGTGCACCACGTCGCGAACCAGTCGTTGAGCCTGCTGCAACAGGCCATCTCTCTCGTTGCGATGCTGGGCATGCTGTCCGTGCTGCACCCGGTCGCCATCGCTGTGCTCCTGTCGACGGCGCTGCCGAGCCTCGTGATGCAGGGGCGCTTCGCCAAGAGGCGCAGCGAGTACTTCGATGACATGACGCGCAACAGCCGGGTTCAAGAGTACCTCCACGATCTGCTCACGAGTCGCCGGTCCGCATCCGAAGTCCGCGTATTCGGACTCGCCCGTCACCTCCTCGGCGCCTTCCTCGAACTTGCCACAATCCAAGTGAACACCTTCTGGAACCGGGAACGCCGGATCCTCGGCGTCGATGTCTGCCTAAGTGCGCTGTCGCTGGTCGGCACCGCCGTCATCTGGGTGTTCGCGGTCATCCAGGCCGTCGGATCGCGGATTTCCCTCGGCGACCTCACCCTCGTGTTCACTGCCTCCATGCAGTGCCGCAGTCAACTCGAGGGGTTGGTGAATTCGATCGGTGAGGTGTTCGAAGGCGTGCTCATGGCGTCTCGGTACTTCCAGTTCATCGACCTTGACCCGCAGTCCGTGGCGGGAACCCTTGCCACCGCGCAATCCACTCGCCCCGTACCCAGGCCGTTCGCCCGGGAACTGGCGCTTCGCGATGTGGGGTTCGCCTATCCGGGGTCCGAGCGGGCCGTACTCGACGGGTTGTCGTTCACGATTCCAGCCGGGGCCAAGGTCGCCATCGTCGGCGAAAACGGGGCCGGCAAGACCACCATCGTCAAGCTGCTGTCGAGACTCTACGACCCCACGGCGGGTGCCGTGCTGTTGGACGGAACGGACCTGCGCGACTTCGATCTGAACGACGTGCGCCGAGCGGTCAGCGTCGTCTTCCAGGACTTCGTCCGCTACGAGTTCTCGGTGGCGGACAACATCGGCTTCGGCGACATCCGCGCCGTCGACGACCGCGAACGCATCGAAGCCACCGCCCGCCGCACCGGGGCGCACGACACCGTTGCTGCCCTCCCCCAAGGCTACGACACGATGCTGGGCAAGACCTACGACGAGGGGGTCGACCTTTCCGGCGGCGAGTGGCAGTTCCTCGCCATCGCCAGGGCGCTGATGTCCAACGCCGAGATCCTGATTCTCGATGAACCGACGGCCGCTCTCGATGCGCTGAAGGAGCAGGAGCTCTACGAACGCTTTGCCGCCCTGACCGAGAACCGGACGGTGGTGTTCATCTCCCACCGGTTCTCCACCGTGCGAATGGCGGACGCCATCGTCGTGCTGGAAGACGGTCGCGTCGCGGAAAGCGGTTCGCACGCGGAACTCGTCGCCCTCGGCGGCAAGTACGCACACATGTACAGAACGCAAGCTGCCCGTTACGGAACCTAGGGAAGGTCTGAACAAGACCTTCCCTAGCGCGGCACAGGGATGTGCCGCCAAATTCGATGGCGTAAGCCATTGAATTTGCGAGCGAAACTATTTGTTTCGCTACTGTTCAAGTCCAGGGACGGACTTGAACAGAGGTTTCCTAGCACCTATGGCGGCCTTATCGGTCAACGCGCCCCTCACCGACTGCGGTCACGGAGGACTTGGTCAACAACTACGTCGGTTCGATGGCGAACTGCCGCCCTGCAGTGCCGGCCCAGTGACGGTTCGAGACAGTTCCTTGTCCACTAGTTTTGCGTGATCGAGAATAAGCGTCTCGAAGCCGGCTGCCATTCCCTCGCACCTCTTGGGTTCGGGGAACAGCCAGCTCGAATCGCTTGGTAGGAAATGCTCCATCTCGGCTCGGTAGGAACCACTCGATACGGCGTCCCTGCCCGCCTTCGCGCGTTGCCGCAGGATGGCGGCGAAACCGGCCCTGTTATCCATCGCCACCTTCGCGGCGACGATGTCCGGTCTGAAGTCCACGCCGCGGTGTCGGAGCCACAGAATGTCGAACAGGTCGCGGTGTTTGATGCGCCGCTTTCGCCCGACCAAGGCCATGTGCTTGTCCGCGAATAACTCCTCTTTGCTCGAGGTTCTGAACGAGAACGCATCACCGACATCGCCCATGCCCGGCACCAAACCGCCTGCCATCCTGAGGGTGATGATTTCCCGCCGGACATCTACTTGGATGCCTTCGCCCAAGTCGATTTTCATTCTCGGACGGCGTTGGCTGCGGTCCCGCCCGGGAACCTCCGCGCTGACACGCGCCAATGTCGACCCGCTCCCCATAGGAGTGCTGACCGAGATACTGCACCCGGTTATTTTCTCCGTTTCCACTGCCAAAGTTCCTCGGTCGAGTGTGCGGGGTGCGAATTTCGGCGTGTGGAAGTCCAAGTCCTCGCTGAATCGCGGACTGCCGTGGCACAGCCTGAGCGCCGTGCCGCCGATGAACACGGCGTCGTCGGGCAGCAAGGCGAACCTATGGATCACGTCGAACACCGCCATCGACAGCAGTTCGCTTTCCAATGCCCGTTTCGCCTGACCGAGGCCGGGCGCCGCGGCAACAATCGCGCTGGACCAGTCTCCGAGCGTGAAGCTCATGCATGGATCTCCCGTTCCGCATTGGGGATCTCGTTCCATTCGATCAGGTCGGTGTTTCGGCCTACGCGCATCAGGTCGCGGGCGGCAAGGCGCGGCTTCGCACAGGGCAGCCATTCTTCGGGAGGGTTGGGCATGACGATGTCGTCCATCAACTTGGCCACCGGACGGGCAGTGTGGGTGATCAGTATCAGACCGTACGGGGTCTCTATCCTCCCGCTCCTGCCGGTGGACATGACCGTGATGGCGCCGAGCGGCTCTTGGTCGATCACGCCCCATGTCGACAAGGCCGTTTCCAGGCTGAC
>JAPPGK010000074.1 GCA_028821405.1 Gammaproteobacteria bacterium | reverse complement strand
GACCGCGTCACGGTTCGGTCGATTTCACCCTCACTTTCTCATTGGACAGCGGGGGGCCCCGGAATGGACGACTCCGTATCGGCCCGGTCGATGTCCAATCCCGCAAGGCGAAAGGCAAATGCCAGGTACGTATCCAGCATCGTGGGATTGTCCTGTTCGTCAAGGGATAACCATGCAACGATAGTTCCCTGTCCCACGAGCCTACGGCAGCAGTCTGCCATCAGTGTCGTCTTGCCAAAACCGGCCGGCGCAACCAGCAAGGTCGCCCGCTGCTCCGTCAACATGCAACGTCGCACCAACTCCGGGCGGTCCACGTAGCTCGCGCCTTGCTCGGGTATCGTGACCCGGTGCCGCAGAAGCCAAGAGGGCGGTTGCATACCCCCGAACTTCAAGCTCGAACCATCCACCGCGACTGGGTCGGTACTGCTCACCACACTCTCGTCAATGATCACGCCTGCCCCCGCGGTTGAGCTCAACCGACGCGGATTCGACACGGCACATCGCTACCCCAACGGAACTCCGATTGCCACAGATCGGCCAGTTCACGGCATCCATCCCTCGCCACACCCCGGTTCCCCTACGGACACTGCCTCAAAGCAGGACTCACGCTGCCACATCCAATTTTCCCACTGCCTGCAACGATCGTCAAAACACAAAAGAAACCGCACCGAAACACAGCGGATACAATCCCGACGTCAGGAACTGATGGCATGATTGCGGATCACACCACCCACAACGCAATCTTGGAATTGAACCGTGGTCGTATACAGTGCTGAAGAAACGCGCGACCTGCTGCCGTTCGATGAGTTGATCGAGGCGCTGCGCGAGATGTTCCGCGCCGATGCGGTCGCGCCCATGCGCCATCACCATGGCATTCCACTGGTGGGGTTGCCGGAAGCGACTCTACTCCTGATGCCCGCGTGGAACCCGACGGGCCTGGGCGGGGTTAAGATCGTGAACGTCAACCCGGGAAACGCGGCCAGGGGGATGCCCGCGCTGTGTTCGTCCTATCTGCTTTTCGACGTGCGAACGGGTCAGCACGTGGCGATGCTGGATGGCGGCGAAATCACCAGCCGACGGACCGCCGCCGTTTCGGCGTTGGCGGCGAGTTATCTGGCTCGCGCAGATGCGCAGGAGTTGCTGGTTGTTGGCGCGGGACGTGTCGCCAACAACCTGGCCGACGCGTTTCGAGCGGTGCGCCCCATCAAGGAAGTGGTGGTCTGGGATGTCGATGCGGGGATGGCCGGTCGGTTGGCAGAGAGGCTCACTGTCGAGGGCTTCCGCGCTGGGGTTGCGCAGGACCTCGAGGCCGCGGTTACGCGCGCCGATATCATCAGTTGCGCGACTCTCGCAACCGATCCGCTCATCGCAGGCGTATGGCTGCGGCCGGGACTGCATCTCGACCTGATCGGCAGCTTCACCCCCGGCATGCGCGAAGCCGACGACGACGCCGTTCAGCGCGCCCGCGTTTACATCGACACCGGGGGCGCGCTGGAGGAGAGCGGCGATCTCATCGAACCGATTCGCTCCGGCGCATTGACGGCGGAGCGCATTGCTGGCGACCTTGCCGGCCTTTGCCGAGGAACCGCGCCGGGCCGCGCAAATGAACAGGAGATCACGCTGTTCAAATCGACCGGATCCGCGCTTGCGGACTTGGCGGCTGCGACGCTCGCCCACACGACGATGGCGGATCGCTAATGGTCGGCGGCTCGCTTCGCGCGAGGCAATTGGCCACTGGTGCCCGCGACGTTACTACCGCTACCGAAGGATGTGTTACATGACTTCTGGCCAGATTGGTCCACCCGTCGGCAACGATCCGAGGTGCGAGATCAACGTCGGCATCGACAGCACCCTTGAGTGAACGATGCGATCGCAACGCCTCGTGCAAATCGTCGGATGCCATGCGGAAGGCGAGGTGGGCGATGTCATCATCGGCGGCGTCGCTCCGCCGCCTGGCGACACGCTCTGGGAACAGTCTCGGTTCATCGCCCGCGACGGGTCGCTACGCCGTCTCGTATTGAACGAGCCACGCGGCGGGGTCTTCCGTCATGTCAACCTGCTGGTGCCGCCCAAGGATCCTCGCGCCGCGATGGCCTTCATCGTCATGGAGCCCGAAGACACGCCACCGATGTCGGGATCAAACAGCCTCTGCGTGGCCACGGTGCTGCTGGAGACCGGCATCCTGCCGATGACCGAGCCGGAAACGGTGATGGTCCTGGAGGCCCCCGGCGGACTCATCCGAGCCCACGCCGTGTGCAACGAGGGGCGGGTCGAGTCCGTCCGCGTGCACAACGTGCCTTCCTTCGCAACGCGGCTCGGGGCCGCACTCGAGGTCGAGGGACTGGGCACGCTCAAGGCGGATACCGCCTATGGCGGCGACAGCTTCGTGCTAGTGGACTCGCAGGCGCTCGGTTTCGCACTGAGCCCCGACGAAGCGCGCGACATCGTCGAAACCGGCATCCGTATTACACGCGCAGCCAACGAGCAACTGGGCTTTGTCCATCCCAGAAACCCCGATTGGCGGCACATCTCGTTCTGCCAGATTGCCGCACCCCTCGAGCACATCGAGGGTGTGCCAACCGGCCGAAACGCGGTGGTTATCCGGCCCGGCAAAGTCGATCGAAGCCCCACGGGCACCGGTTGCTCCGCGCGAATGGCAGTCCTGCATTCGCGGGGCGAGCTGCGCGTCGGCGACCGCTTTCGCGGGGTCTCGATCATCGACTCCGTCTTCGACTGTCGCATCGAGGAGGAAACCGTGCTTGACGGGGTCCCGGCGATTCTCCCTTCGGTCTCGGGTCGGGCGTGGGTGACGGGGACGACCCAGCTTCTCGTCGACCCGCGCGACCCGTGGCCGGAGGGCTATCGGCTGAGCGACACCTGGCCCAGCGGCGCGAGTGCCTCTGCTTGCGTTCCTACTGTCAGCAATGCGAACCCCCACAAGGGTTGATGCGATGTCAGCCCGACCCGCTACCGGCAGGAGGTCCGCACCACGGACGGATTCCTGACCGCGATGCACGATGCCGTGGCAGGTGCGGAGAACCCCCACCGCGTGGGATTTTCAATCCCGGTCGCGACGTCAACCAGGTGAGCCGGCTGCGGCTCATCAACGTCGGGGAGGAACGTGCCGACGTGACGATCACGGGGATCGACGACGAGGGCGAGTTCCGCAAGTACGGGTGTCGCTGGCCGCCGGCACTGTTGAGTCGTTGACGGCTGCGGAACTCGAGGCGGGCAACGCCGATCTAGAAGGGGCGCTCGGGACGGGCGTCGGCAAATGGCAGCTGACAGTCGAATCCGACCAGCCGATCACGGTGATGAGCCTGATGGAGGCACCGGGAGGGGGGGCTACCTGACGAATCTGTCGACGGTGCCGACTGCGCGGCGCCATGCCGCCGTCGCCGACAAGTGAATCTGCAAGGCCGGCACAGCCACGCGCGCCCTCCGGGCGGGCCAAGCCTGAGCCGAAATGGCTGCCAGTGGATCACCTGCCGTGATCGTGGCACCACCACCTGCACCCTGCCGAAGAGTGTTGTCCTCGGTGTGGGACAAGTCCATCCAGTATTCGGCCTCGCAATTGACGATCACTAGCCGCCGTTTGCGCGAACGTCGAGCGAGAGATCGGTGATGTCGAACATTTTCGAAAGCGCCGTCATCGTCAGGCCGATCGATAGCGCGAGGCCGCCCTAGCTCTCCAACTAGCCGCTTGAGTTCACGGCCACGCCATCGCGCGGTCAGTAATCCCAGCCGATTTGCGGTTGCGGCAGCCGCAGGGCGCCGTCGAGTTGATCCAAGAGCCCGGGGTCGGCGTCAAGGTCATCGGTCCGTGCCAACACGGAAGGGCTTCTGACCCCGAGCCAACACCGTGTGAACGCACCCACCGATGCCCGCAAGGTGGGAAGCCCCGCCTTCAGTCCTGGCCGGGCGGCGGAATGCTCGCCCAAAGTTACGACGTAATCGCCCGCTACGCCACACCAGCCGGAACCCGGATCCAAGTGCTCCGCGATGGGATCGGTCAACACGAGGTTGAAGTCCAGATTCTCGACGGGTAGGTGAGTCTTCGCGAGGCACTTCGGCACGTTGAGCATTCGGGCCTGCCACCACGCGTGGGTCCGGTGAGAGTTCGCGTACTTGGAGCCCTGGCTAAGACGCCGGTTGCGAAACGGCGACGAGAGGACATCCTGGAACTGGATTTCCGCCGGTTCTTCCATGTTCACCACCACAACCTGGTCCCCGAGCGAGCGGACCAGGGCCAGAAGTTCGAGCAGTTGTTCCGGGGTTCGGTACGCGTACCACGAAATCCGGTACGGTCCATGGTCGGCCTCCGCCTCACCCCAGAGGAAGTGGGACAGCGTGCCACCATCGTAGTAGCCCAGCCCGATCGGATTGCGGGTGAACGCCAACTCGCCACGGATGATCTCGGGAGTTTGCAGCACGCAACTCCCGTGGCCCCGCATGCGCTCGCACATGGCGTGGTGGACATCGCGCCAATTCTCCTTGGTGAGGCGCCTCGGCTTACGGAAGCGCCGGTCGACCTTGAGGCTAGCCGGATCGAACGACACCGATCGCGAATAAGCGCCGCTGCCGAAACCGAGACGGTCGTAGAAGCCCTGCTCGAACATGCCCAAGGACGCCATCTCCCCACCCGCGGCCGCCCGCCGGGCAATGGCGGCCGCGGTCACGCGTTTAGCGGCACCGAGTTTGCGGGCCACGCGGCTGGTCGTGACACCGGTGACGACCGCGAGGTCGACGTCGGTGTGCAGGTGGCGCATGTCGCCGAGAGCGGTGATCGCAGCGCATTCCGCTTGGCCATCAATACGGAACACGATGCCTTCGTAGGCCGCGCGGGAAAGATCCGCATGGACCTTGCTGTCGTCTTCGGCGTCCAGCCAGCCGACCTCGCGATAGATGCGGTCGACGGCCTCGAAGTCCCGCGCGTGGTCGTAATCGTCGAGTTCGATTTTCATAGTGGTGCCTCAGATCACCGCGGAACGGGAAAGAGCCGGCGATGCTACACGAGGGCGGATCGCGGGTTAAGGAGATATTCGCTGACGCCGTTGCGGCGCCTTGGCACACCCCGATGCGCGGGGTAGCCGTCCCTCAATCGTGCCTTGACCTCCCGCCGTCCTGTCCGACCGTCGTGGTCTCACCCAACCATCAGCTGCCGTTGGGACGTTCTTCAAACCGTTCATCAACCAGCCATTCACAAGGTCTAGACCGACATGGTTCCGTTACGCTGGATCGCCACGACCTTCCCGGCCACAGTGGCGAAGGTCGACGCACCGCAGGTCGAACGGCAGCCGGATCACGCACGATAACGTGAGCGATGTGGTGCTGGGACTTTCGGTCGCGGCGGCCCGCATCCCGCGGCGCTAGGGGCATCGCTACGGGACAAAGCCGTGGTAAAAATATCAGATATGACATAATTATCATTTATAAACAATATATTGAAAGATAAGTTCGACTCCCCATCAGAGACGAACAGAGTCAGTCGGCAAGCCCGATTTTGGCTAGCGATGGGTTGGAGATTCGGACAACTCAGCGCCTGAACGCTCGCAAGCCTTTGATTTTCCGTTCACGGAGACCATCGTTCGGCCCCACGGGCACCCGTGCGCCTTCAACACCCGCGACGCCTCGATCATCTCCCATCGCACAAGAGGACCCCGGCACCCGGCCTCGACCGACTCCGCCAAACCTTCTGATTGGGCTGATTCGGCATGGGCTCAGAGCTCATTCAGCGGCCGACGGCGCCGCGTAGCCCCACGCCCTCACGGCGAATCCCCAATCCCTGTCGACGACACGCACGACGTCGGGGTCGATCCGGTGCCGGTTCTTCCGGTACCCGGAGAGGCTCGCCGCATACGTAGCGATCGGCTTGCGCGCTCGCTCGAAGCCGGGCAGTCCCAGGCTTCGGTAGATGCGCTCCAGTTCGCCCAGCGGATCGGCCTCGATATCCTCAAACCGCACCTCCACCAGATTGCCTTCTGGGATCGACTCGCGGTCGCGCAGGTAGCGCCGCATCATGGCCGCGAAGTTGTCGCGCACGGCCGCCGCAATCGAGTCCCGGTCGTAGTCCGCCATCGCGTAGGCAGGCAGCAGAGTCCTGTAAAGCCCCAGGTTCGACAGGTATACGACGTATGGGTTGCGCATGAGAAACACGAACTTCGCGTCCGGAAACAGGCTCCGCAGCAACGCGGTACGTCCGAGGTTCGCCGGACTCTTCAGGACCAGCCGCCGCCCCTGGGCCGCCAGCGTTGCCTTGCGCAGCACGTCCAGATACGCGCGCTTCCACTGCGCGAGCTCCGAAGCGCTCAGCCGCATGGACCCGAACCGTTCGGTGATCTCGCGCATCCGGTTCGGAAACGACACACCGTGGACGGGAGAAAGGTGCGATATGCATGCGAGTGCGACCTCCTCCTCCTGCGGTAGCGACAGCGACACCGCCACGTTGTCCATCGGCCGCGTTCTCGGCAGACGTTTCGCAATCATCGGCTCGAGCCACCCGCGCACGCTCAGGAACATCGGCGCGGTGCTCGCCTGCAATGTGGTCAGGAACCCGAGACCCGGGTCGTGCGCGAGCAGGTTATGCAGGTGCGTGGTCCCCGTTCGGGCGAAGCCGTGAATGTACACGGGCGACGGATGCACCTCGGTGCGGGCGATCCTGTGCCCGAAGCGCACGCGCTCGGCCACCCGCAGGGGAGACAACGCTGCGCTGGCTAGCAGCACGCGCGCCAACCGTCCCCAATACGGCCGCGCCACGCCCCCGTTCTCGTGGATCAAGCGCAACCAGACACCGAGCGGGGCCGCGGTGGCGAGGTGCATGGGCGCAGGCCCCTGACTGGACACGCGCACCGCCCCTACCTACGCGCCGTCGCCCGCATGCGAAAGCGCTTATCCGGAATCACGGTTGGAAACTGCTTCACATGTAGGCTGTAGTGCGCCGGGTACGGCGTCAGCCGCGCATGGCGCAGCATCCCCGCGATCGTCGCCACGACCAAGGACTCCGCGAGGTTGGCGCCAAGGCACCGGTGCATGCCGAGTCCGAAGGGCACATACGCGCCCGGCTTTCTGTGTTCGCCGCGATTCTCGCTGAAACGTTCGATATCGAATCGCAGTGGATCGGGGAAGACCTCGGCGAGCCGATGCGGCAGCGTAAAGGCAATCATGAGTTCCTGACCGGCGGGAATCAGGTGTCCCTCGAACTCGAACGCGTTCACGGCCCGCCGCAGCGTGACCGGCGACACGGGGTAGAGACGCAGTGCCTCCATGACCACCCGGCGCGTCACGTCGAGCGCAGCCAACTGCTCCGCCGTGGGCGTTCCGCCTTCGAACGCCTGGTCGACTTCCCGTGTCGCCTCACGCATCAGCTCAGGGTGTGAGAGCAGCCCGTGCAGCGAGAACGAGACGGCGGCCGTCACCGTGTCCAGCCCGGCGAAGAACGGCCCGAGCATGGCGACCGTCAGGTCGGTTTCGGGTAGGAACTGGGGATCCTCGGCGTGCAATTCGAGCAGGTCGTCAATGAGGTCGCGCCGCATGTGCCCCGGCCGCTCGAGGTGGACGTTCCTCACGCGATCAGCGAGTTCGTGCACGCGGGCATGCGCGCGCCGGTACGACCGGGTCCAAAGCCACGCGCGAGGCACCGCGCCGAGCATCTTCGCCATGAGCAGCATGCGCACCACCCGACCAAGATCGCCGACGTAGTCCCGCGGCGAGAAACCCGCCACAACCATCCCCAACTGCTCCGTCACCATGCGGCGCACGCTGGCGACAACCGGAACGGGCTCGCCGTTCCAGTCTTGGATCTCCGTACGCACGATACGCATCAGGTCCGGCGTCCTGCCGGTCAACGCCGTCCGGGCGTACCCGTTGCGCTGCGCGCGCCGCAGCCGGACGTGTTCCCGACCGTCCATGCCGATCATCGTGCGCGTCGCGCCGAACCCCGCAGCGAAGCCGTGCCAGCCGTGGGCCGAGTGGAACAGCTCCCTGCCGCGGCGCAACATCAAACGGTTGGCGTCCAACCCCGCCATGACCACGTACCGCCGTCCAGGCAGCCGCAGGCCGAACACGGGACCGAGACGCCGATACTGCCGCATTAGGAATCCGCCGAGATCCCTCGCCACGCCGATGCCGCTACCGATCAGGGGCAAGCCGGGCGCTTCCGGGATCGGCTTGCCCGGACGCGTGCGCCGCGGCGGCACCGGCGGGTCCAATTCCCATATGGCCTCCGTGATGGTCCGGCCGATCTGGTCCATCTGCCGCATCAGGGCGATGCGGGGGCGCACCCCCTCGAGCTCCCCGCCTGGCAGCATGCTGCGCAACAGCCCGCAGGTGTCCGCTAGACAAACAGTCATCACGTCCCGGGCGTCAGGGATGTCGGTTGTCATCAGGGACCGCAGAATCCGTAGCCGCAAATCTCTCCGCGCGTCATCCACATCGACAACGGCCCCGTCCCTGCGCGCTGCGTCTTCGGCGATCGGGTCGAGAATCTCTTCCCGTCCGGGAACGGCGAGCCCCCGCTCCGACAGCTCCCGGTAGTAGCCTTCCCTTGCATCGTCGAAGCGCTCCGCCATGCGCTCGAGCCAATAGCGCGTCGTGCGGCACTCCGTCGCAGCGATCTCGGCCAGCGCCGAGTCCAGGGGCTCGCAGCCGGTGGGCGTCTTGTCCAGAAGCATCAGGTCGTGCTGGTCGGTATCCACGCGCCCCTGCATGGACAGTTCCATTAAGGTAGCGCCCGCCAGCGCGCACGCCATCGACCAGGGTCGAACCGGGCGGAGATCGCCCGTATCTTCCTCCACCAGCAGCAGGAGTATTTCTTCGCCCAAGGTCAAGTGCATCGCGGCCTCGCGAGTTCCAGTCGATTGTGGTGCCGTTCCGCCCGTCATTCCCTTCCACCGACCCGACCCGCCTATGCGCAAGGAATACGATCTTAGCAACGCCAAGAGAGGACCGGTTCTGAAACCGCCTGGCAAGGAGCGGATCACGATACTGTTGGACAAGGACATCCTTGCCGCCTTCCGGCGACACGGGCGCGGCTATCAGACCGTGATCAACCAAGCGCTCAGGGACTACCTGGCTGGCGACACCTTGGAGACAACGCTACGCAGGGTGGTCCGCGAGGAACTTCGAAAGACCAGCTAGGAAACCTCTGTTCAAGTCCGTCCCTGGACTTGAACAGTAGCGAAACAAATAGTTTCGCTCGCAAATTCAATGGCTTACGCCATCGAATTTGGCGGCACATCCCTGTGCCGCGCTAGGGAAGGTCTTGTTCAGACCTTCCCTAGGTCCGGGCGACCGCAAGGGTTGCCCCTACGGCATGCCTCCTGTCCGAGGCGCGTCGCGCGTCTCCCCAGGGACCATACGGCTGCCGGCCCCCTCGTCCTGTTAGACTTGGACCAAGCCCGCCGCAACGATGTAGGCGGCGGGGAATCCGTCCAGCTAACGGGGCACCATGAGCAAGCTCGCAGCCGTCGCATTCGGTCTTGCCGCATCTGCCTATACCGCCGTCGCCGTAGCCGGACCCGAGGAATTCCCGCGCACCGCGTCGGGGAAACCGGACTTCTCGGGAAGCTACGACATCGCCACGTTGACGCCCTATACGCGAGACCCGAAACACGGAGAGAACCCATATCTCGACCCATCCGACGCGGCCGCGAGGGAGGAAGGCCAAGCCAGATGGGCCGAAGCGGATCGCCGTCCGAAGGATCCCGACCGAGGCCCGCCACCGAAGGGTGCCGATGTCGGCGCTTACGAGTTCTATTGGCTGGACCCGGGAACGACGATGTTCAAGATCGATGGCAGGTACCGCACATCGATCATCGTCGATCCGCCGAATGGACGAATACCCGGCCTCTCCGAGGCAGGCAAGGCGAGACGGGCCACCTTGAAGCAAAGGGGCTGGTTCAAGAACGACGGTACGGCGTGGTGGCTCGCGACGGGCGAGAGGCCCTACGACAACATGGAAACCCAGCCGCTGGTGGACCGCTGCCTCTATCTCGACTACGTCACGGTGCCCGTACGACCGATCGTCTACAACAATTTGAAAACCATCGTGCAGACCGAAGACCATGTGATGATCCTGATCGAGTGGATGCACTGGGCACGCATCATCCGCCTGGATTCCGAGCATCTGCCCGAGGACATGCGGTCGCTGGCGGGCGACTCCATCGGCTGGTGGGAAGGCGATACGCTTGTGGTCGATACGACCAACTTCCTCGCCGATCCGGGCGTACCACGGGAAGGGCTGCGCGTCGTGGAGCGGTTCTCGCCGCTGGACGCGAACCGTCTGCTTTACCAATTCACGGTGCACGACCCCGACCACGTGACGCCTTACGCCGGGGAATACCCGTGGCCCAAGACCGATACGAGCCTCTACGAATACGCCTGCCACGAGGGCAACTACGCGATGTTCAATACGCTACGTGGCGCACGGTATCTGGAGAAGGTCTGGTTGGAGGAACACGGCGAGTCCGACGAGGCGGCACAAGGCGAATAGGTCCCGGCTGGCGACCGATCGCCGTAAGCGGCGTTAGTACGCGCGTTCGAGACGCATCGCGCCGAGCACCGTGGCCACCCCCTTGGCGCGCCGCCCCGCGTAGGCGCCGCCGCCAGCCCGAGCGCCTGCCGCCGGACCGCCGTCTCGACCGTCCCGAGGGCGACGCCGGGCGCCGCGCCCGGCCCGGCGAGCGCGTCGATCTCGGCGGCGATGTCGGCCGCGAACGTCTGCGTCAGCGACTCGCGGAGCCCCCTTTTTGGGCAACCCGCCCCGCGTCCCGGCCGGCCTTGAGCCGCGCCCGGCACAGTGCCTCGCTCGCCTCCACCAGCCGGCGCGACACCTCCCGGAACCGTTTGTGCTCGGCGACCTGCGCCCGCGTCTCCTCCAGCGCCGTGCGCGGAACGCCCCGGGTCACCGTCTTGCCGGCGACCCGGCGCATCAGCGCCCAGCCGGGGTGGCCCGTCTCGCCCGGCCGCGCGCAGTGGCACGTCGGCTTGCCGCACTTGCGGCGCGTCTCCACCAGCGAGCCGGGGCGGAAGTCGCCGACCGCGGCAAGCTCGCCGATCAGGGCGTCGCGGCGGCGTTCGAGCTGCTCGATGTTCTCGGTGCTGGGCATGGCGGACCTCCTGTCCGGACAACTGTAGAAGCATTATGCCTTACAGAATGCCCCCCAGACACCCTCATGTTCCCACAAACCAACAAATCTGACGTGCGCCCGTTTCGACGGTCGGAGGTGCCAGCGGGACCGTCGTCGGGCAGGATTCGCCTTCAGCACCGACGTGGCCGGCCCCGCGCCGCGACCGGCAGCAGACCGTACGTGACGCGCGCAGCAGCAGCTGTGCCAGCTGGCCGCAGACGTAGAACGCCTGTTCGCCCGGAACCGCCACGCGGCGGACGGTGCTGTTCCAGATCGATCAGCGGCACCTTGAAGGCGTTGTCGTGGCCTTGTTTGCCGCAGTGCGGGCCAGAACGTCGACCGGCAGGTCGTCGCGCGAGACCAGAATCACCGTGTAGGCCGGGAACGGCTAGGCTTGGCCGTCCTCGTGCCAATACTGTAATCGTACCTTCAGCAATGATCGTCACACACGCCTATAGTCGCCGTCTCCGACGCGACCAGTGCCGGGGACAACGCCGGACGGCGTCATCGCCAACCGGGCCGCCCAGCGGCTAGGGAATGCCGACCCGCTCGCGAAGTTCGACCGGAACCCCGTCCGGCCAGAGGATGCACCCCACCAGTCTGCCTGACCCTCCCTGACGACCATCAGCGGATGGATGGCGTTTGTCGTCGCGTTGCCGTATATCGGTCAGGCCGTTTCGGGACGCCCACGCCAAGAACGGTCGTTCAGCCCGGGTTCCGGCTAGCGGCTTCAACGGTCCCTTTGAATGAGCAGGGGCGTTGAAGTCTGCCCCGCCTTCGAGGACGAGGTTTTCCGCCCATGTTTCGCCGCGCCGCATCGGCAAGGGTGCAGGCCGGGCGGCCAAGTAACCGTGCATCGCCTGTGCATCGCCCGGATAGATTAGGTCGATCACCCGGCGTGCCCGGTCGATCACCGCTGGATCGGTCATCCGACCACGCTGACCCCAGGCCACGATGGAATCCCAAACCGACTCTGCCTCCGTACCCACGATGCCGACATCCTTCTCGTAGCCCTGGTGATAGCTCATGAGCAAGGAATCGTGCATGTCGGCCAGATCTTCGTACGGCGTCGAATAGCTGTAGAAGTCGACGGCGCCATCCTCGGCGAATTCGTCGACGACATCATCCGGCTGGAGGGATTCCTGCTCGGGGGTCGGAGCATCTCCGAGGAAGACCACACCGGCCAGACCGCGCATAACCGCAGACCTCAATGGATGTGACAACCTCAACTGAGTGGACGGCCAACCCCAATAATCCGCGACCGCCATTTCCCAAACCGTCTGGCCTCCGTCGACATAACCGTCGAGCCGGGACGCGCGCACGAAATCCGCCGCATGCGAGAGTTCGTGATAAAGGACGAACGCGGCGAAATCCAAGGGCAGCTCGGGACGCGTCTCGCCAGGCGGTACCCAAAGCCGCAAAGTTGTGTTGTTGTGCACGCTGCGCCACGGCACGCGAAGCTGGAGTGTGGCACCGAATGCCCCACGAAAATCCGGTTCCAGGGTGATTACCGCCCGTTCCTCAAGCGTTCTCCAGAAGAATTCCGCTTCCAAGTAGATCGCCCCCGAAGTCGGGTTGTAGTAGGCGGGGATAACGTCGCTTGCGATAACGATCGCGGTGACCGAGCGTGCCAGCAGCCGCACATCCTCCGGCAACTGCATCAGGACTTCCCGAAAGCTGTCCCCCATCCAGCGGTGGGAAACCAGCACCCGTGACATCACGTCATCGACCGTCGGGACCGAATGCTCCATTCCGATGAACGGAAGTCGGTCTAGCGTACAACCGCCCGTTGAGGTCGAGTCCGGGTATACACATGGGCGCAGTTCCTCCGCATACGTAGCATCCGGTACATACGGGACCGTGAACGCAACGTCGGCATCGTCCCGGGCATTGACTTCGAATACAGCCTCTGCAGCCCCTCCAAGGTCGTCCCTCACAGTTAGGCCCACCGCGTAGACGCCGGGGTCGGTGAACGTGTGTTCCACCGTGGCCCCGCTCGCCGGAGCGGCACCATCGACTTCCCACGCATAGGAGACGATCTCGCCGTCCTCATCCGCCGACGCTGTCGCGTCGAAGGTCACCGTCACAGGCGCTTTGCCATCGACCGGATCCGCGACGATCCGTGCCGTCGGCACGCGGTTGACGACGAGTTCCTTGCTGGCTTCCCCGACGACCCCGTCGTCGTCTGTGACCGTCAGTCGCACCGTGAACGCGCCCGACTCCGAGTAGACGTGTTCGACCGTGCGCCCGGTGCCGATCGCACCGTTGCCGAAGTCCCATTCATACCTCGCGATTGAACCATCGACGT
Organism: Gammaproteobacteria bacterium; assembly: GCA_028821405.1. Classification (GTDB taxonomy): domain Bacteria; phylum Pseudomonadota; class Gammaproteobacteria; order Pseudomonadales; family Azotimanducaceae; genus VXYL01. The sequence goes on along the minus strand of JAPPGK010000074.1, from coordinate 66,656 downwards.
CCCGGGAAGCCGAGGCGTCGAGGGTTACCGAGAGCGGGGGCGGGCCCGACGACGGACTGACCGCAAAGCGAGCCGTCGGCGGTCGGTTGGGTGGCGAAGACTCGCATGCCGGGAGCAGGACTGCTAGCCACAGGGGGAAGGAAAAAAGTAACCGGATCCGGATGTCCATGCTACGTACCTCACGATGCCGTCGTTTATTTCGCCTCCGATCAGTCAGCGTCCCTCTCTTCTTCGTCCTCGCTGCCGTCGCCATAGACTCGCTCGAACACGTGCACCTCGTTGCCCACGGCAAAAATGCGCGTGCCCGCAGTACCCGCGAGGTACACGTGACGACCGTCCGGACTCGGCGTGACCGCCGTATAGTGGGTAATCCGGGGAAGCAGGTTGCCATAGGCGTCTTGAAACCTGAATACCGGCTGGTTGCGGCTGTAATCCGATGGCACCAACGCGCCATCGGGGTTGACCTGGACGACGTAGAACTGTTCGAAGTTGCTGCAGAACATCTCCATGGCGATCGCTTCGGTCCACGCATTCGCAATGTCGCATTCCGATCTGTCGTCATGGAAGCCTGCGAATGCCGGCAGGAAATCCTGGAACACCGGGTTGCTTCGGTCGGCGAGGTCGAACACCATCGTATCCGTGCCGCCTTTTCCGTCCCCCAAGGCGAGGAATAGATGCGGTGCTTGCAAGGCCAAAGCGGTCACGCCTTTCAGTTCGGGGACCACGGCACCGTCGCCGGCCGCGCTGCCTTCGCCGATGACTGCGGTGATGCTTAGCCCGCCCGTCTCCACGTCGCGCGCGATGGCGAGCAGCTTCGCGTCTTCACCGTCCACCGCCACGGCATACAGGTTGCTGCCATCGGCTGTCATCGCCGCTTGGTCGATACCGGCGAACACCAGCGCGTCAGCAAAGGCCAAGGAGGCGTGGTCCGCATCGAATTCGTACGTCTCGATCAACCACGGCTTGTTCACCTGGTGCATGAACGAGCCATGCAGCAAGAGCTCGCCCTCGGGGCACGGTGCGTTCGCGATGTCCCCCGCGTACGCCAGGCCGCCGCCATCCACGGGCGTGAACTTCTTCCAGCCGTTGCAGGCCGCGACCAACAACGCCGATCCCGCGGAATCCCAATGCAGACTGTGGTCGCCGCGGATCGGGTGGTCCGCCAAGGTCTGCAGAGGTGCCAGCATGCCGGTATCGGCGTCGCGTTCGAACACCATCAAGCCGAGGTCCGAGGCCACGTAGATCTCCGTCCCCTCACCGTTCGACACCATGTCGCCGATAATCCCGAAGTCGTAGGGATCGATCGTGCCCTCCTTGAATGTGAAATGATTCCAAAAGTCGTTGATCGCCTGGACGTAGCGCAACTGCGCCGGCGGGTACGACGGCCCCCAGGTGACTTCGAAGTCGCCGCCGAACCGACCGCCGAATCCATCGCGACCGTAGTAGTTGATCGAAAGCCGAAGTACGTATTCCACGCCTGCCTCCGCATGGAACGTCACGTGCGTGGGGTGTGGATCGCTGGCAAAAAAGGCGCTGGTATCCACTTCCCGACCGATCGCCACAAGCTCGAGCCCGCCGAACCCGTCGCGCCGGTATACCCTGAAGTGCAGCCCCTGGAGACGCGGGTTGTCGAATCGAACCCAACCCGATTCCTCCGTCCGGTACGTGTACCAAACCGAGCGACCACCGGATTCGCCGGTCTGCTCGCCTGCCTCGATGGTCGCGAACTTGGTGGAACCGGTAACGGAACCCCGAGACCCCGAGAGAGCCTGGGCGTTGGCGAGGTCGTCGTTGGGGGGCGTTTCCCCCACCTCCAGCGCCAACGCGGGCGATCCGCGCAAGGGCGTTTCGGCGGCGCCACGGGCCAGCCCCAAGGCGATCCGGTGCGGCGCATCCGCCCGCCCGTCGAACGCGACGACGGGACGCATTCCCCGGCTTGCGTCGTGCACCCCGAGGGGGCGCAGGCTCTCGAGCGCATCGCCTTCGAACGCCGACAACTGGTACGGCACTTCGCCCCACCTGTTGTCCCACCACCGCGCAAACTCGAGGAATGCCGTGTAGCGCCCGTCGTTCGGGGGCTGCCACGAGAACCACGCGGTACGGACGCCGGTCGCCGCTGGCTCGGCGCTCTCCACGGTGAGCGAATTGAAATCGACTTCCACTTCGGTTCTGGGGTCAAGCGGCAGGGAGGCCGCGAAGTCGTCGTTGCCGGGATCGCTGCGGGCACCCGGACCCCATTCCAACGTGAACTCGCCACCCGACAGGTAGGCGAGGGGCGACGCCACCGAGATCCGATACTCCTGACCTGCCTGGGCCGGGAACACCGCCTCGTCGTCCGGCACGCCGGAGGCAAGCCTCGCCGCTGCCACGCTTTTGCCCATGTACGCGCTCACGACCAGGTCCCCCCGGTTCGTCCGGAAACGCCAGTCACCAGTCGACGGCGCCGTCCACCGGTACCACACGCTGGCGGTTTTGGTGGGGCCAAGGACTGCCGGAGAGCGCGGGTTGGCGAAGCCTATCAACTCGTCGGGTTCGGTCGTCGCCGCCTGATTGTTGCCGTCCACGCTTCCCGTCTCGCCCGCAATCGGCGCCGCCTGCGCATAGGCGTCGTTGGCGGGTCGGCTACCCGGTCCCCAGCTCAACGTCATCGTCGGCGTGGACCGGTGTCGGCCATCCGTCGTCAGGCCCCAATCCGCCAAACCCAGCCGGATTCGGTAGGTTCTGCCGGCCTGCGCGAAGAAAGTCGCTGCGCCGCCGAGCTTTTCACTACCCACCGGCACCAATGCGGTCGGGGCTTCGCCTTCGTAGACGCCGACGAAAACCGTCTCCGAATAGTCGTCTGCGGTCGTTTTCGCGATGGTGAACCGCACCAGGCCCGAGTCGTCCGCTGTCCACGTGTACCACAGTGACCGCGGGCGAGAGGCTGGGGTAACGGGCGTTGTACTCACCATCGGTTCGCCCGCCTCGAAGGTTGCGAACTGCAGGTCGAAGGTCGTCTCGCCTTCAGTGTCGTCGAGGTGTATGGCCGCGTCGAAACGGTCGTTCGCGGGCTGGGTTGTCGGCGGAGGCGGTTCGTAACCCGACATACCGACGACCACGCCCACCGACCCGGAACCGCCACGGGCGTTCCAGCCGCTGGCCGTGAAGTGCAACCGGAAACTCCCCGGAATCCCCCGCCTGAGCCGCAGCGTCACACTCTGGCGCTCGTCCGGACCAACCTCGCCCAAGGGGAATGTCGTACCGGCAATGCGATCGAACCCGCGCGGGGTGCCATCCTCGCCCGGTGCGTAGCTCGAGCCGGCGGCGACCAACTCCAGATCGTGGCAGATCTCCGTGCCGGTCATCGCACGGCAGTCCACCCGGAGGCGCGTGCCCGCCGCAACGTACCCGTCCGACGACACGGTGACCGCCACGTCGAAGTCCTCGTTGGGCGTCACCTCGATCTGCTCGGCGTCCAACTCCACGGCGAGCGTCGGCGTCGAGTCGCCACGGACGACCTTCCACGCCATCCCCGCCCGGGGCGCGGCCCCGTGGATGCGATTGGGGAGCGCTTTGACACGGTAGACCCCGGGTGTCGGATTGCGCAGGATCAGCCACTCGACGTTGTCCGTGCGGGAACGGGATGCGTACCTACCGCATTTGGCCACCGAGCCGCACGAAGCGTGGGGGTCCACCCACAGGTCGAGGTCGTGGAGCACGGGGGTCACGATCAATTCGGCCGGCGGTTCGTCCCAGCTAAGCACCACGTCCAGCCGGCTCGACCCCGGCGGCACCACGACATCGTGGTAGGCGTAGCTGTCGGCGTCGGCGTCGAACGCGACCGCGCCCACGGTCCAGCCGTCGTCGTCGTCCCTCGTCAGCACCGCTGTGCGGGCCGACACCTTGCCCAGACCGTAGACGTTCTGAAGCCGTCCCGGGCCGTCCGTGTTGTGCCTCCGGAAACCGTCGGTGTCCTCGAGGAACCCGGCCGGCCTGATGGCGCCGGCCATGAGGTGCGCCCGCAAAGCCGCCGGCTCCTCGCGCAGCCCGGGGATGGCATCCATGACCAGCGCAGCCACACCGGCAACCGCCGGTGCCGCGAAGCTGGTGCCGGATTGACTGACGTAGGTGTCCCTACCGGCACCGTCCGTGGACGTCACGCGAACGCCCGGGGCAACGACATGGGGCAGCAGCCGCCCATCGTAGGTGGGTCCTCGGCTGCTGAAACCAGCGATGTCGCCGTTGTAGTCCGTCGCCCCGACCGATAGCGTGTTCTTGGCGACAGCCATGGCACTATGCCTTCCGTTCGTGCCTTCATTGCCCGCCGCTGCGACAAAGAGCTGCCGTGCGGTCCACACCGTTGCATCCACCTTCCGCTCGATGGTGGACCGTCCATCGAAGGCAATCCAGAGACTGCCCACGCTGGCGTTTACGACCAGGGCCTTGCGGGGCACCCCGTCGCCGCACTCCGTCGGTCTCGCGAGCCAGTCCATGGCTCGGCCGAAACCGAGCGACGTGGCGTTTACTCCAACACCCAACACCTTGGCGAAGCGGATGTCCCGCACCAGCGGGGCCATCCCCGCCCGGCTCGGATTCCCCACGCCGTTGCCCAACACAACGCCCGCGACCGCCGTGCCGTGCCCGTCGGCGTCGAACCACAGGTCCTGGTCCTGTTCCCTGGTGGGTACGGTGAAGTTCACGCCACAGATGCTCCGCCGGTTGGTCGCGATGGCCGGATGACCGACATTGAGACCGGTGTCCATCACCCCGACCGGGACCGAGGCCCCGCCCACGCCGGCGAACAAGCCCGTCGACTCGTCGTAGGCACGCACGGCGTCCGCACCCATCGCGGCCGTGGCGAACTCCAACGCCGGTTCAAGCCGGCGGATCGTCTCCACCCCCAGCACGAAGTCAGCGGCTGCCACCCGTTCGAGCGCGCCGAGCGGCAGCGTTGCCGCGTAGGTCCGGATCGTCGGGTCGAAGCGACCCACTTCCGCGCCCATGTCCACGAGGGCTGCCCGCCAGCGACCGTCGGCGTCGCCGTCCATCAACGTGATCCAGACCGGCACGTCGTCGTCCGGGGCGTTTGCCAAGGCTCGCTCCGCGAGATCGCTCGTCACCTTGCCCCGAGCCGGCAACGCACCAACTCCCGCCACGGGCTGGGCCGTCGCAATCGTCCGCAGTCGCGCTGCGTCGCCCGGCAACCGCGCCCGCACCAGGTCGCCCGCCTGTCCCAGGACCTCGCCGCCCGCGACCTCCAGCACCTCTCGGAGATCACCGATGGTCGATGCATCCGCCAGCTTCACCCAGCCGTACGTCCATCCCCGCCCGTGCGACGCAGCCTGCGCTGCCAGTATCGCCTCGCCCGACATCATCCAGTCCGGCAGCCGCGGGAGCACCCGGTCGAAGTCGGCCGCCGTCATCGGCGCGCGCTTGACCTCGTGCCGAGCGGCGAACGCGTAGCCCGCCGGCGGCACCGGTTCCCGTGCCGTGCGCGCCAGCGGATTGAAGCCGGGTGGGGCCGTCCCCGGTTCGACCGCCGGCGATTGACCGCCGACCGCGTTGGCCGTTCGGCTCTCGACCGCGATCAGGGTCTTGGCGGCCTCCTCCGCGTGCCTGTCCCTTTCGGCCGAATCCAGTTCGTCCCATTCGGGCGGCTCCGGCTCGTCTGCCGGTTCGGGCCCACCTACCCAGAACAACATCCCCATGCCGACGGCGAACGCCACGGCAACGGCTCCTGAGAGTACCCCTCGAAGCATCCGATCATTCCTCCTGCCAGACATCGATTCAATCCTCCGTACCGTAGACGCGTTCAAACACGTGTAACCCGTTTTCGAGGGAAAAGATCTGCTCCCGCGAGACTCGGGAACCCGCCACGTAGAGGTGGCGCCCGTCAGGGCTGGTGCCCACCGATGCGATCGCACCCCCGGTCCAGCGCATGAGCGGGTTGCCGAAGCTATCCGTGTGCAGGGGCAGGTCGGCATCCCTCTCATAGCGAAGGCGAAGGTACTCTTCCGGCAGCAATGCGCCATCGGGACCGACCTGGACCGAGTAGTAGTGCGCGAAGCGACTACAGAACACGTCCAACACGTTGGTGTTGCTGCGCAACGAAAGGTGTCGGCAGTCGGCCCCGCTCGTCGGGTCGACGAACGATGGCAGCGCTTGCGAGAATGCCGGGTAGGCCCGATCGGCCAAGTCGAACACCAAGGTGTCGGTGCCACCGGACCCGAGCGTAAGGAACAGGTGCGACCCCCCAACGGCCATCCCAACCACCTCGGTGAGTTCGGGAACCACGGCGCCGTCGCCGGTATCGGTACCACTGCCGATGGTCGTGGTAAGGGTCAGCGCCCCGGTTTCGGTGTCGCGCGTCAGGGCGTACAAAGTGTTCTCCGTGCCATGCCGGGTCAAGGCATAGGCGTTTGCGCCATCCGCCGTCAGTACGGCGTCGGCGACCCCGGCGATCGCGAACCGGTCCATCAGGCTGACCGTCGCGTGGTCGTCCCCGAAGGCGTAGGTCTCGAGGGCGTTCGAGCTGTCTACGTGGATCAGGTGCGATTCATGCAGTATCACGCGACCGCCCGGGCACGGCGCCCCACCGAGCACACCCGCGTGTTCCAAGCCGCCGCCCTGACGCGCGGTGAACCGCCACCAGTCCCCGCATTGCGCCACCAGGAGCGCTTCGCCCGCTTCGTCCCAAAGAAGCTGAGCATCGCCGACCGGGTATCCGTCCAGCGTTTGCCGCGGCGTCAGCCGACCCGTCTTGGTATCGCGAGCGAACACCATCAGCCCGAGATCCGAGGCAAGGTAGTGCTCGGAGCCATCGGCGTTGAGAGCCTGGGCACCGACCCTGCCGAAAATGATCGGGCTCCCGTCCGCCGCGTTGTCGCCTTCATCGATTCCGTGGACGTACCGCACCCGCGCGGGAGGGGCGCCGGGGCGCCAGCTGATTTCGAAGTCTCCCAAGCCGGTGCCTCGTCGTCCCTCACGATCATGAATGTATGCGCCGACCCGGATGAAATACTCGACGCCCGCCCGTGCGTGGAACGCGACGACGGGGTCGGTTGCCCCGATGGGGCGGCTCGCCCCGACGAGCTCCAGTTCGCCGTACTCGTCGCGTCGGTAGACCGCAATCTTCGTATCGCGTCGATCCGTGGCGAAACGCGTCCAACCGGACTCCGCCACAGCGTAGGACCACCACAGCGAGGAATCGCCCAATGCCCCGGAAAACTCGCCCGTCTCCAGCGTTGCGAATCGGTTCGATCCCATCGCGGATCCACTTGTACCCGATAGCGCCGCCGCGTTGACGAGGTCATCGTTCGCGGGCACCTCGCCCACTTCCATGACGATGACATGCGACCCGATTATCATCTCGGCGGCGTCCCGCGGAAGTCCGACGGCCAGTCGGTAGGGCGTGTCCGCCTCGGCATCAAGCACGATGTCCGGGAACATCGTCTGATCCGTGGCGTCGTCCACCGCCACGGGGCGGAGGGAAGCCAGTTCTTCGCCCTCGAAGACCGAGATCTGCAGCGGCCCTTGGCCCATGGTGCTGAACGTCCGGCTTCCCGCCCACGCCCGCCACACGTACCTGCCGTCCCCGGGCGAATCCCAGTCGAACCAGAACGTGCGCGCCCCCGATTCGGGCGGTTCGCCGGGTTCCACCGTCAGGTCGTTCAGTCTCGCGAAGGAATAGGCGACGCCGCCGGTGACCGACTGGGCGTTCGCGAAGTCGTCGTTGCGGGGATTGCGGCGGAAATACGGACCCCAACTGAGTCCGAAATCGCCCCCCGATGCGTAGGCGTCCGTGGCCGCCACCGAGATCCGGTACTCCTGTCCCTCTTGTGCCGGAAACACCGCAGGGCGCCCCGGCGCACCGGAGACCAGCCTCGTTTCGGCCACGCTTCCGCCCGTGTAAACGGAAACCACGGTGAATGTGCCGTGCTCCGAGAAACGCCAATCGCCGGACGACGGCGCCGTCCACCGGTACCACACGCTGGCTGCCTTGGAGGGCCACAAGGCGCGCAACCGTCGATGATCGGCAAACCCCATCAGTTCCCCGGGTTCGATCGTCGCCGCCTGGTTGTTGCCCTCAACCCAGCCCGAGGCGCCCTCGATCACCGCCGCGAGCGCGAAGTCGTCGTTGGCGGGCCGGACAGCCGGAGCCCAGCTCAACGCCAGTACCGGGGTCGGCCGCTGCCGGGTTCCGACTCCAAAACGGCCGGGAGAAAGCGCCCCCTGGGCCAACGCAAACGTGTCTATCCCGAGGCGGATGCGGTACCTCGCGCCGGCTTCCGCGAAGAACGTGGTGCCTCCTCCGGCTCGTGGCACGCCTACCCGCACGAGGCCCGTCAACGCGTCGCCCTCGTAGACGTCGAGCACCACAGATGGGCTGTAGTCGTTGCGCAAGCGCTGCGGCAGCGTGAACCGTACCAAGCCCGCATCGAGCGCAGTCCACGAGAACCAAACCGTCCGCACCCCCGTCCTACGCGGGCCCGGGAGATACGGAAACGGCGACAGGTCCGGCTCGCCGACTTCAGCCGTCGCGTGCAACAGGTCCACGCCCGTTTGGCCTTCCGGCCCCTCCAGTCGCATGGCGGCGGCAAAGTCGTCGTTCGCTGGCCTGCTCGCCGGTGTCGGCGGATCGCCCGGCGGATCGCCAACGGCAACATCCACCGAAGCCGAATCGAACGCCGCGTTCCACCCCATGGCCGTGAAGTGCATCCGCACACTGCCCTCGCGTCTCCCGATCATCCGGAAGGTCACGGTCTGCTCCTCGTCCGGACCGAGTTCGCCCAGGGCGTACACACCGATCCCCAGGTTCAGGTTTCGCCCGAGCGACACTTCGCGCCCGTCCTCGCGGGTCGTGCGGCTGTCGGCACCGGCGACGACGGCCAGGTCGCAGGCGCCAGACGTGTCCGGAGCACGGCAATCCACCCGCAGTACGGTGCCTGACGCGACGTAGCCATCAGAGGACACCGTCACCGACACGTCGAACGGCTCGTCCGGCGCAACCTCGATCTCCGCCTCCTCGACCGCCACGGCGAGCGACGGCATCGAGTGGCCCCGGACCACCGTCCAGGCCAGCCCCGCCCTTGGCGCCGCCCCGAAGATCCGGTTCGGCAGCGCCTTGACGCGGTACGTCCCGGGCGGCGGGTTGCGCACGATCACCCATTCCACGTTGTCGCGCCGGGACCGCGACCGGTACTGCCCGCACGCTGCGGCCTCGCCGCATTCCACGTCCCGGTCCACCCACAGGTCGAGATCGTGGAGCACCGCATCGTTGACCAGTTCCGCTGCCGGTTCGTCCCAGGTCAGCACCACGTCCAGCCGGCTCGCCCCCGGTGGTACCTCGACGTCGTAGTACGCGTAGTCGCCGACTTCCATGTCGAACCCCGCAGCACCGCCAGTCCAGCCGTCCTCCCCGTCCCGGTCAAGCACCGCCGTGCGCGCCGAAACCATGCCCAGACCGTAGATGTTCTGCATCCGTCCCGGCCCGTCGGTGTTGTGCGCCCGAAACCCGTCCGGGTCCGCCAACAGCGTCTCGGGCTTGATCGCTCTCGCCATGAGCAGCGCACGCACCGCCGCCGGCTCCTCGCGCAGTCCCGGGGCGGCGTCCATCACCATGGCGGCAACCCCGGCGACCGCCGGCGACGCGATGCTCGTTCCACCGACCCTACCGTAGTCAACGCCCCACGCCGCGCCGCGGGTAGTCGCGACTGACGAACCCAATGCAACGACCTTTGGGAACAGCCGCCCGTCGTAGGTCGGGCCGCGGCCGCTGAAGGCGGCGATGTCGCCGTGATGCTCGGTGGCGCCGACCGCGAGCCCGTTCTTGGCACCCGCCGTGCTTATGAAGGCGTCGTCACCTGCGTTGCCCACCGCCACGACGAAGAGCTGCCGCGCCGTGCTCACCGAGGCGTCGATCTTCCGTTCCACGACGGACCGGCCGCCCCAGATGTTGGATCGGAAACCTACGCTGGCGTTGATGACAAGCGCCTTGCGGGCCGTCCCTTCGCCGCAATCCGTCGGTGTCGCGAACCAGTCCATGGCACGGCCCCAAGCGAGCGCCGAAGAGTAATCGCCGACTACCCTGGCGACGCGGATGTCCTGCACCAAGGGTGCCAGCCCCGCCCGGCTCCGGTTCACCGCACCGTTGCCCAGCAGGACGCCCGACACATAGCTGCCATGACCGTTCGAGTCATACCACATGACTTCGTCCGCTTCCCCGTAATCCGTATCCTTGACGAAGTTCAGCCCGCAGATGCTGCGCCGGTTGGACGAGAGGTCGGCGTGGTTGAGATTGAAGCCGGTATCCATGATCCCCACCGGGACCGATGCGCCGCCCACGCCCGAAAACAGCCCTTTCGACTCGTCGTAGACGCGCACCCCGTCCGCACCCATAACCGACGTCATGAACTCCAGCGCTGGTTCCAGCCGGCCGATGGGTTCGATCGCCAGCACGTAGTCCGCGCGTGCTACCTGCTCGAGGACGCCGAGCGGCAGCGTTGCCGCGTAGGTGCGGATCGCCGGGTCGAAATGCCCGACCTCCGCACCCTTGTTCACGAGCGCGCGACGCCAGCGGCGGTCCGGGTCGCCGTCCATCAGCGTGATCCACACGGGCGCCTCGTCGTGCGCGTTCGCAAGAGCCCGTTCCGGGAGGTCGCCGAGAATCTTCTGCTGCACCGGCCACGTGCCGACGCCGGCTACCGGCGCCGCCGCGGCGATTGCCTGTAGCTGCGCCGCGTCTCCCGGCAGCCGCGCCCGCACAATGGGTCCCGACTGCCCGAGCACCTCGCCACCCTCGACCTCCAGCACGCTCTGGAGCGCTTCGGCACCGTCGTCTTCGGCCAGCTGCACCCAGCCGTAGGTCCAGTCCCTCCCGGCAGCTTCCGTCTGCGCCAGGAGATCCGCCACGCCCGACGCCATCCAGGCCGGCGGCGTCGACGGCGCCCGTTCGACGTCGGCAGCCGTCATCCGCCCCCACTCGACCTCGTGGGACGCCACGAACGCGTATCCCGCCGGCGGTACCGGCTCGCTTGCCGGGAGCGGCGACGGCTCGAAGCCGGGCGGTGCCATCGCCGGTGGGTTTTCCGCCCCCTGCGTTTGCCCGTCGGCCACGTCGATCAACCGGCTCTCCGCCGCGATCAACGACTTGGCGCCTTCCTCCGCGAGCCGGTCCATCTCCCGCACGTCCGGTTCGTGCGTTCCCGGCGGCCCGGCGACCTGCTGGCGCCAATCCATCCAAACTAGGTAGCCAACACCCGCCACTAGCAAGACGGCAACGGCACATACGACTGAATTCCCAGACATCGGACTCAACCTCCGGCGAACTTCCCACTCATGCTTGAGTATTCACGAACCGGGCATTGGTAGTCGCACTCCATACGGACTAGTGCCGGGATTCCAGACTGCTAGTGCACAGTGGTCAGGAAATTGCCGTCGGCGCGGGCGCGATGTCCGTAGTCTTCACGGCGGTCGACAGATCGGGGATCGTGTTGATGCCCGCGTCTTCGAGGGAGTCGTGCGCAACGTCGAAACGGATTGTTTCGATCACCCATGGCGGCAGCTCGTAGCGCACGAGGTCACCTTGCAAGCAGCGCGGGCCCGACTGCGCAGGGTCCCTCGATGCTGCCGACATACTCGATCCCGCCGTCCTCCTCGACGATTCTGTGCCACATTGCAGGAAGCGGCCAGCGGAGCCGACCCGGCCTCATCCCAGATCAACTGCGTCGACGCCTCGGCGAGGGGATGGTCCACGAGGATGACAGGGGATGACAGGACCATGATCGGACAAGTAGACTCCGCATCCGAATCCGTCGTGGTTGGCCAACGCAAGGCGCGTTTACCAAGACGGCAGAATCCCGGCCCAAGCCATTCGGATGGCGATGCACCGTGGTGAGGCACGTTGCGTCACCCTAGCGGAGCAATCCAGGCCGACGATTGATGGGGAGCATCGGCATCGAAACCTGACTCGCGCGAGAGCTACTACCGCATCCAAGAGACTTAGGCGGGCTTTTCGGTATGAGCGAATCGAATCACAACCCCACGACGACGGACGACGGCGACGGGCTGTCCGCCCCGTCATGGATGTTGCGACACCGGGTGACCGTGCCAGAGTCGACTGATGGCTACTGCGATCGCATCCGACTACAAGGTCGATGCGATCTGATCCGGGACCGGGTGACGTTGCTGATGGCCCCTGCCGGATTCGGCAAGACGACGCTGCTTGCAGCGAGCTGCCGGGAGGCCGTTGAACGCGGCGTCCCGACGGCGTGGCTCACCCTTGACCGGGAAGACGGGCCCGAGGTGCTGTCCGCCTATCTCGTGTTGGCCTTCCACGCTGCAGGTCTGGATGTCCTTGAACCCCTGGAAGACGCAGCCGCTGAGATCCGACCGCTGACCCCGCAGGCCACATTGCTTCTGCGGTCGCTCGAGGAATGGGGTAGACCCTGCGTCCTGGCCCTCGACGAGCTTGACAAACTGACCGATCCGGAGTCGGTGTCGGTCTTGAGCTATATGCTTAGGAACGCGCCGCCGTGCCTGCATGTCGCCGTGGCGTGCCGCGAACTACCCGTTGGCCTCGACGCGCTCGATGCCGTGCTCGGTGGCGGCGCACAGATCCTGACCGCCGACGAATTGCGCTTCAGCGAAGGTGACATCGCGCGGTTCTTCGACTTCAAGCTGTCCCGGCGTGAACTCGCCGCAGTGGTCCAGAACTCGTCGGGCTGGCCCATTGCGCTGCAAATCTGCCGAAACGAAGCCTGCCGCCGGGGCAGACGGGATTCGCAGGCAGTCAGAGCGCCGTTCGTCGTTAGGGATGTGATCGGCAATTGGATCGAGGGACGCTTTTGGGAGGGCGTCCCCGATGGCGATCGGGATCTGATCCTGGACGTCGGACTCTTCGACTGGATCGACGAAGACCTGCTCGAAGAGGTGGTGCATACACCGCAGGCATTTGCGCGCGTCGTGCGGATGCCGCGACTCGCGGGGCTGTTGGAACGGATCGGGACGTCACCGGATATTTTTCGGCTCCATCGCCTGCTGCGCGAGCACTGCATCGAAAGACGGCAGCGCAACACACCGGACCGCTACCGGGATGTTCACCGCCGGATAGGCAAAGCCTTGGCGCGGCGAGGCGAAGTCGTCGCCGCCATGCGGCATGCCGCAGACGCCGACGACCTGGATCTCGCTGGCCGGATGTTGCTCGAGGCGGGGTGTTTGCAGTGGTGGATCCGCAATGGCTCGGGTCGTCTGGCCGCCGCCTGCCGTTGCCTCACGGACGAAACGATGGCAGCGAATCCGCGGCTTCTGCTGGCACGCTGCGTCGTGTTGATGGCAACCGGACGGCTGGGCGAGGCCCGACGGCAATTCGACCAGGTGCCCCACGGGAACGATCGTAAGCAGGGCCTTGACTTCGAACTGGACTGGCAGATCGCTCGGGGCATGCTAGCGGTGACCGGGTGCGAGCCTGTCGACGCCCCGAACACAATCGCGGTCCTGGCCTCCGCCCGCCGTTGCGCAGATGTGCCCAGCCTGCCGTTGACGCGGAGGGCAACGGCGAATTGGGGACTGTGCCTGTTCCACAGCCTCCAAGCGGAGTTCGAGTCCGCGTTTCGTCGCGGGCGCAGCGTGCGCCAGCTCGGTCGGCGTTCCGCGTACCTGAACGTGCTGGTCGATTTCGAGTTCGGTCAGATGGCGATGGCACGCGGCGAAATACAGGACGCACGGAAGTGGTATCGGAGCGGCCAACATACCGCGAAGGCGAGGTTCCTGCATGATCCGTCGCTAGCGTCCCACGCCGATGTACTCCTGCGCGAACTGAGCCTAGAGCGCAACCGGATTCTCAGGGTTAGCGATCACGGTGCTCGTCTCTGGAAGGACGTCTATGGACAAGGCGCACCGTTCGCCTTGTACGCGGCGGCCAGCGACGTGACAGCGGAACTGGACCTGGAACTGGCTGGCGTGGACCACGCCATCGCCACGTTGGACGAGATGTGGGAACACGCCCGACGCATGGAACTGACCGCCCTCGGGCGCTTCCTAGCGGCGAAATACGTCTCCGTTCTTTCCGACGCCGGCCGAACCGGACAAGCTGAACAACTGTGGCGCACGACCGGATTGCCCACCGACCACGCCGGTTGCGTCGATCTCGCCGGGCAAACCTGGCGCGAGATGGAGTCGGTGAGTTGCGCCCGGATTCGTGTGCTCACGGCACTCGGCAGATTCGAGGCGGGCCGAACCCTGGTACGCGAACTCGTCAACGTCGCGTGCGATCGTGGACTGAAACGGACCTGGTTTCGAGCACTGGCGCTATCAACGGCGCTTGAAGTGCGTGCCGGCAACGACGAGGCCGCCGCGGCGGCTCTGAAGGCGTACCTGGAAATGCATGGCGGGGCCGGATACGACCGTCCTCTCGTTCAGGTCGGTGGGGCTGTGACCGGCCTGCTGGGCCAGTTCGCCGAGTCGTTGCCGGCCGGCACGTTGGCCAGCACCGCCAAACGGTTGTGGTCGTCGGTCCGACGGGCAAACGGGGACGAGTCGCCCCAGCTTACCCGCAAGCAAAAGGACGTACTCGCACGGCTCGCTATTCAACGCGACGAGGATATCGCCAACGCACTGGGACTGACCATCCACGGTGTTCGCTACCACGTTCGCAACATCTTCCACGAGCTCCGCGTGAGCAACCGTGACGAGGCCGTCCGACGCGCCCGCTCGCTGGGCATCCTGCCCGATCAATGCGAACGTCAGCTCGAGTAGCGGGTGCTCGCGCGTGAAGCCCGACTCGCCATCCTTGGCCATGCCGGCGCCCGGGGTGACTTCAGCCACATCGGTCAGATTCGCGACTGTTCTGTCGGCTATCACTGTGATAGTGGTCTCTTTCGTGGCAACTATCGCTACGCGCAGTGGTCGCCAAGACCGAAGCGGCGACCAAGGGTAGAATCGGGTCAGCAGGAGCAACGTCAGAGACCATTTCCGTGGCGCTCACCTCTAACGCCGACAACACAGCGGAACCGGCGGGGCGGCAGTCCCACCTCGACGATTTCGCGATGCCGCCATGGCTCCTGCGCACAAGGGTCACCGTACCTGACCGGGTGCCCGGGTACGTCGAACGGGCCACGCTGCTCGCCGCCGTCCGGCCGACGGCACGTCCGCTCACGATCCTGCACGCGCCGGGAGGATTCGGTAAGACTACCTTGCTCGCGGAGTCATGCCGCAGCCTAAGGGCACAAGGCGTTCTTACGGCCTGGCTGTCATTGGACATCCAGGATGTGCCACACGTCCTCGACGCATACCTGACTCTCGCCCTCCAAGCCGCCGGTGTTGATCTGCTTGATCGCGAGGAGGGGACTGGCCACTACGCCGCACACCCAAACCGGACCGCACTGGTCCTCGACGCGGTCGCCCGGCACGACGGACCGTGCGTATTGGCACTCGACGAGCTCGAGCGGGTCGCGGATCCGGGCTCGCACGCCCTCATCGGGTTTCTCCTGACTCACGCGCCGGCAAACCTCCATGTGGCCGTCGCATGCCGCGAACTACCGGCCACGCTCGACATCGCCTCCCCGGTGCTCGAACGCCGTGCGTCGGTGTTCAACGCCGAGCGATTGCGCTTCGGGAAGTCTGACGTTGCCCGTTTCTTCGACGCCGGGCTTTCACGGCGTCAGCTCGACGCGGCGATGCGCGACTCGCGCGGCTGGCCGTTCGCGCTCCGCATCCTGCAGATGGAACGCGACGCCGGAGGCGACGGCGAGACTCGGCAGATCGTAGGGAACTGGCTCGAATCCCGGCTCTGGCGCGGAATCTCTCGCGCGGACCGAGAACTGCTTCTCGACCTCGGCCTCTTCGAGCAGGCAGACGCCGAACTGCTCGACGAGGTTCTCGATGGCACCGGCCTCAAGGACCGGATCGATGCGATGCCCGCCGTTCGCGGACTACTTCAGTCGGTTCGCATCGCAGGGACCGAAACCTGGACACTGCACCCGCTAATCCGGCGTTACTGCACGAAGCGGCAGTCGCAGGATTCTCCCGAGCGCCTCCGCGACGTCCATCGGCGGCTCGCGCTAGCCCTACGCCGTCGGGGCGATTTCGTCGCCGCCATGCGCCACGCTAGCGAGGCGGGCGATCCCGCCCTCGCCGGCGAGATCCTCCTCGATGCCGGCGGCATGCGGCTGTGGCTGAGCGAGGGCCTCATCCGGCTCCAGGCTGCGAACCGATTCCTGACCGCCGAAGTGACGGAAACGAATCCACGCCTCGCGCTCGCTCACTGCGTCGTGGACCTTTTCGCCGGTCGGCTCGATAAGGCACGCCGAACCTACCGCGCCGCAGCCGCCCACATCGCCGAGTCCGCTTCCGACCACGAGCTTGCACTCGACGACGCCATCGTGCGAGGTTTGTTTTGCCTCAACGGCGGCGAACGCCTCGACGGGTCGCTCTACCGGGCCACGCTTAGAGACTATAGGCAGCATCTCGCCGCGACCGATCTCGACCCCCTGATGCGCGGTACTCTCGAACTCGGGCTTTTCATTTCCGACCAGATGCGGGCTCGATTCGACACGGCACTCGAACATGCCGAACAGGCGCTACGGGCTACCGCGAGGGACTCGTACCTGGCCATGTTCGTTGAACTGCACAAAGGCGAGGTCGCTTTTGCCCAAGGCCGCCCCGCAGCCGCGGAGGCCTCCTACGCGAACGCTCGCCGAACCGCTCGGGCGCATTTCGTCCGCGACCCAGCCCCGTCGGTCTTCGTCGATGTTCACAGGCGGGAACTCGATCTTGAACGGAACCGGGCCATCGACCCCGACGCCGCCACGCGTAGTCTCGACGCAGTTGTCGCCTGCGGCAGCCCTATTCCCGCCTACGCTGCAGCGAGTGGCGTCGCCATCGAACTCTCGCTTGCACAAGGCTTCGACTCGGCGCTCGCCACAGTCGACAGGATGCGTGGCTTCGCGGAGGCTGGCGGTCTAGCCGTAATCGAGCGCTATTTGGCATCGCAAACTGTGTCGCTGCTCGCAGACGCTGGCCGACTCGTCGAAGCCGAACGCACATGGCTGCTCGCCGCGCTGCCAGAGGACGACGAAGGCTGCCTCGACCGGGACGGACAGACGTGGCGCGAGATGGAGTCGTTCTCGTGTGCGAGGTTCCGGCTGCACCTGGCGGCTGGTCGGTTGGACGCCGCCCGCCGCTTTGCCGCCCGGTTTCTCGAAGCGGCGGCGGATGCCGGCCTGCGCCGGACCCAGATGCGCGCCCTCACGCTTGCCGTGCGCGTCGAACGACAGGAGGGTGCGCCGACAGCACCGCACGCGGTGGACCTCGTCCGTCTCTTCGCACAGACCGGCTACACCCGAGCCGTCGTCCGGGAACACGACGCGTGCGCCCCGGCGCTCGCAGCATTGCTTCAGAGCGATCCACCGACGGCCATTTCCGTGCCTGCAGAGCGGCTCTTAGCCGTTCTCCACGACCGCTCAGGGACCGACGCCGCCCAGCGGCTTCACCCAGCGGGAACTCGAGGTGCTGGGCATGCTCGAGGCCTTGCGCGACGGCGAGATTGCAGAGCGCCTTGGGCTGACGGTCGCCGGGGTGCGCTACCACATCCGGCGCATCTACCGCAAACTTGGCGCGGGCGACCGCCTGGACGCAGTCGCCCGAGCCCGTCGCCTCGGCCTGGTAGCGGCCCCACTCAAGGAGTTCCCTGATTAGCGATGGAGCCACACGGGTCCTCGACTGCAACACCACCTTCCCCGTGATCCCCGAATCCAGTAGCATCGCATCGCCGAGGACACACGCATCACCCCAGCCACAAGCCGAGCCATGGCCCAGTGACCGACCGCACCAAATCCGGATCCCCGCCGCCTGACCACCTGCCCCCGTCTCCGAGGGGCACGGCCAGGCACGTGCGGATAGAGGCGTTTGATCCCGATCAGGTAAGACCATGGCGTTTCCACAACCGCTGCGGATCCGGCATGGACGACGAGTCGCTCGACGCGCTGGCTCTGTCGATCCGCCGCGACGGTCAGCAGCACCCTGGACTCGCACGCCGCCTGCCACCGGGCGATACCCACCTAGCCGAGGTCATCTTCGGTGTACGGCGTCTCGAGGCGTGCCGCCGTGCCGGCGTTGCTTGGAACGCCGAGGTGCGCGACTCCTCGTTCCCCGATGCGCGCTGTGCAACCCTCATGCATGGCGAGAACGAGTGGACCGAGGGAATATCGCCGCTCGAGAACGCGGCACAATGGAAGGCCATGCTCGACGCGGGCGTGTTCAAGAACCAATCGGCGCTGGCCGACGAGATCGGCTGCCACCGGGGCACTGTATCGCGTGCCGTCCGCAATGCCACCGTGCTTTTCGGCGACCAGTGGCTCGCGCGTATCGTGCAGCCGGTAATGCACGATTTCTCCGGACGGTCCGCAGACCGCCTCGCCGAAGCATGCGCCGACCCCGACGCGTATGACCGGGCGAGACGTCGTGCCGAGCATCTGGTCCCTGGCGAAGTTCCCGCCAACGCGCTCCACAAGGTCCTATTCGACGAGAACGCCCCGGTGGGCGGTCGCCAAACGCTGTACGAGCGCCGCCGCGACGGTACCGGCCCGGTCACCGCCCGGATTGAGCGCCAGCTGGACGGCGGCTGGCTGGTCCGCGTCCGGCCCCACCAGCAGACGCTGGCCCAGCGTGCGGAGCTAGCCGAGCAGGTCGAGACGCTGCTCGCCGAGGAGACGGCCCCCGCCGCCCGGATTCGTCTCGGTCGCCGCCTCGTGTCCCTGCTCTCGTCGGAAGACGCCAAGGACGCCCACCGCGCTTGGCTCGAAGGGTGCGTCTGGACTGCGGCGCAGACGTGCGGTCTCAAGTGGGACCGCTGGCACTGCGCGGCCGCGGCCGACATCCTCCGCACGCAGCCCAAAGGCTGGGAGGCGGCTATCCTAGCGGCGGTAGGCGGTACCGAGGCGGATCCCTCCAGCAAGCGACGCTAGCCGATCAACGCATTTGGATGGGGTTGCCCAGCCACCGAGTGCGAATGGCAGCTCGCCACCGCACCGGTATCGCCCGCTCGCCAGCTACCCCGTTTTGTTGTGCATGCGCAACAAAACGCTTGCGACGAGCTACTGGAGTCGCCCACGCGTTGCCGACGAGTCGGGCGCCCAGATCCCACGCGATAGGGCGCATGGAGTCGCATTGACCGCCAGGATCGGCGCACTCATTCCTATATGGCGAACCAAGATATTAACATAAGTTATTGTTTTGTTTATATTTTTTCACGAACTGACCGGCGGGATTGACCACAGGGTGCCGGGAATACCCGAAGCACCGCGAATCGGCCGCCTACACCAACCCGGCTTCCTCGTCCAGGTCCGCGGCGGCGGGGTCGCGTTGCGCAGGTATCCCCATTCCACCCCCGCCGGGCGTCTCCATCACCAAGGTGGCACCCGGCGGGACGACATCCTGCCCTTTGCCGCGCAGTTCCTCGCCGCCCTTGATGTAGACGCGACCCGGCGCACCGGATCCACCGCCGCGACGCCCGCGGGCCGGATGGCGAATCCGCTCGAACATCTTCGAAATCACGAACGGGGCGCCTTCCGCGTGGGCGATCTCGATGGTCTGACCGAGCCCGCCCCGGTGTTTCCCTTCGCCTCCTGATCCGGGGCGGTATTCCCGGCGCTGGATGATCAACGGCGCCGTCACTTCGTTAACCTCCGTGGGGGTCGTCCGGACACCCGAGGGGAAGGCGGTGGTCGACAACCCGTCCTTCGTGGCGCGGGCACCGGTACCGCCGTTGAAGATCGGATTGATGACGAAGGGTGCGTTGGTGAAGTTGCCGCCGGCAGTCGCCAGGTTTCGCAACACAGGATTCCAGATGCAGGAAGCTCCCTCTGCGGGAACGACCCCCGGGATCGCCTGGTCCAGACAGCCGAGCACCACGTCCGGCAACATCTGCCCCAATGCGTGGCGTGCGGATACCGCCGCCGGGGGTTCGGCGTTCAGGATGCTCCCGGCCGGCGCTCGCACCGTGACGGGTTCCAGCGATCCCGCGTTGTTGGGGATATCGTTGCCGACGACACAGCGGACGCCGAAGGAGGCATAGGCCTCGGTGTAGTTCAACGGCACGTTGATGCCGAATGCGGAAAGACCCGACGAACCCGCGAAGTCGACCTCGATGGCGTCGCCCGCGATGGTGAGGGCGCACGACACCTCGATGGGTTCGTCGTAGCCATCGACGGTCATTTCCCTGCAGTAGACACCATCGCGCAGACCCCGGATCTCGTCGCGCATGGCGGTGCGAGAAGTGTCGATGATCCACTGCCCTACGCCGTCGAGTTCGTCGAGGTCGAAATCCCGCATGGCTTTCAGGAGCTGTTCGCCGCCGTTGCGGTTGCACGCCGTCAGGGAATAGAGGTCTCCTTCCGCCACCACCGGATCCCGGACGTTGGCCGCGACGAGCCGCATGAGCGAATCGTCAAGCCTGCCCTGGTCGAAGAGCTTCATGATCGGCACGCGGAGCCCCTCCTCGAAGACTTCGCCTGCATCGGGCCCGAAGCCGCGGCCGCCGACATCGGCGATGTGGCTGGTAGCGGCGAAGAGCGCCACCGGGCGTTCGTTCCTGAACACCGGCGTCACCACGGTGAAGTCGTTGAGGTGCCCGGTGCCGTCCCACGGGTCGTTGGTCAACAGCACGTCGCCCGGAGCAAGCTCGACCAGCGGGTAGCGGGCGAGAAACTTGCCGACGCTCGCGGCCATGGCGTTGACATGGCCCGGGGTGCCGGTGACCGCCTGGGCGAGCATGGCGCCCGTGGTATCGAATACGCCCGCCGAGAGGTCGCCCGCCTCGCGGACCACGGCCGAAAACGCCGTGCGCATCAGCGTCTGCGCCTGCTCCTCGACGATGGCCAGCAGGCGGTTCCAGACCAGTTGATCGCGGATGTTGCTCATGGTGAACGTCGCAGTATGACATTGCCGTACCTGTCGACGCGCGCTTCGAACCCGGCGGGAACGACCGTGGTCGTCTGGTCTTCGACAATGGCGACCGGTCCGACGACCGGGTCGCCGACGGAGAGATCCTGGCGGGCGACGCGGGAGTCGTTGCCTGGCGTAGCGGCGCAGCCGGTGGACATAGCATCGGGGGACGAAACATGGGTCTTAAGGCCCTCGCGCCCGGCAAGAAGGGTCAGCGTCCAACTCAGCACCTCGACGTCCAGCCCAGGTATCAAGCGACCGTAGAGTTGCTCGTAGGCTCCGTCGAAGGCTCGCCGCAGACCCTCGGCCGTGCTTTCCTCGACGGGCACCGCGATCTCGAAGCCCTGGCCGACATAGCGCATGTAGGCTCGTCGGATCTCGAACAGTTCGCCCAGGGCGACCGGACCCACCACGGCTTCGGCCTCGGCCCGCATGTCGGCCATGACTTCGTCCATGACATCTCGATCGAAGACCGAGAGGCGCAGGTAGCGGCTGCGCACGACTTCGTAGGACACGGGTGCGGCGAGAAAACCGACTGCCGAGCCCACGCCTGCGGCGGGGGGTACCAGGACGGCGTCGAGCTCGAGCTTGTCGGCGATGTTCGCGGCATGGATCGGCGCCGCGCCGCCGAAGGCGATCAGGGTTCGGGAGGCGATTTCCTTTCCCCACTCCGCCGCGTGGGCGCGGGCCGCCGCAGCCATGTTCTCGTCCACCACCTCGGCAATGGCATCGGCTGCCTCGGAGACGCCGTCATCGGCACTCGCCCAACGCTGGGCGACATCGGCCTCGACAACGGCCCGCGCCGCGTCGACATCGAGATGCAGCGTGCCCCCGGCGAACCGGGTCGGGTCGAGCCTGTCCAGCACAACGTCGGCATCGGTAACGGTGGCGTGGGTGCCACCTCGACCATAGCAGGCCGGCCCCGGTTCCGAGCCGGCGCTCTGCGGACCGACCTGGATCCGGCCCAGGCGATCCACCGAGGCGAGCGAACCGCCGCCGGCGCCGATCTCGACCATTTCGACGACCGGGATTCGCACCGGCAGGCCGCTGCCCTTCTTGAACCGGTAGCTGCGATCCACCTCGAAGGACCGGGACAGCAGCGGTTCGCCGTCGTCGATCAGGCAGATTTTGGCCGTGGTGCCACCCATGTCCAGCGAAACGACACGAGGAAGCTTCAGGTCCGCCGCGATTTGCGCCGCGAGGATCGCACCGCCGGCGGGACCTGACTCCACGAGCCGGATCGGAAACTCCCGTGCGGTCTCCACCGAGCACAACCCGCCACCGGAGGTCATCATCAGAAACGGGCAACGAACGCCCAAGGCATTGAGACGGTCCCGTAGGTCCGCCAGGTAGCGCGACATGAGCGGCTTGACGTAGGCGTTGGCGCAAGCCGTGGAGAAGCGCTCGAACTCCCGAATCTCCGGACACACGTCGCTCGCCAAGGTGACCGAGAGATCCGGCATGGCGGCCCCGAGAACATCGCGCACCAGGCGTTCGTGGGTCGGATTCGCATAGCCGTGCAGGAAACCCACGGCGATGCTCTCAACGCCCTCTTCGACAAGCCGCGGCACCAACCCCTCGACGGCGGCCCGATCCAACGGCGTCAAAACTTCGCCGGACGCGTCCATGCGCTCGGGCACCGTCAATCGCCAACGCCGGGGCACCAGGGGCTCCGGCCTGTCGATGTTCACGTCGTACTGCTCGAAGCGATTCTCGAAGGCCATCTCGAGCACGTCGCGATGGCCCTCGGTGGTGACGAGCACCGTTTTCGCACCCCGCCGCTCGATCAAGGCATTCGTGGCGAGGGTCGTTCCGTGCAGAACCACGTCGATCGCGCCGGGGTCCGTGCCCGCTTGGTCCAGAACCTGGGCCAAGCCGCTCATCACGCCGTCGGCGGGCTCGGCGTGGGTCGTCAGAACCTTCGTGGTCACGTGACGGCGGTCAGTCTCCAACACGACGTCGGTAAACGTGCCGCCGATGTCCACGGCCAAACGGTCAGCCACGGTCGGTCTCGAAGTAGAGATGTTGGTGCAGCTTACACCCGGGATTGAAGCCCGCACCGCAACTCGGGCACGACGAATCGCCGTTTAAGTAAACGGCGATTCCGAGCCGGGTTCCGCAGACCCCGCACAGCACGGCAGGCTCGTCGTGTTCGCCGACGGGCCAGACTGCCGGCTCGTGGTCGGCCAGCACCCGGTGGCAGTCGATGCACGGGTACCAGGTGTCGCAGCACTTGAACTTGATCGCGATGACATCCGTGCGTCCGGCGTAGTGCCTGCAACGCGTCTCGGAGTCGACGTCGAGACCCGCCACGTCGACGCCGTGAATCCGTCGAGTCATCCGCCGGTGCGTCCGACGGCGATGTCCCGTCCCTTGCCCAAGCTGCTGCGGTGTCCGCCACGGGCGACCGTGCGCCCTTCGGGCACGATAGGGTCGCCCCTACGATGGCTTGTCGGTCGAGACCGTTGCCTCCGTCCCGCCCGGGTTTTTCTCGATGGCGAGGCGCACCTTCGCCGGGCCGCCCTCTTTGGACATCTCGCCCAGGAACTCCGGCAATTCGATGCCGGCCATCTTGGCCACTTCGTGGAACGGCGGCAGTGCCTTCGTCAGGCCGCCGAGAAAGTTGCCCACGGTGTCGCCATTGCCACCGTCGTAGACCACCACCTTCTCGAAGTCGATGTTGCTGATCGCGCTGGCCTGAACCTTGGCGATCTCCTCCAGCTTGTCGACAATCATCAACCGCGCGGCCTTGTCGGGATCGCCGACCGCAGCTTCGACGATTTCGCGGAAGCCGTCGGCCATCTTGGTGAGGATCTCCATACGGCCTTCGGCTTCACCGGCGAGTTTCGCGCGCATCGCTTCGCCTTCCGCCTCGCCGGCGAGAACCTCCTTCTGTTTCTCGCCTTCCGCCTCGGTGCGTACCCGGTCGCGCTCGATTTCCGCAGGTACGACGATGTTGGCGTATTCGGTCGCGCGGTCGCGTTCTGCCCTTGCGACCTCGGCATCCTGTTCGGCGGCGTAGCCTTCCTGCTCGGCTGCGGCCGACTTGACCGCTTCGGCGGCATCGCCCCGGCGCTTGGCTTCGGCCTGGGCTTCCCGCAGATCAGCTTGGGATGACGCTTCCACGGCCTTGGCCTGGTTCTCGCCGGTGACCGCCTTCGCATTGGCGTCGGCGACGCTGATGCGTTGCTCCTGCTCGGCCTGTGCCGAACCGACGGCGCCGTCGCGTTCCTGCTGCGCCACCTGCACCTTGGCCTTGTTGATGGCTTCGGCCGCGGCCCGTTGGCCGAGCGCTTCGATATAGCCCGACTCGTCGGTGATATCGGAGATGTTGACGTTGATCAGGCGCAATCCGATCTTCATCAACTCGGACTCGATGTTCTCAAGCACCCGGGATTCGAACTTCTCGCGGTCGCCGTTGATCTCCTCGATATCCATCATGGCGATGGTGGCCCGCAGTTGGCCGTAGATGATGTCCTTGGCGGTGTCCTCGATCTGGCGCGTATCCAGCGAGAGCAGGCGCTCGGCGGCGTTGTTCATCAACTCCGGAATGGTGCCGATGCCGAAGGTGAACCGGGACGGCACGTTGACCCGGATGTTCTGCTTGGAGAGTGCGCCGCGGAGGTCGATGTCCACGGTCATCGGCGTCAGATCCAGGTAGCGGAAGCCCTGGATCACGGGCACGACGAAGGTGGTGCCGCCGTGGATGGCCTTCGCCATGCGGTCGCCGCCGACCTGGCCGAACTTGACCAGGATCCTGTCCGATGGACAGGTCTTGATACGGCGCATCGCCGCGATCGAAGCGACCACGGCCAGCACCACGAGCAGGACGACGACAAAGACGGTTGGGTTGAATATGGACACGAGGTTCCCCTTGACTTGGACCTAAATCGGGCGACGCCGGCGAGGGCCTACATTGTTGCTACGACCAACTGGCTGCCGGACACGTCGACGACGGTGACCGGCGAATTGCGTGTGAGGGCTCGGCCATCCGTTATCGCGTGATACTCCTTGAAGCGCCCCTGCAGTGACAGGCTGACCTTGCCGACGCCCGTGCGTTCTTCGGGCACGGCTAGCGTCACCCGGGCTTCCTCGCCGATGGCGTTCTCGAGTTGCACGTTGCCTTCATGCTTGACCATGGCCATCAGGGCCAACAATCCCATGTTGACGCCGACGAAGAGCGACCCCACGACGATGCCGATCAGAATCGCGAAGAATGCGTGGGTGAGGCCCCAGCTATAGGCCATCAGGCCACCCCAAGACAACCCCATCAGGAACGAGACCCCATTACGGATGGTGAAGATGTCCCCGAGCGGGGTCCCTTCGCCACCGCCTTCACCGAGTTCCAGATCGTCGAGTTCGCCGATTCCGAACAACGTGAAGATCACCTGGATTGCGAACACCACCGTCGAGATGACGGCGATTCCGAACAGAGTCTGCTGGAGCCCGGAAAGTTCGGCGAACCATTCAGCCATGTCGCACTCCCACCCTTCTTCTCTTCACCCACTTCACCAAGTCAGTATCCAAGGCTCTGCCACGCTCGGCAACTTGAAGCCGCTGGACATTTCCTCAACGCACGGTGAACGAACCTTCAGCAAAACTACGACATATTATGTCAGCAGGTCCACCCACACAGCGTACGCCGGCGCTTCGTGATTGCTCACCGATGCGCCCGGTCAGCGCCACAAAGCCGTTGCTTGACGGCACCGCCTTTTACCCCAGCCCAAGCCACCTAGCGCCCAGCCCGACCTTTCGGCCAACGCCCCAAAAATCCGACGGGCTGCTAGGCCAGCGAAAATCCTTCCTCGCTGATGGGCAGCGTTCTAATCCGGTGTCCGCTGGCCGCGAAGATGGCATTGCAGACCGCGGGAGCCAGCGGCGGAAAGGCTGGCTCGCCAAGTCCCGTCGGGGGGTAGTCGCTGTCCACGAAGTGCACGGCGACTTCCGGCGTCGAGGGCATCCTGAGCATCGGATACTGGTCGAAGTTGCCCTGCTCGGCGCGTCCCTTCTCGAACGTCACCGATTGACCCGTCATGGTCGACAGCCCATCCACCACCGAGCCCTGCATCTGGTTCTCGGCGCCGCTCAAGTTGACGATCGGGCCCACATCGGCCGCGACGGTCACCTTGTGTACCCTCACTCGCTTGGCGTCGTCCACGCTCACTTCTGCAACCTCGGCGATGTGCCCCGCGTGGCTGTAGTAGAACGCGACGCCCGTGCCGTGGCCGTCGGGCAGTTCGCGTCCCCACCCGGCTTCCTTCGCCGCCAGTTTCACGACGTCGGCGGCGCGCCCTGTATGCATGCCACGCCGACCGGGCATCTGGCGCGGCTCGCCCAAGACCTCGAGCAGCATTTCGAGCGGATCTCGCCCCGCCAAGTGGGCCAATTCGTCGAGAAAGCCCTGAACCACGAAACCGAACACGTTGGAACCCGGCGCACGCCACGCGGCGCAGCGGTTTTTCCAGGGAAGCGCCGTCTGTTCCACCCGCACGCTGTCGAGTAGACCCGCCGGGAACACGCCCGGGCTCATCCCGCCGCCACTCACCGGGCGGCGCCCGTCGTTCGTGAACGTGATGAATCGGTCGCGCCAGCCCGTGATCTTTCCGTTCCCGTCGACCGAGCCATCCATCTGGTGGAAGCCGCCGGCGCGGTAGAGGTCGTAGGCCATGTCGTCTTCACGGGTCCACTGCAGCTTGATCGGCACGCCCGCACGCTTTGCGATGGCTGCCGCCTCGGTGGTGAAGTCGTTGTAGAGGCGGCGTCCGAAGCCGCCACCGCACCGTAGCTGGTGCAGGGTCACCTTGCTCGGCGAGATGCCGACGACCTTGGCGGCGCTGCCGATGCCCTGGCCGGGCGTTTGGGTCGGCGCCCACAGTTCGAGGGCACCGTCCTTGAACCAGGCCGTGCAGTTCTGCGGCTCCAACGTGGCATGGCTGACGAAGTGATAGCTGTAGAAACCGCTCGTCTGCTTGGCGCCGGCGGCAAAAGCCGCGTCCACGTCACCCGTGTTCACCACCGGGGGTCCGGACTCGCGGACCAAGCGTTCCGCTTCGGCCTTGGCATGGGTCCAGCTGTCCTTGGAGGCGTCGGATTCGTCCCACTCCACCCTTAGGGCACGCTTGGCCTTGATCGCCGACCAGGTGCTGTCCGCGACGATTGCGACTCCCGGCAACAGTTCGCCCGCGTTGCCGTTGCCGTCGAGAACGAAGGCATCGCTAACGCCGGGCATCTTTTTCACTTCGTCGAGATCGGCCGATTTGACCTTGCCGCCGATCGCCGGGCACTTCTGGTACACGGCGTACTTCATGCCCGGCAAGCTCTGATCGATGCCGAACAGCGGTTCGCCGCGTACGAGCGCGTCGTTGTCCACGCCGGTGATGCGCTTGCCCAGCAACCGGAACTGATCGCGCGTCTTGAGCGTCAGCGATTGCGGGTTGGGGATCGGGACGGCTGCGGCCTCCGCCGCCAACTCGGTGTACTTGAGCTTCCGGCCACTCGGGGCGTGGATGACATGGCTGTCCTGCGTCGACAGCGATGCGGCATCCACTCCCCAACGCTTGGCGGCTGCTTCGACGAGCATCGCCCGGGCGGCAGCCCCCGATCGACGCAGAGGATCCCAGTTCATGGGAATGGACGTGGATCCACCGGCAAACTGCATGCCGTAGAGGCCTTGATCGATGGGAGACTGGACGACCTCGACATCCTCCCAGGCCGCATCGAGTTCCTCCGCGACGATCATGGGCAGGGACGTCTTCACCCCTTGGCCGATCTCGGGGTTCTTCGCGTAGAGCACGATGCCCGTCGCGTCGATCTTGATGTAGCCGTTCGGCTTGAGCGCGGCGCTCGTCGCCAACGCACGGGGCATCGTGAACGACAGCATCAACCCGCCGCCGACCAAGCCCGTGAGCTTGAGGAACTGCCGACGGTCGAGTTTGCCGATGCGGACGGCGACCGATGCATCGTCGCCGGCCCCAATCCGTTCGCCGGTCACCGCCGGCACCACGTCGCCGATGTCCGAGTAGTTCAATGCACTCATGGCCCCCTCCCCTATTCCGCTGCGTCCGCGGCTTCAGCCGACCGCCGGTTCGCGACCGCCATCTTCACCGCCTCACGGATGCGGATGTAGGTCCCGCACCGACATAGGTTGGACGCCATCGCCTGATCGATGTCGGCGTCGCCGGGGCTCGGATTGGCGCGCAGCAGCGCTTCCGCAGCCATGATCTGGCCCGCCTGGCAATAGCCGCACTGGGCCACGTCGAGGTCGACCCAGGCTTGCTGGACCGCGTTCAGTTCCCCGTCGCCGCCCGCCAGTCCCTCGATCGTCGTGACGTGTCCATCTGCCACCGCCGAAACCGGATAGGAACAGGACTTCACGGCTTGGCCGTCGACGAGTACCGTGCAGGCGCCGCACTGGCTTATCCCGCAACCGAACTTGGCGCCGACGAGGTTGAGTTCGTCCCGCAACGCCCACAACAGCGGGGTTTGCGGATCGATCTCGCCGAGATTCCGCACCTCCCCGTTTACCTTGAGATTCACCTTCGCGACTCCCTCTCCACTCCACTCCAAGTGAACGTTGTAACCCAAAACGATCCGTTTTGACACCTTGTTCGCCAGCGGAGTAACTTCGCTCCCTTCAATCGAGGGAGGGTACGCCGATGGCAGCACCGGCCATGATCGAGACGCTGGACGAATTCGAAGCGGAATACCGCAAGGGCATCGGCTACCGGATGCCGGCACGGGGCAGCCGCGAAGCGAGCCTCGACAACATCCGCCGCTTCGGCGACGGCGTCGGCGACTACAACCCGCTGTATCGCGACGAGGCCCACGCCGGTGCAAGCCGGTTCGGCATGATCACCGCGCCGCCGATCTTCATCTACGGCGCCAGCATCGGCGTCGCCATGGCGATCAACGGCAACATCGACGGGCGACGGTTGTCGTCCAGTTTCTTCCCCATGAACTACGCCGGCGGGGAGATCAACTTCTACAAGACCATCTGGCTGGGCGACCGCATCACGGCCACCGAGGAGATCGTCGACGTTCACCGCAAGCACAGCGACCGCATCGGCGACTTCGTGCTGTGCGAAGCGCTGGTGAGCTACCACAACCAGCGCAAGGAACTCGTGGCCACCAAGCAAACGCTGATGGCCCGCTACCAGAATCTCGGCGGTGGCAGAACGATCAAATATGACCGCGAGAAGAAGACCCAGGTCATCGAGGAGTCCCCCGATCCCCTGGTCTTCGAACGTCAGCGCCAGGGCGCCGCCACACGCCATTTCGAAGGCGTCGTCGAAGGCGAGGAGATTCCCCCCTTGCACAAGGGCACGTACACGGTGACCGAACTCTTCCTGTTCACCCACGGCGTGGTGGGAACCGGGCGCAGCCCCCGCGCTGCGCTCGAGGCGGAGGAATCCAAGGACCTCGGCGGTGGCGGTCGCTACGATGCCGAACACGCCAAGAACCGCCGCAACATGCCCGGCCAATTCGACTGGGGTCCGCAACGGGTTTGCTGGCTGGCCCAGATGGCCACCGACTGGATGGGCGACGAAGGCACCCTGAAGAGAATGGTGACCCGGGTACGGCATCCCAACGTCGTGGGCGACACCAACACCGTATTCGGCACCGTGGCGCGCAAGTACATCGAGAACGGGGAGAACCTCGTCGACCTCGAGGTCTACAACGAGAACCAGGCAGGGCTGGCCACGGCCGAGTCGACGATCACGGTAGCGGTGCCGGCGTAGCGCCGCGGCGTCGGCGCCCGCGGCCGGTTGCCACGATCCGCCCGCGCGCCACGAAACAGGACGCCTCCTTGGCCGCCCCTTCCGATAGCGCGCTGCTCCAGGCCGCGCTTGCCGGTGACGCCACCTTGGTCGACGCCATCCTGTCAAGACCGCCGGAATCGCACTCCGTCGCTTGCGGATTGGCGATCGCCGATCCCCAGGCGTTGGCAGAACTCGACGCCCAATCCGTCAACACCCAAGTCGGTCCCAACGCCTGGCCACCGCTGCTGTACCTGCTCAACTCGCGTTATCGAACGCACCATGGCCCCACCGACACGTTGCGACTTCGCATTGCTAAAGCGCTGCTGGATCTAGGTGCCGATCCGAATGCCGGCGTCCGCGAGTCGGAGACCATCCGTGGCTACCGCACCGCATTGGGTGCCGCCATCGGCCGGGCGCGCAGCCCCGATCTGGCCAAACTCCTACTGGAATCCGGTGCGGACGTCGCCGATGGACCCACCCTCTACGAAGGCTCGGCGATGTGGGAGGCGGCACGGCATCGCGATATCGAGAGCCTCGCAATCCTCCTGGCGGCAAATCCGCCACTGTGGCATGCCTGCCACGCCTTGCCACACTGCCTGGCATTCGACGACATCAAGTTCGTTCGTCTGCTGCTCGACCACAACGCGGATCCGAACTGGACCATGGGCACCTGGGGTTTCAAGGGCAATTGCCTGCACGAGGCCGTGGTCCTCGACACCGGGTTCGATGTCGTCGAGGCCTTGCTCGCCATGGGTGCTGACGTTCACTTTCCCGACCGCGGGGGACGCACGCCGCTCGCCGTCGCCACCTGTCTCAGGCGGGAAACCCACGCCACGCTGCTTCGCCAGCACGGTGCCAAGGACGACGAGATCCGTAACGTGGACCACTGGGTCTCGGCCTGCTTCGCCAACGACGAAACACGCGCATCCCAACTGAAGGACCCGTCGCGATTGACGGCCATCGACCACGTTTGGGTCTGCCGGGCGGTTCGCATGGGCAACGGCGATGCCATTCGTCTTCTGCTCGATGGTGGTGCCGACCCGAATGCAGTCGATGACGACGGAAACCACGCATTGCACTTGGCCGCGAACGCCGGCAACGCCGATGCCGTCGCGCGCCTCATCGCCGCGGGCGCCGATACCGGTGCCGTGAACTACGCTGGCGAGGTGCCGTTCGACTCGGCACGGCGCGGCAATACCCCGGCCCGGGACTCAACGGTGGCGTTGTTGGCGCCGCAACGCCCCGGACGGGCTTCGATCCTCTACGATGACCCCGACTTCAGCGCCATCTTCGAACGCGCGGCGGATGCCGCGGTCGATGGCGACATTGCCACGCTTGCGCGGCTGCTGCGCGGCAACCCGGCTTTGGCGACCGCGCGCTCCCCAAGACCCCACCGCTGTACCCTGCTGCACTACCTCGGTGCCAACGGCATCGAGGGCTACCGCGCAAAGACGCCGGACAACGCCGTCGAAGTCATCGAGGTGCTTCTCGCCGCAGGCGCGGACCCGAACGCGTCGTGCTACACCTACCGTGGTGGACCGGATGAAACGACGTTCGGCCTGCTGACCAGTAGTGGACATCCGCGGGACGCAGGATTGACGGTTTCGATGGTTGCCGCGCTCGCCAAGGGGGGTGCACGCGTGGCGGACGTCTACACCTTGCTCGTCGAACTTGTGGATCGGGCACCTGGACAGGTGGACGGATTCGACCCGCGGTCCGCTATCGCCGCACAAGCGGTTGTGGAATGCGCAACACTGCGCGAACGGGAAATGCTCTTCGCCCTGCTCGATGCGGGTGTCGACATCGATTCACGTCGTGGTGACGGTGCGACCGCGTTGCACCAGGCGGCGATCGACGGCGACGAGGACTTGGTGCACGAGTTGCTCGCACGAGGCGCCGACCCGTTGCTCCGCGACAACGTCTACGACGGTACCGCAGCGGGGTGGGCGTACGCGGGGGGCCATGAGCAACTCGGCAGCGCATTGGCCGAGCTCCTCGCGCAGAAACCGTAGGCGACGCGCTCGTCCCGCCTCGCCGCGAGGCTGGGCGAGGGCAGGTCACGTGTTCTAGGAGGTCAGGAGGCTACCGCGGAGACGGCGCCGCTGCGATTGGGATGGATGTTGATGATCTTGTCGAAGCCGCTGATCTGAAACACTTCGCGGATCGGATCCGACAACGAGCACAGTACGAATTTGACCGCCCGCCGGTTGAGATCCTTGGCAATGCGCAAGATCGCGCGAAGGCCGGCGCTGCTGATGTACGAGAGTTCCTCGCAGTCCAGAACAACCGCCCCCTCGGTGCCGCCTATTGCCGTCTGCATCGCATTCTCGAACTCGGCCGCGTTGGTGCCGTCGATGCGGCCCCCGGCCCTGGCAATGAGCGTGCCGTTCTCGTTCTCAGTCGTGACTTCCATACCCCAAACCCAACTCGTCCTGTGGGCCGCGGCCCTTACAAGTGATCAACCTTACCACAGCCGCCTCCCATCCGAAGCAGCACTTTACAACGATGTACCGCGACCCCGCGGTATCCGAGACGCCACCATCCCCAAGTCTAGGCAATTGGAGGCTGGAGTCGGAATCGAACCGGCGTAAACGGATTTGCAGTCCGCTGCATGACCACTCTGCCATCCAGCCCACGAACACCATCCGCTTGTCGCGTCGACAGCCTGGTAGGCGCCCAGACCGAATATCGTACCACAGGCGGTTGCCGGCGAATCAGCCGCTGCCTTCCCCAAGTCCGTCCTTGAGGGTCGGCCACGCGGCACGACCGTAGGTGATCATCGACCAGATCGTGAGGAACACGGCGGCGTAGAGCAGCACCACCCCGACGATCGCCCACGGGCGCATTTCGGGCGGGTTGGCCAGCAGGACGATGATGGCGACCATCTGAACGGTGGTCTTGAGACGCCCAACCCACGACACGGAAACGAGGCCCCGCCGGTTCATCTCCGCCATCCACTCCCGTAACGCGGAGACGACGATCTCGCGACCCACGATGATGATGCCGGGCAGGGTCATCCATATGTTGGCGTGGCTGCCGACCAGCAATACCAGGGCGGTAACGACGATCAGTTTGTCGGCAACGGGGTCGAGGAATGCCCCGAACGGCGTTACCTGCTCCAGTTTCCTTGCCAGGTAGCCGTCGAGCCAGTCCGTGAACGCCGCCGCCGCGAACAGAAGCGCAGCAATCCAATGGAATTCGTCGGTGACGAGGTAGACGACCGCAAACACGGGCACCAGGGCGATCCGGCTGATCGTCAGGACGTTGGGCAGGCTCAGGGCCGGGAAACTATCGGCCATGTAACGATCCATGAATCTCCACGGCCAGTTTACGGCTTATGCCCGGCACCTTCGAGATTTCTTCGCGACTCGCGCCCGAAATGGCCGACACCGAACCGAAGTGGGCGAGCAACTCGCGCTTGCGACGCGGTCCAATGCCCGGAATGTCGTCCAGCGCCGAGCGCCGTTGGCGTTTCTGGCGACGCCCGCGATGGCCCGCGATTGCGAAGCGGTGGGCCTCGTCACGCACTTGCTGAAGGAGATGCATGGCAGGCCCGTTCGCCGGTAGCGCCAGCATGTCGCCGCCAGCCAAAACGATCGTTTCGAGGCCGGGTCTCCGGGTCGGCCCCTTGGCAATGCCAAGCAGGGCGATGTTGTCGAGATGCAGGCCCTTGAGGACCTCGGCAGCCCGGTTCACCTGTCCTATGCCACCATCGATGACCACCACGTCCGGCAACGTTCCCTCGCCCTTGGCGAGGCGGGAGTAGCGGCGTTTGATGGTCTGCTCGATCGCACCGTAGTCGTCACCGCGGGCGACACCCTCTATGTTGAAGCGGCGGTAATCCGATTTCACCGGCCCCTCGCTATCGAATACCACGCACGACGCAACGGTCGATTCGCCCGCGGCGTGGCTGATGTCGAAGCACTCGACGCGTTTCGGCAGATCCTCCCATTCGATGGCGGACTGCAATGCCACGAATCGCGACATGATGTTCTCGCGATCGGCAAGCAGGGCACTCAAGGAAATCTCCGCGTTGTCCGCCGCCATCTTCGCCCAGCGGGCGCGTTGCCCCCGCACCCGGCTCGCCACCTCAACCCGGCGGCCAACACGGTCAGAGAGGGCCTTCGCCAGAAGATCCGCTTCCGCCATGGACGCCGAGGCGATCACGGACTTCGGAATCTCCCGGTTGCCCGTGCCAAGATAGTATTGGGAGAGAAAGGCGAACAGCATCTCGCCGCCGGACATCGCCAGTTCGTTCCTGGGAAACCAGGTGCGGTGTCCCAGCAGCCGCCCGTCGCGCACGAAGAGCCCCTGGATGCAGACTTGGGCGCCCGCCCCGCCTCCCGCAGATGCTTCGGAACTCGATTCTCTCTGCGCGCCCTCGTCGGAGTCCGGCGCAATGCCGAATATGTCCACGTCGCCACCGGCACCGTGAACATACTGGTTCTCCTGGACCCGGCGCAGGTGAGCGATCTGGTCCCGATATCTCGCCGCCCGCTCGAACTCCAGCGACTCGGCCGCCGCCTCCATCTTCGCCTTGAACTCCGCCAGCACGTCCTGGCTCTTGCCTTCCAGGAACATCACCGCCAAGCGAACGTCCTCGGCATACCGTTCGCGATCGATCAAGCCGACGCAGGGGGCCGAGCAGCGGTCGATCTGGTGCTGCAAACAGGGCCGCGAGCGGTTCTTGAAGAAACCATCCTCGCAAGGGCGGATGCCGAAGAGCTTTTGCAGGATGTTGAGGCTGTCGCGTACCGCGGCGGCGCTTGGAAACGGGCCGAAATACCTGCCCTCCTTGCGCGCACCGCGATGGAATGCCAGCCTCGGATAGGGATGCTCGGTCAGGTGGATGTAGGGATACGACTTGTCATCCCGAAGCACCACGTTGTACGGCGGCCGCTCCGTCTTGATCAAGCTCTGTTCCAAGAGCAGCGCCTCGGTCTCGCTGCTGGTGACCGTCACTTGGATGTCGCGCACCTTGGCGACTAACGCCATGGTCTTCGCGGTGAGACCGGAGGCACGGAAATATGCCGTCACCCGCGCCCTTAGATTGCGAGCCTTGCCCACATAGAGCACGGTTCCGGCATCGCCGAGCATCCGGTAGACGCCGGGCCTCGTCGTCAAGCCGGCGAGGAACGGTTCTGCGTCGAATGCCGCCATGAGGCGCTGCTCCGCAGCTGGGTACGGGATGACCCTATCTAGGACCGCGCGCGAAAGGGAATGACGTTGTCGTCGCGCTTGACGTAGATCTCGCGCTGACGACCCGGGCCGTCGATCCCGATCTTGCCCACGCCGAAGTGTCGCAGTTCGTATTGCGCGGCACGCCCCCCCGCAGGCTCAAGGGTCAATATTGCCCCGCTAAGTCGCCAGGTCCCACGATAGATCGAGTCGCCGTCCCGGGCCACGTACGGGCCCGCCAACGGGCCGCCGGACAACGACAGGGACCGTGCCTCGCCGACGGAACCGTCGGCATTCGCATCGAGATCCCACTGGCCGATGAGATTCAATGCGCGAACCCAATTCAGCCGGGCGCGCCGCGCTGCGCGGAACCACATCAACGCGACAACGACCACGGCGGCGCCAACGAGATAGAGGCTCATGCGGCAATCACTTCCCGGTCGACATCGATCAACGTGGCATCCACCGACTGCGCCACCCAACGTTCGACTTCCGTCAGGGATCGTTCCACCACGCCCGCATCGCCCGCTACCGCGACGATTGACCAGCGGGCGCGTTTGTGCGAATCCTGAAAAGCGCTCTCGCATACGGCGAGGTTCGTGACCCGCCCGAACTTGCCCCTGAGCCGCGCCAACCGACGGCGTTTCTCCTTCAATGAAC
Source organism: Gammaproteobacteria bacterium (assembly GCA_028821405.1). Taxonomy (GTDB): domain Bacteria; phylum Pseudomonadota; class Gammaproteobacteria; order Pseudomonadales; family Azotimanducaceae; genus VXYL01. The sequence continues at coordinate 31,140 of JAPPGK010000074.1, read as the reverse complement.
TGCAACCCGCGCGGTGGAAGTCGAGGGCAAGTAGGCCAATGTGCATCGGTTCGAGGCGTCGTGTTATTGGGAGCGAACCCCAATGCAGATCATTCCGCGACCCCGACGGTCTTCTCGGACTGGAGGTCGGATGCGTGGAATTCGTCCGCTGTCATGGCGTAGTAGACCGTGTCCAGACCATGCCGTTCCCGGCGCTTCTCGAAGAACAACCCGAGTCGTTGCAGGACGCGGACCGAGCGCTGATTCGGCGTGTCGGTGGTGGCCACCACGCGCCGAAGGTCGCATTGCTCGAAGCCGTAACGAAGTACCTCGCGCCCCGCTTCGGTCGCAAAGCCACTTCCCCAGGAGGCGGGCTCGACCGCGAACAACATCTCCACGACGCCCGCCTCGTCAAATGGCCGGAAGCCCGAGAACCCCATGATCGCGGTCGGCATGTGCCGCTGCCGCAACGAAAAGAAGCCGTAGCCGTGTTCGGCGAAGCCTTCAACGCTGTTCTCGACGATCTCCACCACGCGTTCCCTCGCTGGAACTTCGCCATCGAACAAGTAGCGCCGCACTTCCCGATCCGCCCACAACGCATGCAGGGCATCCACGTCGTCCGCTGAGAACGGACGCAGCACCAAGCGTTCGGTCGACAGTTCGATCATGGTCAGAAACGGCACCCTCAGCGAGGGAGTTTGCCACACTTCCCCGCGGGTGTCGGGGTCCGAGTGGACGTGGCAGGACGTGCGCTCAGCGGCGGCGTACGCGCCGAACCCAGATCCCGGCGCCGACGGCCGCCCAAGCCGCGACGATTGCCCATTCGTGGGGCCATGCCAACGCCGACGGACTACCGGGCAGGTATAGGCAGAGCAACGCGACGCCGAGCACGATGGCCGTCCATCCCACCAAACGAGGCGCGCGTAGCTTGAACGGTCGGGCGAGGGCCGGTTCGCGCTTGCGCAGCACGAGGAACGCGATGGGCACGAAGACATAGGCGATCACCACGGCAAGACTACCGGTGTTGATCAACCACACCAGGATGGTGCGCCCGAAGAACGGCGAGATGCACGACAACGCACCGAGCACGATGATCGCCAAGGACGGCGTCCGATACCGAGGATGAAGCTTGGCGAAGGATGCCGGCAACGCGCCGGACTCCGCGAGGGCGAACATCACCCGGCTGCCGCCGATGATGAAGGCGTTCCAACTGGTCAGGATCCCACCGATGCCGCCCACGATGAGCGCCGCCCCTGCCCACCGGTTGTTCCATAGCGCCGTGGCCGCGTCCGCCGTTGCCATCCTGGCATCGCCGAGGGACGCACTCGGAATGGCGCTCGCGACCGCAAACGACACGCCCGCATACCAAAGCACGGCGAGCACCAGCGAAAAGGCCAGCAGGACGCCGATGCGCCGGGGCGGCAGGTCGATCTCCTCCGCTGACTGGGGCAGCACGTCGAAACCGACCAGCATGCCCGGCACCATGATGACCACGGCCAGGATCCCGACGGCCGGCATGGCTACCAGCGGACGGGCGGTCGCCATCGAACCGTTGGCGAATGCACCGGCGAATAGCACGACACCTGCCAGGACGATCGCCACGGTGACCACCATCTGTACGCGACCGGCCGTGCGGATGCCGAGATAGTTCACGACGGTCATGGCGAGCGCTCCGAGGACGCCAACCAGGATGAACCCAATGTCCACCGGCGCACCGACGACCGTCCACAACGTCCCGATTCGAATGCCGGGCACGAGGTATTCGACGGCGGTGGGCAGGGCGACCGATTCGAAGAGGCAGACCGTGGCGTACGCCATCAACAACGCCCATGTGCACACGAAAGACCAGTTCGCGCCAAGGGCTGCGTGCGTATAGACATGCTCCCCGCCGGCTCGGGGCATGGCGGACGCCAATTCGGCGTAGGTCAGGGCGATGAAGCCGATCACCAAGCCGCCGGCCGCGAATGCGAGGAGGGTGCCGACGCTACCCGCGTTCTCCACCCAGTGGCCGGTCATCAACACCCAGCTCCAGCCGATCATGGCGCCGAACGACAATGCGAGCACGGCGCGCGCCTTGAGCACGCGCGCGAATCGGTCGGGACTAGCCACCCATGGGGGCCGGTGCGGCGCCGGGGCCGAATTCGATCAGTGCGACGTTCACCCGGCGGCGACCGAGGTTCGCATCTCCTCGAAACCGGTCCGCGCGACGTCGTTGGGGATCAGGGGGTAGCGAATGCCCGCCCATTTCTGCGTCACGCGGATGACCTGGCAGGCATAGCCGAACTCGTTGTCGTAGTAGGCGTACACGATGAGGCGGTTGCCGGCCACGATGGTGGCGCCGCCGTCGATGCTGCAGGCATGCCGGTTGCCGATGTAGTCGCTGGAAACCCGTTCCTTCGACGACGTGTAGTCGATCTGGCGTTGGAGGGAGGAATTCAGTGCCGCGTCCCGCAGGTAGCCGTTGACCTCCTCGAGCGTGGTGTCGCGTCGAAGCGTCAGGCTGAAGATCGCCAGCGATACGTTCGGCGTCGGCACACGGATGGCATTCGCGGTCAGCTTGCCGTCCAGCTCGGGCAAGAGCTTTGCCACGGCCTTCGAGGCGCCCGTCTCCGTGATCACCATATTGAGCGGTGCCGCGCGGCCGCGACGGTCGCTCTTGTGGTAGTTGTCGTGGAGATTCTGATCCGGCGTATAGGCATGTACCGTTTCGATGTGTCCGTGGACGATGCCCCAGTTGTCGTTGACGGCCTTCAGCACCGGGATTATCGCGTTGGTGGTGCACGACCCGCAGGAAAGAACCCGGTCGTCGTCGCCCAACTGGTGCGAGTTCACGCCCGAGACGATGTTCTTGATGCGGCCCTTGCCCGGCGCCGTCAAAAGCACGCGGGAAATGCCCTTCGACCTTAGGTGCTCGCCCAGTCCGTCCTCGTCGCGCCATACCCCGGTGTTGTCGATCAGGATCGCGTTGTCGATGCCATGGCGCGTGTAGTCGATATTCGTGCGGTCGTCTTCGTAGATCATGCGCACGACGTTGCCGTTGACGATCAGGCACTGGTTGGCCTCGTCAACGCGGATCGTGCCGTTGAAAGCGCCGTGCACCGAATCCCGGCGCAGGAGCGCCGCGCGCTTGTGGATGTCGTCGACCTTTCCTGGGCGCAGCACCACCGCGCGCAGCACGAGCTGGTCGCCCCCGCCGGTCTTTTCGATCAAGAGCCGCGCCAGCAACCGCCCGATTCGCCCGAATCCAAACAGGACCACATCCTGCGGCTTCGCCAGGGGTTTGATGTGCCGGCCTATGACATGGGCGCTGGCTTCGCGGACGAACTCCAACGGCGTGATGTCGTCGCCCTGCTGTTGCCGCTCCATCAGGCGCACCGCCAACTTGCCCACGTCCGCGTGCGACGGACCGAGGTCCAGCTTGGAAAGCGCCTCGACGATCGGGTAGCTCTCGAACTCCGACAGTTCGTTCTCGGCCACCTGACGTACAAACCGGTGCGTCTTCATGATGTCGGTCACGCTCCGGTTGTGCAGTGCACGCCCGTAGCAATAGACGACGACGTTCTTGCGGTATAGCCGGCCGATGAGTGGAATCATCGCCTCAGCCAGTGCCTCGCGTTCCTTCCAGTCCGGGAAGTAGTCCTCGAGGTTGGGTAGTGCCACGGCGGATCCCTCGCGTGGTGAGGATGGCGCGTATTATCGGCATCGACGCGGCGATGTAAACGAAAACTTGCGGCGCGCTACACTGGGCACGTTCACCGCCGCGTAGAACATGGTTGTCATGGGAAGATCCGAAAGCCGTCTACACGCACCCTGCGACAATCATCCACACTTCATGCATCGCGAACGGCAACCGGTCCACCGATTGACCCGACGGCAGCGATCCTGGCTCACGTGCCATCCCCAAACCGGCCGGGCATGGGGCTTCGCCTGCGCACTGGCCATCGGCTGCCTAGCATCGACCGCACAGGAAGACGAGACGTTTGTGGCCGATACGGCGAGGAACTGGGACAGCGTCCGTTCCGGCGTCTGGGCCGTCGAGTACCTGATTCGCGCCGAGGTCGCCGGGGTGCCGCCGCCGCAGCGTGGCACCTGGGGCATGACCTGGATCCGCCGGTTCCTTGCGATGGCAGCGAACCGGGAGAACCCGGGTCGGTTGATCGGCTACACCGTCGGTCGGCGGCGCATGGAAGGGCTACCGGACATCGACCTGAGAACGGACTTTGTCTCGGGAGTCGAAGCCCGTCTCGTCGAGGAGGCAGCAGGTCCTCCCCTGCATTGGGAGGACTGGAACGAATACTGGGTCTCGGAACTCCGCCGGCTGTCGCAGGGCGCGGGAAAACTGATCCCGCTCCAACTGGTCGGGTGGGCGGCAGACGTGGCTAAGCCCCTCGACTTGGCATGCTACCTGGTCCAGCGCCGACGTGAGGAAGGGTTCCAAGAGCTCAAGGGCGTTACGATTCCTTGTTCTGCAACCGCTGCCAACCCGCTTGGTCACGCCTCGTTGCACACCGGGCGGGCGGGGACTGAAGCCACCCAAGACCGCGATCATTCGCGCCGCGAGATGTTCGAGTGGGTCAATGCCGAGGAGACGTTTGCAGATCTTGCCGTCCGGGCGCTTGCGGTGGCCGCCGTCAGAGGGGACACCAAGGAGATCGACCGGCTCATCGCCGCCGGCGTGGACCCCAACGCCCGTGGTGTCGGCAACGTAACTCCCCTGCACTGGGCATGGCACAAGCTTGCGACCAGCGAACTGCTCACGGAGTCGATATCCCGGACATACTGGATAGTTATGCGCGGGCGAGAATTCAGGATGGCGGCACAAGGCCGAGCCGTGGATTTCCTAGCGATGCAACCGATGGTTCTCGACCCGATAACGGCCGTGCCCCCAGGGGTCGCGCGGCTTCTCGAACGCGGTGCCGACCCCAACATACGCTGCGCGAACGGCACTGGCCTCCTGCACGAGGCCGTCGCCCTGCGCTGGCCGGCACTGGTCAGAGCGGCCCTGCGGCGCGGGGCCGATCCGAACCTGCCCGACGACCAGGGCGAGCCACCCCTCGCGTGGATTCTGGCCGCCGGGCACCCGACCGACGAGGATCTGCGACTCGTCAAGATGTTGCTCGACGCACCCGGGTTCGAGATCGAAGCACCCAACGGCTACGGTACGACGCTCGCCATGCGTGTCGCGGGCGTTCGGGACGACATTCTGCTCGAGTTCTTGAAGCGGGGGGCCGACTACCGGGCACGCAATGGCGCCGGCTATAGCGTTCTCGATCGCTTGAGTTTCGCTGAGCCCTACCACTTCCCGCGCCGCCTTGCCGCCAGGCAGCACAAACGCGTGGTCCGCTGGTTGCGTCGCCAGGGCGTCACGCTTCCCTTGCCGACGACGACCCCGTCGGCTTCCGGAATCTGAGTCGGATCCTCAACGGCCGGACGCCCTCGACAACCTGCGTCAATCGTGCGTCTACGTACCCGTTTCGCCGATGGCGGACGCCGGCTGGACGCGCTGACCCTCGGTGGCGCCCGGTAGTTCGGACAGGCAGATGGATTCGCCATCCCGAACGCCGCCGTTCAGGAAGATCGTGTCGCCCGTGCGGCGAAGCACATCCACCGACCGAAATTCCAAGCGGTTGTCGGCTGTCACGATGCGCACGCGATCACCTTCCATCACGGCGGATCGGGGCACGCGGACAACGTCTTCGAACTCGGTCCCGATGATCTCTGCCTCCACGAACAGACCCACGGTCAAGGGCGGTGCATCGTCGCCTTGATCGTAGGGCGCCTTGACCTGGGCAATCAGGTTGACCATGCGGGTCTGGGCATCGAGCTCGCCCTCGGTTCGCACGACGTTCGCTAGCCAGGTTCGATCCTTGCCGGCGAATGGCGCCCGCAGAATCACCGGCGTCGGCGCGTCGGCGTCCGCCACCGCGCGGCCAATCGACAGGGGCAGAAACGCCAGCTCCTCGTCCCGCACCGGGAGTCGCACCTCGGCGAAGTCGATGGAATAGAGGGCGGCGATGGCCTCGCCACGGTTGACGAACTGGCCGGCGTCAACCCGCTCGCTCCGCACCCGGCCGTCATAGGGCGCCACGAGTCGGGTCCGCGCCAGGTCTCGTTCGGCACGTGCCACCTGGGCAGTCGCGGCCCGGAGCGATGCCCGGGCGAGTGCCAGGCGGTTCTGCGCCTCGTCATGCTGCGCCTGGCTGATCGAATCGCTCTCGGTCAGTTCCCGGCGCCGTTCGTAGGCCTTCTCGGCGTTGTCGAGTTCGCTCTCGGCGGACGCGAGATTCGCGTGCGTCTGTTCGAGTGCCGCCTCGTAGTCCAGGCGTTCGATCTCCACCAGGACGTCGCCTTTCTCGAAGAATCCCCCGGAGACCATGGCCGGCGCCACGGCAACGACACGGCCCGAGACTTCCGCCACGAGGTTGCTCTCGGTCTTGGGGACGACCGCGCCATGCGCCGCAACCGTCATTCGCCGGGTCTCCGCCCGAGCACGCATGGTCTCGACGACGGGTACCCGGTCGTCGGCTTGGCGCACTTCGACTTCCGGGCCCGTCCATACGATGCCGATCGCGAGGACCATGCCTAGCGCCACCACCACGACCGGCCCGAGATAGCGCTTCAGCGCCGCCAAAAAACCTCGCATTCCCTTCGCCCATCCCCCGGCGGTTCCGGCATCCGGAACACGCGACTCCGACGACCATAGCTTCAATTGCCAAGGTGGACAACCAACGCCCATTGCCGAACTATTGCCACGGCAAGCGACCTCAGTCGTTGGGTGTCCGACGACCGAGGGCTCGCAGTGCGAGCAGAGGACAGTACGAAGCCGATGGCAGACGTTTCATCAATCCCGAGGGACGGTGGCGCAATAACCGCCGAGTGGGTTGAGTCGGCGCTTGCCACCGGCGGTCACCCCCTACCCCGACGCCTCAAGGGCATCCGCGTCGAGGAGATCGGGGTCGGCGCCGGAATCCTGGGTCAGGTCTTGCGCTGCCACCTTCAACGGGACACCGACCAAGGCGGGTTGCACGACGGGCAGCCCACGGTTCGCGAAGGCGACCGAAGCACCCCCGAAACCCTGATCGTCAAACTGCCGAGCGTGAAGGCCAAGAACAGGCGAATGTCGAAACGTCTCGCCCTTTACCGGCGCGAGTACGAATTCTATCGAGACCTCGGATCTCGGGTCCCGCTACGGACCCCCGCCTTGTATCACGCCCAATTCGAACCGGGCAGTCACCGATTCGCGCTGGTGCTGGAGGATTTGCGCGGCCTGGAGGTCGTCGACCAGGTGGCAGGCGCCACGCCCGCCCAAGCCCGGCGGGCAATCCGTGCATTGGCGCGCATGCACGGTGCGTTCTGGAACCGAACGCACGAGCCCCCGCTCGCGGCGTTCTACGACTCGACCAATCCCAGGCTTCGTCCTATCGTGCAGACGGTATACCTCGCCAGCCTGGTACGCACCCTCGAGCATTCTGGTGACCGATTCTCAAGCACGACCCGTCAACTTGCCGAAGCCTTCGGGATGAACCTCACCGACCACGCGGCGACGCTGGCAGCTTGTCCGCAGACGTTCACCCACGGCGACTACCGCCTCGACAATCTGTTCTTCGCCCAGGACGGTACCGATGACGTGGCGGCCATCGATTGGCAGAACAGCGGCACGAACTGCGGCGCCTACGACCTCGCCTACTTTCTCATCGGCAACCTGACTGTGCCCGTGCGCCGCCAGATCGAGCGGGAAGTCGTCGAGGAATACCACGATGTTCTGCTCGGTGCCGGGGTGCGTGACTTCACCCGGGACGAGTGCTGGCGACTGTACCGGCTGAACTCCCTCGGCCCCCTGTTGACGAACATCATTGCCTGCGGCGGCCTTGATCGCGATAGTGACCGCAGCCGGCGACTGATCGAGATCGGCCTTGCGCGAAGTCTCGCGGCGTTGGAGGACCTGGACGTCGCGGATTTCTTCCCCAAAGGGCGTGGCGCGGCCTATCACGCGTCTCGGCTTGCCTACCGGGCGTACGGCGCGCTGCACGGCGTCCTGTAGCAATGGCGCAAAGACCCGTAGCACCCACGCCGCCGATTCCCGAGGACGGCAGATCGCTAGACCTCGATTGGGTCCGGCGCGCGCTTGCCGCCGGCGGACGTCTCGCGCTTCCTACCGGCATCCGCATCGAAGAGGTGGGGGTGGGCTCAGGCGTGATGGGGCAAGTCATGCGCTGCCACCTCGACTACGGCGAATCGAACGACTCCGCGCCGGCGAGCATCATCGTCAAGTTGCCCAGCGTGAACGCCAAGACCCGGCGACTGGGCAAGCGCCTTTTGCTGTATCGACGCGAGTACGACTTCTACCGAACCCTCGCCTCCCGGATTCCCGTGTCGACCCCAAGGCTACTCTACGGCGATTTCGAGCCGAAGAGCCACCGGTTCGCACTCGTCCTCGAGGACATCCGCGGCATGGCGGTCGTCGATCAGATCGCCGGCGCCAGCCCCGCCCAGGCCAAACGGGCCATCCGGGCGTTGGCTCGGATGCACGGGGCTTACTGGAACAGGACTCGCGAAGCCCCCGTATCGGGATCCTACGATTCGAACAATCCGAAGCTGAGTCCCATCGTGCAGGTCGTCTATCTCGCCAACCTGGTACGCACCCTCAAGCACTTCGGCGATGCCTTCTCGAGCACGACCCGCCCACTCGCGGAAGCGTTCGGGCTCGGCGTCGTCGATCACATGGCCGCCCTGGGAGCCGGCCCGCGAACGTTTACGCACGGCGACTATCGGCTGGACAACCTGTTTTTCGGTGATGGTGGCGACGACGGCGTCACCGTCATCGACTGGCAGGTGAGCGGATTGAGCTGCGGGCTCTACGACGTCGGCTACTTCCTCGCCGGCAACCTGACCGCCCCGGTTCGACGCCAGATCGAGCGCGACGCCGTCGAGGAATACCACGACATCGTCTGTCGCTCGGGCGCAGTGGACTTCACGTTCGACGAATGCTGGCGCATGTACCGGCAAAACACGCTGGCGGCACTGCTCACGTCGGTAATCGTCTGCGGTGGCCTGGATCTCGACGACGACCGCAGCCGGCGTCTGGCCGAGGTTGGGCTCAAGCGAAGCCTCGCGGCGATCGAGGACCTCGACGTAGCGGAGTTCATTCCCGACCGCAGCCGACCCTCGCGAAACCGTCGCCTATTCACCCATGCCTGCCGGATCGCCTACGGCGCCTACAGATCGTACAAGGGCATCTGAACGCGGCGCTTCCATGCATCGTTACCCAGAGCCGGCCTCCCGGCATGCGGCGATCATCCGTTGCGCGCCACTCCCCCAGTGCTCCACCAACGCGAGTTCGTGGAAAACCCGCCCGATCACACGGTTGCGGAGCTTCGAAACACCGCGGGGAAGGTCTTCAAGGGTTAGGCCGAACGGTAGTAGCCCAGGGTTCTCGACCTCCAACCGGTCATCGAACACGGCGATGCGAATGGGCGCCCCGTGTTGCGAGTAGTCGGCGTGCGCGACGGCGTTGACTATCGCTTCACGGACAGCCAACGGCGGAACACAGGACCGACTCGTCAAAACGGGAATTCACTGGGCGCGGGAAGCGGCCCCGGCGTGACGCCCGTGGTTTCCGTTGTTCAACGCAACTGTGCGTTAACTCCCTCCAACGCCTCCGCACCTGGACAAAGCACCGAATCGTCCAAGGCATTCAAAGGTGTCGCCGGCGTCCCGAGCACATCGTGGCAGTCCGCCGCGTCCGCGTCCACGTACAGCAATCCCGTGACCACCTCGCCGGCTTCCGCCGACCGTTGAACCTGCGTCAGCGCCTGGACCCGATCCCGTGGATCGTAGTCCTCGTCGACCTTGCGCAGCCGCAACGTCGAGCCGTCGGGCATGGCGACGTCTTCGAGCATCCCGGACTCGTAGTCGACGGTGATCTCCTCGCCGGCAGCGATATAGTCGGCACTGACCAGTCGCTCGGTGTGGCCGCGGACGTAGTCGTAGCTCTTCGTCGAGCCGTTGTGGTTGTTGAATGCCACGCAGGGGGAGATCACGTCGATGAACGCGAAACCCTTGTGCATCAGGCCAGCCTGGATCAGCGGCACCAACTGGCGCTTGTCGCCGGAGAAGCTCCGCGCCACGAAGCTCGCGCCGATCTGCAGCGCCATCGATACGAGATCGATGGGCTCGTAGAGGTTCGGGACCCCTCGCTTGCTGGTCGAGCCCTTGTCGTTGGTGGCGGAGAACTGGCCCTTGGTGAGCCCGTACGTGCCGTTGTTGTCCACGATGTAGAGCATGTTGATGCGCCGGCGCACGATGTGGGCGAACTGGCCGATGCCGATCGATGCGCTGTCGCCGTCGCCGGACACGCCGATGCAATAGAGCTCTCGGTTTGCGAGGTTGGCACCCGTGGCCACCGACGGCATCCGCCCGTGCACGGAGTTGAAGCCGTGCGAATGGCTCAGGAAATAGCTGGGCGTCTTCGACGAGCAGCCGATGCCTGATACCTTGGCAAACTTGTGCGGCGGCAATGACAGCTCGGCACACGCCTGGACGATGGCCGCGGACACCGAGTCGTGCCCGCACCCCGCGCACAGAGTGGACACCGAACCCTCGTAGTCGCGCCGGGTGAGCCCGAGTTCGTTGACCGGCAGCAGTGGATGCCGGACACGGGGTTTGGCGACGAACGTCATCGACGGTACTCCCTGCCCTTGCGTGGCACGGCACCCCGTCCGCCCCCTCCGCCAACGGCGCGCAGCCGCGGCACGTTGTATTGGACGAGCTTGGCGCTGACCTGCTCGTAGATGGTATCCGCCGAGATGGAAAAGCCCCCGTAGTAGAGAACCGAGTCGATTCGCGACGGGTCAACGCCCAAGTCGTTCACGAGCAGGGTTTTCATCTGCGCATCGCGGTTCTGCTCGGCGAGGAACACGATCTCGTGGGTGTCGATGAAGTCGCGCACGTCGTCCGTGAACGGGAAGCTGCGGATGCGCATGGTGTCCAGTTCGACGCCATCCTCCGCCAACCGATCAAGTGCTTCCGGAATGGGCAGCGCCGTGGTCCCGTAGAACATGATCCCTACAGCGCGTCCTTCATCCTCGAGGACCGGGGCCGGCACAAGCTCGCGGGCGGTTTCCCACTTCTTGAGCAGCCGGTCCATGTTCGCGCTGTAGGCTTCCGGCGCCTCGGTGTAGGCGGCGTATTCATCCCGGGACGTGCCCCGGGTGAAGAAAGCGCCCTTCTCGGGATGCGTTCCGGGAAGCGTGCGGTAGCCGATGCCGTCACCGTCCACGTCGAGGTAGCGACCGAAGGTCTCGATCTTCTCCAAGTCGTCCGCACGGAGCACCTTGCCCCGGTCGAGGCGGCGCGCGTCGTCCCAGGTGAAGGGGTCGGCCATGTTGTCGTTCATGCCGAGTTCCAGGTCCGACATCACGAGGATGGGTGTCTGCAGCCGGTCCGCGAGATCGAGCGCCGTCACCGCGAAGTCGAAGCACTCGTTGGGCGTCGACGGAAACAGCAGGGGATGCCGGGTGTCCCCGTGGGATGCGTACGCGGCCGACAGCAGATCGCCTTGCTGGGTTCGGGTCGGCATACCCGTCGACGGACCGGCGCGCTGGATGTCCCAAAGGACAGCGGGGATCTCGGCGAAATACGCGAGCCCCAGGAATTCCGTCATCAGGGAAAGACCCGGACCGCTGGTGGCGGTGAATGCACGGGCGCCGTTCCATCCCGCGCCGATGACGATGCCCATCGCGGCCAGTTCGTCCTCGGCCTGGATGATCGCGAAGTTGCGCTCGCCGTTGTCGTCGACGCGCAGCCGGTTGCAGTACTGCTCGAACGCCTCGGCCAGCGACGTGGAAGGCGTGATCGGGTACCAGGCGCACACGGTGGCGCCACCGTAGATGGCGCCGATTGCGGCGGCCGCATTACCGTCGACGAGGATCTTGTCGCTGGCCGCGTTCGAGTAGCGCACCTGGATCGGCAGCGGGCCATCGAGGTAGTCGAGGACGTAGTTGCGGCCGATCTGAAGGGCGTGGATGTTGGGGGCGATCAGATCGTCCTTGCCCTTGTATTGCGCCGACACCATCCCGGTGATCACCTCGAAGTCGATGTTGATGAGTGCCGACAGCGCGCCGAGATAGACGATGTTCTTGAACAGCGCGCGGTGCTTGGGATTCGGAAACTCGGGCAGGACGAGTTGCGAGATCGGCACGCCGACGAGGTTGATATCCGATCGGCGCAGGCGAACGTCGAGTTCCTTCGAGTTGTCGTAGAGCAGGTAACCGCCCGCCACGATGGATTCGATGTCCTCGGTGAACGTCTCGGCGTTCATCGCCACCATGATGTCGATGCCCTCGCGCCGCCCCGCGTAGCCCTTCTCGGAGACGCGCACTTCGAACCAGGTGGGCAGACCCTCGATATTCGACGGGAAGATGTTGCGTGTGGCGACCGGGATGCCCATGCGGAACAGCGCCTTGGCGAACATGCCGTTGGCGGACGCCGAGCCGGAGCCGTTGACGTTCGCGAAGCGGATCACGAAGTCGTTGTAGGACGTACGGCGATGGGCCACGGTGCCGGAGGCCGGATCGCCTTTGGGCGCGGCGGGGGTTGCTCTGTCGGTCACCCGGGTCACCCTGACGCGTAGGAACCCAGTTGCGGGGTGTGGATGACGGACTTCTGCATGTCCCAGGCGTTGGTGGGGCAACGCTCCGCGCACAACCCGCAGTGCAGGCAGACATCCTCGTCCTTGGCCATAACCCGCCCGGTGGGAAGTTCCTCGGACACGTAGATGTCCTGCTCGTCGTTCTGGGCCGGTGCCGTCAGCAACGTGCGCAATTCGCCTTCTTCGGCGTTGTTGGTAAAGGTAATGCAGTCCATCGGACAGATGTCGACGCACGCGTCGCATTCGATGCACAGGCTCTCCGTGAACACCGTCTGCACGTCGCAGTTCAGGCAGCGTTGCGCTTCCTTCAGGCCCAACCGGGCATCGAAACCGAGTTCCACCTCGATCTTGATGTTGTCGAGTGCCTTGCGCTTGTTGGCGTGCGGCACCAGGAAGCGCTTGGAGTCGTCGTGTTCGGCGTCGTAGCTCCACTGGTGGACGCCCATCTTCTGGCTGATCAGGTTCACGCCTTCCGGCGGGCGGTCCCTCAAGATGTCCTTGCCCTGGCACATGAGGTGGATCGAAATCGCCGCCTTGTGGGCATGTGCCGATGCCCAGATGATGTTCTCCGGCCCAAGCGCCGAGTCGCCGCCGAAGAAGACCTTCGGGTGGCTGGACTGAAGCGTGTCCTCGTCCAGGATCGGGCAGTCCCACTTGTCGAACTCGATGCCGACGGTGCGTTCGACCCACGGGCAGTGGTTCTCCTGGCCGATGGCCATCAGCACGTGGTCGCACTCCATGACGACATCCGGCTCGCCGCTCGGTTCGTAGCGGTAGCGACCCCTGCCGTCGGGGATCGGCCGTACGCATTCGAAGACGATGCCGGTGAGTTTGCCGTTGTCGTGCAGGAACTCCTTGGGCGGCCGGTTGTTGATGATCGGGATGCCCTCCGACATGGCGTCTTCCTTCTCCCACTCGGAGGCCTTCATGACGTCGAAGGCGGAGCGGACGACCACGGTGACGCGCTCGGCGCCCAAGCGCTTGGACGTGCGACAACAGTCCATGGCCGTATTGCCGCCACCCATCACGATGACCTTGCCAGAGATGGACGACGTGTGTCCGAAGGCGACGCTCGACAGCCAGTCGATGCCGATGGAGATGTGATCGTCGACTTCCTGGCGGCCCGGCAGATCCAGATCGCGCCCGCGCGGTGCACCCGTGCCGACGAAGTAGGCGTCGTAGTCCATGTCGAGCATTTCCTTCATGCTCGTGATCTCGTAGCCGAACTGGGCGTTGACACCCATGTTGAGGATGAGGTCGACCTCCTCCTCGAGGACGTCTGCGGGTAGCCGGAACGCGGGAATCTGGCTGCGCATCATGCCGCCGCCCGCTGGATCCCGGTCGAACATGTCGATCTCGTAGCCGAACGGCAGGAGATCCCGGGCCACGGCCAGCGACGCCGGCCCGGCACCCATGAGGCAGATGCGTTTGCCGTTCTTTTTCTTGGGAACCCGTGGCAGGTAGTCGGAGATGTCGCCCTTGTGGTCCGCGGCGACGCGCTTCAAGCGGCAGATCGCGACCGGCTTCTCCTCGGTGCGCACCCGTCGGCACGCGGGTTCGCAGGGGCGGTCGCAGGTACGCCCCAGGATGCCGGGGAAGACGTTCGAGTCCCAGTTCAGCATGTACGCTTCGGTGAAGCGTTCTTCGGCGATGAGCCGGATGTAGTCGGGCACGGGCGTGTGCGCGGGACACGCCCATTGGCAGTCCACGACCTTGTGGAAATAGTTGGGATCGGCGATATCGGTCGCTTTCATCGGTGTCGCCGCCGACGCTTACGTCACGCCGTCGCGGTCGGATCCTCTTGCCATCCATGCGCCCACGAGAAAGCCCGGCGAGCGAAGCCTGCGCCTAAGCTCTCCGGGGCTGTAGGCATTCTAGGGGTCGGGGTATCGGGGCGCAACCGCCCTAGGGGTGCTACCTCGGGTAAGTCGAGCCCGTGGGGCGGGTGCTGTCACGGGCCGGCCGGCCCACTGCAGTATCGCTTTCGTCGAGCCGACCGGTGCCGTCGTCGGCCGCGTCCCGGTATCGCAAACCGTATCCGTAGGGGAACAACGGCGCGTAGTCGGTGTCGCCGACGTTTAGCGGTGTGTGCAGTGCATGGCGCGGCCAGGAGAACGACAGGCGACCGTGGAAGTCATGGGCCAACTCGCCGTTGGGGCCCCGAAACAGCACATCGGCCACGCCCCCTCCCTCGGTCCCCGGCAGCCACGCGACGACGAAGGCGTCCGATGCATTGAGTTCGGGATTCACCCACATGGGTCGCCCCGTGAGGAAGACCGACACCGTGGGCACACCCCTTTCTCGTAGCTTGCGCAGGATCGCCAGGGGTTTCGGATCAACCGCCGAGTAGCTCAGGTGGTCGCGGTCGCCATCCCCTTCCGCATAGGGGTCTTCGCCGAAGACCACGATGGCGACGTCGGGGTTTTCGCCCGCGTACTCGCCGTTCGGGCTGAGCGCAACGGCGCCGCCATGGTGGGCCGTTGCCTGCACGAATCCATCGAACAACGACGTACCGTTGGGAAAGTCCGCGTTGTCGTTCCCGGTCCCCTGCCAGGTAAGCGTCCAGCCGCCGCACTGCTTGCCGATGTTGTCCGCACCGTCACCCGCGACCAGCACCTTCGCGTCACGCCGCAAAGGCAGCACGCCGTTGTTCTTGAGCAGCACCAGCGACCGGCGCACGGCTTGCCGTGCCAGTTTGCGGTGGGACGCGTCACCCACGCCCGTTCCTTCCTCCGTGGCTGAACGCTCCGACGGTCGGGGACACGAGAACAGGCCGGCCCGTGCCTTCACGCGCAGGATTCGTCTCACCGCATCGTCGACGCGTTCCATCGGCACGGTACCGTCGACCACCTGTTGCAGCAGATCGTGGTAGGCAGCGCGCCACTCTACACCCACCATCAGCATATCGACCCCGGCGTTCACGGAACGGCCACATGCTTCGGCGCGGTCCTCGGCGGTCTGCAGGAATCCGTCCCAGTCGCTGACCACGAAGCCATCGAAACCGAGGGCGCCCTTCAACACGTCCGTCAGCAGATACCGGTGACCGTGAACCTTGGTGCCATGCCAACTGTTATAGGCCGCCATCACCGTCTGCACGCCGGCTGCGACCGCCGCCCGGTGACCGCCTGCATGCAGATCGTGCAGTGTTTCCTCGGAGCAGACGACATCGCCCTGATCGCGACCGTCCGTTGTGTGGCCCTCGCCGAGGAAGTGCTTCGCTGTGGCCAGTACCCGATCCTCGCCGAGGAATCCGGCTTCGCCGGCCGCACCCTGTAGTCCGGCAACCACTCGTGGCGCGTAGTCGACCACGACGTCGGGATGCTCTGCATAGCCTTCGTAGGTGCGGCCCCAGCGGTCGTCCCGGACCACCGCCAGCGTCGGCGCGAAGGTCCAGTCGATACCGGTCGCCGCCACCTCTCGGGCCGTGGCAACCGCGATGGCCTCCATCAGGTCGCCATCACGGGCCGCTCCCAGGCCGATATTGTGGGGAAACACGGTGGCCCCGTAGACGTTGGAATGGCCATGGACCGCATCCGTACCCCAGAGAAGGGGCACAGCATGCGACCGCGCGCTTCCCCGCGCCGCGTCGTGGTAGGCGTCGGCCAGTGCCCGCCAATCGTCGACGCTCGCGTGTTTGTCACCACCCGGGAAACTGCCGCCACCGTTCAGAATCGAACCCAATCCGTATTCGCCAACCTCCGTAGGCGTCGCATTGGCGATCTCCGCCTGGATCATCTGGCCGACCTTTCCCTCCACGCCAAGGCTTCGCAGGTACCCCTCGACGGTGCGTTGGACACATCGTTCAGACGGATGCGAGCAATCAAGCGGATTGGCGCTCGCTCGCCACATCGGAGCTATTTGGGACATCTGGTGTGCACCTGAATCGAGCAGGCCAAACGACGTGCTATACCGGACACGTTACGGTGCGATTGACAACGTTGTCAACACTCGCCAACGCCACACCAAATGAGAGCATGTCGTAGGGGACGCCCGGGTGGCGTCCCGCGCCCGAGAGGTTAGGTTGTTGAACGCCCCACGACGCGGCGCGACAGCAGGGCTGGGCGACCGCAAGGGTCGGCCCTACGCCGCACTTGCCTTGCAGTAGTGGTCGATGAAGCGCTGGTGCTCGGGAAGCTGCCCGATCATGTTGGCGACCGTACTGTGAATGCCGGATAGGAATCGGGTCAGTTCGTCGTCGCTCATCATGTTGACGATCGGGTGGTACTGCTCCGGGACGAGACCCTGGCCGAGCATCACCTGGATCCACGAATTCTCGCCGAACAACTCGGTCGGCACCTTGAACACGCGTCCGGCTTGCCTGAACAACTCGATGCGGTGGCGAAGCGAGTCCGGAATGGCCATGGATGCGCAGTGCCGCCAGAACGGCGTATCCCTTCGATTCGTGACGTGATAGTGCAGGACGATGAAGTCGCGCACGTTGTCGATCTCGAACTTCATCTGGCTGTTGAATTCGTCCACATCGGGCTTGCGGATGCCATCGTAGGGAAACATCTGCATCAACCGGATGATGCTGCGCTGGATCAGGTGGATGCTGGTGGACTCCAAGGGCTCGATGAACCCCGATGCCAGACCCATCGCGACGCAGTTCTTGTGCCAGTGCCGACGGCGCTGCCCCGTATGAAACTTGATGACCCGAGGTTCGGTGAGCACACGGCCCTCCACATTGCCGAGCAAACGGGCCACCGCCTCGTCGTCGGACCAATACTCGGAACTGAATACAACGCCGTTGCCGACGCGGTGCTGCAGCGGAATCCGCCACTGCCAGCCGGCCTCTCTCGCGATGGAACGGGTGTAGGGGATTGGCGGCACCACCGCTTCGGTTTGCACGGCGACCGCCCCATCGCATGGCAACCAATGTCGCCAATCCTCGTATCCCGCCTTCAGCGTCTGTTCGATCAGGAGGCCCCGAAAACCGGTGCAGTCGATGAACAGGTCGCCTTCGATGAGTTGGCCCGACTGCAGCCGGATCCCGGTGATGTAGCCGCTAGCCGGATCCTGCTCGACCCTCTCGATGCGGCCCTCCTGGCGAACTGCGCCATGCTCCTCGGCCATGCCGCGCAGGAACCTCGCATAAAGCGACGCGTCGAAGTGGTAGGCGTAGTTGAGGCCGTGATTCGGCAACACCGCGAAGCGATTCCGCTTGGCCGCGACCCATTCCTTGCAGTATTCACCGAATTCCCGGCTGATCCCCATCCTTCGGCCCTTGAGCCAGAAGTGCTGGAAGCCCGCAGCCCAACTGTCCTTGCCGGTCCAACCGAAGGAGTGGATGTAGTCCTCGTCCACGTTGCGCCAGTTCTCGAACGAGATGCCGAGCTTGAAGGTGCCCTGCACCGCCTTGACGAAGTCCTGCTCCTTGATCTTCAAGAGCTCATGCAGGGTGAGCAGCGTGGGAATCGTGGCCTCCCCCACGCCCACCGTGCCGATCTCGTCCGATTCGACCAAGGTGATGTCGAGCGTCTTGCCGAGAAGCTTCGCCAACGATGCAGCCGCCATCCAACCTGCAGTGCCCCCGCCCGCGATCACGACCTTGTGGATCTTTCTGTGCTCCAAAACCGCCTCCGTTCCGGTTCGACTACCGGTTCAACCTGTTGAGCAGCAGCGCGCGCAGTCGCTTTGCGCCCGATTCATCGAGCGTCGACAAGCACCCTCTGCCACGCTCGGGAATGTGCCGATAGACCTCTTCATCGGCATCGAATACGTAGTAATTGAACAGTCCGCGCCAGGCCTCGCGCTGCCGCTCCGGCAGATCCCGCAGCGACAGGATGGCGTGCATGAGGGCGTCTGTCGGCGAACCCATGGCCGCGGGCGTCGTGCACCACCAGTAGTTGATGAGCAGATTGAAGCACCTGAGCGACTCGATGTGGTGCCACCACATGCTCGGTATGCGGACGGCATCCCCCGGATGGAGTACCGCCGATCGGGCCTGTTGGAGTGCCTCGGCGAACCGGGGATGGCGCGTCAAGTCCGGATCCGTGAAATCAACGAGGCTGATGGCCTGACCCGAAGGCGTAGGATCGAGCGGCCCGACGTAGAGGTTGCCGATCTGATCCGGCGGCAGGAGCGTGAACCGCCTGGCCCCCGCCACCACGCAGGCCAGATTGTCGGGAAAGTCGAAGTGGGCGGAAATGCGTGCCCGGTTGCCGAGCCAGAAACTCGCGAGTGGATCCGGCACCGGCAACGCGACGTCGTTGTCGGCGCGGAAACCGGGTAGCCAACCGTCCACGGGCGTCGAGCCGACGTAGATCGTCGAAAGACGATCCTCCCGTTCCGATTCGGCCAGCTTGTCAAGAATCTGCGACAGGGTTGCCTTGCCGCGATCGAAGTTGAACCCGGTGAAGTCCTCGTTGTAGGAAAACCGTCCGTTGATCGACGCCTTGCCGACGTAGGCGGTGACCGGCACGTTGGTCCAGAACCTCGAGAGGTACCGCGCGGCGGCCCGAGTCGAGGCGCTGCATTGCCGAACGGCGGGCCAGTCCCGGATCAATCCCCGCAACACGACGGGTTCGGCGGAGTCCAATACCCCCTCCGGAACGAGCCCATCAGGACAATCGATCGCCTCTATGGGCCGCACGTCCGCGTCGGCGGTCATTTGCCCCTGATCCCGTCAACTCGTTTGTTCTTCAGTTCGACTAGGCGTTGGACGTTCGCGAGGGATGCCAACGCCATGTACATCGGCATGAGGTAGCCTTTCTCGTTGAACTCACCCAGGAGAGCCCCCGACAACGATTGCATCTTCTCCTCGACGAGGCAGTGGAACCCGATCAACTGGTTGCGGGTACCGTCCTTCAAGGCGATCTCGAACGTCAGGGCCTCAAGCAGATCGTGCTCCTGCAAGGCGGCGACGAACGCCTTGTTGTGCGCGATGCCTAGATAAATCGTCTCAAGCAGGTTCGCGGTATTCTCGAGGAACGTCGTCCTGCCGCCCAGAGGTTGGAAAAGGGGCTCGCCCACCCTCGTATTGACCCGAGGATGATCCATGTCGATCGACAGCACTCTCGTTCGCTCGCCCGTCCCGTCTCCAGCCGATTCCTGGAAGCCGATCAGGAAGGGTTCGCGTTGGATCATCGCGGGGATGTACCCGGCATGCCACCCCCCGTCATCGAGAAACAGGTTCTCGCCCTCCTCGAAGCCAAACAATGCGACGGGGTAGTAGCCATCACGACCGTCGCCCTGGAACAGAATCGGATAGTGGGCCTGGATGTCCCGGAACTCGAACGGGAAGGTCAACGCGAGCATCACGTTGTCACCGTAGCGCGAGGATCGATCCGTGACGACCCTGACGTCCTGGTGGTCGACGTTGTTCAACAACGCAAAATCAGCCACGGTTCCGGTGTCCCATCATCATCACTCGTCGGGCTGCGGTACCCCCGCTAGGCGTTGCACGATGCTACACAAGAGCGACCGATTGTCGGGTAGCACTCTCGCCG
Source organism: Gammaproteobacteria bacterium (assembly GCA_028821405.1). Lineage (GTDB taxonomy): Bacteria > Pseudomonadota > Gammaproteobacteria > Pseudomonadales > Azotimanducaceae > VXYL01. The sequence goes on along the minus strand of JAPPGK010000074.1, from coordinate 11,064 downwards.
CCTGTTCGGTCCGCAATCGGGTGTCGTGAAACAGCCGATCCGCTCGGGCGGGCGAGTCGTCCGGCGATGACCCTTCTCGAACATCGAATCCCGGCCTGAAGCCCATCCCATAGAGTACGTACTGGTAGCTTGCCGACGGGAACAACTCGTCGACGCGTGGCGCGTCGTCGTGCCAAGGCGTTTGCTGCTGCCAAAGAGTCAGCTTGTCGCGCAGACTCTCCGGAAACGACCTCGGCGCCCGGTTGTCGCGCCAGTAATCGTCATCATCGCGGATGCTGGTTGCGTAGTGCAGTTTCAGGAATTCGACGATCCGCTCCCAGTGATGGTGCATTTTCGCATTGAAGCGCTTCGCGGCGACTTCCATGATGCCGCGGTCGCGGGGAAACTGCTCCGCGATCATGGCCGCCGACTGCTCGATCAGCGCCAGCGCCGATGCCTCCAGGGGCTCGACGAAACCCGCGGACAGCCCCACTGCCACGCAATTCCGGTGCCAGAACACCGCTCGGTAGCCCGGTTCGAAGCGTATCGTCCGGTAGGACAGGCCACCGACGTCAACGCCCGGCGACGTTCGCTCGACGTACCCCCGCACCGTCGCCAGCGCCGTCTCAGGGTCGACATGGGCACTCGAGTGCACGTAGCCGATGCCTCTCCTGCTCTGCAGTCCGATATCCCAAATCCATCCCGCGGGTTGTGCCGTCGCATACGTGGCCGACGCGATCGGCGCATCGGGACGCCCATAGGGCACCTGCACCGCGATGGCCCGGTCGTTGAACAGCCAATCCTTGGCCGAAAGCAATCGCACGCCGTAGTGACCGCCGATCAACAACGCGCGTTGACCCGTGCAATCAACGAACAGATCGCCTTCGAGGCGTTTGCCGGTGTCGAGTACGACCGCGGCGATATCACCGTCGGGAGACGGGTCAATCTGCTCGACGTTGCCAACAATGTGCGCCACATCCACGGCTTTTCGCTGCAGCAACGAGGCGAATCGGCCCGCATCGAGGTGGTAGGCGTAGTTGTAGGCGAACGCATATTCCGGTGTCGTGACCTGCTTCGGCGCCAAGCCCAACTCCATCAATCTGGCCTGGGGCGTCACCAACTCGGCAAAGGGTGTCTTGGAACCCGAGGCGAGCCAATAGGTGGCGGGATTCAGGCTCGCGTATTCGATTGGCAGGCTGAATGGATGACAGTATTCATCCCGTCCCTTGCGACCCGACCAGCCGAAGAACCGCGTGCCCTGCTTGAAACTCGCACTACACGCTCGAACGAACTCGGCTTCGGACAGTCCGATGCGCCGGAGCGTTTGGCGCATCGATGGCCAGGTACCTTCGCCGACGCCGATCGTGGGGATATCCGGCGACTCGACGAGCGCGACCTCGCATCCCGTTCGTCGACACCCGGCGGCGACGACGTTGGCCGTGATCCAGCCTGCCGTGCCACCGCCGACAATTACGACCTTCCGGATTGCGCGGTTCATCGCCATCTAGCCACCCACGCCACGCCGACGGGTGTTAAGGAGAACGGCACCGATCATACGAAAAAAAGGGCTGCACCGAAGTACAGCCCGGAGGGGGACGCTTGGAACTCTAGAGCTTGTACCTGAACCCAATGTTGTAGCGCGGACCTGCCTGGCCGGCGAACAGCGTCTGCAATCGATCCCGACCGTACACATGCGTCGTCTCGTCGGTGACGTTGAGCATGTCGACGTAGACCTGCATGCTGTCGTTGATCCAATAGCTGGCACTCAAGTCCACCTGCTGGTAGGCGGCCACATGGGTCGGCGGTCCGGCACCTACGTTGTTCTGGCCGGTACCTGCGAGGAAGTCGTCGCGCCAGTTGTAGGCCAAGCGAACGCTTATGCCATCCTTGTCGTAGAACGCGATCAGGTTGGCCGAGTCGCTCAACCCCGTCAGCACGAACTGCTGGGCCAGGCTGAAATTGTCGTACCCCACGTCCGCATCGACAATGGTGGCGTTGGCGATGAACCCGAACCCGGTCTCGCCGAAGTTGTGCTGCGCGACCAACTCCCAGCCCTTCATCGTGGCCTGTTCGATGTTGATCGGAATCGTGAGATTGAACGGCGCCGCCGGATCGCGACCCGCGACGCCGGTGATCACGCCATTCGCCGCATCGACCCCGGCGGCGTCCGCGCGGTTTGCGAGTATCCAGGTATACAGCGCACCCCCATCGCTGCTGCCCGTTGCCGCGCGGGCTTCGTCGCCCAAGGGCCCGAGGGCGGGGTGCGGCAGGCCGAACGTCTCCTCGACCACCGACGAGGTGCCGATGAAGTTGTCGACGTCCTTGTGGAAGTACCCCACGGCGACGTAGCTGTCGTCTCGGTAGTAGTACTCGAACGAAACGTCGCTGTTCTTCGACTCGAATGGCAGCAGGTTGGGATTGCCGCGGTTACCCGTTCCGCCGTCGATACGCAGCAGGGAGTTGATGGTCTGGCCACCCTGGATGTCGCCGTAGTTGGGTCTCGTCAGGGTCGAGCTGTACGAGAACCGGCCGACCAGGTTGTCCGTCAGGTCCAGCTTGAGGTCGACACTCGGCAGCAGCAGGTCGTAGTTCCCATCGAGCGAGGTGAAGTCGGGCGCGCCCTGCACGGCCGACAACTCGTTGCCTGCTACCCAGTCGATTCTCGTGAAGGCGGGCGACAGCGCTTGGGACGAGATGTCGGTCTCCTCGTAGCGCAGGCCCAGCCTGAGGTCGACGGGGGTTGTCCCCCACTCGGCGGACATGTTCACTTGAATGTGTGCCGCCAGGGACTCCTCGGTCGTTCGCCGGTCGGAGGTGAAGCGGCTCGACGTGCAAAGGCCGGTTCCGCAATCTCCCATGTCGGGCAAGAAGAACGTGGTCGCCTCGCCGGACGCCATCAGCGCCTCGGTTCGCGCGATTACCTCCCGCATGTCGAACGTGAAGTAGTCGGCCTGGCGTCGGGAGTCGCCGCCGCCGGGAACCTGGTCGAACGCATCGAACGCCGAGGCAGGCGTCAGCAGATCCGCGATCGCACCGGGTTGCGTCACACCGCCCCACGCATCGCGCTGAACCACGGAGCCCGCCGAACGGTTGTTCACCTCGGTCAGCTGGATGCCGAAATCGATGTTTTCGATGAAGCCGGTGTCGAAGTCGAACACGCCGCCGACGTGGGTTTGCTCGATGTTCATCCTCGAGAAGTTGTTGGTGAACACGCTACCCGTGACGATCATGTCGTCCGGGGAGAGCGGGCGCTTCAACGTCAGCTCGAGGACAGGCAACTCGGCACCGAAGTGCCCGGTCGTCCGGTCGCGCGTGAATGCGGCCGTGGACAGCAGCGACGAGTCGCCGAAGGGGCTGTTCGGTTTCCGCTCGGCGGTGGAGTCGTGGTAGTCGAACTCGACGGACAGCCGATCCGTAACGTCCCAAACCAGGTTGAGGCCCGTCGCCCCGTTCTGTGCAACCCAGGCATCGTTGCCGGCAGCCATGGAGTAGTCGCTGTTAGGCAGGTTCTCGGTGTAGACGATCGGCGACGCCTGCGGTCCGTCGGTCCACTGTGTCTGCTGGCCACCGAAGTTGAACCACGCCGACAGGTTCGAATAGGTGCGTTCGAGTTCCACCTCGGAGAAAGTGTAGTCGAGCGTCGCCCGGAGGGCTTCCGCCGCCTGCCACTGCAAGGTCAACTGGCCGTTGGTGCGCAGCCGCGCGAACTCCGCCAACTCGTAGCCGATGCTCTGGGGAACTGAATAGAGGTCGCCCGCCCCGGGCCTGTTCTGCTGGTTGGGATCCGTGTGCGGCGGGATCCCACCCCACTCGGACGGGCCGATGCCGCACCAGCAATTGTCCACCTCGCCCGGGAACGTGCGCCAGCCGCCGACGCTCGCGGTGTTCGCGCCGTTGTTGCGATCCTGGCGTACCACGCTCAAGGCAATACCGACGGTATCGTCGGCAAACGTGTTCGAAAACAGCGCCGAGATCTCAGGGGTCAATGCGCTTCCGTCTTCCGTCGAGGCGTCGTGTAGCCCGCTGCCCGCCGCGGTGAAGGTCATTCCCGGTGCTTCGAGCGGGCGGGTGGTGCGAATGTTGAGGGTGGCGCCAATGCCACCGGTCGGCACGTCGGCCGTGCCCGTCTTGTAGACCTCGACGGCGGCGATGCCTTCCGAGGCCAAGTTGCCGAAGTCGAAGGACCGCCCAAGCCCGCTGCTGGTCGGCATCTGGCGACCGTTCAACAGTACGAGGTTGAAGTCCGGCCCAAAGCCGCGAACGGTAACCCGCGCCCCCTCCCCGCGTTCCCTGTCGATGGATACGCCGGTGATGCGCTGCAGCGACTCCGCGAGGTTGCTGTCCGGGAAGTCGCCGATGTCCTCGGCGGTGATCGCGTCGACGATCCCGTCGCGGGACCGCTTGAGGTCCATCGACTGCTTCAGGCTCTCGCGGATCCCAACGACCACGACCTCTTCGATGGGGCCGGCTTCGCCTGCCCGTTCGGTTTCCTGCGCGGAAGCCGCGCTGCTGGCGATGGCAAGCGAAACCGCCGCCGCGATCGGCGTCTTCTTGAAGACTTGGTTAGGCATGCGGATTCCCCACTACTGTATGCCCTAAAAACCCACCACGAACATCTGCCGCGTGATGACAACGTTGTCAAAGCGTGCCTTATAGCCCATGTTGACAACGATGTCAAAGGCAGATTGACCGTTAATCGACCCGGCGCCAACGAACTGCATCGGCGACGACCACTTCTCCGATTGTGCGATTCGATATCTCAAGCCGGATCGCGCCGCCGAGATCGTCGACGACGACCCCATCGATGTCCGGCGGCGCCCAGGTACTCGGCCTTGTACCAACGAAGCCATCCCCGTCGGGCAAGGATCGTGACCGGGACTCCACCAGGTCGAGCCGTATCTCCCGGCGGTTCAAGATACGGGGCGTATCGGCGCCACCGAGAGGCAGGGAGATTCTACTTCACCACAGTCGGCGCGTCCGTTACACGGGCTGTCGGTGATACCATAGCCACATGCGACCTTCGTCGGCGCCCGAGACCCCGGCGCCACACCTCGTCCACAACTGGCAAGGACTCCATGGGAGTGGTGGTTCCTTGATGGCCGCTCGGCTGGCCGCCGGCACGGAGCACCTCGTCGTCTACGTGGCGACTGACACGGAGTCGGCGTTCCACGCGGCGGGCGAAATCCGCTTCTATGCCTCGGGGCAGGCACCCATTCTCACCTTCCCCGATTGGGAAACCCTCCCCTACGACCACTTCTCGGCCCATCAGGACATCGTTTCACAACGCCTGGAGACACTCTACGAGTTGCCCGGCACCAAACGCGGCGTCCTCGTGGTGCCCGTGACCACCCTGCTGCAACGGCTCGCCCCGCCGAGCTACGTGCAAAGCCAAGCGCTGGTCGTCGCCGTGGGTCAGACCTTCGACATCGCGACCGAACGGCAACGCCTGGCGAGCGCCGGTTACCGCGCCGTCGACACCGTGACGGAACGCGGCGAGTTCGCTGTCCGGGGATCGCTGGTCGACATCTACCCCATGGGGGGCGCGAATCCGATTCGCATCGACCTGTTCGACGATGAGATCGACAGCCTGCGCCTGTTCGATGCCGACTCCCAACGAACCGTGTCCGAGACCGACAGCGTACGCATCCTGCCCGCACGGGAAATGCCCATCGACGCCGCCGGCATCGCCCGCTTCCGCACCGCCTGGCACCATACCTTCGACGCGGATGTGCGTCGTTGCCACGTCTACCAGGACGTCAGTTCGGGGTTGGCGCCGCAGGGAATCGAGTACTACCTGCCGTTGTTCCATGAGGACACCGCCACGTTGTTCGACTATCTGCCCGACGACACGGTGTTCGTGCTCGAGGCGGAGGTCGACGCCGCCGCGAAGCGTCATCTCACCGACGTCCGGACCCGATACGAGTCGCTGCGCCACGATCTGGAACGCCCGATTCTTCCCCCCGACGCGCTCTACCTGAGGGCAACGGACCTCGACGCCCGGATCAAACGCTACGGTCGAGCCCGGATCGACCCCAGTGCCCTGCGGCGACGCCACCGCGTCGACTTTGGGGGGAGTCCCCTGCCGGAACTGGCCGCCAACCACCGCGCCCACGACCCCGCGGCGCGGCTGCGCAGTTTCGTCGCCAACGCCGAGGCCAGGATTCTGCTCACCGCCGAGACGCCGGGGCGGAAGGTCCACCTCGAGGAATTCCTGGGCAGGGCGCGAATCGCAACCACCGACACCGCCGGATTCGCCGCCTTCGCGGAGGGCGAGGCGGGCCTCGCCATCGCCATCGCGCCCATCGAGCGCGGTCTCTGGCTACCCGACATCGCCGTGGTCACCGAGACGGAGATCTTCGGGCATCGTACGGACAAGGCCATTGCCGAGCGCACCCGTCGGCGCGGCATCGACCCCGACCTCGTCGTCAAGAACCTGATCGAACTCAACATCGGTTCGCCGGTGGTGCACATCGATCACGGCGTAGGCCGTTACCGGGGCCTCGAGACGCTCACCATCGACGGCCATCCGATGGAGTTTCTCACCCTCGAGTACGCGGAAGAGGCGAAACTCTACGTTCCGGTCACCGCGCTGCATCTCGTGTCCAGGTACGCCGGCGCCGACGAGGAAACCGCGCCCCTGCACCGACTCGGATCGGATCAGTGGACGAAGGCCAAGCGCAGGGCTGCGGAGAGAGCGCGGGATGCGGCGGCGGAGTTGCTCGACATCTACGCCCGCCGCGAGGCATCGATGAGCTTCGCGTTCGGGAAGCCTGACGACGACTACCGACGCTTCGTTGAGCAGTTCCCGTTCGAACCGACACCGGACCAGGACGCCGCGATCGACACCGTGATCGAGGACTTGACCGGCACCAGGGCCACCGACCGTCTGATCTGCGGCGATGTCGGGTTCGGCAAGACGGAGGTGGCCATGCGGGCGGCCTACCTAGCCGTTGCCAGCGGTCGCCAGGTCGCGATCCTCGCCCCCACCACCCTATTGGCCCAACAGCACTTCGAGACCTTCGGCGACCGCTTCGCCGACTGGCCGGTGACCATCGAAGTGGTGTCGCGCCTGCGCACCGACGGCGATGTGAACACGGTCGCCGAACGCCTCGCCAACGGCCAGGTGGACATCGCCATCGGCACCCATCGGTTGCTCGGCAAGGCGTTCAAGTTCAAGGATCTCGGTCTCGTGGTCATCGACGAAGAACATCGCTTTGGCGTACGACAGAAGGAACAGCTCAAGAACCTGCGCGCCGAGGTGGATGTCCTGGCACTCACCGCCACGCCGATTCCACGCACGCTGAACCTGTCGCTCTCGGGCATCCGCGACCTGTCCATCATCGCGACGCCGCCGGCACGGCGGCTGTCCATCAAGACCTTCGTGATGCAGAAGCGCCGTAGTGTGATCGCCGAGGCCATCGCCCGCGAGCTCGCTCGCGGCGGGCAGGTCTTCTACGTGCACAACGAGGTGCAGAGCATCGAGCGGGCGGCCGACGAGGTCGCGGAACTTGCACCCCAGGCGCGGATCGGGATCGGCCATGGACAGATGCCCAAGCGGAAGCTCGGCGAGGTGATGGCGGACTTCTACCACCGACGGATCAACCTGCTCGTGTGCACCACCATCATCGAGAACGGCATCGACATTCCCAACGCCAACACCATGGTGATCGAACGCGCCGACAAGTTCGGCCTCGCGCAACTGCACCAGTTGCGCGGCCGGGTCGGCCGTTCGCATCGCCAGGCGTACGCCTACCTCATGACGCCGCATCCGAAGGCCATGACGGGCGACGCCGTGAAACGCCTCGAAGCGGTGCAGGCGGCCGGCGAGTTGGGCATCGGCTTCACCCTGGCGACCCACGACTTGGAGATCCGCGGTGCCGGCGAGCTGCTCGGCGACGAACAGTCGGGACAGATCGCCAACATCGGGTTCTCGCTCTACATGGAGATGCTTGAACGCGCCGTCGCCGCGATCAAGGCAGGCAAGACGCCGAATCTCGACGCGCCCCTGCCCACGAGCCACGACGTGAACCTGCACGTTCCGGCCCTGATCCCCGACGACTACCTGCCCGATGTGCACGCCCGGCTCATCATGTACAAGCGCATCGCCAACGCCCGCGAGCAGGAGGAGCTCGACGAACTCAAGATCGAGATGATCGACCGCTTCGGGCTGCTGCCGGACCCCGTGAGAAACCTGTTCCGAACCACAGCGATCAAGCTCGCCGCCTCGGCGCTCGGCATAGACCGGATCGACATCGGATCGGCAGGCGGGCGCATCGAGTTCTCCGCCGACACCACCGTGGCGCCGTTCACCATCGTCAAGTTGGTGCAACGGGACCCGGATACCTTCCGATACCGGGACAGCGACGCCCGCGCCGGAAACCGCCTGATCGTGCGGCGGGGAATGCCCCACCCCGACACCCGCTTCCAGTTCATCGAAGCGCTCGTCGAGGATCTGGGCAGCACTGCCGAAACACCAGACTCCACGGAACGCCTTGAACTGGCGAGCCGTTGACGTTCGAGTCGCACTCCGCAACACCTTGCCCCCGGTAGGTGCACGCGCCGGCGTGAGTCCGCGTACGTTACGGCTGTTCGCCGCCGCGTCGGCAATGGCAGCGCAGCAGGGTGGCGCAGCGGATGCGGAGGACTTCCTGCAGCATCGCTGGTACCGGCTGGAGCTTGTCGTATTCGAACAAAGTCCGGTGCTGGCAGCGCGCGAGGGTTTCAGCGAGGACGGTGTCGCGGCGCGCAAACGTCTCCTCGATACGGTCCGCTATCCGTACCGTGCGTTTGCCCTGGCCGAAGCCCCTGCAACCTCGGATGTCGAAGCGCGCTTCGGCCCCCCACCGTCGGTGGACACGAGCTTGCCCCTCGTCGTCTCGAACCTGCTGCCGCCGGCGTGGTTCACCGGGCCCTGTGCGGCCGAGCATTGGGCACCGACGCTCCCGCGGTGGATCCACCCGTTCGAGTCGCCGCGGCCGACGCCCGCCGACCCGTGCCTACCTTCGGATCCATGGGCCGTGGAACGCGCTGGGATCGTGCACGGCATGCATCAGATCGTCCCGGGCCCGCCGGCATTCGAACAGCAACTGCCAGACATCCCCACGCCGGAAGACGAACCCGCCGGTCCGGATAGGCGCCAAGCGGTCCTCGATGGCCTGACGGCGGCATTCGCGGAATACGAGACCGAACTATTGCACACAAGCTACGAATGGCAGCGGGACACGCCGTTGTTTGCGGCCGAGCGACAGGTACTTGCCAGGCACTACGACATCATTGCGGCGGGCGGCTGGCATCAACCTGTGCCGCCACGGGAAGAGCCGCAGCCCTTACTCGTTCAACTGGGCACCCCGGACGAGACACGCCGCTTCCCGCTGGAGGGTTGGCTAAGCGTCACGCTCGGCCGATTCGTCCACTTGCGGGTCGTGCTGGAATACCACTTGCCCGACGGCGGCATTGGGCTCTTTGCCGAGCAACGGCGCATGCGTACCGACGAGCCTCACTACCTGGACCACCCGGCGATCGGAATCCTCGCGCGGGTCGACCCCCTGCCGCTGCCCGAGGACCTCGGTCTATTCCTCGACGAGTTGGAGGAAATCGACGAGTAGGTCGAGGATTCGCGGCTGGGCCTGGTCCACAACCTTGAGCATGTCGGCCAACTCGAGGGTGACGGGTCCCCTCCCAGCCGCCGGGTTCACCACCAGGCACACGCCCGCGTAGGGCAGACCCAATTCCCGGGCAAGCGCAGCCTCCGGCATCGCGGTCATGCCGACAACGGTGCAACCGTCGCGTTCCATGCGATCGATCTCGGCGACGGTTTCGAAGCGCGGCCCCTGGGTGCACCCGTAGACGCCGTCGGAGACGTCGATGCCCACTCGACCGGCCGACCGACCCAACATCTCCCGCAACCTCGCATCGAAGGGATCGGAGAAGTCAACGTGGGAGCCTTCAGCGGGGGAGCGCGAGGGGCTTGCCCCTCGCAAAAAAGAGCCCTCAGCCGGGGAGCGCGAGGGGCTTGCCCCTCGCAAAAGAGAGTCCAGTCCCGCGAAGGTGTGCGCGCGGCCCCAAGTGTAGTCGACGAGTTGCCCAGGCACGACGAAGTCGCCGTCGGCCAGGGAGCGGGAAATGCCGCCCACCGCAAACACCGCGACGACGGCACTTGCGCCCAAGTCCTTGAGCAGCCAGACGTTGGCACGGTAGTTGATCTCGTGCGGCAGCACCGTATGGCCTTCCCCATGGCGGTTCAGGAAGATCGCGTTGGGCAGGTTCGCGAATCGGCGCGGCGTGTCGGATGCGGAGCCAAACGGCGTATCCGCCGACTCGACCGCGGGCGAGGAATCTCCGCCCAGTGCCGCGAGCCCGGTGCCGCCGATGATGCCTACGATCATGGCGTCGACCCAGGCCAATGCACGGTCAGTGTGCCGGTTGGCAGGGCGTAGATTCCCGACAACTGCCGAAATGCGCCATCGCAATCCATACCGCGTCCTACCAGGAACTCGTTGGGCCCCTCCAGTGCGGCATAGTCGACTTCGGTCGCCGTCTGGGTGTCCTTGCGCACGAGGACCGCGCTCAGCAGTTCGGCGCACCCCCTGGCCATCACCTCGCGTTGGGCGGCCGCCAGCGTCTCCCCTTCGTCGAGCACGTCGTCGACCAGGAGGACCGTGCGTCCTTCAACGGACCGTTCGAGCCGCCGCACGAATCGGAGCCGCCCACCGGTGGTGTGCCGGTAGCGGGACAGGTGCAGGTAGTCGAGTTCGAGATCGAAGTGGAATCGTCGCACGAGGTCGGCTGTGAATGGCAAACCCCCGTTCATGAGGCAGACGACCACCGGCCGCGCATCCCAAAGCCTGAGCGCAATCTCCACGGCGACGCGATCCACCGCGGCATCGACGGTCTCGGCGTCGAACACGCAGCGGGCCCCCGGGGGCAGCAAGGCACTCACCGGGTTCCCCGAACGCGGAACAAGGCTGTCGCTCGCGTGAAATGTCGATGCCGTCCCGTCACCATGCACTCGTCTGGCTGGGATGGGGCCGCTAGTGTCACGTCAACCCTCAAACGTCGCGTCAGTGGTCGCCGGAGTGTTCCTCG
>JAPPGK010000099.1 GCA_028821405.1 Gammaproteobacteria bacterium | reverse complement strand
CCCGCGACCGGCGCCGCGTCCGCTACGGCGGCTCGCGCCTCGACCGCTTCGCCCGCGAGCTGCTCGCGCTGCGCGACCAGGGCGCTACCACCGCCGAGATCCAGCGCTGGCTGCGCGAGCGGCGCGTGCGCGTCCACCACTCCACCGTCGCCCGCTGGCTGCGGCGGCGCGGCGACGGCTGACCGTGCCGAGGTTCCGCGGGACCCGGGTCCCCGAGCGCCAGGTCGACGCCGTCGTCGGGCGCCTCGTGAACCTCGGCGTGCTGCGCCGGGGCGACGCCCCGACCGGCTCCTCGCGCACCATCGACAACTACGCCGACTGCCTGCTCCAGGTCGCCCGCCGCCTCGCGCGAAAGGACATGGAGCTGTTCGACCTCGACCGCGGCTCCGCCGAGGACTACCTCCGCGGCCGCGCCGCCGATCTCGGCCAGAAGGCGCTCGACATGCAGCGGCAGGCGCTCCAGGCCGCCCTCGTGCACGTGACCGGGCGGCTCCCCGAAGGCGAAAGGTTGACCGTCGTCCGCTCCCTGAAGCCCCACGTCAGAAAGGGGCGCGCGTACACCCCGAGGCAGGTGCGCATGGTGGCCGCCGCGCAGCGCCCCCGCAACAGCCTCGCCACCCTGATCGCCCACGCCGCCGGACTGCGGGCGCACGAACTCCTCACGCTCGCCCGGCCCGACGAGCAGCCGCCGGATCCCCGGCCCGCGCGTCCGGAGAAGTTCGACGGCAGGCCGGGAACCGACTATACGGTGGCGGGGAAGGGCGGCCTGGTCCGCATCGTGCGCATCCCCGACGACCTCGCCCGTCTCCTTGAGGAGCACCGCACGGACGAACCCGCCCGGGTGACCGACCGCGGCGTCCACTACCGGCCGCGCTACGACGTCGCCGGCGGCACGGCATGGACCGTCAGCTTCTCCGGCGCGGCGAAGCGCGCCCTCGGCTGGAGCGCCGGCGCCCACGGCGTCCGCTACAGCTACGCCCAGGAGCGCATGCGCGAACTCCAGCGCGGCCTCGCGCGCGCCGACGCGCTGGAGGTGGTCAGCCAGGAACTGGGCCACTTCAGGCCGGAGATCACCGAGACCTACCTGAGGTGAGCCGCCCCGCCGCGCTCCGCGAGGACGCCGCGCCCGACACCCTCCGGCGCGAACGGGACGCCTTGCGGGACGAACGCGACGCGCTACGCAACGCGCTGGAGGCCGAGCGCGCCGCGCGCCGCCGCGACCGCGAGCGCTACGCCTGGATGAAACGCAGCCTCGACAACGCCCGCGCCGCCGTCGAGCGCCTGGCCGCGTCCCGCAACCGCTACCGCGACCTCGCCCTGCGGGTCGAGGGCGCGCTGCTGTCCCGAGCGCCCGGCAACGACCTCGCCGTCCTCGAGGAACGCATCGCCCGGGCGCTGCGGCAGAAGGGCTGCGTTCTGCCGGACATGCCGCCCCGGAAGCAGCGCGCGCCGCCGAAGCAGCCCGACGCTGCCCGGTAGCGCCGTTCCGCGCCTCTTGCGCGCTTCCCCGCGACACGTCCGGAAAGCCGGTTTCGGCGGCAACCGGGGCCGCGTCTCGCCCGGACGCTGGGAAAGGGTCCTCGCGGACGCCTGTTCCCAGCGTCCGGGCTGGCTTCACCCGCGAAACGCGCACACCCCGCGCCGCATAGCCGCCGCGCGCAACGTCGCGCCGCCGCGCGAAAGTGCTTGACCGACGCCGCGCCCGGCCCTACAGTCCGCCGCACTTTCGCGTAGCCCTAGCGCTACATGGTCGGTGGAAAACACCGACGTTGTTGGCGGAAACGCCGACGTGCACATGGTTCCCCCGCCATTTCAAACAACGGGGCGCGAGCCGCCAGCGGCGGCCATTCAGCGAACCCCCTGCTGAGACTGGGGAGAAGCCCGCAAGGGCATCGGACGGGCAGACCGCGAGTGACCCAGCGAGACGCCCGGATCCGCAGCAGACCCGGCTGACCCAAACGGGAGGCACCCAAAAAGGTGCCGCAGACGTTCCACTGACCAAAGGAACACCGCGCGAACAGTGCCGGCGGCGTCCGAAAGGACGAAACGGGTGCGAATAGGATGAGCGGACTAACCACTCGCGATTCCGCTCAGCTTCAACCGATCGCAAGCATCGGTCGAACGCGAGACATTCTTACAGACAGCCCGACGCTTGCAACCCTGCCCGCCGACGGCGGCCGTCCGCTGGTGGACCATTCCGTCCCCCGGCGATGCCGGGAACGAGCGCGCCACGTCGCCGCCGTCGGGTTTCCGGACTTCGAGGTCGGCCCCCCGCTGCCCCGCACCCACACCAATCTCCTCGTTCCAGCCAGGGCCACACGTTTTCGGCTGCATCGACCGCGGCGAACCGGAACCGCTGCCCGCGACAAGGGCAAGCGCGAGAGCAGTGCCGGCGCCGTCCGCGAGGACGAAACGGGTGCGAATAGAATCCCGCGATTCCGCTCAGCGTCGGCGGATCGCAAGCATCGGTCGAATGCGAGTGCTTACTTACAGCACAACTCGACCGCTTGCCCCCTTGCCCCGGCATCACCGAACGCATCGCCCATGGTCCGTACCGCGCCGACGAGTCTGGCTTAGCTCGCGCCAACTTTCTTCATCCCCGAAGTCCACTAGTCTCCCTTGCATCATCCCTGCGACTCAGCCTCCATCGCCTCGCCGATCAGTCCGACGAAGTCGCGAATGAACTCCTCCGGCGACGCCGGCGCACTATCTCTGGACTCGGCCAGATAGTCATACCCCCCGCTGGCATACGCGTTCATACAGCGCATCCCTTCTTCCGTGAGCTGAGTCTTTGACCCTGGCGTCACCAGCCGCTTGACTACCCCCCGAACGGCTGCCTTCTCGCTGAGGTCGATGCCACTCAGCCGGACCTCCGCCGCGACCAGCGTTCCGATGAGAAGGCTGGGCGCGAGCACCCCGTGCCGCTGGCCGACCGCGCCCTCGCCGTACTCGACGAGGCGCGCCGGGAACTGCCCCACGACCACGGCCTCGTGTTCCCGTCGCAAGCCGGCGGGATCCAGCGCAACGGCATCATGTCGGACCTGATGCACGAGCTCAAGATCGACGCCGTGCCGCACGGGTTCCGATCCAGCTTCCGGGACTGGGCCGCCGAGCGCACGGAGGCACCGAGGGAAGTCTGCGAGCTGGCCCTGGCGCACGTCACCAACGACCGCACCGAGGCCGCCTACCGGCGTAGCGACCTGTTCGAGCGCCGCAGGACGCTCAGGCAGCAGTGGGCGGTCTACCTGTGCAACCCATAGGACCGCCCCACACCGGACTGTCCACGCACTGGTTGAAGTGGCAAGCCAACGCGGCCACTATCGCTCCCTATGGCACGCATGATCTTCTGCAACATCGCCTACATGGTGTTCTATCGTGGACAGTCCGAAGGGGACGCTGCCGTCGGCGGGGGCCGCCATCCGGAGAGAGCGGAGGAATACAATTTCGACCCGATCGGCGACTACATGTACGGGTACGTTCCCGCCGTCGCCAGGACCATAGACGTTTCTAAGATTGGCCCGGTCAGTGGCGATGTAGCATGCGTTCGCAATAGAGACCCGAACGTCCTCCCTTGCTGCGACGCGCGCACGGACGGCATCGACGTCGTGTGGACCGCCACTTGTCCAGCACGGGGCCGCGTCGTCGTCGGGTGGTACCGCAATGCGAACGTGTTCCGTCACCTTCAGCAATGCGCGCACGGTGTCTACCAAATCAAGGCGCGGACAACGGACTGTCGCCTTCTCCCGGTCGAACAGCGGAAGATCAACATCGAAACCGGACTTGAAGGTCGCCCTGGCAACAGCCCGGTCTGGTACGCGGAAACCCCGTACGGCGCGAATCTCCGGCGACGCGTCCTCCGGCAGATGCGCGAGGCGGAGCGTCAGATATTCGACAGAGACGATCTTGAGACGAAGGCCGCGGCGCTCCAAGGTGGCGACAGTCCACCGCGGGGCACGAGGAAACCGTGGCGCGAACAACGTCAGACAGCTGTTGTCGCCCGCGATCCAAGGGTCCAAGCGTGGATACTGGACATTGCCAAAGGACGATGCGAACTCTGCGGCTCTGGTGCCCCTTTTTCCCGACCAGGAGGTCGCCCTTATCTTGAGATTCACCACGTTGATCGCTTGGCCGACGGGGGCGCCGATGTTCCCGACAACGCGGTGGCGCTATGCCCCAATTGCCACCGCGAGGCCCACTACGGCGACCGTGCAGACGCCATCCGCCAGGAGTTGCTTGAACGAGTAGCGAGCCGCCGTCCGAACTGATCCCGTACCACTAGCCGTCTACTACGGCACGTCATTTCATGACCGCACCGTGGCCGCCTACTCCGCGGAGACCTGTTCGAGCGCTACGGGATGCTCATGCAGCAGTGGGCCGACTACCTCGCGCCCACCGCCTGAGCGCCGAATCTCGGTCGCGCCATTCGCGCACGCTTCGTTGCTCGCGATGTGTCTGCATTCCTGTGACACGGTCTTATTGCCCCGAAATTTGCGTCATTCACAATACAGCGGTTACCAAAATACGATCTTCTTCTTGCCACCGATCATGACTTGTGAACGAATCTCGAAATCCACGAGGGAACATACTTCCTGACCATCGCTGCAGTGCGCTCGTCCTCAGAGTGCATGAAGTAACGTTTCTTCTCAGCTATGTCCCGTTCCATCCTTGAGACTTGCCGAATAACCTCAACCGGCAACCGAAACCTATCGGACAGTTCTTCCTCTTCATCGGCCTCGAGATTGAGGAAGCTCTTTCGCCATTTGTCTTTGCTCGTATGGATGTGCTCACCGAAATACCGAATCCTTACTTCAACGTTGTCCGTAGCCGTGTACGATCCCGTTTCCCCAATGAGTTCACGAAGCCCGTACTCATCCAACTTCATCGCTCTCCTGTATGATCGCTTTGCCTTGCGACCGCTAAAAAACAGTTCATGGGCCACAACGCGTCCTTCGTCATCCTGAAGCCAAACGACGTACTTTGGATACATATTTTGAGCCGGTTCAGAGTGTGTGCAAATTGATTCGGACGACGGGCTAGACTAACACTAGCGGAGTATTGGTCGGCCCCGGAGTCTTCCGGCCATGGCGACGCAGGGGCGCCGTCCCTTGGCGCCTCCTTTGAAACGTGTCCTATCGCCTACGGCGACAGAGCCCGCTCACGCCCGTAGTCGTCACCTCACCTGCCGACGGCTAACATGGCCCCATGGATCAAGACAGGATCGACGAGGCCGTGCTGGCGCTCCTGTATCTCGGGATACACGAACGGCACCGGACCATGCCGGGAGCCCGCGCTTGGAAATCGCTGGACTGGGACGCGATGGACCGCCTTCACGGCAGGGGCCTGATCTCCGACCCAGCGACAAAGGCCAGATCAGTGCTGTTGACCGAATCGGGTCTGCGCGAGGCAGAAGCCGCTTTTCGCCGCCTGTTCGTCCCCGAGGACTGAGCCCGACTGCGGCGCGTCAGCGATGCGCCGCCACGCCCGTTCTGGCCGCGTCCGGGTCCAACGCTTCCGCGCGCAGCTTCAGTCCCAGCGCGCCGACCACCCTGAGGACGGTCTCGAACGTCGGGACGCGCTCCCCCGAAAGAGACCTGTAAAGGCTCTCGCGGGAAAGCCCCGCGTCTGACGCCACCTGCGCCATGCCCCTCGCGCGGGCGGTATCGCCCGCGCCTCCCGCGCCATTCGCTCGGTTGCTCGTCAAGAGCTGAGTGCCGTGTTCGCTCCGCTAAACTAACCCATCAAGGAACTGGTGGACCGCATCTCGAACGTTGCCGGCGCCGTCGCCCCGCATGGAGTCGGCTACCGCGAACGCCCTCTTTGCGTCCATTGCCGGATGCGTCAGTACGCACCGCACGGCCACCAAACGGTATGCCACCTCCTCTTCCCTGCACAAGGCGCACAGAGTCAACAAGTCTTCCGATCGGTATGGGATGCCACTGTCGAGGAGTTTTTTGACTTGCCTAGGCATAAACCGCTTGGCGACGATGCTGTCGACCACTCTCGACTTCTCATCGCATGAGCTTCGAGCAAGCCCGATTACCCCGTCGACGGCAGCATCTCTGACATCGCTCCTTTGATCTTTGGCCAGATTGACGAATTCCTCAAATGCCGGCGGGGCAATGCCGCATAGCGTACGAAGCAGCGCCTCCCTGGGGCTATCTGGGATGGTTTCCTCCACTCTCGGGATATGGTTCCTCGTGTTCAAGCCAGTGGCTGCTCGCTGATCGGAGCAATTCCACGAGCCATGTGTCGCCGCTCGAAACAGCATCTTGGCACCAACGCGCCGCAGACACCGCGGTCTTGGCGTTACGGTTGACCAATGCCTTCTCCAGAACAGTCAAGTGAGATGGCTTGATCGCGCATCCTCGGATCTTCAGATTCTCGAACAGATGGTGCAGCCCAACCGCATCGCGTCCGCCGAGCCGAATGATGAGCAGGTCACAGCCGTCCGCAAGCTCGCCCGTCAAAGCCGCCGCCCAGTGCAGCGCATCCCCGGTGCCCGACGCGAGCACGCGCTCGCATACGCTCCGGCGCGCGGCACCGTGCAGCCTTTCGTTAATGACAAGTGCTGCCAACCGCTGAACCCATTGTGACGGATGATGGATCAGACCTTCGACGAGTTCGATGTCGATGATGATCCTGTTGGCACGGCTCCAGTCGACTTCGCCGACGTCGACGTTTGGCAACAGATCCAGAAGCCGTTTCGATTTCCAATCTCCGCACAACGACTCGCCGAACTCAATGGCATGCCTCGCTTCTGCGGCGAGCCTCTCCGCCGGCAACTCATAGACGTGAGCGGCCGCGCGAAGGAGGGTGTGAACGGCATCAAGACGAGTGTCATCGGAAAGCCAGACGTACACATCGTTCCCCGGCACATGCCGAATTCCAGCCAAATCGAAGAACGCAGCAAGACATTTCAAGCCCGTTTCCGGTGGTGGACCTGCATCGTCCCGGACGAATGCGGGCGGCACAACCTCGGTCAAGACGGCTGCGTAAGCAGCTCCAAACCTGGTGGGAACCGAGAAATCTAGAGCTTCCCAGAATCTAGTCGACCTAAACGATGGGTTCGATGCGTCCTCTCGGCCCAAATTTCTGAGCAGCGCCTCGAACCTGGACACAAACCCCATCGTGGCGCCACGTTGTGACTTCCATACATCGGCGATCAGCCGATCCTGATACTCGGCTTCCTGGTCTGGTAGCAGTGCCGTCACCGCCCCGAGCACGAAATTCTCGAAAATCCCGCGGTCGGGGAACGGCCCGAAGGGCAGCCTCGAATCCCGAAGCACAAAGAAATCCTCGGTGCTGCTACGTTCCATGAAGTGAGCCAGCGCGTCTTCGAGAGCACTTCGAGGCACGCTGGCGGAGAAGTGACACGCGAGGATCGCCCACCCGACCAAGCGCGACCACTCCATTGGGGCCGACACGAGAGCGGAAGCCATTCGTTCCGTCTCCAGCATACGGCTCATATCGTGTTCCGTCAGGCACAGCCCGATTCGGTAGGCCTTCTGCCGATCCTCGGATTGAGCAAGCGAAGACACGCGTCCCAGCAGGGATTCACGTTCCGAGGGTGACAGAGACACCTCGGGACGGAGCAGCACCCTAAACAAACGATTCAGTGCCGACTCATCGGGGTCAACGGCCTCGAACTTCTCGACCAGCAATTCCGCCAGCATGCTTGCCAGCGGTGTCCCGGCGGCGAAGTCCAGGATCTCATCCCAGTCAGGGTCCGATAGTACCGTTTCCATCGCCTCTCGCGCTTCTTCTGCTCCGACTACGGACAGATGCTGCGCAGCAGCAAACTCTCCGCATGTCTTGTGAACGAAGGCGATCAACTCTATGCCCGGATGCCGTAGGCGCTCGATCAGTCCCTTCTCCTCCCAATACCCAACGGACGCTTCAACCTCCGTCAACGCCCGCAGGTACGTCACGTCGAGCGCCTGCTCCATCGTCCGCGCGCATTGCCTCTCAATCTCTTCCGCAGCCCGAAGGGGACCAGCGGTGATCAGCCAGCCCAGTTCGTTGAGAACTCGGTTGCGGATCGCTCTTGCGGGCGGTTCCGCACTCCGACGCCCTGCGGAAGCACCGTCGATGAGCCCGAATATGCGCTGGTAGAGTTCCAGCTTGGACTTGCTTGGGTCTCCCCAATTCAGGAACAACGCCGCGCCGAACGCTAGCAGAAGCGGGCTTCTGGCGAGTAGTTTGGAAGCAGTTCCTTCTTCCAAGTAGGTGCGGATTCGGGGGAGAAGCTCATCCGTCCCCTCGGCGCCGTCATCGTCCATTGCAGATCGACACAGGGTTTCCAAGTGTGTCGCGGTATCCGCTTGGGCGAGAGGCGCGACCTCGTAATGACGCCAGTCGAGCAGTTGGCTGGTGCTGTACCCAATCGGACGTGTCGTCACCACGATCCGGTAGGAGGGGTGAGCAACGGATATGTCCTTCAATCCCGACGCGATGTCGAGTTGACGCTCCCCGCACTCGTCAAGCCCATCGCACAGGAGCACTAGATCCGACAACGAAGCCGCGCAGAGTTGCTCCCGCGAGACACCGGTTCCGTCGATCCCAAGCTGCATCAGCCCCTCCTCGACTCCACAACCCGTCTCTTGCATTCGCGTGGCAAGATCGCACAACCGCACGCGGATGCTGACGCAGGAGTCCTTCGCGAACTCACGCGCTAGGACGCTCAGCAGCAGCGATTTTCCACTTCCGGGACCGCCTACTACCACGCATAATTTCCGAAACGTCCCGATTGTCCTAGCATCGATCACATTGTCGTCAGTGCGGGACTTCTTCTCCCCTAACGCATGGTAGTCGGCCAAAGCCCGCTCGACGGAAAGCTGTCGCTCAATGCGTGCATCGCGGACCACGGCGGTCAGCGCCAGCCATGCCTGGTCCGTCGGCAGCGGCCGCGGAATTCCAAGAACCTCGAAGTGCTCCGTTCGCGACATGGTCCACCGCAGGAGTACGTCGCTGATCGCGACCGGCGAGTCCTTGACGGTGTCCTCGATGTCGATTCCCGTAGCCCGTAGGTGCGCCAACAGACTGCTCACGGTGCGGCGGCTTCTGTTGCCCATCGCCGACAAGCTGTCCTGACAGAGGGCGTTCCACGCGGCGCGCACTTGGAGCTCCTCAGCACACAAATGGCCAAGCTGCCCGCGGGCCGCCGCGATGGCGTCGCCAGCATCCTCTACTGCAGACACCGTCCTGATTCGTAGACGCGCGCAGATCGTTTCGGCATCGTAGCCTTTTGCCATCAAGTGACTGGCCATCGTTTCCTGTTCCGATGAAGCGCCATCGTTTCGTCCAGCCCCGATTCTCTCCAACGCCAGTGCATAGCCCCGCCTCACCGGGACGCTGGAGTTCGGACACACGATCAAGATTCCGTAGTCACAGCGATTACAATGGACTCCTTCGCACAGGGCATCGACAGCGGACCAGAATCGCCTATCGGCCATCAGTCCCTTCTTGACCTGAATCTCCACGATGCTGCCGTCCGCGAGTTCCAGGGACAAATCATCGCCCGGCCCTGACGTCTCAAACGAGATCGCACAAGGTGCCTCTCCAACAAGGCCGTCGGTCCACTGGACGGGTATGCCACGAAGCGTGTGGATGCCGGCGATGGCGCCGATGTTCGCCTGAAAGCCAAATCCGCCAGAGGCGGCGGCTCCACCAGATGCACTAGAGCCTCGGATCATCCCGTTTGGAGGTCCTCTGTCACAGCCACTTGTCTGCACCCAGCCAATGCGCCAATCCCGCCCAAAGGCCGCGGCGAGGAAGCAGTCTACCGCTATGGCTCTCGGCGTATCGAGTCCCGCTCCTACCGAGCCGGATCAACACCACCCGGTTGAGCCGCACCTGAGAGGTGCCTTCCCCTCGAAGCCACGCAAGGCAAGACTTCCGACATCGCCACACCATCCATCCGTCTTGCTCGTTGCCGTTCCCCATTGTGCCTTTACGCGCGCAGCAACCGCGCGACGCGGCCCGGGGACCGGCTGCTCCGCCGCGCTGGCTGCGGCCAAGTCTGTGCGCAGTCTCGGGAATGTCCGCTCGTGCAGCGTGTTGTCCATTTGCGCCGGACGTAGGAGCGATCCCGGCATATGCCGTGAGAGCCATCCAGGCTGCGCTGATGGAGGTGCCACGGTCCCAGATCAGCTTGTGGATGGTGCACACTCTCTCGCAGAATACAGGTGGGTCACAGATGCGGACAGGCGGCGATGAATGACGCTTCCCGTAGACGGAAAATGCGGCTGCGCGATGCGGCGGGGTCTTTCGACTTGTTGGAGGGCACCGGGGAGATAACCGACATGGTGTCGTGCTGTGACTTTCTTGAGATCTACAAGCGAGACAAGACCTATAGGGTTGCTTCTCCAGAAGCGGTAGATCCCGACCGGAGGACTCCGAACGCCCCGTGGGTGGTGTCCCCGGTGTCAGATGTTGGTTCGGCCCATCCAATTGTCGCTCGCTTCTTCATTCAGAGCGCGGAGATGCTCAGAGTTGGCAAGCTTCGAA
The DNA here is from genome assembly GCA_028821405.1 of Gammaproteobacteria bacterium. Classification (GTDB taxonomy): domain Bacteria; phylum Pseudomonadota; class Gammaproteobacteria; order Pseudomonadales; family Azotimanducaceae; genus VXYL01. The sequence goes on along the minus strand of JAPPGK010000099.1, from coordinate 1,777 downwards.
AGCTCGATGACATCCTGCCCGCGATCACGCATTTGCACTCGTGCAAGGAGACGCTGCTCCAGTGTGACTCGCTGGCTGAGGCCACTGCGGCGAAAATCGACGCGTTGGTGAACGAGATCCAAAGCACGGGACTGTCTAGGGAAACAAGTGGCAGGGGTTACAACCCGTTTCCGGTGGTCGAGAATCTTGAAGACGACTGCGGTGTGTTTCTCGTCAAAGTCAACAGGGCCATTAGGCAGATCAGTGGTATTCCGCACCTTTGCTGGAACTAGATCGGCCCGACAGCAACTTTGATCACCTTGGGAAGCGGCTTTCCGACCTTCTTGGTGAGTCAGCACCGTTTCCTACCTACATCAGGAAAAACTCAGCTGCTATTCGGTATCTGGTCGATCTGCGAAACTACGATGAACACCCTGGGGAACACAAACGCACGCGTATCAAGAATCTGCAGGTTCTTCCCAACGGAGACATACGGGTGCCGACGATCGCTCTCCTCGGCGGGGAGGACTCGGTCGAGCATTCCCTACGAAGTGTATTGACCGGCGCCGTGGCGTACCTTTTGGATGTCGCGGAGGCGGTTGTCATTCACTCAGTGCAAAGTGGGCTTTCGGGTAATTTGCCGTTTGTTGTCGAGCGCATTCCCGACCAGGATTTCGATGAGTCAAGGCCGATCAGACATCGTTTGACCATCGACCTGTCAGCAATCGGCCTCGAGCAAGCCTAGCGTTGTGTTGGAGCATGTGACCGTATCGGACGAGCTACCCGTCACAGCACGACCGAACAGACAACCACAGGAGCACAGGAGGTGCCTTTAGGTCGCTCCTGTTCTCATCCTCGAACGAGTAATCGAGTCGGTACGCGCTTTGGACAAACGGTCAAATTAGTACGTTGATGGCAGTGTGCCGTGGAGGCAACGTCGGATTACGGCGCTAGTCCTGGGTAGCCGTGCAGTGAGCGCTCCACTGCTCCATGAGCAAACGGCGCTTTTCGAGAAGGTCACTGCGCGCATATGCCCGTTCGACGGCACTCCCCACAGTGTGGGAAAGGCACAACTCCATGACGGCGTGGTCGGCGTCGGTCTGCTCGCTGGCCCAGGTACGGAAGGAGCTGCGGAAGCCATGCACTGTTGTTCTGTCGGCGAGGCCAACGGTGTGCAGCACCTTCATGAGAGTCATATCGCTCAGGGGCTTGCGGGGGCTCCTAGGCGACGGGAATACCACGGCACCTTGCGCAAGCGATCGTGCGCGATCTAGCACGTCCATCGCCGGTCTGCTGAGGGGCACAACATGTTTGGCGTTGGCCTTCGTGCGTTCGGCCGTTATGCACCACTGCTTTTGATCGAGGTCGAACTCCTCCCACAGCGCGCCGCGGACCTCGCCGCTACGGGTCGCGGTCAGCACGAGGAACTCCAGACACAGCTTTGAACTGTCGGATGCTCCGCAGGAACGAATGTCGCGAAGCGCGAAAGGAACTGCCGCGTAGGGCAGTGACCGGTGGTGCTTTCGCACGCTGGACATGACGGGGAGTGCGCCGTTGATCGCGTCGCCGGCGACGTTCTGCTCGACGTGGCCGTGCGCCTGACACCACTGCAACGTCGCCCGGACGCGCTGGCGGAGCTTCCGCGCCACTTCGGGATAGGTTGTCCAGACAGGCTTCAGGATGCGCAGGACATCCTCCCGCCCGATGCGATCGACGCGCATGTCACCGATGACGGGAAACGCTCGCTTCTCCATGCCCTGCATCCAGTTCTTCGCCGTCTTGCCGTCGCGCCAGCGGG
>JAPPGK010000119.1 GCA_028821405.1 Gammaproteobacteria bacterium | reverse complement strand
GCGCGGCGGTATCGCCGAATCGCCACGGGCACCGTAGGAAAAAACGGTCGCGGCCTGTGGGACATCGGCCCGGCCCCCTGTGGGACGGAATCGCGTGTGTCCGGAAGCGCGTGCGTATCCCGGCGCCCGGCGGTATCGCCGAATCGCCATGGCGACCGTAGGAAAAAGCGGTCGCGGCCCGTGGGACATCGGCCCGGCTCCCTGTGGGACGGAATCGCGTGTGTCCGTAAGCGCGTCGGGTGGGACGGAATCGCGTGTGTCCGGAAGCGCGGGGCGTGTGTCCGGAAGCGCGGGGAACCGGAAGCGCGGGGATCCCAACCGGCGCCGCCCACCTTGTTTGCCGAAGAACGAACGTCTCGAGAAAGCTCCGCCGAGTCAACGTGGCATCCTGGTCTTTCGACATCCTTGGTCGCCGATATCGCCGTCGGCGAGGCCCGTGCCGCCGCAAGCCATCGCGTGGGTCGACGGTTGACTCTCTCCGGCGGCGACGTGAACTTCGCTAGAATCCTTGAATCACTCCACTAGCCACCCGGTGCCCCAATGTCGAACTACTATCCAGGAGTTGCCTGTATCGCTAGGACCTCGGCGGCAATGATGCTGTCCAGATGTCTCGCACTCATCCGTTCGAAGGTGAGGCTATTGGCGATGATCGCCTTGCTGGCCGCCGGTTTCTCGGTTGCACAGGAAGACGCGCCAACCGCGTCCCTGCGCGCCACCACGTTGAGCGGGGTCGAGGTGACGGTGCCGGATCCCGAAAAGGCTGCCGTTCTCGTGGTCGGATTCGGTCGATCCGCGGGACAACAGGTGCGCGCTTGGCGGCTGCGCATCGACGGAATGGATGGCGGGCCCTCGGTCGCGTCGGTGCTGGTCATCGACGAGATGGCGCGGCTTGTTCGCGCCGCCCTCACCCGGGTGATGCGCGGCGAGGTGTCCGAGGAAAGGCAGGACACCATATACCTCGTCACCGAAGACGGCGAGGCCTGGCGCAATCTGCTCCGGATCGACGAAAGCGACGGTGCCGACGTCGCCTACGTGCTACGTTTCGACGGCAAAGGACAGGTCTGCTTTCGCCATGTCGGCGAGGTTGACGATGCCGCCGCGTCGGGCCTGCTTGCGGCCGACTGCGGCTTGGCGACCGCCGGCGGAGACACCAAGCAACCGACAGACTCTTGAGAGGCCGGCGGTTCGTCGCCAATGCCTCTCTTCTCGGGGTTGGGGGCTCTCGGTGGCAGCGAGAGTTGCCAACGACAAGGCTTGTTGTCGTTGCAATCCCCCCGGACTTGCGTAGGCTCTGAAAAAGGCGGTAGTTGGTCGTGCTTGTATGGCGCAACCGCTGGTGTGCGCGGCCCGCTTGGAAAGGGCAATCTGGGGGTAGTCAGGACTTAGGCAAGGTAGGGGGACAGAGTTATGGCGGATGCTCAAGAGCGCGAGTCGCGCGGCTGGGTCGGCTGGGCGCAGGTTGGGTTGCTTGTGGTCGCACTCGCTGCGGGCATCTACTTCGCCCGGTCCCCGAGTGTCGCACCCATAGGCGAGGATTCGATCCGCAGCGCCGAAGCCCCGTCGGTGCGGGTGCTGAGCCCCGAGGCGGGTTCGCATTCGCTGACGGTGGCGCTCACCGGCGAGGTGCATGCGCGGACACCGGTCGCGTTGCGCCCCCTGGCGTCGGGTCGGGTGGTCTAGGTGTCCCCCGCTCTGCGTGCAGGCGGGACGTTTGGTGCCGGTGAGACGCTGCTGGTCGTGGATCCGGAGGATGCAGAGCTGAGGCTCGAGAGAGCGCAGGGCATGCTCGCCGCGGCTCGAGGAAGACTGCGCCGCCACCAGGACCAGGGAGCGTTGGACGCGGCACAGTATCGCGAGCGGCACCCGGGCCAAGAGGTTCCCGCGGCGGTTGCACGCTTGGGCCAGATCGAACGCTTCGAGGGTCGCGTGAAGGCGGCCGTTGCGGACGTCAAGCTGGCCGAGCTGCAGTTGTCCGAAACCCGGTTCTCGCTGCCCTTCGACGGTACCGTGATCGCGGCACCCGTGTCGGTGGGCGAGGTCGTCTCACGCGCAACGAGTGTCGGTACGGTGTTCCGGACCGGTCGGCTTGAGACGCGCGCGCCTATCCCGGTGGCTGATCTGGCGTATCTCGGCGATCCCCGCGGCCGGCCAGCCTCAGTACTCGCCCGGGGGCAACGCTTCGAGGCGGTGGTCTCGCAGGTCTCGTCGGTGCTGGCGCCGCGCACGCGCCTGTCCATGCTGCTGCTGGACTTCGCCGACGCGAACGCGCCGCCGCCCGGCACGTTCGTCCGGGTCACCTTGGACGGCCCAGCGTTCGACGACGCCTACCTGCTGCCGCCCGAGGCGCATCGTGCCGACGACAGCGTATGGCTGGTGGACGACGGCAAACTGTTGCGGGAGACGCCGCGTACGCTGGGGCGAACTGACACCGGCTGGATCGTGGCGGCCTTCGACGCCCGCGACGGAGTTGTTCTCGGCGCGGTTCCGGGCGAACGGGCCGGACTGGCGGTGAGCGCCGTTGCCGAGGGAGGGGAGCGATGACCACGGCGGCGAACCCCGGTTCAGGCGGGGGTGCCACGGGCGTGGGCGCGGTTATTGCCGCCTTCGTGCACCGCCGGGTGGCGGGCAGCCTACTCGTGCTGCTTGCGCTGGGCGGCGGGCTTCTCGTCGCGTCGGGGATCGATGTCGAAATCATCCCGGACGTGGACTCCAGGAGAGTCGCCGTCACGGTGCCGTACCCCGGGTCGAGTCCTACGGAGGTCGAGGAGAGCATCACCCGCCGAATCGAGGAGCGGGTGATCGGGTTGACCGGGGTTCGCAGGGTGGTCTCCGAAGCGTCGTCCGATGTCGGCACCGTGACGCTGTCGGTGGATGCATTCGCGGACACCGAGGAAGTGCTGGAGGAGGCGCGTACGGCGATCGATCGCATCGAGAGGTTTCCGCCGCCAGACGCCGAGCGTCCCGAGATCGGCGTCCCCTTCAAGCACGTCCCGGCGATCACGGTGGCGTTGTCCTCCGCAGAGCTATCGGCACACGCGCTGCGCGTGGCCGTCGAGCGGCTGCGGGAGGACATGCTTGCGCTAGGGTCGGTATCAAGCGTGTCGCTTGACTGGTCGCCCGAGCGGGAGATCGCCATCGAAGTCGACGAGGAGGCATTGCGCGAGCATGGCCTGACCATCGGCGAGGTGGCGCGCAAGGTGCGCGGCTCGTCGGTGGACCTCACTTCGGGGCGCCTGCTGACCAGTGCCGGCGGCCTCGTCGTCCGCGTCGACGACCGGCGCGTTCGCGCCGAGGAGTTCGAGGACGTGGTACTGCTGTCGTCCCCTGGCGGCGCGCTGGTGACCGTAGGTGACGTGGCGGAAGTCAGCGAAGGGTTTGGAGACGCCGTGGGTGCTACCGAGCTCGACGGCGTGCCGGCCGTTTTCGTGACCGCGCTGGCGGTGCATAAAGGGGAGTCGGAGGTGCAGATTGCGCGCGATGTGCGCGCGATGCTCGCCGACTACGCGCCGCCGCCGGGTGCCCACGTGTCGGTTTGGCAAGACAGTTCCCGGCGGGCGTCGGCCCGCATGGACCTGGTCACCGGGACCGGTGCGCTGGGCCTGGTGCTGGTGTTCCTGGTCCTTGCGCTGGTTTTCGATTTTCGGTTGGCGACGTGGGTGGCGGTCGGTCTGCCGGTGTCTTTCCTGGGTGCGGTGGTGTTGTTCCCGGCGTTCGATCTCACCTTCAACCTGGCCACGATCTTCGCGATGATCACGATGATCGGGATTGTCGTCGACGACGCGGTCGTGGTGGGGGAGAGCGTCGCGACCGAACGCGAACGCGGCCTCATGGGGGCGGAGGCAGCGATTGCCGGGGCGCAGCGTGTGTTCTGGCCGGTGGCGGTGGGCGTCGCGACGACCTTGCTGGCGTTCGCACCCCTACTGTTCACCTACGGCGTGTTGGGCCAGTTTCTGAGCGTGTTCCCGATTGTCGCCGTCCTGGTGCTGGGCGTATCGCTGTTGGAGGCGTTCTTGATCCTACCGTCGCACTTGGCCCACGGTGGCGACTGGAGCCGCTGGCCCCTGGCCGCAGTGCAGGCGCGGGTCAGGGAGGCCATCGAGGCTCTCCGCGACCGCGTCGCGGTACCGGCTGTGGCCATGGCGACCCGCCACCCGGTCGCGGCGGTGCTGGTGGCGGCCGCACTGGTGGTCGTCAGTGGTGCCCTGGTTTTGGGCGGCGTCGTTCGAGCCGGCGACGTGGCGGCGCTTGGAACCGGTAGAGTCGAGGCGGCCATCACCTATCCGGTGGGAACGCCGCTGGAAGTTGCGCGCGTCGGTGCCCGGCAGTTGGAGGAAGCCGCCAGACGGAGCAACGAGCAGCTCGATGGGTCGCCGATTGCGTCGGTGGCCACCGTCGTGGGACACCATCCTCCCCGCGGCATCTTCCTCGGGGACGGGGGACAGGCGACCCATCTGGCCGCCGTAACGCTTCAGTTGCGGGACGAGTCGCAACGCACGGTCAGCGCCGAAGAGGTCGCCCGCACCTGGCGGGGCAATGCCGGCGAGATCGTCGGCGCCGACCGGCTGACGTTCGCTACCGCCGACCGATACGGGGGCGATGGCTACGACCTTTCGGTGGCTCTGGTCCACGCGGATAGCGACGTGCTCGCGCGCGCCGCGTCGGATCTGGCCGCAGTTGTCCAGACGGCCCCTGGTGTACTGGACGTGTACGATTCGCTGACGCCGGGTCGGCGCCACTTCGATCTGCACCTGACCCCCGCCGGAAAGGCGGCCGGACTGACGGGGGCCGATTTGGCCTCGCAGCTCCGGGCGCGCTTCTTCGGCACCGAGGTGCAGCGCATCCAGCGCGGCCGGGATGAAGTCAAGGTCATGGTCCGCTATCCGGAGGACCGGCGGCGAAGCTTCGCCGAGCTGGCGGATGAGCGCATCGAGTTGCCCGTGGGGGGCGACATCCCGCTGGGGGTGGCGGCGAGGGTGGTGGAGACACGGGAGCTCGAAACGTTGATGCGGATCGACGGCGTTCCCGCCGCGGTGGTGGGCAGCTTCGTGGATCGTGCGGTGACGACCTCGCGCGAGCTGCGGGCCCAGGTCGAAGACACCCTGCTGCCGGAACTGCAGGCGCGCTATCCGGGTCTTGGCCTTGCGTGGGCTCGTGCGGGGGTGGATGACGACGAGCAATCGCTGGCGCCGCTGGCCTACACGCTGCCGGTCGCCCTCCTGGTGATCTACACCATCATCGCGGTGCAGTTTCGCAGCTACGTGCAGCCGCTGGTGGTGCTGACGGCGATGCCGCTGGCAGCGGCCGGTGCCGTGCTGGCGCACCTGTTGCTGGGCTACGACATGAACCTGACGTCGGTATTCGGGGTGGTCGCCGTGCTCGGGGTCGTCATCAATGACACGCTGCTCCTCATGGATCGTTGCAACAGCCTGCGCGCCGGTTCGGACCTGCCGGCCATCGCGGCGATCGCGGGTGCCGTGCGCGAACGTTTCCGACCGATCTTCCTGACCACGGTGACGACCGTCGGCGGCCTGTTGCCCGTGCTGTACCTGAAGTCCGAGGCGACGATAAACAACTATGTGCCGATGGTGGTCAGCATCATCGGCGGGCTTGCGGCGGGCAGCTTGGGGATACTCTTCGTGGTCCCCGCCATCCTGCTGCTCGGGGAAGGCGTCCGCGAACGCGCCCGGGTGGTGTGGCCGCGACAAGCCGATGCGGCGACCTGATCCGGTCGCCGGGGAGGGCCGAATAGCGTCGCGCCGTCCGTTGCCGGCGAAGGTTTGAGGACGACGGTGAATGAGTCGGGCTCTGCCTAGCTGGACGACCATCAAGCGCTACCTCGGCTCGTTCTCGATCGCCGTCGTGGGTCTCGCGCTGATGGTCGTGATCGTGGCGACGGGGCCGGTCACCGAGCCGGAAGACTCTGGGATCCAGCCACCGCTGGTGCGTTTCGTGGAGGTGCGGCCGGGGCCGGTCCTGCTAACGGTGGCAGCGCATGGCGTGGTGTTGCCGAAGACCGAGAGCCGCCTGGTCGCCGAGGTTTCCGGTCGCATCGTGTCCGTAGCCGATTCCATGGTGTCCGGCGGTTTCTTCCGGCGCGACGACGTCTTGGTCACCATAGACCGCGTCGACTACGAACTGGCGCTGGAGCAGGCACGCGCACGGCTGTCCTCGGCTACAAGCGAGCTGGCCCAGGCACGTCGGGCGCTTGCCCGCCACGAACGGCTGGCCGCGACGGAGGCAGGCAGCGAATCGAACCGCGACGAAGCGGAAAACCGCCACCTGTTGGCCGAAGCGAGCTTTCGCGACGCAACCGCCCAAGAGAAACGTGCGGAACGGGATCTGGCGCGAACGCGTGTCGTCGCGCCGTATGACGGTCGTGTCCGCAGCGAACTGGTGGATCCGGGCCAGTTCGTGAACCGGGGGGAGACCCTTGCCAATCTCTATTCGGTTGATGTCGCCGAAGTGCGCCTGCCGGTGCACGACGAGGATCTGGCGTTTCTGCCGGTGTCCCTCGGCGGCGCGTTGGACCCTGCGGCCCGGCTTAGTGTGGTGCTGCGCGCCCGGTTCGCGGGTCGCGAGCATGAGTGGCGCGGGCGAATCGTGCGCACGGAAGGCGAAATCGACCCCGGGACGCGGATGGTCAAGTTGATCGCCGAAGTGCAGCGGCCCTACGACCAGCCGAAGGGCAAGCCGCCGCTCACGGTGGGCCTTTTCGTCGACGCCGAGATCGAGGGACGCGAGTTCAGCAACCTTGCGGTGCTTCCACGGGCCGCGCTCCAGTCACAAGGGCATGTCCATGTCGTCGAGGCAGATGATCGGCTCGCCGTGCGCGAGGTGGAAGTGTTGCGCCTGCTCGGCGAGGAAGCCTACGTCCTGGGTTTGCAGCGCGGCGAACGGGTCTCCCTGACGCGGCTGCCGGGCGCGGTCGACGGACTACGCGTCCGGACGGCGGGCAACGGGGGCGCACCGGAACCCTCGCCGTGAAACGCGTGGTCTCCTGGTTCGCCACCAATCCGGTGGCGACCAATCTCCTGGTTGCATTCCTGCTGCTTGCGGGCATCGCGTCGTTCGCGCGCATACCCGTGCAGATCTGGCCCGATCTCGACGTGCCGGTCATCAGCATCGTGGTTCCGTACCTCGGTGCTGCGCCCGAGGAAGTCGAAACAGCGGTCTGTGCACGCATCGACGAGAAGCTCGACGGCCTCGACGGCGTCGACCGCATTCGATCCACCGCGGAGGAGGGACGATGCCGGGTGATGGTCGCCTTGCTATTCGATGCAGACCGGGCAGCCGTGCTTGCCGACGTCCAGAACCAGGTCAACGCCATCGATACGTTGCCGAAGGAGACGGAAACGCCCGTCGTGAGGCTGCTGTCGTCAAGCGACGTGGTGGTCGAGGTGGCGGTCACGGGTCCGACCGACGAGCGGGACTTGAAGGAGCTGGCGCGCCGGGTGCGCAACGACTTGCTGGCCCTGCCGGCGATCACCCGGGCATCTGTCGCCAACGTGCGCCCCTACGAGATCTCCGTCGAGGTCTCCGATGCGTCGCTGCAGCGGAATCGACTCACCTTCGATCAAGTCGCGGGCGCCATTCGCGGCAATTCCCTCGACCTGCCGGGCGGGGCGATCAAGACGGATCGGGGCGAACTGCTGCTGCGCACGCAAGGGCAAGCGGAGCGCGGGGAGGAATTCGGCAGAATCGAGGTGACCACCCGCGACGACGGCACGCGCGTGCTTTTGGAGGATGTCGCGCGCGTCGTGGACGGCTTCGCCGATACCGGGCAGGAGTTCCGGTTCGACGGACGTCCGGCGGCGCTCGTTCGCGTCTCCCAGGTGGGCAGCCAGGATCTCCGGGAGATATCGGCCGAGGTCAGTCGCTATGTGGCCGAGTCCCGGGGGAAATACCCGGAAGACGTCACCCTCACCGTCTGGAACGACCAATCGTCGTTGCTTGTGGACCGCCTGGCAACGTTGATCGATAGCGGGCTGCAGGGGCTCGTGCTGGTGCTCGTGGTACTCGCGCTGTTCCTGCGGCCGCACTTGGCGCTATGGGTTGCGGTGGGCATCCCGATCGCCCTGCTCGGCGCCGTGTTCCTGCTGTTCTGTCTAGGCGTCTCGATCGACGCGATTTCGCTCATCGGCTTCATATTGGTTCTCGGGCTCTTGGTCGACGACGCGGTGGTCGTCGGCGAGTCCGCCTACGTGGCGCAGCGCGAAGGCGCGGGGCAGCTTGCCGGTGCCCTCGAAGGGGCCGGCGCGTGTTCGTACCCGTCACGTTTGGGGTCCTGACGACTGTGGCCGCGTTCGTCCCGATGCTCTTCCTCACCGGCGTCGCCGGTCAGTTCATGGCGGCCGTCGCGGCGCCGGTGATCTGCTGCCTGGCGTTTTCGCTGATCGAATGCCACGTGATCCTGCCGCTGCATCTGGGCCATCGGCCGGACTCGATGCCGCTTGGCGAGTTCGGCATCGCCGTGCTGGCCGTCGCCGTGCTGGCCGCAGTCGTGCTGGCAGCGGATGGGCGCGATGCCATTGGCCTCGTGATCGGAGTCCTATGCCTGGTGGTGGCTGCAAACGTCAGCGGCGCGCTGCGTCGGCTGGGGGCGGCATTCGCCCGCGTTCAGGTGCGCTTCGAACGCGGGCTCGAGACGTTCATCCAAGGCGCTTTCCGCCGCGTGGTCCGGCGTGCGCTTCGAAGGCGCGCACTGACCGTCACGTCCGGGGTCGTTGCGTTCGGGCTCGCCGTCGCGGTGGTGGTCGGCGGCCACTTGCCGTTCTCCTTCCTGATCTCGGATCAGGGCGACCGGATCGTGGCCAAGCTGACCATGCCGTTCGGGGTGCCGCAGCACGACACCGACCGCGCGCTCGGACGATTGGTGGCGTCGGCCCGGGCGTTGCAGACCGAACTCGCGCGGCAATACGGAGCACCCGTGATCACGCACATAGCCGAATCTCACGGCTCGCACCTCCCTGGCGGGAGCGGCGGCGGCGACCAGGTCCCCACCGGAAGCCACCTCGGCGAGATCTATCTGCAGTTGTCGCCATCGGAGAGGCGCGAGATCTCGACCGTCGAGGTGGCAGACGCGTGGCGCAGTGCGACAGGGCCCATCGAGGATGCCGCGCAGCTTGTCTTCGTGACCGACTTCCGGCAGCTCGCCCCCGACATCGACATCCGGCTGTTCGGGGACAGCATGGACGATCTGCGCGCGGTTTCCGCCGCGGTGGAGGCCGAGCTGGCCGGCTACCCGGGCGTCCTAGAGGTCGCCAACTCGTTCAGGGAAGGAAAGGAGGAACTTTCGGTGTCGCTCACCGACGCCGGCGCGGCGCTTGGACTGACCCTCTCCGACGTGGGGCGGCAGGTCAGGCAAGCCTTCTACGGCGAGGAAGCGCAACGCGTCCAGCGCGGGGAGGACGACCTGCGCGTCATGGTTCGCTACCCGGCCCACGCGCGGCGATCGCTTGAGTCCCTGCAGTCGCTCCACGTCCGCACGCCCACGGGCACGTACGTGCCGTTCCGCACCGTGGCTGAAGGGAAATGGGGACGGGGAACGCAGTTGATCGAGCGTGTCGACAGCGTGCGTTCGGTCAACGTCTCCGCCAAGGTCGACCTGAACCAGACGTCCGGCAACGCGGTGCTGGATGCGATGGCCCCGTTCCTAAACGCCACGGTCGGCGCGAATCCCGGACTTGGCTACGAGATCGAAAGCAACCGGGCCGTCAGGGAAACCGTGGCGAGCGCGGGCCCGCTATTCCTGGCGGCGCTTGGTGCCATCTACGCGCTCCTCGCGATCCCGCTACGCTCGTATCATCAGCCGCTCATCGTGATGGCCGTGCTGCCGTTCTGCTTCGTGGGCGCGGTCTTGGGGCACCTTCTGGCCATGATCCCGGGCATCGTGCTCGGCTTTTCGATGCCGTCCGCGTTCGGGCTCTTGGCAGCGGCGGGGGTGGCGATCAATGCCTCCTTGGTGCTGCTGCACGGCGTGCAGCGCTTCCGCGCCGATGGGGATGCCGTGGAAGCGGCCTTGGAGAATGCCGCCGCGTCCAGGTGCCGGCCGATTCTGATTACCACCGTGACGTCTTTCGTCGGCGTCACGCCGTTGATGTTGACGCAAAGTCCCAGTGCCGCGCCGATGGTACCCATGGTGGTTTCGCTGGCCTTCGGCATCGTGGTGTCCTCGGTGGCGGCGCTCGTTTTCGTACCGGCCCTATGGCTAATCCTGCACGGCGTCGGCACCCGCACCCGGCGCACGGCCACGAGTCTCGCCGACCTCGTCGGCAGGGCGCCGCGCATTGCGCAATGGATGGCGCGCTACCCCTTCCTTCAGGACAGCCTGGAGAGCCGCGAGTTCACCGACCTCGTGATCGAGGACGAGGAGGGACTGGATCCCGAAACCGCCCGCATCGCCCGTACCGGGCTGGTTCGGCTCTACTACCAGCGAGAATTCGACCGCCAGGCGATGGGTGAGCAGTTGTCGGCGATTGCCGAGAAGGCACCCTCGACCGACGATCTCGTCCGTGAGATACGCAACTGGGCCCAGCAGCGCGCGTTTCAGCTGGGTGCACACATGCTGCGGGGCGCGGTGGAACCCCGGGAGGCCGCGCGACCGCTCTCGGACATTGTCGATACGTGTCTGGTCCAGACGCTGGCCGCCGTGCGGCGGGATGTCGCCGCCGAACATGGTCCGATGTCGGACGCCTCCCTGGCCTTGGTGGCCCTGGACGCACACGGACGCCAGGAGTTCGCCATTGGTGGATCGCTTAAGCTGTTGTTTCTGTACGACTGCCCTGCTGCGCGAACCGCGTCCCCGGTCGACGCGCAGGCCTGGCACACGTCATTGCTGCAGCGCTTCCTGCGCGTCATCGGCGAATTGTCGCCTGCGGCGATGCTCTACAGGGCGCATCCGCCGTGGCACGGGGAAGGTCATCCCGTCTCGGCGTATTCGCTTCGTGCTTTCGAGGAGTACTACGCGGACGGGCCGTCCGCCGCCGACCTGCGCATGCTGGTGCATGCCCGCGTGATATTTGCCGACGGCGGTCTCGGAGAAGGCTTCGAAGCGGTCCGTCAGGCAGCTCTCGGCCGGGACCGGCAACTCGACGCGCTTAGCGAGGCGCTCTCGGCGCAGCGCCCGACGCGAGGCGAAGGCCAGTGGGACGTACTTGGTGAACCGGGCGGGCTTGCCGACATCGAGCTCTTCGTCGAGCACCTGCTTCTCGTGGTCGCCCGGGCAGCACCGGGTACCGCCAACGTTGCCGACGGTCTGGTGTCGACTTTGGAGGCTGGGGCGGAGCAGGGTCTGATCGATGCGACACTCGCAGCGGACCTGGCAGGCGCGACAAGGCTGTGGCAGAACTTCGACGGCTTCATGCGCATGGTGGGCGTCGATCAGGATCCCACGCGTCTGTCGCCGGAGGAGCAGTCGACGCTGGCGCAAGCCTGCGGTGCGGTAGCGGTCGAGGACTTGGCCCGGTTACTTGCCGAAATCCGGCAACGCAGTGCAGCGCACATCGACGCGTGGTTCTCGATGCACCCGCATCGCGCCGAGACAGGTGAATAGGCAGACGGCGAGGCAGGTACCGTTTCGGGTCAATCGTGGCGCAGCGCCTCCACGGGGTCCAACTGCGCTGCCCGCCGGGCAGGCCAGACGCCGAAGATGAGGCCGACGCCGACGCTCACGCCGACGGCGAGGATGACGGCTTCGATGGACACGTAGGTGTTGAAGCCGGCGAGATTGGCCATGGCGGTCGCGATGCCGGCACCGAGGGCGATGCCGAGCATGCCGCCGAGGGCGCCGATGGTGAGCGCTTCGGTGAGGAACTGGGTCAGGATGTTGAACCGGGTCGCGCCGAGCGCCTTGCGGACGCCGATTTCGCGGATGCGTTCGGTCACCGACACCAACATGATGTTCATGACGCCGATACCGCCGACCAGCAGGCTGACGCTGGCCACGCCGCCGAGAAGGTAGGCGAAGATCGCCATCGACTGTTGCTGCGCCTCGACGAACTGCTGGCGGTTCATGATCATGAAGTCGTTCTGGCCGCCCGGGCGGATCTTGTGTTCGCGGCGCAGGACGCGTTCGACGTCGACCATTCCCGTCTCCAGGGGCACGCCGTCGGCAACCTTGGCGGACATCCGATCCAGACGGTCGTTGCCGATGACACGCTGTTCCGCCGTCGTGATGGGAATGAAGATGTCGTCGTCGGGGTTTTGCCACGGGGCGCCCACCCGCTCGAAGACGCCGACGACCTGAAACGGCACGCGGTTTATCAGTACGGTGCGGCCGAGCATGGTCTCGGGTTCCATGTCGAGGTTGACGGGGATCTCCTGGCCGAGCACGGCCATGCGGCGGTGGGCCAGCACGTCCCCCTCGCTGAACATCCTGCCGTGTTCCACCTCGATGCGGTGGACCTCCGGGTAGTTTGGCGTCGTGCCGTTGATGCGGTGGTTCAGGTTCTGATTGCCGAACTTGATCTGCCCGTAGCTCGAGATCTCCGGCACGAGTTCCTCCAGGTAGTGGGCGTCCTGCACCAGGGCTTCGTAGTCGTCGATCGTCATCGAAACCCGGTTTGCCGAGGCGACGCCGCGCCAATACGACTGGCCCGGCTGTACGGACAGCACCCGTGCGCCTCCGAGTTGCGAGATCTGCTCGTCGACGGCGCGCTGGGCGCCGGTGATCAATGCGACGATCGCGATCACCGCCGCCACGCCGATGATGATGCCGAGCATGGTAAGGGTCGACCGCAGCAGGTTGTGGACGATCGACTCCAGCGCGACCCGTATGGTCTCGAAAACGGTCACGTGCTAGCGCATCCTCGGTGCCCAGGCGGGCCTAGCTGGATCCGCTCATCAGCGGGTTTTGGTTCCAGCGGCGCATTCGCTGCTGGAAGTACTCCTGGGCCTGGATCAACGATGCGCTGGGCAGAATCAGCACCTCGTCCTCCTCCGTCAGTCCCGCGACGATCTCGGTACGGTCGAGGTCCGTGACCCCCGCACGTACACGAACGGCAACCGGCTGCTCGTCACGCAACGCGTACACGATGAAGTCGCCGCCGAACTGGGACTCGATGGACGAGCTTCGGGGCCGCTCAGCGCCGAATCCGCCGCCCGGCGGACCACCCCGGCCGCCGCCACCGGCACGCGGACCACCCCGACCGGGTCCGCCACCACCCCGACGAAACTGCTGCATCATCTTGCGGGAAAACGCCTGTTCCTCCTCGGTGAGTTCCTCGCCGTTGCGGCGCTTGGTCATGATGGAGCGGAACATCTGCTGGTCCTCGGCCGACATGCCGCCTGCGCCGGGGGATGCTCCTCCCTCCGTGCGACCGGGCCGCGGCGGCAGGGTTGACGCGGCGAGCATCTCTTGGACCTGATCTTCGCTTAAGCCCACGACGCCACCGGCGACGTAGACGTCGGCCTCCGTCCGCAATGCCGCGTTCGGAATGGTCAGCACGTCGGTGCGATCGGCGACCACCAGTTCGACTTCGGCGTTCATGCCGGGCTTTAGGAGCCCTTCGGCGTTGTCCAGGTCGATCAGCACCGGGAACATGGTGACATTCTGTTGCGGACTGGCTTGGGGTTCGACCTTGAGGACCGCGCCTTCGAAGGAGCGGGTGGGGTAGGCGGCGACGTTGACCTGCGCAATGGTCCCGGGCACCACCTTGCCGATGTCGATCTCGTCTACCAGCATCCGCACCCGGACCCTGGCGAGGTCGGCCATCTGCAGCAATAGCGTGCCGCCGCCGACATCGCCCATCGGCGAGGAGATGACCTGGCCCTGTTCGACGAGACGCTCGATGACGGTACCCGAGATCGGCGCTTTGACGATGGCATCCTCAAGCGCGATTTCGGCGTTCTCGACCTGGATCTCGCCACGCACGACCTGCGACCTGGCCGCCGCATGCTGCAGCATGGATTGTTCGTAGTCGGCCTTCGATAGGGACTCCCGTTCGTAGAGTTTCTGAATCCGTTCAAGCTGCGACTCGGCGTTGGTCAATTCGGCGCGGGAAACCTCGAGGCTCGCCTTGGCCTGATCCAGATTGTTCTTGAGCATGCGCTGGTCGATCCGCGCCAGCAGTGTGCCCGCCTCGACGGTATCGCCGGTGTCGACGTGCAGTTCGAGAATCTCGCCCGACGCCTTCGATTTGACTTCCACGGTGGTCACCGGCTCGATGCCCCCGGCGGCTTCGACCGCCACCCGGATGTTGCCCCGGACGACCCCGGCGGCTTCGAAGAAGGCGTCCTCCTCCACGGCTTGATCGTCGCTTCCTGCAATCATCTCCTCGATCTGGTCGCAACCGGCCATCGCGAGCGTGACCACGACGGTCAGTAATCTACGAGTGCCCCGGCGGAGGGCGGCGTTGGCATCGCTACTGGACATCGGTCCTACTCCGGCTGTGGTCTTGGGTCACGACACCGTCGTGCAGATGGACGTGGCGGTGCGCGCGAGCAGCAATATGCGTCTCGTGGGTCACGAGAATGATGGTCTGACCCGTATCGTACAGGGTGTCGAACAGGTCCATGATGTCCTCGCCGGTGCGGCTGTCGAGATTTCCGGTGGGCTCGTCGGCGAGTAGGATTTCCGGCTCGTTCACGAGAGCCCGTGCAACCGCAACGCGTTGACGCTGGCCGCCGGACAACTCGCTCGGCTTGTGCTTCATGCGGTCCTTGAGGCCGACGCGTTCCAGGGTTGCGCGGGCCCGGGCGCGGCGTTGGCGACGCCCCACACCGCCGTACATCAGCGGAATCTCGACGTTCTGCAGGGCGGTGGCCCGGGGCAGCAGATTGAAGGTCTGGAACACGAAGCCGATCCGCCGGTTGCGTACGCGGGCGAGCGACTTGTCGCCCAGCTTGGAGACATTCTCGCCGGACAGCCAATACTCGCCGCTCGAGGGGCGGTCAAGGCACCCGATGATGTTCATCAGGGTGGATTTCCCGGAACCGGACGGCCCCATGACGGCCACGTATTCGTTCTCGCGAATCGCGCAGTCGACACCGTTCAGCGCATGGATGGTGTCGGATCCCATACGGTAGTTCTTGTGCAGATCGCTGACCCGGATGACGGGTTCCGGACCTTGCTGTTGCGCGACCGCGGCCATCGCCTCCCCGAACTCTCGGCTACGCCCACTCTTACGAACCAAACATCATAGTCCGTCGGTACCCAAAGGTGTTAGCGTGTGGGTGTCGCCGAGTCCGTCCTTTCCATGCCGCTTCGCCCAATCGAACGTGCCGCCCTTGGCGTGATCTGGGTCGGGATCGGACTGATCCTGCTCACCCCGCTTGTCGTCAGTGGGGAGACCGCGTTTTTTCCGCTTGTCGTCAACGATCAGTTGGTCTTTTTCCCGCCGACGATCTTTCCCTTTCTCGTCGGCAAGGCGCTGCTGTTCCGCTGCATCGTCGAGGTCGTATTCGTCGCCTGGGTCGTGCTCGCCGTGTCCAACCCGAGGTACCGGCCGCCACGTTCGCTCCTGCTCGGGCTTCTTGCCCTGGCGCTCGCGGTCGCGACCGTATCGGCATTGCAGGGGGCGAGCGTGATGCGGAGTCTGTTCTCGACCTACGAGCGAATGGGGGGCGTACTGGATCAGGCCCATTGGTTCGTGTTCGCCGTCGTCCTGGTGTCCGTGGTGGGGGCCACGCAATGGCGGGTGCTCCTCAACGTCAACCTCGCCGTGGGAATGGTGATCGCGGTATGGGCCGCGGGTCAGCATTTCGATGTGGCACCGTGGATCTGGCAGTCGTCGTCGGACGGTTACGGGCGGGTCACGGCCACCCTGGGCAATCCCATTCACCTGGGCGTCTACGTGCTGGTCAACACCATCGTGGCGGCTGGCTTCTTCGTGGAGTCGCTGATTGCCAAGACCGCATCGCGTTCCGACGGGGATGCCGCCGAGGGCACGGGGTCGGCGGCATCGGCGGCGCGTGGGGGCCTCGGAACGCTGTGGCTGGCGAGACTGTTCTGGGGGCTCTCGGCACTACTCGGCGCATGGGTGGTGACCCTGACGGCAGCCCGCGGCCCGTTCCTCGGGCTGATGGCCGGTTTCGCCTCGGTGGCTGTCCTCTTCGCATGCCTGGAGCGGGGGCGCGTGCGATTGGCAATCGGCGCGGTGGCTTGCCTGCTGGCGACCGGGGTGGTCGCGTTCGCCTTGGCGGTCGCGACCTTCGAGCGGGAGCCCGGAAGCGAACGAGCCAGATCCTCGAACCCTCTCATCGACCGCACGCTGGCGTTTTCGAAACGAACCGTCGAGACGCGGCTAGCGGCTTGGGACGCGGCGTCGGCGGGTTTCCTGGAGAGACCACTGCTCGGCTTTGGTCCCGAAAACTACATCGTGGTGTTGGGACGCTACGCCGAGGGCGTCGGTGCCGACATGCGCGCCCACGACAATGCGCACGGGCGCTTGGCGGAGGAAATCGCGACTAGGGGTTTCATGGGGATTGCGAGCCACCTCGCCATCTGGGTTGCGCTGCTCGTGGTGGGTTTGCGCACGGCGCGAGGGATGGGACGGCGGGAGCGCATCCCGTTGGTATTTGCCGGCGGCGCACTGGTTGGCTACTTCGCCCAGAGCCTGGTGTCTCCCGAAGTGGTCACCGGCACGCTGCAAATGACGCTGCTGCTGGCGTTCGTCGCCGCCGCATCGTGCGATGCCGAACCCGCGCGGCGGCCTGCCTCCCGGGTCGACAAGGTAGTGGCGATCCTTGCTGCACGCCTTGAGCGGCTTCGGGGAGGGATGAATCCACGGTTCCTTGCCGTAGGGGCGGTGGTAGTGGCGGCGGGCTTGGCGGGTCTCGGACTGTGGGCCAACCATGCCGCCTTTTCGTCGGCCAGCTACGGCGCGCTGGCCATCCGGAGTTCGGAGCCAACGCTCCGGGTTGCACCGAACCACACCCGCAGGTTCTTTGCGTCGGCGATCGACGCCTTCGAGCCGATGGCGAACCAGTTCAGGTTGTTCCTGTTCCAGTACGCCACAGACCGGTGGCGTCTCCTGAGAACCCGGCACCGGCCGGAGGCGGCATTGCTCTTGGCCCTGGTCGATGCCGAAGCGCCGCGGGCCGAGCGTCAGGAGCCCGAGAACTGGGAAGTGCCTCTTTGGTTGGCGAAGATGTACATCGAGGTCGGCGCGACCAACCCGGAATACCGGGCAACGGCGACCCGGCAGATTGAGGCGGCGCGGGAGTTGGCGCCCAACCGTTACCGGGTGCGCGCGTTGGTCGCTCCCGGCGAGTCGCCGCCCGACACGGCGGGACCGTCGCGCCCCATAGCCGGGCAACAAACACTACATTTTGCTGCATGGAATGGAACGGAGGGCTTGTCCCGTCCCGCCCCTGACGCTCCGACTTCAGATTACCCGGACGGCCCCGCGGTCGCCGTCGACCTCGACGATCTGCCCGTCGCGCAACCCTTCCATCAGGCCAACGATCCCGGCGACGCACGGCTTGCCGTACTCCCTGGCGAGCACGGCACCGTGCTGCAACTCCCCGCCGACTTCCAACAGCACCGCGGCGGCGTTGATGAACAGTGGCGTCCACCCGGGATCGGTGGTGTGCGCGACCAGCACTTCGCCGGGGAGCAGCGTCTTGTCGAAGGGGGAGTCCAGCACTTTCGCGGGCCCTCGGACGGTGCCGGGCGACACCGGGACACCGCTGAGCTCGCCCGGTCGGTATTCGCGAACCGGGCGAAGGATTCGTCCCCGGGAATCGATCAGATGGGGGAAATGCCGTACCCGGGCCCTGACGTCCCGGTAGAAAGCGCCACGTTCGGCGACCACGGCGCGAAGGTCGAGAGACTCCTCCCCTTCGGCCCGGTCGAAGTCGGCGAGCGTCATCTCGAAGACGTCCTCCACGCGGTCCAGCCGTCTTTGCGCAACCCAGCGCCGGGCACTTGTGAGAAACCGCCGTCGAAGCACCATGTTCACGGTCGCGAAGTGATGCTTGGGCAACTCGCGGACATTCTCGAAATCGCCTATGGTCCGGTGGATGCGGGTGAGTTTGCGGCGTTTTCTCGGGGCAAGCTCGGCCGACAGTTCGGCGTAGGCGGCTTCGCGGGCGCGTTTTCGCTCGGCGCGGGTCGCGGTCGGGTCGGTCTCGCCCACGGCGAGGTTCGCAAGTTGGCGCAACAGCAGCCCCGGGTCGTCGCCGTACTTCGGGTTCGCGAGGTCCATCTCCAACGGGCCGCGGCATCCGAATCGGTTGAGGAAGTCGTCCCACTGCGCGAGGAACTCCGCCGGCATCCGGCGAGCCTCGATTCGCCCGGCAAGCGCGGCGAGGTCGGCGAATGCCGAAGCGGGCAGCGATTTCGCGAGTCGGTACATCGCAAGGCCCATTTCCAGCACCAGTTCGTCGCCGCCGCCGCGCATGTCCATCACCAGGCGTCGGTGACGGGACGAGGCGGGGTCTATCATTCCCAAGAGGGCTTCGGTGCCGCCGTAGATGAACATCAGCATCGCGGGCGCCGAGGCCGTGAGGCTTACGCGCCCCACCGCCGCATAGAGCCGCTGCGCCATTTCGAGAATGGGCGCCTCGGGCTTGATCGAGGCCACCTCGGCATCGAAAGCCGCCAGGTCGGCCCGATAGCCGGCGAGGAAGGCCTTGCGCCTGAAAACCGCGCGCAAGAGTGCCCGTACGAAAGGGCCTAACCGAACGGACGCCCGGCACAAGGCGGGGATCAGCCGCCGGGGTGCGAGGTTCGGCGGGGGCTTCACGCGGTAGGGTTCGAGGTCCGCCGTCGCGAACAGTTCCGCCAGTGTCGTGTCGACGAAGCGTTTTTCCGGGGCGACCTTGCGCAGGTCCCGGAAGTGCATCAGGTGGGACAGGTTGCCGTAGAGCCGCACCCCCGCCGCGCCGACGATGCCTTTCTTCAAGTCGGGTCCGAAGAAGGACGGCCCGAACACGTAGTCGCCGAGCCACTCGAAAAGCCTGGCGAAGAGGTCGACGGAGAGTGGCGAGACCGCACTGCTCATCGTGATGCCTTCGCCAAGGCTCGGATCCATATAGAGCAGACGTTGTTTCCCCGGGGCTGTTTGGATCTCCCTGGGCAATGGAATGTAGGTCGTGATCGGTCGCGCCTGCAGCAGGTGGAGTCGACCGGCCGCAACGGCCCACTCGACGTCGACCGGGTGGCCGAACAGCGACTCGATGCCGGACAGAGCGGTGGTGACCGTCCGGAGTTGGTCCTCGTCCAAGCAGAATGTGGCCCCCTCGTCGTGCTTGGCGCCTACGCGGGCCGTCACCGTCGTGCCGGTCACCTTGTCGACAACCCACTGATCCGGGTCGACCTGCCCGGCAAGGAGCTTGTCGCCCAGCCCTTGGGTGGCGTTGACCACGGCCTCGTCGAAGTCGTTGTTGTGCGGGTTCAGCGAGAACGCGACACCGGACACCTCGCTTGCAACTTGGCGCTGTACGATGGCGGCGAAACGCGGTTGCAGGTCCAGTCTCCGCCCGGCCTTGTAGACGAGGAGGCGCGGATCGAAGCAGGAGGCGAAGCAATCCCGAACCGCGCCACCCAAGCGCTGGACCGGCACGTTCAGGACGGACTCGTAGAGGCCTGCGAAGGAAGCTCCCGCGAGGTCCTCCTCGGGAGAGGAGGAGCGCACGGCGAGAACGCCGCCTTCGGCACGATCCGCAATCTCGTCGAGGGCGGTGCGCTGCGTGATGTCGAGCTCGAGGCCCAGCACGCGGGCTTTGAGTACCGCGCAACAGGCTTCGATCCGGGCGCGGTCGGGAACGTCGGCGTCGGCGAGAATCGATTGCAGGTCCCGCCACGGGGGAACGGACACCACCGCCGCGATCCACGCCTCGAAGAAATGCACGGTGAGCAGATCGGCTTGTGGCACCGGGAAGCTCGCGGCGTGCAGACGAGCAAGCGATTGAGCCTTGCCCCCGACCAGCGACACCTCGAGCGCCCTCGCCTCGGTGAGTCGGACTGCCAGTGGTTTGTTCATGCGAGCATGTCCTTTCGTCGGCCGCCATTGTAGCGGCCCGCGTTGTTAGACTCGGTCGCGCTTCTTGTGGGGGGAGGTTGTGTGTCGCTGCTGACCGGCAACGCAAGTGATTTCCTGAAGATCGCCGTGGCCCCGGCCGGGGGCGGCGGCATAGACACCCAGCGGGGCCGGCAAGCCCCGAAGCCCCCCTGGGTGGGGGGGGGGGGCGCCCCCCGGCGCCCCCAAGGGTGGGGGGCGGCCTACCGGGGGCGGCTTGCGATGGTCGAATACCTGGCCGACCGGGGTGCGGACCTCGACGCGTGCGGCTGTCACTTCACGCCGCTGCTCGTCGACATCTCCCCCTATTGCGCGGCCCGGTATAGGAGACACCACGCGGTCGCAGACCTGCTGCGGGCCCGGGGTGCCGCCTTGGACATCCACACGGCGGCGTACCTGGGCGATATCGAGGCCGTGCGCGAATACCTGGATCACGACCCGGCGCTTGCCCGAGCCGAGAAAGCCCAGAACGACATCAACGTACGCGCAGCCACGCTGCACTATGCCGTGGCGCCGGGGCACGGCGATGTCGTCACGCTGTTGCTTGCCCGCGGCGCGGATCCGCGGCCCTACGGCTACTACCTGGTCCGTTTCTGCATCTGGCGGGACCGGGTGGAAATCCTGCGCTCGCTCATCGCCGCTGGCCTCGACCCGTCGGCTTGCGAACCCCCGCGTTCCGGCATCGCCAACCCGGCGATGGTCGACCTGCTGAGAGCCCATGGCGTGGATCACGGCCCGGACCATGCCGAAGGCGGCTGGCCTCCCATCGTGTTCCAATCCCGCGGCGACCGGGGCGGCAGCGCGGCGAGGGTTCGCGCGCTGATCGACGCCGGTGCCGACGTGAACGTACGCAACTACAAGGGACAGTCCGCGCTCCATTGCGCCGCCAAGGCGGGCTTCGTGGACATCGTCGCGCTGCTTCTCGACCACGGGGCGGACGTGGACGCCGAGGATCGCCAGGGCGAGACGCCGTTGGCGACCGCGCTTCGTTCGACGGTCAAGGACAAGGCCAGAATACGCGCGGTGGTCCGCCTGATCGTCGGCGCCGGTGCGAACATCGACCGAGCCGACCACAAGGGACGCACGCCGCGCGCGATCGCCCACGCCAAACGCGACGCCGACGGCTGGGTCGAAGCGATCAATCCCGAAACACCGTAGCAAGGGCCGTCTCCCGTCGCAGGCCCGAGCGACCGCAAGGGCCGTCGGCACCGCGCTGGGTTGTTGCATGGGCGGGACTGTTATACTTCGTCGCTCGCCGCAGTTACCAACTTGAGGAGCCAGCCCGGATGAACCTTGACCACATTCTGAAGTTCTTCGGCGGCGCGGAACCCACGGCCGACGAACTCAAGGACATCGTCAACGAGACCGTACTGCTGGTGTTGGCGCGGGCAACGGCGGCGGACACCAACATCAAGCATCTCGAGGTCGAATCCGTTCGGGACATCATCAAGAAGAGCACCGGCGAGGACGTCAGCGCCAAGGACGTGCGCATGGCCTCCCACGCGGGAATCTTCGACACCGAGCCCCTGGAGCGGCACCTGGTGAAGGTGGCGAAGAAGATCGACATCCACGACCGGGTCATGATCGCCAATGCGCTGGCCGAGGTCATTCTCGTCGATGAACGCATCACCGGTCGGGAAGTGCGGTTCTTCAACATGGTCGCGGAAGCACTGGACCTGACGCCGGCGAACATCGCGGGCCTGATGGTTACGCACTAGGAAACCTCTGTTCAAGTCCGTCCCTGGACTTGAACAGTAGCGAAACAAATAGTTTCGCTCGCAAATTCAATGGCTTACGCCATCGAATTTGGCGGCACATCCCTGTGCCGCGCTAGGGAAGGTCTTGTTCAGACCTTCCCTAGCCCCGGATCGAACAGCACCCGTCCCACGGTTTTCCGCCCGGCCAATCGTTCGAGCGCGCTGGGAAGCGCATCGAAGCCGACGACCTCGCTGATCAACGGCTTGATCCGGCCGTTTGCGAGTTGACCGTGCACGTCGGCATAGCACTGTGCAACGAGCGCCGGGTCGCGTTCCCGGTAGCCGCCCATGTGGACGCCCACAACCGAGTAGTTCTTGACCAAGACGTGATTGGCGGGCGCGGCGGGGATCTCGCCGCCCGCGAAGCCGATGACGAGTAGACGCCCCTCCCAGGCGAGTAGTCGCCTCACCGTGTCGAAGTGCCTGCCGCCGACTGGATCGTAGACAACGTCGACACCGCGGCCGTCGGTGGCATCCATGACCCGTCGATAGAGGTCGTCGGCTTCGTAGTCGACAACCAGGTCGGCACCGGCTTGGGTCGCGATTTCAGCCTTCGCGCTGCCGCCCACCGCACCGATCACCCAGCAACCATGGGCGCGTGCCATCTGAACCGCCGCGGTGCCGACGCCGCCGGCCGCCGCCAGTACGAGGACCGACTCGCCGGGTGCCAGATGCGCGCGTCGATGGAATGCGAACCAGGCCGTCGCGTAGGTGATGTGGACCGCCATGGCGGAGCGCGACGATACGGACGGGGGAATTCGGTGTGACTGATCCGCCAACAGCAGTGACCGCTCGGCGAATCCGCCAGCGGGCTCGACCGTAGGCCCCACGACGCGCTCGCCGGCCGCGAACCCGGTGCCTGCCGCAGCCGCTTCCACGATCCCGGCAGCGACCATCCCCGGCGTGAAAGGCGGCGCCCACTTGACCTGGTAGGCGCCCTGGCACTGCAGGATGTCGGCGAAGTTCAGATCGGTCGCGTCGACGCGAATGCGTACACTGCCCGGAGGCGGGTCCGGAGCGGGCAATTCGACCGCGTCGAGTTCTCGCCACGGGTCGCCCAGCCGCGGCATCTGCCATGCCTTCACGAAACGATCTCCACGACGGTCTTGGCGCTGGCGTGGACCGATCGCGCATCCGTCGGACGCGACCGGCCCCGCAAGCTATTAGACTAGGGCACTAGGCTTCGACCGCTGGATCTTCGGCTGTGGCGGTCGGATTCTCTTGCGCGGCGAGGGCCACCGCTTCGCGCAGGTCCGCGAGGAAGTCGTCGGTCAGCGCGTTGCCCTTGGCGAGAATCTTGCCTTGACCGTCGATCAGCACGTACGCGGGAATGGCGTTGACCTGCCAGATCTTGGCCAGTTCGCTGCCGACCCCGATATGCCATTGGGCCCAGGGCATCGACTCATTCTCCTGGAAGTCGAGGACCGACTGCAGCTCCGCGTCGATGCTGATGCTGAGGATCTCGAACCGCTCCGCCGGAAGCTCCGTGGCGAGGTCACGCAGCTTGGGAAGCCCGGCGATGCACGGGCCGCACCAGGTCGCCCAGAAGTCCACGAGAACAACCTGCCCGTCGAAGTCGACGATACCCTGTTCGACGCCGTCGAGCCGGGTTCCCGCGAAGTCGGAAACCGAACCGCCCACGGTGGCGTAGCGGATCGTGGCCAGGATGTCCCGTTCGACATCGGCCAGGGTTTGGGTCGTGGGATTGCCCTCGGCATCGCGTCCCTTGGCGACGAACTCCTCGTCTTCCACGCCAGCGCTCAAACCGCTGGCCAGGTCTAGGGCGCGTTCGCGGACGGCGCCGCGCTCGTCATCCGGGGCGGAGTTTATGGACCGGGCCAGACGGGACGCCGCATAGTAGCGGGCGGTGGCGCGCACCAACGAGTCGTTGCCCTCGGCCGCCTTGCCGGCCAGAAACTCGTCGATTGCCTCCGATTTCCCGCGCGTCCTGCCCACGTGCATGAGCATGCGGGGCCAGTTGTCGTAGTCGGGCCCGAGCGATTCCAACGTGCGAATGCCCGCGAGGACGTTCGGCGGACTGCCGCCACGAATCCCGGCGCCACGCTCGACGAGAAACTCGGCGGCGTCGAGTGTCCGGTCGTGGGTTCCGCCGAGGTCGACGATGGCCCTGGCGGCCGCGAGCGCTTTGGGTCCCGAGGGATCCCCGGCGAACAGGCGGGCCAGGAACCCCTCTTTCGGGTTCGTGAAATCGTCGACAAGGGACCAGTCCGGCCCGAGTAGTTCCGCCAGCGCAGCGGTGCCGAACTCGATGTCGCGATCCGCCGTGGGCGACAGGCCGGCGGTATGCTCCATCAGGAACTGCGCCGCCTCGACGGCACGCTTGCCGTCCGCCTCGATGATCGCCCGGGCCGCGCGCACCGCGAGGACGATGTCGGGATGTTCGCCCCGCTCTTCCTTGCGCCGCCGCTCCTTCTCGTCGCTCCCGACGTCGGCCGTTGCGATCTCCCGGTCCAATTCGTGCCAGGCCGTATCGAGGTCGAGGTACGCCTCGACGAGTCGCCAGTCGGGCTCGGCCGCGAAAGCGGCGGTCGCGGCGAGGGCGACAACAGCCGTTGGCAGTAGCCGACTCAGATGCGTTGGGTTGCGCCGAGTTGAGCGGATCATGGATTCCTCCTTGTCGCAGGACTTTCCCGGTAGCGGGGCGTCGAGAATATCAGGTTCGCTCGAGCTCAACGGGTCCCAGAGCGACCATGGGAACGATGCGCCGACGCTGCTACAGCGCGTTTACGGTCCCCCGAGCTGCCGGATGTATTCGATAACCGGAGAAGGATATAGCCCGAGCAGAACAATCAAAAGACCCAGAAGGACTACCGTGGCGAGGCCCTCCCATGGGACCCGGCGACCTTCGTGGGGGCGGTCGTCGTCCGGGCGTTTCGTCATGGCGAAGACGATGCGCAAGTAGTAGTAGATGCCGATGGCGCTACCCACGATGAGTGCCCAGACGAGCCCCCAGGCGGCATTGCCGACGCCGGCGGCGACCAGGTAGAACTTGGCGAAGAACCCGACGGTGAGCGGGATCCCGGCGAGCGCCAGCGCGACGGCCGCCAGCACCGCGGCGATGACGGGGCGACGCCAGAGGAGCCCGTCGTAGCCCGAGATTATCTCGGCGTCCTCGGTTTCGTTTGAGAGCACCGTGATCACGCCGAATGCGGCCAGCGTCATCAGGAAGTAGCCGGCGACGTAGAAGAGTCCGGACTCCACCCCCAAGGCCCGCCCGGCCGCGGTGCCCGCAACGACCAGGGCGATCATCAGGTAGCCGAGGTGGGCGATCGACGAATACGCCAGCAGCCGTTTCAGGTTGGTTTGGAGCAAGGCGAGGATGTTGCCGACGACCATCGACAGCACGGCGATGACCGCGATCACGATGCCCACGGCGGGCGATGAGAGCAGGTCGGCGTCGATCGCGTAGCGCAGCAGCACCGCGAACACCGCGCCCTTGGAAACCGTCGCGACGAATCCCGTCACGGGTGCCGGGGCGCCCTGGTAGACGTCGGGCGTCCACATGTGAAAGGGCACCAGGGAGAGCTTGAAGAAGACGCCCACGAGCAGCATGGCCTGACCGAGGACCAAGACGTTGCGCTCGCCGGTGGCGATGTCCCCGGCGGCCTCGAAGTTAAGCGATCCGGAGGCGGCGTAGATGAGCGCCATGCCGAACAGCATCGTGCTCGAGGCGGCACCCGACAGCACGAGGTACTTGGCTGCCGCTTCGAGCGGCGGGTGGCCTTTTTCGGGGTAGGCGATCATCGCGTAGAGCGAGATGGACAACACTTCGAGTCCCATCAGGAAGGTCGCGAAGTGCGATGCGCCGGCGGTCACGACGGCCCCGAGCGTCGCCGTGGTGAGCAGCAGGTAGAACTCTTGGCGGTGGGTGGCGCGGCTACCGAGATAGCGCGCCGAGAGAACAGCCGTCGCGATCGCCGCGAGCGAGAACAGGACGAAGAAGAACAGGGCGTAGCCGTCGATCTCGAGGACGGTGTCTACGATCTGGGTGCCGCCGCCCAGGGCCGTCGGCACGAAAGCCAGCGGGATCGCCAACGTGGCGATGGCACCCGAGAACGCGAGCTGATGCGAACGCAATGCGGCGACGGCGAGCAGCAACAGCGCAATGCCGCCGGCTAACGCGAGATAGGGTGCAAGCGCCCAGACCTCGGCCGCGCTCACGGCAGGACACCCAAGGTCTGGATCGTCGCGTTCGACAACTCGAGCACGTGCTGGGGATAGACGCCCACCCAGACGAGACCCGCCATCATCGCCGCCATGACGCTCATCTCCCGCAGTCCGAAGTCGCGCATGGACTCGACGTCGGGGTTCGGGGTTCCCTGGAACGAGCGCTGCATGAGGTAGAGACCGTAGACGGCGGCGACCACGATGCCGGCCGTGGCGACCACGGCCATCACCCAGTTCTCCTGGAAAGCGCCCAGCAAGGCCAGGAACTCGCCGACGAAGTTGCCGAGTCCGGGCATGCCGACGGAGGCGATCACGAAGAACAGGGTCATGGTTCCCATGCGCGGCGCGTGTTTCCACAGCCCGCCCATCTGCCCCATCTCCCGGGTATGAAGGCGCTGCTGGATGGCGCCCGCCATCATGAAGAGCGCCGCCGTGGAGAAGCCGTGGGCGACCATGGTGACGATGGCGCCCTGCATGCCGAGCTCGTTGAACGCGTACACCCCGAGCAGGACGAAGCCCATGTGGGCGATGGAACTGTAGGCCACCAGCCGTTTGAAGTCCGATTGGCTGAACGCCATCGCCCCGCCGTAGAGGATGCTCACCGTGCCGAGCAGCATCGCCCACAGCGCGAAGTCCGCGGACGCCTCGGGGAAAAGCGGCACGGCGAAGCGGATGATCCCGTACGCGCCGGTCTTCAACAGGATCCCGGCTAGGATGACGCTGCCGGCCGTCGGTGCCTGGGTGTGCGCGTCCGGCAGCCAGGTATGCACGGGCACCGAGGGCAGCTTGGTGGCGAAGGCGACGAAGAAGCCGAGCATGAGCCAGATCGCGATTCGGGGGTCGATCTCGGCATCGAGCAGCGCCCTGTAGCTGAACGTGATCTCCCCGGTGTTGCCGTGGTGAACGTAGACCAGCGCCAGGATCGCGAACAGCATGAGGAGCCCGCTGATCTGGGTGAACAGGAAGAACTTCATGGAGGCGTAGGCCTTCTCCTCGTGCCCCCAGATGGCGATCAGGAGGTACATGGGAATCAACATGACTTCCCAGAAGAAGAAGAACAGCAACAGGTCCATCGCCGTGAACACGCCGACGACGCCGGCCATCACCCACAGGATGTTGAACTGGAAGAAGCCTTGCCCGACTTCGATCTCGTCCCAGGAGGAGACCACGGCGACGATGCCGAGGAACATCGTGAGGGCCACCATCAGGAGGCTTAGGCCGTCCATCTCCAAGGCAAGGTGGATTCCGAATCGCGTGATCCACGGCCAATCCATTGCAGCGTAGAGGCCGCCCGCATCCGCGCCGTCCAGCCAGAGTACGGCGGACCAGACTAGACCGGCACCGAACGCGAGGACGCTGACGAGGCGAGGCGCGTCCTTGCTTAACCGCTCGGAGGCCCATGCCACGACACCGGCAGCGAGCAGGGCGAGGATGACGACTAACAAGACCACTTACGCACTCGCCACGATCAGGACGACCACGATCAGGCCGATGGCCATGTTGGCGGCGTACCAGCGCAGCCGACCGGTCTGGGTCAGTGCGCCGATGTGGTGCAAACCGCGGGTGACGGCGGCGGTGATTCGGAAAACAAGGTCGACCGCGTCGCCCTTGTTCACACGCGCCACCCAAACGAAGGGCTTGACGAACAACCGGTCGTAGACCCAGTCGAAGGCCCAGCCGCTTTGCCAGAAGCGACGCAGAGCATCGCCGAAGGTCGACCCTACCAGCCGGCTGAGGTCGATTTGACCCCGGAATATCGGCCAGCCGAGGAAGATCCCGATGAGCGGGAGGATCATGGTCGTCAACGCCATCGGATGGGCATGCGAAAACTCGTTGATCGGGCCAAGGAGGCCGTCGAGCACGCCGATGCCCAGCCAGCCGCCGCCGATCGACAGGACGCACAGCACGACCAGCGGTCCCCACATGTTGATCCGCGACGAATCGTGGGGTTCGGTCTTAGTCTCACCGAAGAACGCCACCACCATCATGCGCGTCGTGTAGAGCGCCGTCATGACCGCGGCCAGCACACCGCCGAACCAGAACAATCCGCCATGATGCTCGTAACCATGGGCCGTCAGCAGGATCGCGTCCTTGCTGTAGAAGCCGGACGTGATGAACGGCAGTGCGACGAGTGCGCCCGAGCCGATCAGCATGCTGGCGAACGGCACCGGCAGTTTCCGCCACAGCCCGCCCATCTTGAAGATGTCCTGCTCGTGGTGCAGCGCCAGGATCACCGAGCCGGACGCCAGGAAGAGCAGGGCTTTGAAGAAGGCGTGGGTCATCAGGTGGAAGATCCCCGCGGACCAGGCGCCGACGCCGAGCGCCATGAACATGTAGCCGATCTGGCTCATGGTGGAGTAGGCGAGGATGCGCTTGATGTCGGTCTGGGTCAGCGCCGTGAAGGACGAAATCAGGAGCGTCACCAGGCCGACGATGGCGACCGCGAACTGGGCGGCGGGTGCCAGGTCGTAGATCCCCTTCATGCGGGCGATGAGGTAGACCCCCGCCGTCACCATGGTCGCCGCATGGATCAGTGCGGAAACCGGCGTCGGGCCCGCCATGGCGTCGGGAAGCCAGGTCTGCAACGGCACCTGCGCCGACTTGCCGACGGCCCCGCCGAGTAGCAGCAGGCCGATGGCCGTGGCCATGCCGGAGTCCAGCTGCGCAGCATCCCCGAGCGCGGTCTGGATATCGAGCGTTGCAAGCTCCCGGAACAGCAGGAACAAGCCGATGGCCATCAGCGTGTCGCCCACCCGGGTTACGACGAACGCCTTCCGCGCCGCATAGCCGTTCTCCGGATCCCGGTGGTAGAACCCGATCAGCAGGTAGCTGCACAGCCCCACGCCCTCCCAGCCCAGGAACAGGACGAGGAGGTTGTCGCCCAGCACCAGCATCAGCATCGCGAACACGAACAGGTTCATGTAGGCGAAGAAGCGGCTCAAGCCCTCGGGTTCCTGGTGGTCCTTCCACATGTATCCGGTGGCGAACAGGTGAATCAGGAAACCGACCCCGGTGATGACCCCGGTCATGACCAAGGACAGGGGATCGAGGTAGAGCGAGATCGACGGCGCGAAGTTGCCGACGGCCATCCAGGTCCAGAGCGTTTGGGAATAGGACGCCTCGCCGCTCTGCACGAACTCGATGCCGGCACCCAGGGCGACCAGCGCCGCCAGGCCGACGGACCCCGCGCCGATGACGGCGACGATCTTGTCGGGCAGCTTGCCTTCGGTGACGAAGAGCGCGAAGAAGCCGGCGAGCGGCAGCGCCGGTACGAGCCAGAGGTATTCGAGCACGCTTAGCTCAGCCGTTCAGTTCGCTGGCGGCGTCGACATCCAAGGTGTCGAACCGACGCGAGATTTGCAGGACGAGGCCGAGCGCCACGGCCACTTCGGCCGCTGCGAGCGCGAGAATCAGCATGAACATGATCTGCCCGTCGGGCGCACCCCACTTGGCGCCCGCCGCGATGAACGCAAGGCCGGCGGAGTTCATCATCACTTCCAGCGACATCAAGAGGAAGATGATGTTGCGGCGCACGAGCACGCCTAAGAGGCCGAGCAGGAACAGCGCGGCGGCCACCAGGAGGACGTGTTCGACCGGGACTTCGATGGCCATCGTCACGGTTCCCGGCGCTGTTCGAGGTAGCGGCGGCCGAGGTGATAGGCGCCGATCAGGGCGGCGAGCAGCAGAAACCCGGCCAGCTCGACGGCCAGGAGATACGGCCGGAACAGCTCGTTGCCGACGGCCTTCGGCCCCACCATCTCGCCCTTGGTGACGTTCGCATCGGGCAATCCGACAATCACGTAGACCATCGTGATGAGGAGGACCGAGACGAGGATCGCCGGGGCGACCCACATGCCCGGCCGCAGCCAGCGGCTCTCGCGCATCACGGAGGTGTTGCCGAGGTTCAGCATCATCACCACGAACAGGAACAGCACGACGATGGCGCCGGCGTAAATGACGACCTCCAGCGCCGCCGCGAACGGCGCGCCGAGGACGAAGAAGATCACGGCAACGGAGAGCAGCGAGACGACCAGGTAGATCAGCGCGTGGGCGGCGTTCTTGCGCGTGATCACGAGCAAGGTGGATGCCAGCGCCACCAACGCCGGAATCCAGAACAGGGCGAGATCCAGGGTCAAGGCAACAGGCTCCGAACGTCGGTGGGCTTCGCTTCCCGCTGCGCCTCGCCCTTGTCCTTGCCGTGGATGGTCTTGCCCGCCACTTGCCAGAA
Source organism: Gammaproteobacteria bacterium (assembly GCA_028821405.1). Taxonomy (GTDB): domain Bacteria; phylum Pseudomonadota; class Gammaproteobacteria; order Pseudomonadales; family Azotimanducaceae; genus VXYL01. The sequence goes on along the minus strand of JAPPGK010000119.1, from coordinate 51,855 downwards.
ACTGTAGTCGGGGTACTTGCCGACCCCGTCGATGAGCAGATGCTCCTTCTCGTAGACCAGGCTCGCGCGGTCGAACTCGCACAGTTCGAAGTCGGGGGTCAGCTGGATGGCGTAGGTCGGGCACGCCTCCTCGCACATCCCGCACATGATGCAGCGCGAGAAGTTGATGCGGAAGAACTCCGGGTACCAGCGCCCGTCCGCTTCGCGTTCGGTCTTCTGCAGGGCGATGCAGTCGACGGGGCAGGCCACCGCGCAGAGGTTGCAGGCGACGCAGCGTTCTTCGCCATCGGGATCCCGGGTCAGCACGATCCGGCCCCGGTAGCGGGGTGCCTGGTAGGGCATCTCCTCCGGGTACTGCACAGTCTCGTTGCGCATGAACGTGTGTTTGAAGACAGTCCAGAGCGTCCTGAGTTGGCTGATCATCGCTAGAACTCCCAGAGCACGAAGAAACCGGTGACCAAGAGGTTCACCAGCGTGAGCGGCAGGAGGATCTTCCAGCCGAAGCTCATCAACTGATCGTAGCGGGGCCGGGGGATCGCCGCGCGGAGCAGCACGAAGATATGGATGAACACCAGCACCTTGGCGCCGAACCAGACGATGGGCGGCAGGAAGTCGAGGAAATCCGGCACCAGCCAGCCACCGAAGAAGAGCAGCACCAGGAGGCAGGACGTGACGATGACGGCCACGTATTCGCCGCACATCAACAGCACGAACTTCATCCCCGAGTACTCGGTGTGGAAGCCGGCGGTCAACTCGTGCTCGGCCTCCGGCAGGTCGAAGGGCAGGCGGTGGGACTCGGCGAGGCCGGCGATGAAGAAGATCACGAAACCCAGGAACTGCGGGACGATGAACCAGAGGTCTTGCTGCGCCTCGACGATGTCCACCAGGCTGAACGACCCGGCGTGGATCACCACGCCCATGATCGAGAGTCCCATGAACACCTCGTAGGTGACCATCTGCGCCGCCGCCCGCAGGCTGCCGAGCAATGCGTACTTGTTGTTGCTGGCGAAACCCCCGAGCAAGACCCCGTAGACGGCCAGCGACGACATTGCGAGGAACCACAGGAGCGCAATGTTCAGGTCCGCGACGTAGACCTCCGGGGCGAAGGGGATCACCGCGAGGACCAGGAGCATCGAACCGGCGACGATCAACGGCGCGAGGACAAACAGCACCCGGTCGCCGAACGGGGGAAGCCAGTCGTCCTTGGTGATGAACTTGATGCCGTCCGCGACGCCCTGCAGCACCCCGAACCAGCCGACGCGGTTCGGACCCTGGCGGTCCTGCCACCAGCCGAGCAGGCGCCGTTCCCACCACTGCAGGAACATGACGGCGAGCAGCGTGCCCACCGCCAGCGGCAGGATCAGCACGTAGCCCCAGTTGATCTCGAAACCGAAGATGGGTCGTCCTTAAGCGCTGTTTCTCTGTGTCCGCGTTGAAATGTCGTCGCTTGAGTCAATCATTGATGACGTATTGGCATCCCGGACTCATCCGACTGGGGTCCTGCGCTAGCCTTTGGCGATGAGATTGGGATCGCCGCCAGGCCGGCGCACGAAATCAGGGTCTGCGGCCAGGCTCACGCTCGTCCCCGGAAGTACGCCGGTACCGGGCAGGCCCCGAGCCACGCCGGCGATGCCGGATGCAACGCTGTCATCCACGCGTACCTCGTAGCTGGCACCGAGTTCGGCGATGGCAACGCCGTTGCCGTCGGATACGCCAAGGCGCCGGGCGTCCTCGGGGTTGAGTAGCACATAGGGCGGCGGCGTTCGTTCCAGGATGGGTGCGGAGGCTGCGGACAGTTCGTCGCCGCCGAACACGTAGCTCGCGCGCGCTGCGACGAAGGTGCCGTTCGAAACGTCGACGTTGGACGGCGCGGGCACGTCCTCGTATCGGTCGTGACGGGTGTCTCCGCTCGTCCCAATCAACCGGGCGCCCGGGTCGCCCCCGGCCAGTGCGCCGGCGACTTCCTGCTGGAACTTGAACACCGACTGGTTCGAGTTCCAACCCGGCGACCAGACGTAGGGCAGCACCGCCCCCGGCTGATCGCCGGTGTTCAGCCCTTCCATCGAATAGGAGAACGGGGTCTCGTGATCCACCGTGGTCTTGGGTTCGTGTACGGAGACGTTTGCGCGCATCGCCGTCCGGCCGCTGTAGCGCTGGGGCTGGCGCGGAATCTTGCTGTCGGCGGCGACGCGGAACCCCGCGCCGGGAGCCACCTCGGCGAGGCCCGCAAGCTCGTCTCCGGCAGCGGCGCAGGCCTTCGTGAGCGCGTCCATGTCGTCCCAGTCGAGGCCGTTGCGGCCCAGGGCGCTCGCGATCGCCGAGATCCAGCGCCACGACGGCGCGACCTCGTCCGTTGGCTCGAACACTTGGTAGAACCGCTGGGCACGGGTTTCGTAGTTGACGAAGGTGCCGGTCTGTTCGGCGTAGGTCGCAGCCGGCAGCACCACCGCGGCGGAATCGGCCGTCGGCGTTTCGAGGTAGTCGAGGACGATGGCGCGACCAAGATCGAGGCCGGCGGCGGGAACGCGCCGATGCAGATCGTTCTCCACGATCACCGCCACCGCGCCGTCGGCAATCCGTCGAATGGCATCCGACAACGACAGCGAGCCGCTGAGCAGCGCCGCGCCGTAGCTGTTCGATTCGGAGGCGGTCAGCGCCAGCATCGCATCCTTGCCCGTGGTGCCGAGCGCCAAGGCGATGTTGGTCGCCGCTTGCACCAAGGCGGGTTCCCGCGCTTCGCTGCCGGCGATGACGAGCGGGCGATCAGCCGCGGAAAGCGCCTCGGCCGCAGCGGTAACGAAGGCATCGAGCGAGCCGGGCGGAAAATCCGCGTCGATGGCGTGGGCGATGCCGAATCCCGCGCGGGCGAGATCGATGGCGTCGCCGTGCCGGGTTGCCGCGGCCAGGTCGTCGATACGGGTCGACGCCACGGACGCGATGAAAAGCGGGCTTTTCGCATGCTGGGCGTGGCCCCGCACGCCGGCATCCTGCCAGCCCGGGATGTCCGCTGCCTTCGCCATTTCGAAGGCGACCCCGTGGGCCGCCTGGCGGACGGCGAGGGCCATGCGCGCCGCCGTGTTCGATATGTCCTCGCCGAGAATCAACACCGCGTCGGCGTTCTCGATGTCGGTGAGCGACGGAATCTTGAAGCCGCCGCCGCGATAGGCGTCGAGCATCGCGGCCATGGTCGCCGCTTCGTCGTCCCCCATTCCGGTGCAGAAGCGATCGGCGCCGACGAGTTGCTTGAGTGCGAAGTTCGCGCCCATGGACGCCCGCGGCGAGCCGATGCCGATGACGTCCGCGTCCTGAAGCCGCTCGGCAACCGCCGTCACCGCCGCATCGCGCCCCGGGGCCTCGAACACGCCGTCTTCTGCCCGTACGCCGGGGTGTCGAATACGCTTGTCGTGGTTGACGAAGTGCGAACCGTAGCGGCCGCGGTCGCACAGGAAGTAGCCGTTGACCTCGCCGTGGTAGCGGTTGTGGACGCGCTTCAGAACGCCGTAGCGCTCCGCCGGGAAGGTGTTGCAGCCCACCGAGCAGTGCGGGCATATCGAGGGCGCGGATTGAAGGTCCCATTTTCGCGTGTAGACCTTCGAGAACGGCTTGTCGGTGAACACCCCGGTGGGGCAGACCTCCACCAGGTTGCCCGCGAATTCGCTCATCAGCACGCCGTCCTCGGCGCGACCGAAGAACATGTGCGATTTGGACCCGAAGGCATCGAGATCCGTACCGCCGGCGTAGTCCCGGTAGTAGCGCACGCAGCGGTAGCAGGTGATGCAGCGGTTCATCTCGTGGCCGACAAAGGGCCCGAGGTACTGGTTCTCCCAGGTGCGCTTCATGCCGCCGTAGCGGCGCATGGAGTGGCCGGTCATCACGGTCATGTCCTGGAGGTGGCATTCGCCGCCCTCCTCGCACACCGGGCAGTCGTGGGGATGGTTCTCCATCAGCCATTCGATGACCTGGCGGCGGAAGTCCGCCGCGAAGGCGGCGGGGCGCGACGCCTCGCCGTCCGACGTGCCGATGCCGATCCGCAAGCCGTCCTCGACGGTCATCATGCAGGCCATCTGCAGACGGCCCCGGGTGTCCGCCTCGTCCCGGTACTGAAGCACGGCGCATAAACGGCAGGAACCCACCGAACCCATCGCCGGGTGCCAGCAGAAATAGGGGAGATCGAGTTGCTCGGACAGGCAGGCGTGGAGGAGGTTCTGACCGTCGGGAAGGTCGTAGTCCTTGCCGTCTATGTTGACGCGGGCCACGGCGCTATTGCCCCAACGCGGCCGTCGCGAATGTCACCGCGCGGGCGGTCCGGGTTGCGCTCGCGTGCACGAAGGCACGATGGTCGAGCATGCAGAAACGGGATGTCCGGGGCGGCGCGCACCACTCCGATTCAGGCACCAGCCCCTCCTCAAGATTCCGGCTAACCGCTGCCTTGCACCTTGCCCGTCCTCCACGGCGAAATGGCATCAAGGAGGCGGAGCGCGAAAACCGCGCCACAATACAGACCGAGGGCGTGTTGAGCAAGCATCGGGACGGTTTCAGGGTCTTGGAATCCGACCGTCCAACACCTCCCGAAACACCTTCGTGTCGACGTTGCCGCCGGACAGGACGACGCCGGTGCGCTTGCCCCGAACGGCGCCCCGTTCATGCATCAATCCCGCGAGAGCCGCCGCCCCCGCACCCTCCGCGACGTTGTGGGTTTCGCGATACAGGACTCGCATGGCCTCGGCGATGGACGCTTCGTCGACTTCGATGACGCGCGCCGCGCCGCGCCGGACGATGTCGAGTGCCTCGTCCATGGGCATGCGGCAAGCCATACCGTCGGCGAAGGTATCGGCCGCGTTGGTCTCGACGACCCGTCCCGCCGCGAAACTTCGCGCCATCGCGGGTGCCTGCGTCGCCACCACGCCGACGATATCGGTCTTCAATCCGAAGAGATCGCGGGTCCCGATCAGCCCGCAGATGCCGGACCCCATGCCGATGGGGACGTACACGACGTCGAGATTCGCCACCGCCGTGAAGAACTCGAGCGCGTACGTCGCGACACCGCGCACCAGCGCTGGGTGAAACGGTGGCACGTACACCGCTCCCTTGGACTCCGCGTAGCGAACCGCCTCCAAACGCGCCTCGTCGTAGTCGCTGCCGAACTCGATGAGTTCAGCGCCCCAACCAACCATCGCGGCGTTCTTCTCGACGCTGTTGCCCTTGGGCGCGAACACGCTGACTTTCACCCCCCGTGGCACGGCGGCGAAGGGCACGCTCTGGCCGTGGTTGCCCCGCGTTGCGGTGACCATCCTTCGCGGCAGCTTGCCCGCTTGCGCGAGTTCGTCGAGGAGCACCAGACCGCCGCGTACCTTGAACGCGCCGGTGGGCGTATGGTTCTCGTGCTTCACCCAGACCTCGCACCCGGTGCGGCGGCAGAGGCCCGGCCAACGGTATTGGGGCGTCGGCGGCATGGCGCGCGCGACCACGCGTTGCGCGTCTTCCAAACCGGCGAGGTCGAACATCGATGGACGGCGATCAGTGCGCGATGGCCGGGCCGATTGCGCGGCGAACGGCTTCACGCTGATCCGTCGTCAGCAGCCCGGCGATATGCGCCGCCATGGACGGGATGGGAATGCTCAAGGGCGATGTCGTTACGTTGGTCGCATAGGCGACCACTCCGGCGTAGAGCATCTGGTTGATGCATTCGCCCGCACGTCGGAAGGTCGCGTCGTGGTCCTCCGCGTCGTGGCGACCGAGCAACGGACGCACGGCGTCCACCACGGCCATGGCATCCGTCCGTCGCGTAGTCCGGGCGTTGATCGCCTCGTGTACGGCGTAGACGACCATCGTCTGGGTCCGCGACGCCTCCAGTCGGCGGTCGTAGTAGTGCCGCATGTTGTCTTCCGCGCGGGCGAGTGCGTCGCGCAGGTTGGCGTCGTCGAATGCCAGACGATCTGAGGCTAACAGCGCCTCGGCCGCCGCCCGGAAGTGGCAGGTAACGTGCTGCGGCCAACCCTGTGTCGGCGGCGCAAGCGCACGCGCCCAACGATCCGGGTGGCCGGCGATGCCACCCACCACGTCGTCGGCCATGATGCCGAGCGACTCTTCCAGGCTTCGCTGCGCCTCACCAGCCGTTAGCGCATCGATGCGCAGGATGCTGCCTTCGTCGAGCCGCGACAAGCCGGCCTCGCCGAGTCGGGCGGCGGAGGTGGACAGGCCGCCGCAAACTAGCACCACGGGGAACGTCGTCTGGTCGTGCAGGTTATAGAGCAGATCCCTAGTCGCCTCCCCCTCGCCGATGCGCTGAATCTCGTCGATCAGAAGCAGCGTCGGGTTCATCTGGGGGGCAACCCGCTCAAACTCCCGGCTGAACGCGCGCCAGGTTTGCAGTGTCGGCGGCGACACCGAGCGGGATTCGGCGCGCCGTGCCGTGGCCACGGCCTTGACCCCGGCCGCCGTCTCCGAGCCTTTGGTCGTGCGTAGAGCGTCCGCCGGAACGCCCGCCATCTTCACGGCGAGTTCTTCAAGCACGTTCGGCACGTTGTCGTCGATCCAGGGGGTCGGCATGTATATGGCTTCGGCATTGGGCAGCCGTTCGGGCAGACGACGCGCGATCTCGCCTAAGAGTGCAGTCTTGCCCGCGCCCGGTGCGCCCTGGGCGACAACCGTCCGACCTGGCATCGTTCCGGGTTGCCAGGCCTCGAGCTGCCTGATCGCGAGGTCGATCTCGCGCTCCCGGCCCGCGAACGCCACCGGCGCGCCCCGTTCGCCGACGTTCGCCCAACGTGCCAGCTTCTCGCGCCAGTCCATTCGATCACCCGTCCTCGTGGTGGTCACTCGGGTTGCCGTCCGGCAAGTATAGCCGTGGGTCAGGCCGGCGGGCCTGCAAGCGGTGCCGGGGCGGGACGGACGAGGCGGCCGGTGACCAGGTTGACGTGATCGACCAGCTTAGGAATCAAGCACTAGGGCTTGTACACGTTAGGACCGCTTGTCGCGGATATAGCCGGATCCTTTGGAGTCGAAGTACTCCCGCGTCACCTTGAACACCATGGGCGCGAGGAGCAGCAGCCCGACGAGGTTCGGAATAGCCATCAGGCCGTTCAGCGTATCCGAAAGGTTCCACACCAGGTCGACCTTGACGTTGGCGAATGCCAACGCAGCGGCGACCCACAGGCCGCGGTAGATCCACAGGCTCTTCTCGTGGAACAGGTATTGCCAGCATCGTTCGCCGTAGTACGACCAGCCGAGAATCGTCGTGAACGCGAAGATGGCCAGCGCGATGGTGACGATGTAGTGGCCGCCGATGATGGTGCTCTCAAAGCCGGTGGATGTGAGCACGGCGCCGGTCAAACCGCCGCCATCCGCGCCGGTCATCGTCCAGGCGCCGGACGTCAGGATCACCAGTGCCGTCATCGTGCACACGACCAGGGTATCGATGAACGTGCCGAGCATCGCGATGATTCCCTGCCGCACCGGACTGGTGGTCTGGGCGGCCGCGTGGGCGATGGCGGCCGAGCCGAGACCCGACTCGTTGGAGAACACGCCCCGCGCGACCCCGAAGCGGATTGCGGCGGCGACCGCCGCGCCTGCGAAGCCGCCGGTCGCTGCGGCGGGCGTGAAGGCATGGGTGAAGATCAATCCGAATGCCGCCGGCACGTCGACGATGTTGATGAGAATGATGACCAGCGCCGCGCCGACATAGAGCACGACCATCGCCGGCACCAGCTTGCCCGCGACCTCCCCGATCCGCCGAATGCCGCCGATGATGACAACGCCCACCAGCGCCGCCACGACGATGCCGGTTGCCCAGGTGGGAACCGAGAAGCTGTTGCCCAGGGCTGCCGCCATGGAGTTGACCTGCACGGCGTTGCCGATCCCGAACGCCGCCACCGCGCCGAACACGGCGAACGCAAGGCCCAGCCACTTGCCGAGTTCGGGGGCGAACTGTCCGACCCCATTGCGCAGGTAGTACATGGGCCCGCCGACGTGTTTGCCGTTCTTGTCCACCTCCCGGTACTCCACCGCGCACACCGCCTCGGCGTATTTCGTGGCCATGCCGAAGAGCGCAATCAACCACATGTAGAAGATCGCGCCCGGACCGCCCAATGCGATGGCGGTGGCGACGCCTGCGATGTTTCCGGTGCCGACCGTGGCCGAGAGGGCCGTCATCAACGCGTTGAAGGGTTTGACCTCTCCTGAGCCCGCCGGATCGGACCGGTCGAACAGGAGCCGGAAGCCGTAGCCGATCTTGCGCCAGGGCATGAACACCAGGCCAAGGGTCAGCAGGACGCCCGTCACCCCGAGCATGCCGAGCATCGGCGGCCCCCACGCGAAGGCGTTGATCGAGTCGATGACGGAGTTCAATCGGTCCATGGGTTCTCCTTGGGGTTTCGGCCATCGACGTGGAGGTTGGGAGCGACACCACGCCGCTTATGGTGGGACACTAACACCGACAGCAGCGTCGATGTCGCCGGATGCTACGCCATGAACTACGACGAATCCGAGAAACCCGTGGACGCCTTCGTGGTCGGTCCCGACCCGTGCGTCTACTTTCCGGATCGAATCGCGCACGCCATCGTGGTGGAGTCGGACGAGGACATCAAGCCGACGGTGTATTCGCACTTGGCCCGGGAGGGATTCAGGCGTTCGGGCAGCAACTTCTTCCTGCCGGACTGCGACGGTTGCAACGCCTGCGTCCCGCTGCGCGTCGTGGTTGCCGCGTTCCGGCCCAACCGCCGTTTCCGACGGGTTCTCGCGCGCAACGCCGACCTCGACCTGGCCATCGTCGATGCCCGCGACGAAGCGCAGGAGCACTTCGATCTCTACCGGCGCTACATCGTGGACCGCCATCCCGGGGGTAGCATGTATCCGCCGAGCGCCAAGCAGTTCCTGCGGCTGACGCAGTCCTTCGGCGTCGAGACCTTGGCCCTGGACTGGCGCAAGAACGGCACGCTCGTCGCGTCAGCCATCACCGACGTTCTGGACCACGGCCTCGCGGCGGTCTACACCTTCTTCGACCCGGAACTTGCCGACCGGAGCCTCGGCGTGATGGCCATCCTTCACCAAATCGCCGAATGCCGGCGCCGCAGCCTGCCCCACCTCTACCTCGGCTATTGGATCGACGAGGTGCGTAGCATGCGCTACAAGTCGGAGTACCGGCCTGCGGAGGTGCTGCGCGATGGGGTTTGGTTGCCGTTGGAGCTGGTGCCGTAGGGTCGCGAAACAGCATCGGTGCCCACTTTTTTGAAGTCCAGGCACCGTGTCGACCCATTAGCTGTTCTTTGCGGGGGCGTGGATTGGACGAGCCCTTAGCGGCATGTGACAGATTCAAAGTTAAATTTTGAATCTGTCACTGCGGCGTGGTAATCTCACAGCATGATTACCAGGGATCTGGCATTGCAGCTCAGGAGGGCGGCGACGTCCTCGCCATCGATCACCGTCACGGGTCCCAGGCAAAGCGGGAAGACGACCCTGTGCCGGGCGATGTTTCCCGATCATCCGTATCGGTCTCTGGAAGCTCCCGACGACAGGGCGTTCGCCATCGAGGATCCGAGGGCGTTCCTTGCCCAGTTCCCGGATGGCGCGGTTATCGACGAGGTACAGCGGGTTCCCGACCTGCTCTCCTACCTCCAAGGAGCGATTGACGACGACCCGGCACCCGGGCGTTGGATTCTGAGCGGGTCGCAGAACTTGGCGCTCATCGCCTCGGTAAGCCAATCATTGGCCGGTCGGACCGCGCTGCATCAACTACTGCCGCTCTCGTGGAATGAGGTCAATCGCTTCCCCAACCCGCCGGCGACACTGGAAGAAGCGCTCTTGAGCGGCGGCTATCCTCGGATATTCGATCAAGAACTCGAGGCGTCGGATTGGCTGCGGTCCTACGTCGGTACCTATATCGAGCGCGACGTGCGTGCGATCAGCAATGTGGGCGATCTCAGTGCCTTCCAGCGTTTCCTCGCACTCTGCGCTGGACGTACCGGGCAACTGCTTAACTATTCGTCGCTGGCCGACGACTGCGGAATCACGCAACCGAGCGCCAAGTCGTGGTTCAGCATCCTGGAAGCGAGTTTCGTCGCCTTCCATCTGCCGGTATTCAGCGGCAGGGTCCGCAAACGGCTCATCAAGATGCCGAAGCTGTATTTCTACGACTCGGGGCTGGCCTGTTGGCTCCTGGGCATCCGCGATCCGGAACAGCTTGTCTCGCACCCGTTGCGTGGCGCCCTGTTCGAGACGTGGGTGGTCTCGGAAGTGCTGAAGCATCGTACGCATCGCGGCGAGACGCGCGGCTTGTCCTACTACCGGGAACGCGGCGGCGGAGAACTCGATCTCGTCGTCGACGATCCGACGGGCGTGACCTTGATCGAGGCCAAGTCGGCGAAGACGCCGTCATCGAGTCTATTTAACGGCGCAAGACGCGTTCGTGGTCATCTCGATGACGTGGGGACGCCTTCAGAAATGGTCGTGGTCTACGGCGGTGACGAATACCGGCGCCATTCGGATGGCAGTCGCCTGGTTCCTTGGCGTGAGATTCACACTCGGCCGGCCGACGCGGCGGATGAAGCCGGGAGCACACCCGGTGACGTTGTCGCCGACGCCTCGAACGACGAGGAGGCGGAAGTCTCCTAGCCCTTCGCCTCGACGGTCACCGATACGGACAGCGACCGGTCCGAATGTGCGCTTCGAAGTCGTCCCGGAAGTACTTGAGCGCGCTCGCCAGCGGCTCCATGGCGCCCGGCGCATGCAGACAGAAGGTGTTCGTCGTCCCGCCGATGAACATGGCGTTGCGATCCAGGAGTTCGAGGTCGCCTTCCTTGCCGCGTCCTTCCTCTATGTCGATCAGCAGTTCCTCCACCCAGGGCAGGCCTTCCCGGCACGGCGTGCAGAAGCCGCAGGATTCCTGGGCGAAGAAGTGCTCGAGGTTCCGGCACATGTCCACCGGGCAGATCGAGTCGTCCATCAGGACCATGGTGCCGGTGCCCATGCGGCTGCCGGCGGCCTGGATGGTGCCGTAGTCCATGGCGAGGTCGAGGTGTTCCTCGACGAGGAAATCCGTGGAAGCGCCCCCCGGCAGCAAGCCCCGTAGCTTGTAGCCGTCGCGCATGCCGCCGGCGTGCTCCTCGATGATCTCGCGAATGGTGGTGCCGATGGGCAGTTCCCACAGTCCCGGGTTGTTCACGCGGCCCGATACGCCGTAGATCTTCGTCCCGGAGTCGTCGCCGATGCCGAGATCCTGGTACCACTCCGCACCGTTCTTGACGATGGCCGGCACGTTGCAGAGGGTCTCGACGTTGTTGACGATGGTCGGCCGGCCCCAGGCGCCGCTTGCGGGCGGGAACGGCGGCTTCTGCCTCGGTTGGGCGCGTTTGCCTTCGAGCGCGTTCAGGAGTGCCGTTTCCTCGCCGCAGATGTAGCGTCCGGCAGAGCGGTGGATACGCAGTTCCAGGTTGATGTCGGTGCCGAAGATGCGTTTGCCGAGATAGCGCTTGGCGTAGGCATCGTCGATGGCGCGCTGCAGTTCCCGGTAGGGATCATGGTATTCGCCGCGTAGGAAGACGTACGCAGTCTCGGCGTGGATCGCGTGCGCGGCGATGATGATGCCTTCGATGAGTAGATGCGGGTTGTACTCCAGCAGGTAGCGGTCCTTGAACGTACCGGGTTCCATCTCGTCGGCGTTGCAGACCAGGTACTTGCCGCCGGGCGTCTTCGCGGGGCCGCGCGTGAACCCCCACTTCATGCCGGTCCCGAAGCCCGCGCCGCCTCGGCCCCGCAGATTGGCCTCCGACACGAGGTCGATGATGTCGTTGGGATCCGTCGCCAGCGCCTGGCGGGCGGCCGCGTAGCCGTCGTGGGACTCGTAGGCTTCGAGATCCACGAGGCCGCCGATGGTGTCGACGATTCCGGTGAGCGGCCTTACGTCATGCATTGCATTGGTCCACTAGTCAAACCGCCCGAAGATCTCGTCGAAGCGGTCTGCCGTCACATCCCCGATCAGCTCCTCGTCGATCATCATCGTAGGTGCCCGGTCGCATGCACCGAGGCAGACGATGGGCAACAGCGTGAATCGCCCGTCCTCGGTCGTCTCGCCGAGGCCGACACCCAAGTGCTCCTCCACCGCTTTCCGCAAGCCATCTGCGCCCATCACGTAACAGGACACGCTGTCGCAGACCATCACCACGTGGCGTCCCACCGGCTGCCGGTAGATCAGGTTGTAGAAGGTGGCGATGCTGTCGAGGTTCTCCACCGACATGCCGAGCAGGCGCGCGATGGCGTGGAGGCTTTCATCGGACACCCAGCCCCGGTAACGCTGCACGATCATCATGGCGTCGATGGCGGCGGACTTGCGATCCGGGAGGTGGGCGCATTCCTCCTCGATCTCGCGGACTTCGTCGTCGGACAGGACTTGGATCCGGGCGGGTTCGGCCACGAATAGCTCCTCTACCGGTCCACGTCCGCCATCACGAAGTCGATGCTCGCGATGATGGCGATCAGGTCGGCGATCATGAATCCCCGGCTGATCAGCGGAATCTGCTGCAGGGCCGGGAACGACGGCGTACGCACCCGGGTCCGGTAGGCCATGGTGCCGCCGTCGGAGATCGAGTAGTACGAGTTCCAGCCCTTGGTCGCTTCCACGGTCGTGCAGGACTCCGACGGTCTGATCACCGGTCCCCAGCTGACGTTCAGGAAGTGGTGGATGAGCGTTTCGATGTCCTGCATCGTGCGCTCCTTGCGGGGCGGGGTCGTCAACCGGTGGTCGGACTTGACGGGCCCCGACGGCATGTTCTCCGCGCATTGGCGGATGATGCGCAGGCTCTGGCGGATCTCCTCGACGCGCACCTCGGCACGGGCGTAGCAGTCCCCCGCCTCGGCGGTGGGAATGTCGAACTCGAACTGATCGTACAGGCTGTACGGTCGGTTCTTGCGCAGGTCCCAATCGTGGCCGGTGGCGCGCAGCGACGGGCCGGTGATGCCCCAGTCGAGACCTTCCTCGGTGGTGTAGGCGCCGATGCCCTTGGTGCGCCGCTGCAGGATCTTGTTCTGCATCGACATCTTCTGGTAGTGGTCGAGGCGCGCCGGCATGTAGTCGCAGAAGTCGAGCACCATCTTGTCCCAGCCGTCCGGCAGGTCCTGGGTGACGCCGCCGATGCGGAACCAACTCGGATGCATGCGCCCGCCGGTGATGGCCTCGATGATGGAGAACAGCCGCTCTCGGTCGGCGAACATGTAAAGCACCGGCGACATCTGGCCGACGTCCTGGGCGAAGGTCCCGTAGAAGACCAGATGGCTCGAGATGCGGAACAACTCGGAGAGCATGACCCGGATCACCTGGGCGCGTTCCGGCACCTCGATCCCCGCCATCTTCTCCACGTTCATGACGTAGGGCAGGTTGTTCACCACCCCGCCGAGGTAGTCGACCCGGTCCGTGTAGGGGATATAGGTGTGCCAGGACTGGCGCTCCGCCATCTTCTCCTGGGCGCGGTGGTGGTAGCCGATGTCGGGCACCGCCTGGACGATCACCTCGCCGTCCAGTTGCAACGCGATGCGGAACACGCCGTGCACGCTCGGGTGGTTGGGTCCCAGGTTGAGGAACATGAAGTCCGTGTGCTTGGCGGACAAGCGCATGCCCCAGTCCTCGGGCACGAAGCGCAGCGCGTCCTGCTGGGCCTTCTGGAACTCCGGCGTCATCTTGAACGGGTCCATCTCTGTGGCCCGGGCGGGATGCTCCTTGCGCAGCGGATGTCCCTCCCACAAGGCCGGCGTCAGGATGCGGCGCAGGTTGGGATGGCCGTCGAATTCGATGCCGAACATGTCGAAGGCTTCGCGTTCGTACCAGTTGGCGACCGGATAGACGGACTCGATGGAGTCGATGCTCTCGCCGTCGGCCAGCGCCACCTTGATGCGAACGTCGTCGTCCGATGACAGCGACATGAGGTGGTAGAAGACCGTGAAATCGGACGCGGGCTGACCGTTGCGGTTCCGCCGGGCTCGTTCGTCGATGGCGGACAGGTCGAACATCAGCTCGAAGCGGGCGGGCGCATCGTTCTTGAGATAGCGCATGACCTGGCGGACGTGCTTCTTCGGCACCCAGACGGTGCGGATGCCGTCGACGCACGCCTGGGTGACGCAATCCGGCCCGAAGTGGGTCGCGAGATCCTCCGCGATGTGCGTGTCGTTGCGGCCGCCTGCCTGGCGGCTGTCCTGGACGACTGCGGCCATCGGGATCCTAAGAGCGCTTCTTGCCCAGCAGGGAGTCGGAGAGCGGCGCGTCGCCGACCGTGGTGGGTTGGGCGAGGTCGGTGGCACGCATCCGCTCGGTGGTCCGGAGGTCGCGCTGGCTGACGTTGTACTTGGACACGGCCCCGTCGTCGCCGATCACCCAGGACAACGGGCGCGGCGTGTTCTTGACCGCTTCCTGGAGCAGCGTCAAGCCTTGCATGAACGCTTCCGGCCGGGGCGGACAGCCGGGTACGTAGACGTCCACCGGCAGGAACTTGTCCGCGCCCTGGACCACGCTGTAGACATCGAACATGCCCCCGGAGTTGGCGCAGGCGCCCATGGAGATCACCCAACGGGGTTCGAGAAGTTGCTCGTAGAGGTGCTGGAGAACCGGGGCCATCTTCCGGAACACGGTGCCGGAGATCACGATCAGGTCCGCCTGGCGCGGGGTGGCGCGAATCACCTCGGCGCCGAACCGGGAGAGGTCGTGCCGGGAGGTGAGCGACGTCGCCATTTCCACGTAGCAGCAGGAAAGGCCGAAGTTGAAAGGCCAGATCGAGTTGGCGCGGCCCCAGGCGACCAGGTCCTCGAGTTTCGCGGTCAGGAAGCTCTTGCCCGCCTCCTCGTTGTAGGCGTCGTCCACCGCCGCCATCGGCGCGCCGGGTTCGGTCTTGATGAGCCGCCATTCCACGGTCGTTCTCCTAGGCGGTCTCGACCGAATAGCCGCTAGCCGATTCGCCTTCGTTCCGGGCGTACCGACCGGGTCCGGGCACGCGGCGTTTGAGGCCCCAGTCCAGGGCGCCGGTGCGCCATTCGTAGAAGAGCGCCGCGAGGAGCAGCACGATGAAGATGCTGGCGCCGGTGTAGCCGCGCCAGCCGAGGTCGTGGAACGCCACCGCCCAGGCGATGACGAAGATGGTCTCCAGGTCGAAGATCACGAAGAACACCGCGATCAGGTAGAACTCGATGGACAGCCGCATGTCCTCGGCGTCCCCCACGGGCACGATGCCGGATTCGAAGGGCAGCGTGCGCGCACCGCCATGGCGGGCCTTCGAGCCGACGTACCAGGCGAACACCAGCACGAGGCCGAGCACCGCGGTGACGGCCAAGACGAACAGGAAGAGCGGTAGGATGTCGGTCCCTCCTCGAGTCCCTGGCTATTGAGTCGATCCTCGGAGCGATCCTGCCCACGGTCGCTTAAGCAAGCATGCCCTCGCGGCGGGATTCGCGAAACGGCGACACAATACAGACCGCAGGGGCGACGGGCAAGAAAACGCACCCGCGCCACCCGAGCCTGTGGGGCCAGGTCATCGCCTTAAATCCTCTGCCGTCGCTTCACTCACGCATCCGAGCGGGAATGTCGCGCGCCGCATGAAGGACGCGCCAAACATCGACTTCCTCCTCGTGATCGACGTAGAAGATGAGATACGGGAATCTGCCCGTGGAACGAGACCGCAGACCGGGGACACCGAGCTCGTGCGCGTAGCGCGGCGAACCGACTGCGGGGTGATCGCCGACGGTTTTCAGGCATCCTCGACCGCGTCGACGAAGGCGAGAGCAACCTCCGATCCCGCTTCGGCGAGGTAGTATCGACGGCGTCCGCGATGTCGCGGCGGGCCCGGTCGCGCAAGACGACCGGTTTGACGTTTACCGGGGACCGGCGTCGCGGACCCTACGCCGGAGAGTATTGAAGTAGTCCGCATCGGCGATGCCAGCCTGCGGCGATGCGGCTCCTTCGAGAAGCAGACCACGCAGGCGCTGGCGGTCACGATCGTTGCGGATGAGGTCGCGGACGTACTCGCTTGAGGTTCTGTAGCCGCGAGCGCTGACCTGATCGTTCACGAATGATCGGAGGGCGTCGGGAAGCGATATGTTCATCGTTGTCATCGTGTGCGACGTTAGGGTGATTGGCAAACTTGGGCAAGATTCGGGGTTGTTGAGTTGGGACAAGGTTCGTGCTCGCTGACCTTTTTTCCGGCGACAGGTGAATGCCGCGTCTGACGCTCGTGCTGCGCGGACAGTGGCGCCAATAGAGAGGCCGCTGGCAGGTTCTTGCACCGCTATGCGCCGATGGCCTTCGGCGGGGTCGGTCGATCATTGCCCCATCCGCGTCCCCGTACGCCTATTGGCGTTCGGTCGCATAATGTCGGCATCGACAAGGACTAGGAGAAGCAGCGGGTGTCCAGCCACACCATCGAACTCACGGAGACTCTCTACGACTACCTGCTCGCGAACGGCACGCGGGAGTCGGCGGTGGCCCGCGATCTTCGTGCCCATACGCTTGCCGCGACGCGCGCGCACCGGATGCAGGTGTCCCCCGAGCAGGGCGCGTTCATGCAGTTGCTGGTGAGGCTGCTCGGCGCCCGGCGAACGCTGGAGGTCGGTACGTTCACCGGCTACAGCGCCCTGGTCGTGGCCGAAGCCCTGCCGGACGACGGTCATCTCGTTGCCTGCGACGTGTCGGAGGAATGGACCGCGATCGGGCGGACGTTCTGGGAACGGGCGGGGGTCGCCGAGAAGATCGACCTGCGCTTGAAGCCGGCGGTCGACACCTTGGACGAACTGATCGCGGCGGGGGAGCCGGACTCCTTCGACTTCGCCTTCATCGACGCCGACAAGGCCAACTACGACGCCTACTACGAGCGTTGTCTGACGTTGCTGCGGCGCGGCGGCGTGATCGGCATCGACAACGTGCTGTGGGGTGGCCGCGTTGCCGACGAACGTGCACAAGACGAGGACACGCGTGCCATCCGGGCGTTGAACCTGAAGGTCAACGCCGATGAGCGCGTCGATGCTGCCATGCTGCCGATCGGCGACGGTCTCACCCTCGCCGTCAAACGCTGATGCCTCTAGAGACGATCGAGCTACAGCCCCACGGCGGTAGCGCCGGCACGGTTATCTGGCTGCACGGGCTGGGTGCCGACGGCCACGACTTCGAGCCCATCGTACCGATGCTCGAACTGGGCGTCTCGGTGCGGTTCGTGTTTCCCAACGCGCCCGTGCGTCCGGTGACCATCAACGGCGGCATGGAGATGCGCGCCTGGTACGACATCGACCCGCGCCAGCCCCTCGCCGGGACTGCGGACATCCGGAAATCCGCGGATGCCGTGGAGGACCTGGTCCGACACGAGGAGGCCCGGGGTGTGCCGCGCTCGCGAATTGCGCTTGCCGGTTTCTCGCAGGGCGGTGTGATTGCGCTGCATCTCGCGCTGCGTTCCGAGACACGTTTCGCCGGCGTGATGGCGTTGTCCACCTACGTACACGACCCCGAGAACCTCGCCGATCTGATCAGTTTCGCGAGCATCGACACGCCGATATTCATGGCCCACGGGCAGATGGACCCGATGATCCCCATCACCCGCGCCATCACGTCCCGGGAAGCGCTAACCGGGTTGGGCTACGGCGTGGAGTGGCACGAGTACGGGATGGGCCACGAGGTTTGCCCGCAGGAGATCGCCGACATCGCGCGGTGGCTGGACGCCCGCTTCGCCTGACGACCCCGTGAGCGGTACGCGTTCGGTCAGTGGGTCGTCAACTTGCCGCGCCACAACTCGTCGAGGAAGTTCGCCCAGGGCAGGATGCGGATGCCATCGACCGTTCTCGGTGTGGACTCCATGCACACGACGATGTAGCCCTCGAACAGACCCTCTTCTCGCAACGCGACCAGACCGCGCATGTCGCGTGTGCCGACAACGCGTTTGGCCTTGACTTCGACGGCGAGGTTGGCGAACACGAAATCCACTTCGATGTTCGATTTGGATCGCCAGTAGCGGGGCGTGTCGAGCCGGTGGTAGTCGCAGAAGGCCTTGATCTCCTGGAAGACGACGCTCTCGAAGGCGCTGCCGTATTCGAACGTTCCCGGCGCCAGCCCCGTTCTGCCCTGCAGATGGCGCGCGAGACCGATGTCGAACAGGTAGTACTTCGCCGTCGAAATCGCCTTGCGCTTGGACGTTTCCGCGAACGCGGGCACCTCGTGCGCGATCAACGTGTCCTTGAGGATCCCGTAGTACTCGCGCACTGTGGATACCGGAACCTGCGAGTCGCTAGCCATGTTGGTGAAGTTGATCATTTCGCCGTGTGCAAGCGCGGCGACCTCGAGGAAACGGCTGAACGCCCCGACATTGCGGACGAGCGCCTCGGCCGCCACCTCCTCCTTCAAGTAGTCCCCGGCGTAGGCGGCCAGGTCTTCGGCGGGCGCATCGGAGAAGTAGATTGGCGGCAAGAGGCCGTATTCCAATGCCCGGCGAAGTTCGAACCGGTTGCCGAGTTCGGTGCGCACGAACGGATGCAGCCGTCGGGAACGAACTCTGCCGCCGAGTAGATTGACGCCCCGCCGCCGCAACGACCGGGCGCTGGAGCCGGTGAGGAAGAAGCGGATGCCGTGCTCCTCGATCATGAGATGCACCTCGTTCAACAGTTCCGGCATCCGTTGGATCTCGTCGATGACGATAGCGGAGGACTCGGGCGTCAAGGCCTCGCGGATCAGCGTCGGATTGCGCGACAGACGCAGGAACAGGCTCTGATCCAGCAGGTTGTACACCGGCAGCCCGGCAAGCTGCTGGCGGATCAGCGTCGACTTGCCCGTCTGCCGAGGACCGAACAACAGACAGGATCGCCGGTCGAGAATCTCGCGGACGTTCAGGTAGCGGGGAATCGGGCCGGTCAAGTTGTGACAATCAACGTCATAGTTGCTGATTATCATGATGAACAGCGGCAATGGTGTCAAATATAATCACGAACGCCTCGTCCCGCAGGTAATCCCGACGTGGCTGGGGGCTTGCCAACAGTCGCCGACCGGTTTCCGCAATGGCGTCGGCGAGATTTCCGGCGTGACGGGGCCGCGACGTCCGCGAGCCGGCTCCGGCGAAGGCGCATCGCAACCGGCGCGTTCGGATCGCCCATGGGCGCTATAATCGCCGTGTTTCTGCCGATGCACCCCTCCATGTCCCTCCGTGTCTTCATCGACGGCCAGGCCGGCACGACGGGACTGGAACTCGCGTCCCGGCTGCAAAGCCATGCCCGGATCGAGTTGCTCGCCATCGAGGAGGATCTTCGCAAGGATTCTTCCCGTCGCCGCGAGTTGCTCACCGAAGCCGACGTCGCGGTGCTCTGCCTGCCCGACGCTGCGGCCCGGGAGGCCGTCGAACTCGCACCCGAAGCGCGCTTTCTCGACGCCAGTACCGCGCACCGAACCAACGCCGGCTGGGTCTACGGACTGCCGGAACTCGAGGCGGGACAACGCCGAGCCATCCGCTCGGCCGACCGGGTCGCGAACCCGGGCTGCTACCCGACGGGCTTTGTGCTGAGCGTAAGGCCGTTGATCGATGGCGGGCTCGTCAGCCCCGATCTGCCGCTGCGCGTGAACGCCGTGTCCGGCTTTTCGGGCGGCGGCAAGTCGATGATCGCCAACTACCGGGACTGTGACGCCGCCGCTTGGCGCCACCGTGCGTACGGCTTGGATCTGAACCACAAGCACGTGCCGGAGATGCGCCGCTACGCGAACATCAGCCATGCGCCGCTGTTCACTCCGGCGGTCGGGCACTACCGAAGCGGCATGCTGGTGCAGGTGGGCCTCTTCGCAACCGAACTGCAGCGCGGCGCGGCACCCGTCGACGTGCATCGCACTCTCGCCGAGCGCTATGCCGGCGAACCGTTCGTCCATGTCCACCCCTACAACCCGGACGATTTCTCGGACGACGGCTTCCTGTCGCCAACCGCACGCAACGGAACGAACCACCTCGACCTGATGGTGTTCGGCAACGATGACCACGTGCTCATCGCAAGCCGCTACGACAATCTGGGCAAGGGCGCGGCCGGAGCCGCCGTGCAGAACCTGAACCTGATGCTCGGCCTTCCCGAAACGGCCGGACTTTGCGCCGGCGGGGCGAACCCGTGACCGAGCGGGACGACTTGGAGGGACGTTTCGATTCCCTCAAGGGTGCGAACCTGCACCTCGATTTGACGCGCGGCAAGCCGGCGGCTGAGCAACTCGATCTCGCCGACGAACTCGACGGCTGCCTGGGCGGGGACTACGTCGCCGAGGACGGCACGGACGTGCGCAACTACGGGATGCTGCGGGGTCTTCCGGAAGCCCGCGCCTTGGGCGCACGGCTGCTCGACGTGGCGCCGGACGAGGTGATCGCCGGCGGCAACGCGAGTCTCACGCTGATGTTCTTCGTGCTCGACGCGGCGATGAACACGGGTCTCACCGGAACCCCCTGGCGAGCCGCCGGCCAAGTCAAGTGCCTGTGTCCGGTGCCCGGCTACGACCGCCACTTCGCACTTGCCGATGCCTTGGGTATGCAACTCGTGACGGTGCCGATGACGGATGCCGGCCCGGACATGGACGTGGTTGAAGATCTGGTCACCAACGACGCCGATGTGCGGTGCATCTGGTGCGTGCCCAAGTACTCGAACCCGACGGGCTGCATCTACTCCGAGGAAACCGTGCGGCGTCTCGCGGAGCTCCCGCGCCGGCATGCCCGGAATGATCAGCAGCCGTTCCTCGTGCTTTGGGACAACGCCTACACCGTTCACGACTTCACGTTCCCGCCGCCTCGGTTGACGCCGATCCTGCCCCTGGCCAAGGCCGCCGGCACCGAAGACTCCATCGCGATGTTCGCGTCGACATCCAAGATCACGTTCGCCGGCGGCGGCATCAGCTTCGTGGGTGGCTCGGCGAACTTCCTGGACGCCGTCGAGAAGCGGCTGTCGATTCTGATGGTCGGTCCGGACAAGGTGAACCAGCTTCGCCACGCGCGTTTTCTCACCCGGGACCGCTTGGAGACGCACATGCGCGCCCACGCGGAGATCGTGCGGCCCAAGTTCGAGGCCGTGCAGCGAGGTCTCAAACGGGGCTTGGGCGGCACGGGACTCGCGACGTGGACGGACCCGAAGGGCGGCTACTTCGTCTCCCTCGACACCCGGCCCGGGCTGGCAAAGGCCGTGGTCGCCTTGGCCGGCGAGTTGGGGGTTGCGCTAACGCCAGCAGGCGCGACCTTTCCCCACGGGCATGACCCGGCGGACCGCAACATCCGCATTGCGCCGACGCTGGCGACGCTTCAAGAGGTCGAATCGGGAATCGACGTGCTCTCTCTATGCGTCAAGGTTGCCGCGGCCAGACAGTCGAACCCGGCGTGAAGTCAGACCCAGCGGAACGGGAACTCGCCTTGGACGACGGCGAGGCCGTCGAGTTTTCGGAGCTGGGACTGCCCGAGCCCGTCATGGCGGCGATCGGCGATCTCGGCTTCGAACGCTGCACGCCGATCCAGGGAGAAGTGCTTCCGTACAGCCTGTCCGACTACGACGTGACGGGCCAGGCCCAGACCGGGACCGGCAAGACCGCGGCTTTCCTGATCACGATTCTCACCCGCCAGACCGAGTTTCCCGCCGAACGACCCCTGGTGCCGGGCGGGGCGAGGGCGTTGGTGCTGGCGCCCACGCGGGAACTCGCGCTGCAGATCGAATCGGATGCCCGCGACCTTGCCAAGTACATGGATACCCGGATCGTCTGCCTGGTTGGCGGCATCGACTACCAGAAGCAGAAAAACCTCCTGCGCGAGGGTCCCATCGACATTCTGGTCGCAACGCCCGGACGCCTGTTGGACTTCTGCGGCCAGCGCCTGGCGGACTTGAGCCGGGTCGAGGTGCTGGTCATCGACGAGGCGGACCGGATGCTCGACATGGGGTTCATCCCCGACGTTCGTCGGATCGTCTACCAGACGCCGCGCAAGCGGGGTCGGCAGACCCTGTTCTTCAGCGCCACGTTCAACGACGACGTTATGAATCTCGCCGCGCAGTGGACCCTCGATCCCGAGCATGTGGCGATCCGGCCCGAATCGCTGGCCGTCGACACCGTCGACCAGCGTTTCTGGACCGTAGCGAGGGATGCCAAACGCCGGACGCTCCTCGACTTCGTGCGCAAGAACAAACCGGATCACACGCTGGTCTTCGTGAACCGCCGCGATGCGGCGCGGACGCTGACGAGCTACCTGCAGCGCCAGGGCGTCAGGTGCGAAAGTCTTGCCGGCGACATCCCGCAGCGCAAACGCCTCGCCACCATGCGGCGCTTCAAGGACGGCGAGACCAACCTCGTCATCGCCACCGACGTGGCTGGTCGGGGCATTCACGTGGAAGGCATCAGCCACGTCATCAACTACGATCTTCCGGAGGATGCCGAGGACTACGTGCATCGCATCGGGCGGACCGGCCGAGCGGGCGCCAGCGGCATCGCGATCAGCTTCGTCTCCGAAGACGACGCCTTCGATCTGCCGCCCATCGAGGAGTTGCTTGGCCAAGGCATCAAGTGCACGTTGCCGGAGGTGTGATGGCCAACCGAGGGCGTTTCCAGTGAGCGAACGCGTTCCCTCGAGTCCGCTGCTCGCGTTGGCAGCGCTCGTCGTCGTCGCCGCCGGCATCAAGGCGGCGGAGCAGGTCATGGTGCCGTTCCTGTTGGCGGCGTTCATCGCCACGATCGCCGCCACGCCCGTGTTCTGGCTGCAACGGCACCGCCTGCCCGTGGGTCTCGCCATCACCGTGGTGGTGCTCGCCTTGATCGCGGTGTTGATTGGCTTCGGTGCCATCGTCGCCGAGTCGGCGGAGGCGTTCCGCGGGCGCATGCCGTTCTACCAGGAGCGGGCCGTTGCCCTGGTCGACCCCACGCTCGCGTTCCTCGGTGGCCTCGGCATCGAGCTTTCGCCGGAGCTGCTGGATCCCGGCCGGGCGCTGGGTTTTGCCGGGGAGGCATTGGGCAGTCTCGGCAGCGTGCTCACGAACAGTTTCTTCATACTGCTCGCGGTGGTGTTCATCCTGACCGAAGCCTGGAGTTTCCCCCGCAAGCTCGGGACCGTGCTCACCCACCCGGAGCGGGACCTGCCGCACTTCAAGCGCTTCGCGGAGAAACTCAACCGCTACTTCGCGATCAAGACCACGGTCAGCATCGCCACGGGCGTATTCGTGGGCTTGGCGCTTTGGCTCTTGGGCGTCGACTTCCCGATCCTATGGGGGCTCCTGGCCTTCCTGATGAACTACGTGCCCAACATCGGCAGCGTCATTGCCGCGATTCCGCCGGTGCTGCTCGCGATCATGCAGTTGGGGCCGATCAGCGCGCTGGCGACGGCGGGCGTCTTCCTGGTGGTGAACGTGGTCATGGGCAGCGTCGTGGAGCCGAAGTTCATGGGCCGGGAGCTCGGCTTGTCGACGCTGGTGGTGTTCCTGTCCCTGGTGTTCTGGGGCTGGATGCTGGGACCGGTGGGCATGCTGCTGTCGGTGCCGCTGACGATGACCGTGAAGATCGCCATGGAAGCGAACCCCTCAACCAATTGGATCGCCCACCTGCTCGATCCCGCCGACGCACGCCCGGCAGCCGTGGACGACGACGAGGAGCCGGACGACGACGGACAGACCGGCTCGGATCCGTGAGCTACGAGCGGGACAGCGTCCGGCGCATGACGGGCTACGTCTACGGCGAGCAACCGCAGGATCCCGGCATCGTCAAGCTCAACACCAACGAGAATCCCTATCCGCCCTCTCCTCGGGTGGCGGATGCGATTCGCTCGTTCGACGCCGGGGCGCTGCGCCGCTATCCGCCCGCGACCGCCGATGGCTTCCGCCGCCAGGTGGCGACCCGATTCGGCCTGTCGGTGCACCAAGTGGTCGTCACCAACGGCGGGGACGAGGCGCTAAGACTCGCGATCACGACCTTTGTGGATCCCGGTGCGACCTTCGGGACCACCGAGCCGGGCTATTCGCTATGCCCGGTGCTCGCCGCCGTGCAGGGCTGCGAGGTGGCTTCGGCCGAGCTGACCGCCGACTGGTCGTTGCCCGACGGCTTCGCCGGGAGGATGAATGCCGCCGGCGCCAAGCTGACCTGCCTAGTGAATCCCCATGCGCCATCGGGTGTTCTCGTGGACGCGGGCACGGTCGCCGGTGTGGCCCGGGAACTGGATGGCGTGCTGCTGGTGGACGAAGCGTACGTGGATTTCGTGGATCCCGAACTTCGCCACGACCTGACCTCTCTCCTGGCCGACCACGACAATCTGCTGCTGCTGCGCACGCTGTCGAAGGGTCATTCGCTCGCTGGAGTACGTGTCGGGTTCCTTCTCGGCAGCGCCGGACTCGTGGACCCCGTGCTCACCAAGACCCGGGACAGCTACAACGTCGACACGCTCGCCCAGGTTGCTGCGGAGGCGGCTTTCGCCGACCGCGCCTACGCCGCGCGGGGTTGGCGTGCTGTCCGAGGAGAGCGCCGACGAATGACGGTCGGGCTCGCAGAACTGGGGTTTGCCGTGCCGGAGTCCCAATCGAACTTCGTACTTGCCGAGGCGCCGTCCTGGGTGTCCGCAAAGGCGTTGTTCATGGGGCTTCGCGACCGCGGCATCGTGGTTCGCCACTTCGACACACCCCGGCTGTCGAACAGTTTGCGCATCACCGTCGGCACGGCCTCGGAGAACGACTTGCTGCTGGCGGCGATTCGGGAAATCGTGCCCGGTTCGCGCTGTAACAGTTGACCGCTTCCGGATTGCTACAATCGCCCGGCTGCCGAACCGCGAGCATCCGATGCCCGATCCGCTTCCCGCCTTGAGTCTCGCCGCCGTGCCCGGGCGCAGGCGCGCGACCCTGGATCTGGCGCGCGAGATCGAGAACCGTGGCTTCCCCGGCATCCTGACCGTTCGAAGAGTTCTTCGCGATCTGGTGATGTGCGCATAGCATGAACCAACGCTTCTGGGTAATTCGTCACGGCAAGTCCGCGCGCCCGTTCGGCGTGTTGGACCAGAACCGCCCCTTGGCAAAACGCGCGAGCGAGGATGCGACCCTGATCCGGGACTGGCTCGACGCGGGCCCCACCCTGTTCGTGCCGAGCGCGGCGGCCCGCGCCGTGCAAACCGCGCAGCTGCTTACCGACGACGTTCCCGTGTTGCCGAATGCGGCCCTCTACGTGGCGTCTCCGGGAGAGTTCCTGGGTGTCGTCGAAGACACCCTCGCCGGACACCGGGATGATCACGTGGCGTTCATCGGCCACAACCCGACCGTGACATCGCTGGTAAACCACCTTGCGGGTCGGATCGTGACCGATAGCGTGCCGACCCTGGGCGTCGCGGCATTCGAGAACGTCGCGGGACGTTGGCAACTCCTCGACTACGTCACGCCGAAGGAGCTCCGCTAAGAAACCTCTGTTCAAGTCCGTCCTTGGACTTGAACAGTAGCGAAAATAACAGTTTCGCTCGCAAATTCAATGGCTTACGCCATCGAATTTGGCGGCACATCCCTGTGCCGCGCTAGGGAAGGTCTTGTTCAGACCTTCCCTAGCGGCAAAAAAACGTCGTGTTGTGGCGGCAACCGAATCACGGTTAACCTGCCCGCAGGCGTTTTTCTTGTTCCGGAGGCCCGACCATGATGGAGTTCCTCGTATTTCTAGCCGCCGGCGCCACGGCCTATTTCGCCTGGCGCATCGTCGATCAACTGCCTGACGTGCTCTATCGATTGAGCGAGATCCAGCGCGACATCGCGGAACTGCGCCGTCGTGGGGAGGGCGACGACGCGAAATCGGACGAGGACGTCGACGAATGAGACGCGGTGGTCCGAGGTTGGCACCGACGATCGCCCTGTCCGTTCTCGTCGCCGTCTTCGCCTGTCGCGTCGCCCTGGCCGGCCCGGCGGATCCCTTCGGTGGCGTCGAGATCAAGGCAACCCATGTCGCGGGCGCGGTCCACATGCTCGAGGGCGCCGGGGGCAACATCGGCGTGAGTGTCGGCGATGACGGCGTGCTCATCGTCGACGATCAGTTCGCGCCGCTTGCCGGTCGTATCGAGGCCGCGATCGTGGTGCTCGGCGGCGCGGCGCCTCGCTTCATCCTGAACACGCACTTCCACGGCGACCACACGGGCGGCAATGCGCATTTCGGCCGAACCGGCCTCATCGTGGCCCACGAGAACGTTCGCACCCGGTTGGCGTCTGGCCAAGCGCCGGCGGTTGCCCTGCCGGTAGTGACGTACCAGGACCGGGTTCGCATTCACTTCAACGGCGACGACATCGACGTGATCCATCTGCCGACCGGACACACCGACGGCGACTCGGTGGTGTGGTTCAAGAACGCGGGTGTCATCCATATGGGCGACCACTTCTTCAGTGGTCGGTTTCCGTTCGTGGACGTGGCCAGCGGCGGTTCGGTGGCGGGGTTCGTCGCCAACATCGAGGCCGTTCTCGACATGGTCCCCGCGGACACGCAGGTCATTCCCGGTCATGGCCCGCTGGGCGGCGTGGATGAACTGCGCCTGGCTCTGGAGGTGATCCGCGAAAGCGCCGACATCGTGCGCAAGGCCATGGCCGACGGCACGCTCGACGATCTGAAGCGCAACGGTTTCGGGCGTTGGTCGGAGTGGGGATCGGGCTTCATCAGCGAGGGGCGGTGGATTGCCATCGTGGAACAGAGCGAGCGGGGGGTCGCACCGAGTTTTTGAACGCCGACGCCCCCGATCCGGTCGCGCTACTCCGCGAAGACCGCGCTCGTGCGGCCGAGCGCGCCGATCCCATGGCGAACCTGTGCGTGGTCGCCACGGTCGACGCCGGCGAACCCGAAGCCCGAACGATGGTTCTGCGCGATCTTGAGCCCGCGCTTTCGGGACCGCCGAGCTTCGGGCTCTTCGTGAACAGTACGAGCCCCAAGTTCCGGGAGTTTCGCCAATCGTCCACTGTCGCCATCGTGGTCTACCTGCCGAGCCTTGCCGTCCAATACCGTCTGCGCTGTTCGCTGGAGCAGCTTCCGCAGGGTTTGGTGCGGGCCAGTTGGCAGTTGCGGCCGCCGATCCCCAAACGCATGGACTGGCTTTACGAGGACCACGCGCAGAGCAGCGTCATCGACAGTCGCGAGGCGCTGGTGGATCTTCTCCACGGCCCCGAACCGGCCTCGGCACCCGAGTCGGCGGTCGGCTTCAGGTTGTTGGCTGAGAGCGTCGAGCGCCTTGATCTCGATACCGAGGACGGCGTGCATGATCGACGACACTATGCCTTCGACGGGCAATCCTGGCGCGAGGACGTGCTTGTGCCCTAGAGTCCGGCGACGAACCCCGGGTCAGCCGTTCTCGGTGTCGGCCTCTTCGAGTTCGGAGTCGGTGGGACCGATGCCGACGAGGTTCTGGTAGCAGGTGTCTTTGGCTAGCGCGACGAAGGCCGCGATGTACGGTGCGTCGCGTTGCTCCGTGCGCACGGCGGCATAGAGATTGGGCCAGATGCCTTCTTCGCCCAGCGAACGGGCAACGACGTAGTCGCGTTCGATGTATTCGTGCAGCGCCCAGTTCGGCAGGCAGCAAACGCCGCGGCCGCTCGCGACCAGCTGCACCATCATGGGCGTGAGTTCCGCCGTCCGAACCCGCGCGGGTTCGATGCCAGCAGGGTCCAGGAACCGGGTGAAAATGTCCTGCCGCGAACGGTCGATGGGGTACGTGATCAGTGTTTCATCGGCCACATCGCCGGGGTCGATCCACTCCTTTTCGGTCAGCCGGTGGTCCGCGGCCAGCGCCATCTGGGCTTCGTAGCCGAACAGCGGCAGGTAGGCGAGCCCCGGCTCCTCGATGGGGTCGGCGGTGACCACGAGATCAAGGTCGCCCCGCAGCAGGGCGGGCAGGGGCTGGAAGTGGAACCCCCCCGAGATGTCCAGTTCCACCTCCGGCCAGTCCTCCCGGTAGGCGTTGATGGCGGGAAGCAACCACTCGAAGCAACTGTGGCATTCGATGGACATGTGCAGGCGTCCCGAATGCCCGCCGGCAAGCCGGGCAAGGTCCAGCGAAGCCGTTTGCACGAGGGGCAGAACCTCGTCCGCGAGTTGCAGCAAGCGCTTGCCCGCCGATGTGAACCGCATCGGGCGGGTCTTGCGGATGAACAGCGTGCAGCCCAATCGCTCCTCGAGATCCTTGAGCTGATGCGACAGCGCCGATTGCGTCAGGTAGACGCGTTCCGCGGCTTCCACGAGCGTGCTCGCGCCCCGCAGCGCCGCGACGGTTCGAAGATGGCGCAGCTCGATGTGGTGCATGGCGTCTCCCGGCGTGCCAACGAAATATACTGACACACGGGCGGCGTAGGGGCGACCCTAACGCGCCCGCGGGCGCGGGGTCACAACGTGCCCGTTCGACTATGATGCGCCCGAAGGCGCCGGGGCGGGGCGGGCCCGTCCCCTACAGTCGTTGCCGCGCCTCCGACGCTATGGCGTCTCGTCCGCCTCGTCGCCGTCCAGCCGCTTGGCCCAAGCTGCCGCTTGTTCGCGCATTGGGCCCGCGTCCTCGGGTAGAACCATGCCTTGTTCGATCGCACGGTCGAGCGCGGCGTTCCACGCCTCGAGGTAGCGCTCGCTATCCGGGTACAACTCGGCAAGTTGCTCGGCGTCGAAGTCCTTGGCGGTGCCATAGAGGAAGCCGAACCTCGATCCTTCGCGCCGCGTTCCGAAGCCGCTGTGCGCGGCGGTCGGCACGGCGATATCCGGCAAGCGAATGCCCCCCACGGCGTTGCCGTGTTCATCGCGTACGACTTCGGGGCGGGGTACGCCGGGCGTGACCTCGACGCGCGGCATTGCCGGTGGTTCGACACCGTCCTCTATCCAGTGGTGCAGGTGCCGGATCGCGGCGTTGTATACCGGCGAATAGGACATCCAGTTCGAGCCGCCCTCGGTGGCTGCCGCGGGCCTTGGCACGGATACGTGCGAGGTGCCCGCGACCTCCCAGAGCCGGAACCGCTCGGAGTCGGCTTCCCGCACGCCGTAGTAGCTGGTCACCTCGGTTTCGGAGTTCACGACGATGACGGGGACGTCGAGATCCGCTCGGATCGAGGCGGGGCTGCCCCGGCGCTGACCGGCGAGATCCGAGCCGAACGCCACGGGGCGGCCGAAGTCGATGAACGGTATGTAGCCGTGGAACACGCCGGTCCATTGGTGAACGCCATTGATATAGCTGCGCAGACGTCCGGCGGACTGCGAAGCGCCCACCGCGATCAGCCGCTCGACCGCCAGGCCGCCCATGGGGTCCAAGCCGTCGCGAGGGCGATCCGGACCGACTGCCACGGCGGCCTGGGTGAAGATGTCGTAGGAATACGCATCGCCCGGGTGAACGAGGGCACCGTAGCGCTCGCCGTCCCAGGCTTTCAGCCCCTGGGGATTCTGCGGGAAGCCGTCGATGCCGATCTTCTGCGCCGATACGCCCACCCACGCATAGCCGCGCAGCGCTTCGGCTGAGGCGGAGCCGAGTTCGAAACCCGCTGTCACGTTCAGCCAGAACACGATTGCCGTACCGTTGAACACGGCGGGATCCTTGGGCCGGACCACCAAGAGGCGCGTCTTGAAGTCCGCCTTGTCATCGGCCGGCCGCGTTTTCCACTGACCGTCCGGGGTGTGCGTTCCGTCGGCCAGTTCGTAGGCGGTTGCCTGGCCCTCCAGAAAGTACTCCTCGGTCAGATACCCGTGGTCTGCGACATCCACCGCGGCAAACGGACTGCCGCGTTCGCCGCCGGTAACCGGCCCCGACAACGTTCCGGCGTTTGCCGCGACCCCGGCGCAGATGCAGAGCACCCGCCACATCGTTCTGGCATTCATCCGAATCCCCCATTCCCCGTTGCACATCGAGTGTAGCAACTCGCTACGGTTCCTCGCGCAACCAAACCCGCCGCCTTGACGGGCAGCCCGTTTTGCCCAGCCCCGTCCCAGGCCTTGCTGGACTTGCCGCCGCCGCGCCGAGTCCGGCAGAGTGTTGGGGTGATCCCTTTCCGGCTCAACGGCGATGCCGCGCAGTTCGACAGCGGCGACCGCGACACGCCGCTCCTCTACGTGTTGCGAAGTCCAACCGTCGGCGACATGACACCCAAACTCGGGTGCGGAGGCGAGCTATGCGGTGCCTGCCGCGTGCTCGTCGACGGCGAACCGGCGTATGCCTGTACGCTCCCAGCCGGCGCGGTGGAAGGTCGGCATGTGGAGACCGCCGCAGGCTTGGATACTCCGGTCCGTCGAGCCTTGGTCGACGCCAATGCAACGCAGTGCGGGCACTGCCTGCCGGGCATCGTCGTGGCTGCAGAAGCCCTTTTTCGATCCAATCCGAAGCCGGCACGGGCCGAGATCGCCGCTGCGCTCGACTCGCAGTTGTGCCGCTGCGGCAGTCACCCGCGTGTGCTCCGCGCCCTAGTTGACCTGGGGGGCGAATGACGCCGCTGCCCCACGCCCTCGCCGCGACGCCGTCCCTGGATCGATGGATTCGCCTAACCGGCGACGGCGACGTGATCGCCTTTACCGGCAAGGTCGAGATCGGACAGGGCATTCTCTCGGCGCTCGGGACCATCGTCGCCGAGGAACTCGACGTTGCGCGACGACGGGTGCAGGTGGTGTCCGCGCACACCGGACACACGCCGAACGAAGGCGTGACGGCCGGGTCCATGTCCATCGAGACCAGCGGCGCGGCACTGCGCCAAGCGAGTGCTTGGGCCCGCCGCCTGCTGCTCCAACGGGCCGCGGCCCGACTGGGGTTGGCGGCAGACGAGGTGACGGTGGCGGACGGCGAGCTCGGCGGGGAGGGCGTCAACGAGCGTTTGACCTACTGGGACCTCGCCGATCAACCGTTCGACTTCGAGATCCGGCACCGAACGCCCGAAAAAGCGCCGAAGGCGTATCGGTTGGTGGGACACGATGGACAGCGTCGCATCGACATCCTTGCCAAGGCAACGGGCCCCGCATTCGTTCACGACGCCGAAGCGGAATTGCACGCCCGCGTGGTGCGACCGCCTTCGCTTCGCCACCGGCTGACCGAACTCGACCTCGACGTGGCCGCGCCGGGACGGTTGGTCGTCGACGGCAGCTTCGTGGCCGTGGCGCACCCGGTCGAATTCGAGGCCGAGCGCCTGGCACGACGCGTCGCCGGCCATGCGCGGTGGCGCCGGATTGGACCGGCACCGCGGGGGGTCGACCTCGACGAATCCCGTCGCGAGCCGGCGGCGGCGTTTCCGCTGCGAAACGGTGTGCCGAGTCCGACACCGCGCAGGCGAATGGCCACCACACATCGGGCGGCGTATTCGCGTCCCTTCCTGATGCACGCGTCAATCGCACCATCGGCCGCCGTCGCGGCTTGGCGAGACGGCGCATTGGAGATCGAATGTTCGAGCCAGGGAATCGAACCGTTGCGCCATGTCATCGCGCGAGTGCTCGGCATCGACCCGGACGCGATCGAGATTCGCCACGTGGCGGGCGCAGGCTGCTATGGCCACAACGGTGCCGACGACGCCGCTCTGGACGCGGCACTGATCGCTCGGGCCCTGCCGGGTCAGCGTGTCTTGCTGAAGTGGTCGCGGGAAGACGAGCACGGCTTCGAGCCCTTGGGCCCGGCGATGCACATTGAGATGGGCGCGAGCCTGGAAGCGGGCGGCGGCATAGCCGAGTGGACGCACGACGTCTACGGATTCACCCACGTTGCCCGTCCATCGCCCCGCGCACCCGGGGTAGACCTGCTCGCGGCGCGCTTCTTGGCCGAACCGTTCGAGCCGACGCCGGCAAGACCGGCGCTGGGTGCCGAGGTCGGCATCCACCGCAACGCCTTGCCGATCTATTCGTTTCCGAACCAGGAGGTGACCAAGCACTTCGTCGCAAATGCACCGGTGCGAACGTCTGCGTTGCGCGGTCTGGGGGCGCACGGCAACGTGTTCGCCATCGAGTCGTTCATGGACGAACTGGCGCATGCGGCAGGCAAGGACCCGGCGGATTTCCGACGGCGCCACCTCCAACACGATCCGCGGGCCACGGCGGTCTTGGAAGCGGTCCTCGATCTGTGCGGCGGCTTGGCGGGCAATCGCGGCCTTGGGCTCGCACGGTACAAGAACCGCCAGTGCTGCGCGGCCGTCGTCGCGGAAGTGTCAGTCGATGAGGAGACGGCCCGGATTCGCATCCCGAGACTCTGGATCGCCGCCGACGCCGGACGCGCGTCATCGACCCGGACGGGCTCACCAACCAACTGGAGGGTGGTGCCGTTCAGGCCCTGTCGTGGTGCCTGAAGGAAGCGGTATCGTTCGACGCCGATGGTGCAGTCACCAGCCGCGACTGGTCGAGCTACCCGATCCTGCGGTTCAGCGAGGTTCCCGAGATCGAGACCGTGTTGCTCGATCGCCCAGAACTCGATCCGCTCGGCGCGGGGGAAGCCACCGTCGGCCCGACCTCCGGTGCGCTAGCCAACGCCGTTTTCGTCGCTTCGGGGATACGGATTCGCGACCTTCCGATGACGCCGGAACGGCTGCGCGGGGCAGCGGCGCGGTGAAGCGGCTCGGCTGCGAAAAGAAAAGACTCGGTGGACTGAAGGAGGACGCGATGCCGAAATGGACGCTCGTGCTGGTCGTGGGTTCGAAGTGTCCGGCTGCATATGCCGCCGCGTCCTAGGTGGAAGTGGGTTACCTGGCCCCGGGTGTGGGTTCGGCCTTGTTGGGGTCGTACCACCAGGAGTCCGGCGCGGGCGACTCGTAGATGGCCAGCGCGTCGGTGTCCGGTTGGCCGAACCGGTCCCAGTACACGATGCGAGTATCCCCGAACGCCTCCAGCGGTATGTGGTAGTAGCCACGAAGCAACACCCTGTCGAGGGCCCGGCAGGCGGCAACCATAGCGTCCATGTTGGTGGCGTTGAGGGCGTGGTCGATCAGGGCGTCGATGGCGGGGTCGTCCACCCCGGTCAGATTGGACGTCATCGGTTGGCTCGCGGCTGCGGATGAGAACTGGAAGGGCAGGAGGGCCATCGGCGGCAGCGGAAGCACGAGTTGGCGCACGATGGCGTCGAACTCGCGTGATCGGATGAGGCGGATGAACTGGGCGACCTCCACGAGGCGGATGCTCGCCTCGATGCCAAGCCTTTTGAGCGCTTGGGTGTAGGGGATCAGGATTCGCTGCTGGTCGATGTTGCGGGCGATGAACTCGATCTCGAATGGCTCGCCCGCCGCGTCGACCAGGCGGTCGCCGAGGACTTGCCAGCCGGCTTCCGCGAGCAGGGCCTGGGCCTTCGATAGCGCTTGGCGACCATAGCCCCGGCCGCCTGACGCGGGGAGGTCGAAAGGCTCGGAGAAAACCCGCGGATCGATCGCATCGCGCAACGGCGCGAGCAGGGCGACCTCGCCCGGCGTCGGCAGCCCCGTCGCGCCGAAGGCGCTGTTCGGGAAGTAGCTGAACGCGGGTTGGTAGGCACCGGCGTGTAGAGCGCGGTTCAGCCAATCGAAGTCGAACGCGACGGTGAGCGCCTCGCGCACTCGGACGTCGTCGAACGGCGGACGTTTGCTGTTGAGGCCGATGGCGGTCTTCATTCCCGCCGCCACGCGGCGGGTGACCTCGCCACGCCGCAGGAAACCCTCACGGGCTGCGGGCGTGTCGTAGCTCCCCGCCCAATGTCGAACATCGTTCTCGACGTAGTAGTCGACTAGCCCCTTGCGCAACGACTCCCGCAGGACGGTTGCATCCCGGTAGACGTCGTAGTGGAGTTCGTCGAAGTTGTAGAGGCCCCGCGTCACCGGCAAGTTCCGTCCCCAGTAGTCCTCGACGCGATGGTAGGTGATGTGGTCTCGAGCCCAGCGCTTGATCCGATAGGGTCCGCTGCCGACGGGCTCGACAAGGGTCGTCTGGGATGGGTTTCTGCCCCGCCAATGATGCTCCGGAAGGATGCGCGGCTCGGCGGTCAGGAAACGGAGATGGGAGTCCTTGAGCGTCTCCTTGAGGTGGACGCGCGCCTCCCGCTCGCCGGTCACTTCCACGGCGTCTATCCACGACAGCACCAGGCCGCCGTCAATCGTCGAGAGGGCCCAATCGAAAGTGAACTTGACATCCTCCGCAGTCACCGGTTCGCCGTCGTGGAACCGGGCTTCGGGATGCAGGCGGAATACGAGCGTCAGGCGGTCGTCCGTTACCGCGACTCCTGCCGCGAGGCGACCGTAGAAGCCGCCCAGCTCGTCGCCGGAACGGACGATCAGGGTGTCGTAGATCCGCGCGTAGCCGGGTGGTGCCGAGACCGTGTTGTCGAACTCGCCGGCGAAGTTGCGGATGTCCTCCCCAGAGGAGAACGTCACCATGCCGCCCTTTGGCGCGTCCGGGTTGACGTACTCGAAATGATTGAAGTCGGGACCGTACTTCAGCTCGTGCAGCAGCGAGAGCCCGTGGCTGAACTCAAGCTCGGCGGCGCCAGCGGCGAGACCTAGCAGGCTCAGCATGCCGCCCGCCAATGGGTGACTGCCGTGGCCCTTTGACCGCTTGTGCGCATATGCACGCATCGAACATCGCAACTGCAAGTCGCTCGCTTGTTGCGACAAGATACTAGAGTTGCGGAATCGACCGAGGACTCTTGGGGAGCGTGGATGAACGACTACTCGATCTTCATCGGGACGGTGGGCAACGGGCTGCGAGTCAGCTGCGACCGGGGCCAGTCGTGGCGCGCAACATCTGTCGGCGGACTGGACGGGGTTGGGATCACTATCCCCGAACCGGCCGCCCGACAACGTGA
The DNA here is from genome assembly GCA_028821405.1 of Gammaproteobacteria bacterium. Classification (GTDB taxonomy): domain Bacteria; phylum Pseudomonadota; class Gammaproteobacteria; order Pseudomonadales; family Azotimanducaceae; genus VXYL01. The sequence continues at coordinate 17,176 of JAPPGK010000119.1, read as the reverse complement.
TTGCCGTTGGAGTCCGAACGCTGGCGTGATTCAGTCGCCCGTCTGGATCCCAACGGTCCCGGCGTCGCCGTCCACTTCGAGGACCTGACCGCTCTCAACCCGCTGGGTGACGTTGCCCGTGCCGACCACTGCGGGAATGCCGTATTCCCTGGCCACGATGGAACCATGGCCCAGGATGCCCCCGATGTCCGTCACGAGTCCGACAGCATGGGCGAAGAGCTGGGTCCAGGCGGGGGATGTCATCGGGCAGACCAGGATGGACCCGGGCTGCATGCGGTCGAACTCCTGGGCATTCATGATCCGGCTTGCCGGCGCGGCGATCGTCCCGGGGCTTACGGGGATGCCGCGCAAGGTATCGCTCGAGTCGTCGTTCTTGAACTGGGTCTCCTTGAACTTCAGGCCCGGGTTCTCCCTGGCTTCTTCCGGAATCGTGCCCGGCGGGTGCAGACGCTTGCGCGCCTCCCTGAGTTCCTGGCGTTCTGCTGTCAGCGCGAGATATTCCGGCATCGCCTTGCCGATCGCCCGCGCTGCCAGAGCGGGCTCGATCTCGTCGGTGGTGAGGAAGTAGAGGTCGCTCGGCTCGCTAAGGGTGCCAACGTCCACCAGCCTTTGCCCCAGTTCGGTCGCAATGCGGCGCAGTGCGGGCCAGGCCGTGCCGAGAACGAAGCAGGACTCCTCCCGCATGGGGTAGTACTGGTAGGCGAACCACATCCGATAGCGGAACTGCCAGTACTCGAACGGCTCCAGCAGTTCCCGGATCTCCGCAAGGGCTTCTTCCCGCTTGCGCGTTGCCTCCGACTCGTGCTGAGCCGTGTCGTAGTCGGCCCGCTGCACCATGTTCTTCAGCGTCACGAACATGGCGGACGGATCTTCCTGCTGGGTCGGCTCGCAGAAGTCGAGGCTGTAGCCCTGGTGACCGTAGGTCGCGAGATAGGTATCGATGGCTGCCAACACGTCGCCGGCGTCGTCGCGTTGCCGGAGGACGGCCATCAGCCGCCGGGCGGGCGTCGCGATCACCACCTCGTAGAGCGCGGGTGCGGCCTTGATCAGGGTGGCGATCGCGAACATGTCGTCGTTGGCCTTCATGGTCCGGGACTTGAAACCGGACAGGAACTGGCCGCTGGTGAAGTGGTGGTCCGGCAGGGACTCTCTCAGGAAGGCCTGGAGCTGATCGTCCACCGATTTCGCCACGCCGAAGGTGTGTCCGCCGTTGCTGGTCCAGTAGTGGCCCTCCGCATGGGCGAGTTCGGCGATCCCTGCCAGCAGGGCCCGATCGTCGGTGGCGGCAAGGTCGGCGGCCTCCCACTTCCTGGCGGCGGCTTGTAGTTCGGGCCACGCGCGATCCCAGAAGTCCCTGTGCTGACGGTCGTTGGTGGCGGTCTTGTTGAACGCGATGTAGGTCGGATTGTCGCTTTCCGGCATGGTGATCGCGTGGGGTAGGTTGTCGCTGTCGAGCGCGGCTGCCATGGCGTTGAACTGGGCGCGTTCGTCATCGGACAGGGTCGCCAGGAACGCCTTCAGATCGTGGGCTTCCTGGGCTTTGACTTCCGGCTTACTGGCCTCCTCGTCCCGCCGCCGCTTCAGGTTGGCTCGGAACTCCTCGTCGGTCTTCTCCGTACCGGCGCCGAAGATCTGAAACGCGAAGCCATGAAGGGTCGTGTACATGGACTTGCCGGTTCGCTCGCTGACCAGTCCGCCGTGAATGTAGAGCTCGTCGAACAGCGGGCAGGTCGGATCCGGGATGTTCTCGACGATTTGCCGACGCACGAGGCCGAAGACCTCCGGGGGCGCTTCCCACGCCACCTCGATGGGCTGGGGCGGCAGGTTCGTGATTGGGCGCGACTGCAGGAGCCAGAGCTTGCCGCCGGCGACAGCCCACTCGATGTCTTGGGGCTGGCCGCCGAAGTGCTCCTCCACCCGGGTGGCGAGTTCGGCCAACTCGGCGAGGAGCTCGTCGGGCATGGACGACCGATCGCGTTCGCCCGCGTCGACGTCCACCAGTCGGGTGCCCTGGTCGCCATCGGAGACGATCTTCAGTTCCTTGGTGCCTATTATGGTTTCCTTCGCGGCAAGCGTGGACCTCTCGACGATAAAGGTGTCCGGCGTGACCTGGCCGCCCACCACCGCCTCGCCGAGGCCGAAGCTGGCATTGACGATCATCTCGCCGCGCTCGCCGGTGGCGGGATTCGCCGTGAAGAGTATTCCGGCCACGTCGGCAGGCACCATGATCTGCACCACCACCGCCATGGCCACGGCGTCGGACTCGATCCCCATCTCGTTGCGGTAGCTGATCGCTTGGGCCGTCCACAGCGAGGCCCAGCAGTTGCGCACCGCTTCGAGCATCGCCTCGGGCCCGCTGACGTTGAGGTAGGTTTCCTGCTGCCCCGCGAAGGAGAGCCCCGGCAGATCTTCCGCGTTCGCCGACGACCGCACCGCGACCGCCGGATTGTCGCCTGGAAGCGCTTGGTAGGCCGATGCGAGTTCGCCTTTCAGCGCGGTGGAGAGCTCGCACCCAGTGATGAGCGCCTGGATCGATCGCGACGCCGACTCAAAGGACGCGCGACCATCGACGATCGCCGGCCGGGCGAGCTCGAGGATGCGCGGACCGAGTTCGTTGTCGGCCACGAAATCCCTGTAGGCGGTCGTCGGGAGGAGGAAGCCCGCAGGCACATCGAATCCGGCCCGAGTCATCTGCGCGAGGGAGCGGCCCTTGCCCCCGGCTGTCTCCAGGGCATCGTTCGTGGTGTCGATCGGGGTGATGGCGGCAGGGCGAGCTCTCATGGATGGCTTCCTCGTGTGTCGTTCTTTCAACCCAGCGGACTTCCGAATCATCGGGTTCACCCGGCGGAATCAGCAAGGCATCCTATCAGACGCTTTTTGCGTGGCCCGAATTCCGAACCCCCGCGAACCCCCGGCACATGCGCCGGTGACGAACGGGATGCGTGCTAGAGTTGGTGCCGACCGATCGGAGTGTTGCCATGTCAAACGTCATCGTCTTCATGTCCGACGAGCACAATCCGCGCTACTCGTCGCCCTACGGCCACACCTTCGTGGACACCCCGAACATGCAGTGGCTGGCCGACAACGGCACGGTCTTCGAGCACGCCTACTGCCCGTCGCCGCTCTGCGTGCCGAGCCGCTCGGCGTTTCTGACCGGCAAGCGTGTCCATGCGGTGGGGGCCTACGGCAACAATCGGCTCGGCATTCCGCCGGAAACCCGCGGCCTAGGGGCGGTGCTGGGGGATGCAGGCGTGCACACCGTGTTCATCGGCAAGGTCCATGCCTATCGGCCGGTGGCGGAACTGGGTTTCTCGGAGACGATCGAGGCGGACGACTTGGGCTGGGGTTTCGACAAGGGCCAGCGGCGGCGGCCGCTTGCGGTGCGCGATGGCGCGGCGGCGCGCTTCGAACGCTACGGTCCCCACGAGCCGCCGTGGAAAAGGGATGTGGTGTACATGGACGCCGCCGTCGACTGGCTGCTGACCCGCGCACCCCTTGTCGACGGACCGTGGGTCCTCTACGTCAACCTGGTGAAGCCCCACTTTCCCCACTACTGCACGGACGAACTGTGGGACAAGTACCGTCACCACGAGGATCTGCCGGCGCACGGCATCGAGGCCGAGACGGCGCAGCATCCCTACGCCGGCGACCTGCGCAAGCACTTCGAACTCGACGGCATCGAGGAACGCGATGTCCGCGGGCTGCGCCGGGGCTACTACGCCTGCGTGACCTTCATCGATGAGCAACTCGGGCGGCTCTTGTCGGCCCTGGTGGAAGCGGATCTGGCGAGCACGACGAACCTGGTCTACACCTCGGACCACGGCGAGATGCTCGGCAAGTTCGGGCTCTGGTGGAAATGCAACCTACTGGAGGACGCGTCTCGGATCCCCTGCATCGCAGCGGGTCCCGACTTCGAGCCTGCCACGCGGGTAGCGACACCCGTCGATCTTCACGACCTGCAGGCCAGCGTGTTCTCGCTGACGGGTTCGGCGCATCCGGAGACCTGGCACGGCGTTCCCTTGGAACAGCTGCCGACACAAGACCCGAATCGTGTCGTCTTCTCGGAGTACCACGGCCACGGCACCCGGGCCGGTTCGTTCATGGTTCGCCGCGGCGACTGGAAGCTGATCCACAACATCGAGGCCGAAGATCAGCTGTTCGATCTCGGCCGCGACCCGGAGGAACTCGAAAACCGGGTTGCGGCGAATCCGGGAAAGGCCGAGGAACTCTTCTCGACGCTCGCGGGCATCTGCGACCCGCAAGCCGAAGATCGTGGGGCGGAGGCGTCCTTCCAACGGCAGATGGCCCTGGACCGGCAGGCGTCCGTTGCCCAATAGGCTATTCCATCCAGGGGTAGCGATAGGCGAAGGCGTCGTCCTTCGTCGCGTGGTCGCGCTGACCGCGTCCGGTGATGGGTAGCTTGCTGCCGTCCAACCGAGGGTCGACGTAGCTCGCGAACCAGGCATCGAGTTCCCGGCGCAACGACCGGATGCGTTCGGTGTGGCCGGGCCGACTGAACAGGTTCTCCCGCTCCGCCGGATCGTCGGAGACGTTGTAGAGTTCGTGGGGCCCGGCGGGGTAGCGCCAGACGAGCTTCCACTCCTCGGAGCGGATCATCCGCACGGGCCCGTACTCGTCGAACACGTAGATGTTCTCGCGTGCGCTGATCGACCGGCCGGCAAGGAGCGGCGCGAAGGAATGGCCGGGTAGGCCGTCGGGCACGCGGCCCGCCTCGCCGAGGTAGTCCAGCAGCGTCGGCAGCCAGTCGTACTGGCTGAGGAGATCCGTGTTCACTCGGCCGGCGGGGACGTGGCCCGGTCGCCGGATCAGGCAAGGGATCTTGACGCTGGTGTCGAACATGTTCTGCGGCCAGGTGGCGTTGCCCTTGCCGTAGAGGCCGTGGTGGCCCATGTTCATGCCGTTGTCGCTCATGAAGACGACGAGCGTGTTGTTCGCCACGCCGTGGTCGTCGAGCCAGTCGAGCAACCTTCCCAAGTTGCGGTCCATCCCCTCGAGAGCGGTGAAGTAGCCGGCGAGATTCCGCCGGCGTCGCTCGCTGTCGACCGGCCTCGCGTAGAAGCCCGCCGGCAACGGTGCGTCCGCCGGTACCGAGTGGAACGGACAGTTCTCGTAGTAGTCGTCCCAAAGCGCGGCGGGATGGAACTCGCGTCCCCACGGTGCATGGGGTGCCGTGAAGTGGACGGCGAGGCAGAACGGCGTATCCGGGTCGACTTGGTCGAGGAAGCGGAACGCGTTGTCGACGAACAGGTCCGACGCATAGCTGCCCTCGTGCTTGGTGAGCGAGCCGTCTTCCACCACCGGCACGACATAGTAGTTCGTTCCCCCGTAGGGCATCGGGTTCCACGTCTTGAAGCCTGCGCGAGGCGTCAGGCTGTCACCCAAGTGCCACTTGCCGGAGAGGCAGGTCTCGTAGCCGAGCCGGGTTAGCAACTCGGCGTAGGTCGACATGCCCGCCAGGAACTCCACGCCGTCCGCCGGAACGCGGTGGTCGAGCCCCGCGGGGCTCGTGTCGGACTGCCAATGCAGGAAGTCGTGCACGCCGTGCTGGGAGGGGATGCGTCCGGTCAGGATCGATGCCCGGGCGGGCGAACACACCGGCGAGGTGCAGAAGAAGCTGTCGAAGCGGATGCCCTCCCGAGCCAGGCGGTCGAGGTTCGGGGAGCGGATCTCGGCGTTGCCGGCGCAGCCCATCGCCCAGGCGCCCTGGTCGTCGGTGAGAATGAACAGGATGTTGGGACGCTGGGAATCGCGGCTGGCCATCGGCCCAGTCTACCCGACCCTGCTCGCGCGCCGGGCTCCTCACCGAGTCCCGGTCCAACGACCGGGAGGCTGGAACGCACCTTGCCAGGCGCCGACGCGATAGCGCTGTGCCTGGTCCTGCAACTCGCCCATGAACTCCGCGCCTTCGCCCTCGACGAAGGCAAGTCCTGCGGCGACCATCCTTGCCTGGAGATTGCGCGCGTTGAAGACATCACCCACGTTTTCGGGTGCCGTCGATCCTTCGGGGATCGGCAGACATATGCCGAGGTTGGGGTAGTAGACGAAGCAGAACACGTCGATGTCGCGCACGATGGATTGGAGATAGACGGTGGCCTGGTCGCCACAGGGGTAGGGGGCACCGTCGCCGTCCCAGCAGGTTTGGCCGGGGCGCAAGGCTGCGATGCCCGCCAGGACCACGATCTCGCCCCGTTCCAGGATCAGGGTCTCGCCGTTGATCGCATTGGCGCGGCTTGGACCCACCGTGCGAAGCTCGCTCTGTGTCATCACGCGGGGCAGATCCGGGTTCGCCAGGGCGACTCCCGCGATCACGACCACCAGCGCCAGCGCGATCCTCGCCGGGCCGACCTTCAGCCGCTCGCCGTGCAGCCGTTCGAGAATCCGGCCCAGTAGCGGGACGATGCTGGCGGCACCGTAGATCATGATCGCCAGGGCGAAGGCCGCGTACACGAGGAATGCCGGACTGGTGTCCACCGACGTGGACGCGCCCCGGATCATCGTCGCGGAGAAGATGAGCCCGATGCTGCTTCCGAAGAACAGGCTCCAGTTCCAGAGCACGACCGAGAATCCCGACAGCAACGCGAACGGACGCAGATTGCCGGCTTCGAAGACGTCCAGCACCGGTGGATCGAGGCGGAAGATGTCGCGCGCCACGCCCGCGGTGAGGTCCTGGTCGGCAAGCGCAACGTCGAGCATCTTGAGCCGGGCCGCCGTCAGCCACAGCAGAAACATGGCGAAGGATAGGCAGGCTATCGGCAATACCGACAGGGGAATGTCGTATTCGCCGACTCCCAGCATGCCGTCGGCGGCCCCATCGAGACTGGCGAGGGTCGCGAGGAAGATTGTTGCGACCGTACCCGCGATCGAGATCCATAACAGGTTGGAGAGCGCCTTGATCGATCGCACCAGGGCCTCCGCGGCGATCGTGAGCGGGTTGACGCCGGCGTAGTCCACGCCGATGAGCCCGCGATCGAGTCGCGCTTCCTGAGTGGTTTCCTCAACCGGTTCGTCTTTCGCCGGGGGAGTCATCCGTGGCGCCGCAACGTCCGTCTACGTGGACACTAGCTCAACCTCGGTGCCGATTACCACGCTGCGCAGTGGGTCGAAAATGCACACATCTGTGCGGAAGTGCTATGGTCGGTTCGTCGTTTCGGATGCGACGGCGGTCGATGACCGACACCCTCACACCGGCCCAGCGCAGCGCCCTGATGTCGCGTATTCGCGGCGTCGACACCAAGCCGGAACTCGCCGTGCGACGTGGTCTTCACGCCCGGGGCTACCGGTACCGCACGCACCTTCGCGGGCTTCCGGGACGGCCCGACGTGGTGTTCACGAAACGACGGATCGCGGTGTTCGTGCATGGCTGTTTCTGGCATCGCCACGGTTGCCCGAAAACCTCCGACCCGAAGTCGCGCATCGAGTATTGGCAGACCAAGTTCGAGTCCAACGTCGAGCGCGACCGCCGCAACCAGGAGCAGTTGGTCCGGGACGGCTGGCGGGTTTTCGTTGCCTGGGAATGCGAAGTGGAGAAGGACGAGACGCTATTTGCGCGGCTTGCGGATTTCCTCGGCCCGCCGCGGCTTCCCGAACCTGCTTGACGGGGTCGCCCGATGAAACGCACTGCCGCCCAGGCGTTGGTGGAGACGCTTGAGAACCAGGGTGTCGACCGGGTCTTCTGCGTCCCCGGCGAAAGCTATCTCGATGTGCTCGACGCGCTGCGGGACTCGCCCGTCCAAACCGTGGTCGCCCGACAGGAAGGTGGCGCCGCCATGATGGCGGAGGCCGATGCCAAGCTCACGGGTCGCCCCGGCGTGGTCTTCGTCACCCGGGGGCCGGGTGCGGCCAACGCCAGTTCGGGGGTTCACGTGGCCCAGCAGGACTCCACGCCCCTGGTGCTGTTCGCCGGCCAGGTGGCGCGCGCCGCACGGGGCCGCGACGCCTTTCAGGAGGTCGACTTCGCGGCGTTCTACGGGGGGATGGCCAAGTCCGTGACGGAGGTCGACGACCCCGACGATGTTCCCGGTACCGTTGCGGACGCTTTCCGCACGGCGCTGTCGGGCCGGCCGGGACCTGCGGTTGTGTCGCTGCCGGAAGACATGTTGGCGGAGCCTTGTGCGGCGGCATCCGGTGACCGCGTCGACGTGGACGGCGAAGCGGTGGACGACTCCCAGGTGCAAACGTTCGATGCCCTGCTCGCAGACGCCAAGCGACCCCTCGTTGTCGTCGGCGGTTCGCTTTGGCGTGCGCCGGACACGGCCAGACTCGAGACCTACGCCCGGACTGCGGGCGTTCCCGTCGCCTGCGTGTTCCGGCGCCAGCAGCTCTTCGACCACGAACATCCGCACTATGCCGGCGACATCGGCATCGGCCTCAATCCGGCGTTGCGCCGCGCGGTCGAGGAGACCGACCTTCTCGTGCTGCTAGGCACGAGGTTCTCGGAGATCCCGAGCCAGTCGTACGCCCTGCCGTTGGCGCACACGCCGGTGGTTCACGTGCATCCCGACGCGTCGGAACTCATGCGGGTGCATCGGGCGCAATTGGCGGTCCAGGCCCGTCCCGGCGCGTTCCTGGCGGCGTCGGCGGCACGGGGCAAGCGAAGCGGGTACGTGAATGCCCTGCATGCGAGCTACCTGGAGTGGTCGCGTCTGCCGCACCCGTCGCCCGGGGCAATGACCATGGGCAAGGTGATGGCCACGCTCCGCGATCTCGGCGACTCCTACATGATCGTCACCAACGGGGCGGGGAACTACTCGGGCTGGGTGCACCGTTTTCATCGCTTCCGTCGATTCGGAACCCAAGTGGCACCGACCTCCGGTTCCATGGGTTACGGACTGCCCGCCGCCATTGCGGCGAGGCTGCGCCATCCGGATCGCACCGTGGTGTGTTTCGCGGGCGACGGATGCTTCCAAATGACCGGCCAGGAGATCGCCACCGCCGTGCAATACGACGCTCGGGTGATCGTCCTGGTGGTCGACAACGGCATGTACGGCACCATCCGCATGCACCAGGAGCGGTCCTTCCCGGGTCGCGTCCACGCCACGTCGCTGATCAATCCGGACTTCGCGGCCCTCGCCCGTGCCTACGGCGCGTTTGGGGAACGCGTGGAACGCGATGCGGACTTCCCGGCCGCGTTTGCGCGGGCCCGGGAAGCCCGCATGCCTGCGGTATTGCACCTGGTCGTCGACCCGGAGGCGATCACCCCCGCCGAAACGCTGGCGGGTTTAGCGCCACAGTAAGCGGTTGCCTGGCGCCGCCTTTTATCCAGCCCAAGCCGCCCTGGCACCCAGCCCGACCTTCGTGCCAACGAGGAAGCGCCGCGTTTGCGGGGCGCGCATTGGCAACAAATCGTCTTGAGGGACACCTGCGCGCGAAGTGTCCCTCAACGAGGCCTCGGACGCGGCTACTCCACGCTGATCAGCTCGGTCACCATCGTGCCGCCGCCCGCCATGGGTGGCAGAGTCGCCTCGCTCTTGACAGCGAGATGCGGCTTGGCTTGCGTCACCCAGCTCTTGCCCGAGATGCCGCTGCCGTCTGCGCTCGCCACCTCCAACTGGTAGGCCTCGAAAGTGCCGGCGGCCGTTTCCACGGATTCCCCGGCGACCACCTCGATGTTGAGCTGCTGCACCTGCTGCATGTTCGGATCGAACACCAGCACGGCGGTCTTGAACCCGGGTTCCAATGGCATGACGGCCAGCGCGGTTTCCAGGTGGCCGAGGATGGTCCCTTCGATGGCTATGTCGACGTCCATCGTGTTGCCGCCCGGCATGGTCACCGCACCCGTGATCGCGTCGTCGGCGAAGTCCAGCGCCATGGTGAGCGGACCTTGCTCGATGGTCCGATGCACCGGTCGCAGACTGTCGACCTGCAGGTAAGCGACGTCGGTCGCCTGGCCCATCGGAAACTCGACCTTGGTCGCGACCCGCCAGACCTCCTCGTCGTTGTAGGTCGTCCTCGACCGCTCGACCGACGTGTCCATCGTCATCGACTGGCCGGCCATCTCCATCGTGATCTGGTAGGTGAGCGTGGCGGCCTCTAGCGTGCTGCCGTCGAGGGCGACCACGGCGAATTCGCCATCGTCCGCTTCCGGCATCACGACATCGTCGATGTCCAGGCGCAGCGCACGCAGTTTCGCCGAGATCTCGGGCGCCATCTCGCGCTGGTAGCGACCGTCGAGGTGGCGGGCGAGGAAACGCTCCATGGCGGCGAACATGGCTAGCCGGTTCTCCCTGCCCGCAAAGCCGTGACCCTCGTCCGGTGCCAGCAGGTACTGGACGGTGCGGTCGAGGTCGCGCAGCGCCACCACGATCTGGTCGGACTCCGCCTTCTTCACCCTGGGATCGTTGGCACCCTGGATGATCAACAGAGGCGCCTCGATGTTCTCGGCGTGGAAAAAGGGCGACTGCGCCTTTAGGCGCGCCAGGTCTTTCTCGTCGTCCGGATCCCCGACCCGGCGCAGGAACATCTGCTTCACGGGGCCCCAGTAGGGGGGGATGGAATTGAGCAGCGTGATGATGTTGGACGGCCCGACCAACGAGATCCCGGCGGCGTAGAGGTCGGGCGTGAACGCTACGCCGGCGAGCGTCGCGTAGCCGCCGTACGACCCGCCCATGATCGCGACCTGCTCCGGATCGGCGATGCCAGCGTCCACCAGGTATTTGACGCCGTCGGTGATGTCGTGCTGCATGACGCCGGTGCCCCACTGGCCGTTGCCTTCGTTCAGGAAGCTCTTGCCGTAGCCGGTCGAGCCGCGGAAGTTGGGTTGCATGACCGCGTAGCCCCGGTTGGCGAGGAACTGCACCCACGGGTCGTAGCCCCAGTAGTCCCGCGCCCAGGGACCGCCGTGGGGCAGGATCACGGTGGGCAGGTTCTCCCGAGGCACGCCCTTCGGGGTGACGAGATAGCCCGGAATCTCGCGTCCGTCGCGCGCCTTGTAGCGGATGGGGAGCATGGGCGCCAGATCGTCGCTCGGCAGGTCGGGCCTCGAGTCGTAGAGCTTGTCGAGGGTCTTCTCGGCGCGGTCGTAGAGATAGACGGCGCCCGGGTTCGTATCGCTGGTGACGCTGACGATGGACAGAGACTCGTCCTCCGTGGCGGACCCGAACCCGATTTCGCCATCGCCGAGTTGGGCACGCAGCCAGGCGATCTCGTCGGTGAACTCCTGCGTGCGCGGGTAGATGCGAACCCGGTCGCCAATGTAGACCGTGGCGATGAGCTCTTCCGTCACGTCGGAGAACCAGACGCTGCCGAAGTCCACCTGCGCGTCGGGATCGGACTCGACGACCTCCGCCTCGCCGGATTCGACGTCGACGAGCAGCAACTGCGACAAGTCGACGCCCTTGTTGCTCGTCATGTACACCCGCTTGCCGTCCTTGTGGAACCGCGCGGGTCCGCAATCCTCGCCGAAGTCGCACTCGTAGAGGACCCGCCCGAGCTTGCCGTCCTCCACGACGAGGGTCTCAAAGCCGCCGTCGGGACGTTGGCGGCTCGCGAGCCGCACCTCGCCGGAGAGGTCGGTGATCCAACCCGCGACGTTGGCGTCGTTCTCGATGAGAAGCTCACGTTCCCCGGTGTCGATGTCGAGCCGGTAGACGTCGTGCAGAGCGGGGTCGCGGTCGTTGATGCCGACGATGATCCGGTTCGGCGTCGCTTCGGGGACTGCGTAGATGAACGCCCGCACGCCCTCGATGGGCGTCAGGTCGCGGGCTTCGGGTACGCCCCTCGCCCCGTCCGACTCCCCTGCGGGATCGACCGCGTAGACGTGGTAGTTCTCGTTGCCGCCCTTGTCCTGGACGTAGAGCACGTAGCGGCTGTCCTCGGTCCAGAAGTAGCCGCCGACCGGGCGTTCGGTGTCGGCGGTGATCGGCGTTGCCGAGTCGAACGGCGCGTCGACGGCCTTCACCCAGATGTTCATGACGTCGTTGTAGGGCTTGCGGAACGTGATCCAATTGCCGTTGGGCGAGATCTGCGCGCCGGAGATCTCGGGGTCGCCGAAGAAGACTTCGCGGTCGATCAGCGGCGGCAGCTTGGCCAGCCGACTCTCCACGGGATCGTTTTCCGTGGCCGGATCGTCAGCGGCCAGTGCAGTCGGGGCAACGAGGAACGCGGCCCAAAGGGCGGCTCGGACGTTCTCGGCAATGCGCATTGCGCGGCTCCGTCGTTTTGGGGCGGCCAAGCGTATCACTTGACGGCGCCGGCTAGCGTCATCGAGCGGGCGATCTCGCGAATCCGCCAATCGAATCTTGACGATACTCGCGGATGCATCTCACCGGTCTCGAAGCCGGGCGGCCACGTCGATGCGTTCGGCGTGCAAGTCACGGTCGTATCGGAAACCGCGTGGGTCCTTTGAGTTCGTCGAGGCGGGGCTGGATCCAGTCGATCCACCGGCACAGCACGGGACGGGTTTCGCGCGGATCGATGAGTTCGTGCACCGCGAAGGATTCGGCCCGGGGGTAGGGGGAACGGGCGCTGCGCAACCGGTCTTCGAGTTCTCGCCGCTTGGCGTCGGGATCCTCGGCGGCCGCGATCTCGCGGTGGAACGCAACGGCGACGCCGCCTTCCAACGGCAGCGCTCCAGACTCCACGGACGGCCAGGCCAGCACGTAGTTGTCCGGTGCGTAGTGCGCGGCGGTGGCGACCCCGAAGCCCTTGTGGACCTGGATCGCCGCCCAGGGAACGCTAGCCTGCGCGGCAGCGGCGACGGCGGCCATGCCGTAGCGGATGGTGCCGTTGCGTTCCGCTTCGGGTCCGATCATGAAGCCGGGCTGGTCGACGAAGTTGACGATGGGGATATGGAACGTGTCGCACATCTCGACGAAACGGCGGTACTTCTGCCCGGCCTCGGCCGTCATCGCGCCGGCGTAGACCTGGTTGTCGTTGGCAAGCACGCCGACGGGCTGGCCGTCCAGGCGCGCGAGCCCGGCGATCTGGCTGGTGCCGTATTCGGGGGCAAGCTCGAAGAACGAACCCCGGTCCATGATCATGGTGAGGATCTCGCGCATGTCGAACGGCGCGTTGGAATCGCGGGGGATGGCGGTCAGCAGCTCCTCCTCCATGCGTTCGGGATCGTCGTCCGAAGCGACCCGCGGGGTACGTTCGTTGACGCTCGAGGGAAGGTAGCTCAGGAACCGGCGGACTTGCCGGAACATGTCGTACTCGTCGTCCGCGACGTTGTCGACGATGCCGCTCTTGGCGTGGATGTGGGCGCCGCCGAGTTCGTCCTTGGTGAGGCTGACGCCGAGGGCACGTTCGACCAGCGCGGGTCCGCCGATCATCACCTGGGCGGTGTGCCGGGTCATCACGGCGAAGTGGGCGGCCACGAGTCGGCCGGCCGGGAATCCCGCCACCGCGCCGGCCGCCATGGATACCACGGGCACCTCGCCCATGGCGTCGGCAATGATCCGGAAACGGTGTGGTGAGTAGACCGGTTCGCCGACCGTGCCGCCGCGCCGTCCGCCGCCGCCCTTGACGCTGCCGCCGCCGCCCTCCAGCGAGCGCACGAGCGGCACCTTGTATTGCACGGCGAGGTGTTCGGCGTAGACGCTCTTGCGCAGACCCGCCGCGTTGGGCGAACCGCCTTTCAGGGTGAAGTCCTCGCCGCCCACGACAACCCGGCGGCCTTCGATTCGACCGAAGCCGACCACGTAGTTGGCCGGCACGAAACCGAGCAGCTTGTCGTCGTCGTCGTAGTCGGGGATGGCCGTGGCCTGGCCTTGCTCCTGGAATGTACCGGGATCCAGGAGCGCGTCGATGCGCTCCCGGATGGTCAGCCGGCCGCGGGCATGCTGTTTGGCGATCCCCTCCTTGCCGCCCTGCTGCTTGGCCAGGCGTCGGCGCCGGTGGATTTCGCGGACTTCCTCTTCCCAGCTCATGGTCGGCCTTAGGTCTCGAGGATCGCGATGACCTGGTCTTCCTCGACGGCGTCCTCTTCAGCCACACGGAGTTCCGACACCCTGCCGGCTTCGGGTGCCTCCACCGGAATCTCCATCTTCATCGACTCCAGGATCATCAGCACATCGCCCGCGTCCACACGCGCGCCGGCTTGTACCTCGACCTTCCACACGTTGCCGGTGACTTCGCTTTCGATTTCGAGCCGTGCCATGGATGGAGTCCCCGTTGCGGAACGGGCGTTTATAGCAGAACGCCAGCCAAAAAGGGGTATGGGGAGCCGCGTCGATCCTCCTCGTAGTCTGTCAAGAGTCACAGAGCCAATGACTCACACGCGGGCGCGGCGATTTCCTACACGGTCTTGGGAGTTTTGGCTGGCGGCGGCGCAATCGCCGGCAATGGACAATTCCCGGAAACACCTACGGGAGAAAAACAGATGACCCGTTGCCCGCCTGGAACAGAGTCGTTGCGCCGAAGTTTGAGCGGCCCTCGACGGCTATGCTACGTTGACCCCCGACTGCGGCGCCTGTTCGCGGCATCACACCCTGGACTGAGACATGGCAGAAGCACTCGACGTCCGAACCGATCCTGTTGAGTACCCCACGTCGGACGGCAGACCCGTGGCGGAGTCGGATCTCCACTATCTGCGCTTGGCGGGGGCCGCCTACGGCATTCGCAAGTTCCTTGCCGCGAGGGACGATGTCTACGTGGGCTCGAACCTGCTGGTGTACGACGAACCGGGCAATCCGCGGCGTCACCTGTCGCCCGACGTATTCGTGGCGTTCGGTGTCCGGTCCGGCCCGCGAGACCTTTACAAGATATGGGAGGAACAACCGCCCGCCTTCGTGCTCGAGATCACCTCGAAGACCACCCGTTTGGAGGACGAGCGCACCAAGCGCGACCGATACGCCGAGTGGGGTGTCCGCGAATACTTCCTCTACGATCCGCGCGCGGAGTGGCTGGACCCCCCGTTGCAGGGTCTCGAACTTGACGGCAAGCGTTACCGCAGCATGCACCCAAGCACGCTTCCCAACGGCAAGCGGGGGTTTCGGAGCAAGACGTTGGGCATCTGCCCTTGGTTGAGCGACGCCGTGCTCAGGCTGTTCGACCCGGCAACGGGCCGAGACTTGTCGACGCCGGAGGAAGAGGGGGCGGAACGCGATGCCGAGGCGGCGGCGAGAGCGGCCGCCGAATCCCGGGCGGAAGCTGCCGAATCCCGGGCGGAGGCGGCCGAATCCCGGGCGCAAGCTGCCGAGTCGTCCGCCGTGGTCCATCAGCGAACACTGGTGGTACGTCTCGCGGAACGCAGGTTCGATCCTGCCACCGGGGCTTCGCTGGCGGCGCTGGTCGAGCAGGTCGACTCCTGGGACGACTTCGCCCGGATCGGCGAGTGGGTGGTTTCGTCGGACGGGCCTGCCGACCTGCTGGCACGTGTTCGGGTCGCCTTTCCGCGCTGACTCAACTCGCCCGGAACAATCCGTGGGCGGCGCTTGGCGGTCGGCGAGGACTCGCGACGCTCCGGCGGCGGGTGAGACCAACGACCCGGGACGGGACGAACCCGCGTTCAGAGCAGATCGTCGAGCAAACCGGTATGCAGGCGTCCGGCGATGAACGGCTCGCTGCCGAGCGTGCGCTCGAGCAATGCCTGGTTGGTGTCGAGGCCGCGGATGTCGAATGCCTTGACGGCGACGAGCGTGCGCCCGATGGCTTGTTCCCGGGTCGCGCCGGTGCCGATCACCTTGGCGAGCAGCGGGTCGAAGTACGGCGTCACCCACTGGCCTTCGGCGTACCCCGACTCGACGCGTACACCGGTCATTCGGGGTGGACGGTAGACCGTGAGGTGCCCGGTGGACGGCAGCATGCGCCGGGGGTCCTCCGCGTAGATTCGCGCCTGGACGGCGTGTCCTTGCGGCTCGGGGACGCACGGGAGGGCATCGGCGAGCTTCGCGCCGGCGGCGATCCGGATCTGGGCTTCGACGAGATCGATGCCGGTGATCTCCTCCGTCACGCCATGCTCGACCTGCAGTCGCGTATTGACCTCAAGGAAGCCGAACCGGCCATCGGCGTATAGGGTCTCGACGGTCCCGAGGCTGTCGTAGCCGGTGAGTCCCGATGCCGCGGCGGCCTCGATTTCCGCAAGCCGGGTTCGGTCCAATCCCGGCGCGGGCGCTTCCTCGATGACCTTCTGGTGGCGGCGCTGCACCGAGCACTCGCGTTCCAGGACGCCGATGCTCATCTCGCCGTCGCCGATCACCTGGAACTCGATGTGGCGTGGCTTGGGCAGGCAGGTCTCCAGGTAGACCCGGTCGTCGCCGAAGGCGTGCAGCGCCTGGGCCCGTGCGGTCGCGAACGCCCCGGCGAGTTCAGCTTCGGTGTCGACGCGGATCATTCCGATGCCGCCGCCGCCCGCCACCGGTTTGAGGAGCACGGGGAAACCCGTGTTGCGGGCGGCGTGGATGGCGACGTCGAGGTTGTCCAGGACGTCGCTGCCCCGGTGCACGGGAAATCCGGCTTCTGCCATCACGGCGCGGGATCGGGTCTTGTCGCCTAGCCGCTCGATCCATTGCGGATCCGGCCCGATGAAACCCAGACCGGCCTCGACGGTTCCGCGGGCGAACGCGGCGTTCTCGGCGAGGAATCCCCAGCCCGGGTGCAGCGCATCGCATCCGGTCTGGCGAGCCATCTCGATGAGCTTGCCGCCGTTCAGATAGGTGTCGGCGGCCAGGTAGCCGGGCAACCGCGCGGTCGCGCTGGCTTCGGCAAGGTGCGGCGCGGCGCGGTCGATGTCGGCATACGCGGCCACGGACTCGATGCCGAGGTGTGTGCAGGCGCGCACCACGCGACGCGCGACGGCGGCGCGATTGGCGATGAACACGCGGCTAAACATGCTTGCCTTGCCAATCTCGGAGTTCCCGCCATGCCGCGGCGAAGCCGCCGATCTTGGTGCTGCGCGGTGTCCGCCGGCCACGGCTCGTGGCGTCCTCGACGGTTTCGATGATCGCCCGGACAATCACGGGCGAAAGGTCGATTTCGAACATGTCGGTGTCGCCGCTCCCTTTGTGGTCCGCCGGCTTGGGCAGGGGCGTACGACCGGTGATCTCCAGCAGGGCGGCGCGGTCATTGCCGGAGAGCAGCGCGGCGGTTTCCTCGAGCATCCAGCGCGACAGCACGTCGGGCCGGTCGCACAGCGCCTTGTAGCGTGGCCAGTCGATGCCCGTCCCCTAGTGTCCCGTCAACCCTCAAACGTCGCGTCAGCGTGGCCGCAAGCGTCGCC
>JAPPGK010000024.1 GCA_028821405.1 Gammaproteobacteria bacterium | reverse complement strand
CACGGTGGGCGGGAACGCCTCGACCCAGCGCCGGGCCACCTCCTCGTCGCTCCAGCCGCGCCCGGCCAGCGGGTCGTGGCGGAGCACGAGGTGGAAGTGGTTGCTGAGCACGCTGTAGGCGTACACGTCGACGGCGAAGCTGGGCGCGATCTGGCGCATGCGCTCGACGAGCCAGGCGCGGCGGTGTGAGTAGTCGCGGTTGCCGTCGACCCCGCACAGGAAGGCACGGCGCACGCAGCGCGACACGAGGTGGTAGTCGCACTCGTTCACCGGATCGACCAGCAGATGCCGCGGGGTTGCCATGCGGCAATGGTCCGCGATCCGGGCGGGCGGCGGTATCGCCGGATTGCCACGGGTGCCGTAGGAAGAAACGGACGCGGCCTGTGGGAAATCGGCCCGGGCTCCCGTGGGACGGAATGGCGTGTGTCCGCAGTTCCTAGACAACGGGGCCACGCGCGACGGTGACCGCACACGCCCCCGTGGGATGGAATGGCGTGTGTCCGCGGTCCTTGATGTTGTCGGTGCGGCCGAGGAGTTCGGGCGATGGGGCGGCAGCGGCTTGATTCGCGGTCCCTAGCGTGACCATACTCGCCGCCCTTCGACTGGGCGATGTCATCTGCATGGAGATGAGCGGCGAACACGACCACTTGCGCGCCCGGCCAGCGCCGGTGACGGCGGGGGCCGCGATGTTGCTTGGCAGTGCGGTGATTCTGGTGCTGACCTGGGCGTTCGGTGTCGACGCCGTCGAGAGCAACGGCGCGCGGGTCTTCTTCGTCGTGCTTTGGGGGTTCCTCGCCTATTCCGCCTACACCGGGGCAGGTTGGGTACGAAGTGCCACCGTGGCCGTCTTCTGCATCGCGATTCTCGGCTTCGTCAATGCGCCGTCCTTCGTGCCCGCCGTTCAGGCCATGCCCATCGGCGATGTCGTCGCCAAGGCGCTGGCGTTCGCGGCCCTTGTCGCGTTCTGGTCGCCGCCCGCGCATCGGTGGTTTGCCACCGTGAAAGCCGCCCGCATCGCGGAAGGCCGGTAACGACCCGTCGGCCGCGGCCGACGGCTACTTGGCCGATAGCTGGATCAGCACACCATGCGTCGAGCGTGGGTGAACGAACACCTGCGGGCCGCCTTCGCCGATCAAGCGTGCACCCCCCGCCTTCAGCCTCTCGCAGGCGGCGCCTAGGTCGTTCACGGCAAACGCCACGGTGTGGATGCCCTCGCCGCGCTTTTCCAGCGCCTGACCCACCGCCGACTGGGAATCGGTGGGTGCCACGACTTCGATGAATCCGCCACCGGGCAGGTTGAAAAACGCCTGCTTGATGCCGAGGGCTTCGCTCTCGTCGGTACGATCAAGCGTCAGTCCCAGCGTGTCACGGTAGGTGGCGATGCCTTCGTCGATGTCGCCGACCCGGACGACGAGGTGATCGAATGCGGATAGCGCCATGGGTATTTGCCCCCTCAAGGTTGCCAAGTTGGAAGAGTTGAGTGCTATGGTACACGGACGACGAAGGTCCTTAGGGCGGCGACAGTCGGTGGCAAGCGAAAAGGGGCTCACCAACCATGAGATCACCATCGCGCTCGAAGGGGGGGCGATGCTCGGCCCGTTCCGTGCAACCTGGAGCACCGAAATCTTGAGCGACGTACGCGAATTGTCGAGAGACTACGATGCCTTCCTGCAGGGGGCCGAACAGAAACGGTTCAAGTACCACCTGCACGACCCGAGTAGCCACCTCTCGCATTCCCTGATCATCGACTTCAAGCACGTCACGGCGATCTACGACCGCGTCGAATTGCACGAACACCATCGCCGCTGACGCGTCCCTGGCAGCTTCGGATACATGGATCCCGTTCGCATTGGCTTGATCGGCTGCGGCACCATCAGCGCCTCGTATCTGCGCGCGGCCGCCACGTTCGACATCCTGGAATTCGCCGGTTGCGCGGACATCGACCCGGCGGCCTCCAAGCGCACCGAAGAGAACTTCGCAGTGCCGTCCATGTCCGTCGACGACCTGCTCGGGCGGGATGACGTCGAAGTCATCCTGAACCTGACGATACCCGGTGCCCATGCCGCGGTGAACCTTGCCGCCATCGAGGCCGGCAAGCACGCCTATTGCGAGAAGCCGTTCGGCCTCGATGCCGCCCAAGGTCAGCGGGTACTCGACGCGGCTGATGCGGCTGGCCTCCGGGTAGGCTGTGCGCCCGACACCTTTTTGGGCGGCGGTCATCAGACGGTTCGCGGCCTGATCGATGCCGGCGCGGTCGGTACCCCCATCGCGGGAACAGCGTTCATGATGAGCCCGGGCACCGAGTCCTGGCATCCCAACCCGGCGTTCTACTACCAGCTCGGCGGCGGACCCCTGTTCGATATGGGGCCGTACTACCTGACTGCGCTTGTACACGCACTCGGGCCCGTGCAGCGCGTGGCCGCCATCACGACCCGCGGGCGCGAAACCCGCGTGATCGGTTCACAACCGCGACGCGGCGAGATGATCGACGTGGAGGTCGATACCCACACCGCAGGTACGTTGGAGTTCGTATCGGGCGTCGTCGTCACCGTGGTCATGAGCTTCGACGTGCGTCTGCATTCCAACCGCTTCATCGAGATACACGGCGTCGACGCAAGCTTGTCGGCACCTGATCCCAACGGCTTCGGTGGCAAGGTGCGGGTGTCCAGCGGTCGGGAATGGGAAGAGCGCGAGCTCACGCATGGCTACACGGAAAATATGCGCAGCATCGGCCTGGCCGACATGTGCGTGGGGATTCGCACGGATCGCGAACATCGGTGCAACGGCCGCCTGGCGCAGCACGTCCTCGAGGTCATGGCGGCGTTTGGACGTTCGTCCGCCGAAGGTCGGCATATCGCGGTGGAGAGCCGACCGGAAAGACCGGCGCCGTTGCCGACGGGCCTCGCCCAGGGCGAGTTGGACTGATTGGATCAAAGACCGCTCAGGCGGATTGGGGAAGTCATGGGACGCGCATTCATCACCTGGGGTGGCTGGAACGGCCACGAACCCGAACAGACTGCAGGCATCTTCGCGGACGTGCTGGCGGCGGAGGGTCACGATGTCACGGTGTCGGACTCGCTGGACCCACTGGCGGACGAGGCGTTCATGGCGGACGTCGACCTGCTCGTGCCCGTGTGGACCATGTCCCAGATCGCCGGCGAGCAGGAAGCCGGACTGCTGAGAGCGATCCGCGCGGGCACCGGCTGCGCCGGTTGGCACGGCGGCATGGCGGACTCGTTCCGCTTGAACGTCGAGTATCAGTTCATGGTCGGCGGGCAGTTCATCTGCCACCCGGGCGGCGTCATCGACTACGAGGTCAACATCGCCAGCGACGATCCCATCGTTCGCGGGCTGGAGGATTTCGACATGCATTCCGAACAGTACTTCATGCATGTCGATCCATCGAACGAGGTGCTGGCGACCACGACGTTCAAGGGCGAACACTGGGGCATCGATTGGGTCAAGGACGTCACGATGCCGGTTGCCTGGAAGAAACGCTACGGCGCGGGGAAGGTCTTCTACAGCTCGCTCGGGCACGTGGCGGCGGACTTCGACGTGTCCGAAGCCAAGGAAATCATGCGGCGCGGCTGCCTTTGGGCGATGCGCGATAGCTGATGCCTCCCACCAGCCCATCACCCCCAAACCACCAAGGCCAAACCATGTCCCAAGTAAGGATCGAGGAGATCGAACGCCGGATCGGCGAGTTGTCCAGCGAGCTCTTCGCGTTGCGCAAGGCGAGCGAAGCCGAGCCGATTCCGAACTACGAGTTCGATACCGGCGCGGGGAAAACCTCGCTGCTCGACCTGTTCGCGGACAAGAACCGGCTGCTTGTCATCCACAACATGGGCCAAGGTTGCCGCTATTGCACCCTTTGGGCCGATGGCTTCAACGGCCTGTTGCCGCACCTTGAATCCGCGGTGTCGGTGGTTCTCGTCTCGAAGGACCCGCCGGACGTGCAACGTACCTTCGCCAACTCCCGGGGCTGGCGGTTTCGCCTCGCGTCCCACGGTGGCGGCGACTACATCCGGGAGCAGGGAGTCTACGGTGAGGCCGAGAACTATCCGGGCGCGGTGGTCTATGAGCGGAGGGGCGATACCGTCCTGCGCAAGAACGCCAGCTCGTTCGGTCCCGGCGATCTCTACTGCGCATTGTGGCCGCTCCTGGGCCTGGCGGGTCTGGACGAGTTCACGCCGCAGTACAACTATTGGCGGCGGCCGGAGCGACTCGAGGACGGTGGCGAGAACATTCTCTGAACGATCGCCTCCCGACGGTCGGCCTCGGCGATGGCGCGATCCGCGTGGCCTCTAACGAACGGTGCCGACATCTTCCACCCGTACGCCGGGGATTCCCGCGAAATCCCTCGCGTTGTGACTCATGAGGGTGGCGTCACGGGAAGCAGCGGTCACGCCGATGGCGATGTCGGCAGCCCGTCGGCGCGGGGAACCCAGTTGGCGAAACACCTCGGCCGCCATCGAAGCCAGCCCTTCCGAAAACGCCACGATGCCGTCTTCCGTGAGGAACGCGCGGGCAACGGCAAGCTGGTCGGGTGTCCGGGGGCCTCGGGAGAACTCGTACCAGGCGATCGCGCTGATTTCGATCACCTCTCCGGACTCGGCGACCTCAAGCAGCCGGCGCCTTTCCGGTCCGCCGGAACCCAATGCGTAGACGAGGAAGTCCGTGTCCAAGTGCACGGCCATCAGAATCCTTCGTCCTGTTCCTTGAGCCTGCGTATCTCGTCTTCGGCGTCGTGCCCCTCAAACAACTCGAATAGCCGTTCGAGCGCCCGAACGCGTTTCTCGCGTTGGGCGGGGGGTATGCCGAGTACTGCGTCCCGCTGCCGCAGAATCGCGCGTCGAATACCTTCCGAGGTGGAACATTGGTAGACCAAAGCCAGTTCCCGTGCGGCCTTTCGGGCTGGCTCGTCAAGCATGATCGTTGTGCGAGTGAGCATAATGTGTGGTTCGATCGGTTGCATAGGATATGCATACCACTTTGGGGGTTGGCATGCAACTGAAGTGGGTACCCTACGAACTCATGGGAACCCAGCACGCGTCGCGGACGCTGCGCAAGGTTTACGTAAGCTCTGCCGAAGCGCACAATTCCGCCATCGATTGGCACGGTCCGACGACCCGCATTGGACATCCATGAATCCGGTCGTTGCCCGCAACGAAATCGAACCGCTGCTCGCCGAGCTGATTCGGCAGCTCTCCGCTGAAGGACGCGCGACGGAGCGGGTAATCTACCAACGTATCCGGAAGTCGCTGTGCGAGGCGAGAGACCCGTGCGAGTTGAGCCGCCCGCTCAACGACCTGTCGACCATGGCCAACGTACGACCGAGGTCGTCGGGCGACGTGGATGTGCTATTGGCGCGCATCCTCGAGAAGGCCGAGGCCCTCACGCTGCCCGACGAGTCGCCGCTGATCCATTGACCGCCGGGACGCCCCAAGCGCACGACATCGAAGTCAGGCGGTTGCTAACCGGCTATCTGCCCGTCGGTACCTCGTTGAACGGGATGCCCTTGTCGACGCGCACATCCTGGGGTAGCCCGAGCACACGCTCGGAGAGGATGTTCAGCATGATCTCGTCGCTGCCACCGGCAATTCGGCTGCCGGGGGCACCCATGAACGTCGCCTGGTACATCCCGTGCGCTTCGGCGTAGGCCGGGTCCGAGACCGCGCCGGAGAGTTCGAGCAGGTCCATCGCGAAAGACGCCATGTCTTGGGTTTTTGACGCCGCGACGAGCTTGCCGATCGAGTTCTCGGGACCGGGCGTGTCTCCCCGGGACAAAGCGGACAGTGCCCGGTAGCCGGTGTATTTGAGGCCCGTCTCCTGCGCGTACCAGTTGGCAAGCCGGGCGCGGACGTTGCGGTCCCGGATCGCGGGCTCGCCGTCGATCTCGAGCTTGCGTGCCAGGTTGAACACCTGGCGGAATCCAACGCCGCCGCCCAATCCTCCGGCGCCGATCGCCAGGCGTTCGTTCATGAGCGTGGTCAGCGCCACCTGCCAGCCCTGGCCCACGGCGCCCAGGCGTTGGTCGTCGGGAACGCGCACGTCGTTGAAGTAGACCTCGTTGAAGTTGGCACCGCCGGAGATCTGCTTGATCGGGCGGATCTCGATGCCCGGCGATTTCATGTCGAGGAAGAAGTACGACAGGCCCTTATGCTTGGGAACGGTGGGGTCGGTGCGTAGCACGATGATGCCGTAGTCGGAATAGTGGGCGCCGGACGTCCAGATCTTCTGGCCGTTGATGACCCACTCGTCGCCGTCCTTCTCGGCGCGGGTGCGCAGCGCCGCCAGGTCCGAGCCGCCCGCCGGCTCGCTGAACAACTGGCACCAGATGTGTTCGCCGGAGGCGAGCGGCGGCAGGTGCTTGCGCTTGTGCTCCTCGCTCGCCCAGGCCATGAGCGTCGGCGCGGCCATGCCCTGGCCGATGCCGAACACGCCCCCCGGGACGGCGTGCCTGCCCTCCTCCTGGTTCCAGATCACCTGCTCGATGGGGCTGGCGCCTCGGCCGCCGTATTCCGATGGCCAGCGGATGCAGGCCCAGCCGGCATCGTATTTGCGCTTCTGCCAGAGCTTGGAGGCCTCGATCTCGTCGAGGCCCTCGAGTTCCTCGCGCGTCGGCACGTTGGCTTTGAGCCATTCGCGCGCCTCTTCTCGGAAGGCCGCTTCCTCGGGTGTATCGTTGAAGTCCATTTTGATCGGTTCTCCTGCCTGTCTAGGCGGCGTCGCGTTCGATTGCGCCGATGAGTTTGTCCTGCCAACTCGTTTCGCTGCCGATGTTGACCGAGAGCAGCTTGGCACGTCGGTAGTGGAACTGGCAGTCGAACTCCCAAGTGAAGCCCATGCCGCCGTGGGTCTGGATGTTCTCCTTCGAAGCGTAGTAGTAGGCCTGCGTTGCGCTTACCCTCGCCGTCGCCGCCGCGACGGGCAACTCGTCGGCGTCGGTGTCCAGCGCCCAGGCGCCGTAGTAGCAGTTGGCCCGGGCGAGGGTGTTCTTGACGTAGGCGTGGGCGAGCTTGTGCTTGATCGCTTGGTAGCTCGCGATGGGTCGCCCGAAGGCGTAGCGTTCCAGGGCATAGGCCTTGGCCATTTCCAGGGCGGCATCGGCGCCGCCCACCTGTTCCCACGCAAACAGCACCGCCGCCCGGTCAAGCAGCCGCTGTGTCGTCGTCCATCCCTCGCCGTCGTTTCCCAACGGCTCGGCGGTCGTGTTGTCGAAGGCGATCTTGGCGTGGGAGCGGGTGGGATCCAAGGTGCCGACCGGCTCGCGGTCGACGCCATCGAGCTGAGCGAGGTAGAGGCTTGCGCCGTCGCCCGTGTCCGACTTGGCGACAACAACCGCGAAATCGGCGACATCGCCGTCGGCGACCGGTATCTTGACGCCAGAAAGTGCGCCCGCGCAGGCCGTCGTGGTGAGTTTCTCGGGCCGTGGCTGGCCGGGACCTTCGCCGAGCGCGAAGGTGCCGACGACCTCGCCGGTGGCCAATCTCGGCAGCCACTTTTCCTTTTGCGACTCGCTGCCCGCCTTGAGTATCGCTTCGGTGGCGAGATAGACGGACGATGAGAAGGGCAGGGGCGCCACGGCACGGCCAAGCTCCTCGGCGATCACGCTGAGTTCCAGGTAGGACAGGCCCAACCCGCCGTAGGCCTCGGGTATCACGACGGCGGTCCAGCCCAGTTCGGCGACCTGCCTGAAAAGTTCCTCGTCGTAGGGGGCGTCGCCGTCGAGGATCGCGCGGACGGCGGAATACGGGCAGTGATCCGTAAGGAAACCGAGCGCCTGCTCTCGAAGCAGGTTCTGCTCGTCGGAGAATTCAAAGTTCACGTGACTTCCTCTGTATTCGTGGGACACGGGACCCACCGGCTGGTGGAGGTCGATTGTAACCTTCGGGGCGTGTTCATAGGCGCAAATGCGCGCATCACGCAGGCTTTACGCGATTCGGGGTTGGCGTTCATTGGCAACACTGGTACTTTCGCTCATTCGGCTTCCGATAAGGGCGGATGCCGGTGACCGGTCGACGGGCCGGCACCTACGGGAGGGGACGATGGTCTTGATGGCGACCCTAAGGCGGTCGCGTTTCGGTGCCACGCTTGGCGGCCGTGTGTCCGATCCCGGCGTCGTGGCTGGCTGATGCCCGACGCCGACTTCGAAGCGAATTGGGTTCGGTCACGGGCGTTGCCGATGTTCCGGGAGGGGAAGATTCCCCCGGAACGGGACCGCAGCGTGAGTCAGGACGACAGCGGCTTCCGCGATGTCGTTCGGCTCCTGTTCCGGTCGTGGCCCTACATCCGCCCTCAGTTGCTCGGGCGCTGGTGGTATCCGCACCGCGGGGCCGACGATCAGGTTGCGGACCTGGTCAGCGGCGACGGCTATCAGTTCGGGTACGCACCGTTTCTCGTGGCGCTCGTCGCAGCGATCGGTCCGATGTCGGGCTGGGTGCCGGCGACCTTCGATTGGCCCATGTACCTGCTCTACGTGCCGGTCCTGACCATGGTTGCCGCGATGTTCGCGATGGCCTTCCTAAGGGGACAACCGCAACTCGTTGGCACCGTCGCCCTTCTGCTTGGCGGCATCGGCACGAACGTGATCGCCAGCTTCTTCATCGAGGGCTACGCGTCGACCCTCTACGGTGCATCGGTAACCGTGGCCTGCATCGCCGGGTGGATGCTGCAGTTCCGGGTGCGCGAGGGCCGCATCGAATACCGGGTGCGAATCGGCGCCCACCTGGTCTACTACTACGCCATCAACTTCACGCAGCGATTCATCGCCTTGGCGCTTAGCGTGATCCTCGCGGATCTTCTGAACCAGAACCTCCTGCAAGCCGAACCGTTGGCACCGGCGTTGGCAGAACTGTTCGGCGTACCCGAGTGGACACAGGCGTACATCGAGGAGTTGACCGACGAGCAGCGCCGCTGGTTGGTGTGGATCTACGTTTACCTCGCCTTGGGATCGCACCTGGTCCAGTTGCCGCTCAGGATCATCAATCCCTACTACAACATGTGGATCATGCAGCGCATCAACCAGGACTTGCGGGTGGCGCTCCTGTCCCGCTGGCACCAACTCTCGCTCAGCTACCACAGCGAGCACCGCACCGGCGACTCGATCTTCCGCATCTACCAGGACAGCGCGATGGTGACCGCCGTCATCGGCCATCTGATCGGCATGACGCTCGCCATGATGAGCTACTACAGTTGCGTGGCGCTGGTGATGCTCCTGAACCCATGGCTTGGCCTCGCCGCCGGCGTCCTGGTCGTCCCCGCGCTCCTTTGGGCCCAGTGGGCCATGCCGCGGATGCGTACCCGGACGCTGGTGTACCGGGCGGCGACGTCGGATGTCACGTCCACTATCCAGGAGAGCTTCGGGGGCATTCGCCTCATCAAGGCGTTCGGCACTGCCGGGCGCATGCAGCGCCGGCTGGAGGATGACTCGGTGGTTGCGTTCAACGCCGCCTTTCGCGTGCGCCACCTGATCGCCATCGTGACCATCGTCATGTATTCGGTGGCCGCCATGTTCGTGGCCGGCAGCAGTTCGTTCATGGCGTGGTGGTCCTACCAGGGCAATCCGGCCTGGGCGCTTGAACTGATCGCCCTCTTGGGGATCAGCTTCGTGGCGTGGAACCTGGCGACTTTCAGTTGGACCCGTGATCAATTCCACGAGGCCACCGGGGATGTCCGGAAACTGCTGCGCGACTGGATGACCGCCCAGGACATGGCCATGGGGCTCAAGCGCGTGTTCGACATCCTGGACATCGAACCCGATGTGCAGGACCGGCCCGACGCGGTGCCGCTGACGACGTTCGAACGAGAGATCCGCTTCGACGACGTGAGCTTCGCCTACGAGGCCGAGCGCCCCGTACTCGATGGCGTGAGCTTCACGGCGACACCCGGCTCCATCACCGCCGTCATCGGCCCCACCGGGTCGGGCAAGAGCACGTTGATGGCACTCCTGTTGCGGCTGTTCGACCCCGACCGGGGCGCGATCACCATCGACGGGCGGTCGCTGGACGACTACCAGCTTGACTCGTTGCGCGGCAACATTGCCATCGCCCTGCAGGAGAACGTGCTGTTCGCGTTGTCGGTGCGCGACAACATCCGCTATGCCGCACCCAACGCCAGCGACGAACGCGTCCTCGAAGCGGTTCGTGTCGCGTCCATGGACGACTATGTCGCGGGCTTGCCGGACGGCCTCGATACGGTACTCTCCGACCGGGGCGGAAAGTTGTCGAGCGGGCAGCGCCAACGCCTGTCGATTGCCCGCGCCGTCGTGCGGGATACCCCGATCCTCGTGCTCGATGAACCCACGGCGGCGTTGGACGCGGCGACGGAGCACCGCGTCATGCAGCGCCTTGCCGAGTGGGGCGAGGGTCGGGCGATCTTCCTCATCACGCATCGCATCTCGACCATCCGTCGCGCCGACAACATTCTCTATCTGGATGGCGGTCGCATTGTCGAAAGCGGCAGCCACGACACGCTGATGTCCCGCGAGGACGGTCGTTACCGCGCTTTCGTGGAGGCCGAGTCGACCTTGATCGATACGACGCGCGCCCTGCGTACGGAGAGCTAGCAATGGCCGAGGGCACCGACCAGTCTGCCGGCATGCACGCTGGGAGCGATATGGATATTGGCCCATCGTGGTCTTCCCCACCGGCGGACGATCTCGACACCCGTACCAGCCGGCTCGACACCCATACGCGCATCGGCGAGTGGGAGGCGTTGCGCATCATCCTGCGTAGTGCCGCCTACATCCGGTTCTTCGGCTGGCGATACGCCGCCAAGTTCGCCATGAAACTCGGCGCCTACATCATCGGACTGGGGCTCTTACCGTGGCCGACGAAGATGCTCACCGACCACGTCGTGCTGGGCAAGCCCATCGAGGAAGCGACCGACTATCCGCCCTATTGGCAACCGGTCATCGAGATGTGCCAGGGATGGTCGCCGGTGGAGATTCTGGTTCTTCTGCTTGGTATCGGCGGGGGGTTGGTACTGCTGATCGGACGCTACGTCACTGGCTACAACGACGACGTGGAGGCGGGGCTGGCGCAGGGCCACGACTACGCAACGCAGGTTGAAAACAAGATCCACGGCGGCCACAGCACGTTTGGCGGACTTTGGGGCTACGTCGAGTTCAAGATCGAGGCGCGGCTTACCCAAGCCTTGAACCACACCTTGCGGGCGCAGTTGTTCAGTCGCATCGGCGCGCTTTCCATGACCCAACTCGAGGACCAGCGCATCGGCGACTCGATCTACCGCGTGCTCTACGACGCGCCGCAGATCAACGAGGTGTTCTACGAAATCACCCATACGCCGTTCATGTCCACGTTCCTCTACGGCCAGGCGATGCTCACGGCGATCGCCACCTATTCCTATTCGGACATGCCCGAGATGTTCTGGATGACGGCGGCGCTTTTTCCAACGTGGTTTGGACTTTCGCTTCTATTCACCCGGATCGTACGCCGTCGGGGTCAGGCCGCACGTGCCGCCGGCGCCTTGACGACGGGAACCATCGAAGAGGGAATGGACAACGTGCTGGCCGTCCAGAGCCTCGGCAGCAACGCCAAGGAGCGAGACCGGTTCGATGCCGACAGCAAGGAATCCTTCCGCCGCCACCGAGCCGTATCGCTGATGTGGATGATCATTCCGCAAGTCGTAGACACGCTGGTCGCCATCATCCAGACGGCGTTCTTCGTCCTGCTCATCCATCTGATCATCGACGGCAGGCTGTCGCCCGGCGACTTCGCCGCCATGTTCGTATTCTGGGGCTACTTGATGGGTCCGGCGAGGTCCATGGGCTATCTGTGGATCCGCTTCCAGGACAACGTCGCCGGTTTGCGGCGGGTGTTCGCCATGATGGACCTCCCGGCGGAATCAGACCTTGGGACGCTGGCGTTGCACCCCGTGCGTGAAGGCGTGTCCATGCGCGGCGCGGGACTCGTCTACCCCGATGGTCGGCGCGCACTCGCTGACGTGGATTTGGATGCCCGGGTCGGCCAGATCGTCGCGTTCGTTGGTCCGACGGGCGCGGGCAAAACGAGCCTCGCGTACCTGATTCCGCGATACCACGTAGCCACCGAAGGCGAGGTGCGGGTAGACGGCCACAACGTCAACGACGTGACTCTCGAGAGTCTGCGCAGCCAGGTGACCTACGTGTTCCAGGAAACCCAGCTGTTCTCGGACTCGATTTTCGAGAATATCCGCTACGGCAAGCCACGCGCGGGCCGGGAGGACGTGATGCGCGTCGCTCGAACCGCGGGCATTCACGACTTCATCGTGTCGCTGCCGGAGGGCTACGACACGAAGCTGGGCAGTGCCTCCGCCAGCAAGCTCTCGGTGGGCCAGAAGCAGCGCATTTCCATCGCCCGTGGCCTGCTACGCGATGCGAGGATACTGATCCTCGACGAACCGACATCCGCGTTGGATCCCGAGACCGAGGAATACCTTGTGCAGTCGTTGCATGAGGCTGCGAAGGATCGACTGGTCATCATCATCGCGCACCGCCTGTCCACGATCGCCCACGCGGACAAGATCGTGTTCCTGGAGGACGGGCGCATCATGGAGCAGGGCAGCCACGCCGAGTTGATTGCACTGCCCGACGGCCGCTACCGGGAGTTCGTCGAGCTTCAGACGGCGGCCGCAGACCACGAGGCCGGTTGACGGTCCTTGGCACGGCACGGCTGGCCCAAGCGGGGAGGGCCGAAGTCGACAGCGGCCGCTGCCGCCTTGCCGAGCAACTCGCCAGTGCTCGCATCCGCGTCGGCGATGCGGTTTCCGGGCTTGATTTGCCGTTCCCAAAGCTCCTATGTTGGCCGACATGACGGACTTCTCCGATCTCGGCTTCATCAAGGTGGCCCTTGCCGCGCCGCCGGTGGTCATCGCGGATCCGGCCGCGAACGCGCAGGCGATTCTCGACGCCTACGCCGACGCGCCCCGGGATGCTGCGATTGTTCTGCAGCCGGAACTCGGAATCACCGGCTACACCTGCGAGGATCTGTTCGCGACCGCCGACCTGCGTCATGCCGCGCATTCGGCGCTGATTGAGGTTGCGGCGGCGGCGGATGATCGCGTCCTGGTCGTCGGCGCACCTTGGTGGCTGGCCGACGGCCGCATCCTGAACTGCGCCTTCGTGTGTCGCGGGGGGCGGGTTCTCGGAGCGGTACCCAAAATCGCGCAGCCGAACTACGAGGAGTTCTACGAGAAGCGCTGGTTCGCATCCGGCGCGGGCATCGCCGTCGACATCGACGACGCGCTGGGCCGGTTCCCCCTGCGCACGGATCTCGTCTTCAAGCTGGGGCACACGGCCTTCGGCATCGAGATCTGCGAGGATCTTTGGGCACCGACCCCGCCGAGCGCCGACCTCGCGCTGGCGGGTGCGGAGATCGTGCTCAACCTGTCGGCCAGCACGGAGTTGGTTGCGAAGGCGGACTACCGCCGGGATCTCGTGCGTACCCAAAGCGCGCGCACGATTTCCGGCTACGTCTACGCGGGCGCCGGACCCAGCGAGTCCACCAAGGACGTCGTGTTCGGCGGCCATCTCATCGTTGCGGAGAACGGTTGGCTCCTCGCGGAGTCGACGCGTTTCGAACTCGGTGGTTCGAGCCTGACCGCGGAGATCGACACCGGGCGGCTCCGACATGCCCGTGTGCAGAACACCACCTTTGCGCAAAGTCGCCGGCCGTCGCCGCCCACGGTCGTGGACGCCGGGAGTCCACCGTCTCTCGGCACACTCGCGCGAACCTATCCCCGGCAGCCGTTCGTGCCGGCGGACGAGTCGGAACTCACCGCCCGCGCGCGGGAGATCCTCGCCATCCAGGCGACGGGTCTGGCCCGGCGCGTGCGTGCGGCCAAGGCCGAACGATTGGTCATCGGGCTGTCCGGCGGGCTCGACTCGAGCCTCGCCTATCTCGTCTGTCTGGATGTTCTCGGAAAGCTGAACCTGCCACCAAGCGCCCTGTGTGCCCTGACGATGCCGGGCCCCGGGACCACGGCACACACCCTGGCGTCCGCCAGAGAGCTTGCCCGGACGACCGGGGTGGAATTGCGCGAGATTCCCATCGAGGCGGCGGTGGATCAGCACCTCGTGGATATCGCGCATCCGGGCGATGCCGACGTCACGTTCGAGAACGTCCAGGCCCGGGAGCGCACCCAGATCCTCTTCGACACCGCCAACCTCATGGGCGGCATCGTCGTCGGTACCGGCGACCTCTCGGAACTCGCCCTGGGCTGGTGCACCTTCAATGCCGACCAGATGGCGAGCTACAACGTCAACGCCGGGGTACCCAAGACGCTGATCGCCTACCTGGTTCGCTGGTACGCTCGGCACCGCGCAAACGACGAGCTGCGAGCCGTGCTGGAACGCGTCCTGGAAACGCCGATCACGCCGGAACTGATTCCATCGGAGGACGGTAAGATCGGCCAGCGAACCGAGGCCATCATCGGCCCCTACGAACTCCACGATTTCTTCCTGTACCACTTCCTGCGCAACGGCGCCGGGGCGACGAAGATCTTCGTCCTGGCGCGCCGCGCGTTCGACGGAATCCACTCGCCCGCGAACATCAAGCATTGGCTCAAGGTCTTCTTTCAGCGATTCTTCGCCCAACAATTCAAACGTACTACCCTGCCGCCTGGCCCGAAGGTCGGTACCGTCAGCCTGTCCCCGCGGGGCGACTGGCGGATGCCGGACGAGGCCAGCGCGGGGGCACTTCTGGCCGCAATCGACGAGATCCAGATCAAATGACCAGGAGAAACCAAGTGACCAAACGAATACTCATTCCCATGTGCGTGTTGGCGGCAACGCTGTCGCTGGCGCAAGAAGGCGCCTATTGCGGCGACAAAGGGGTCTGGCTACAGATCCTCGGTTCCGGCGGCGCGGACCTCACCGACCAACGAAGCTCGGCGAGCTATCTGGTGTGGCAGGACGAGCATGCCCGTGTCCTGATCGACACCGGATCGGGCTCGGCGCTTCGTTTCGACGAGGCCGGTGCGGACTTCGCCGACCTCGACGCCGTCGTGTTCACACGCCTGCAGGCCTACAACACGGTGGACTTCCCGAGCCTCATCGAGGGCTCCCTCAAGTCCGGTCGCGAGCGTGTATTGCCGGTTTTCGGCCCGGCGATCCCGGAGGGCGAATCCACCACGGACTTCATCAGCCGGCTCATTGGCCCGGACGGCGCCTACGGCTACCTGTCGCGATTCCTGACCGTGGATTCACCGGCGGAATACCGCATAAACGTTCGCGACGTGATGGCGATCGGAACGCGCCGGTGGGCTGATTTCGGCACGGAGAACGTCAAACTCTCGGCGATTCCGGTTCACCATGGCGGGTTGCCGGCCCTTGCCTGGCGGGTTGAGATCGACGGCATTTCGTTGGTGTTCGCGGGGGGATTCAGCAATCAGAAAGGCACGGTCGCCAGTCTCGCGCAGAACGCCCATGCACTTGTCGTCCACCACGCCATCTCCGAGTCGGCGCGGGGCAGGATACGGGACCTCTATGCCAGACCGTCGGATCTCGGCCGGATCGCCACTGCCGCCAACGCGCGCAGTCTGGTTCTCGGCCATCGGACCACACGCACGCTGGGCATGGAGACCATCCACATGGCCAACATCGAGGAACATTACTCGGGACCGTATTACT
The DNA here is from genome assembly GCA_028821405.1 of Gammaproteobacteria bacterium. GTDB lineage: Bacteria > Pseudomonadota > Gammaproteobacteria > Pseudomonadales > Azotimanducaceae > VXYL01. Next base: position 66,715 of record JAPPGK010000024.1, on the reverse strand, counting down.
TCGCGGACGAGTTGCAGTGCTGGGGCTGGTAGCCGCGCGCCTTGGTGCGCCCGCCACCCGCGTCGAGGCCCTCGATTGCAGGGGCTGCCCCGCCGAAGGATCCAAGCGGTATGATGGAATCCTCTCCTTGGGTGGAATGGGAATGGGTAAGGGCGACATCCGCACGCGGCGGGGCAAGATCGTAAGGGGAACCTACGGTAACAAGCGGCGCCGGAAGCGGAAGAAGGCCAACGACACGAAGAAGGGATAGCTCGGGGCTTCCAACGGGCGTCCTGGATTGGCCAGATTCCGGCGCGTCGCCGACCGCGGCATTCATACTATGCTTGCCGTTTGTTCCCGGGAGTGACCCATGGCGCTCGACGTCGATACCTGCGACCACCTTCTCTCCACGACCCGAGCCGTGCGCAGGCGGCTCGACCTCACTCGGCCCGTGCCACGGCGCGTGATCAGCGAATGCCTCGAAATCGCCGTGCAGGCGCCCACGGGTTCGAACAGCCAGAACTGGCGCTGGGTCGTGGTCGACGACGCGGATCAGCGGCGGGAACTCGCCGCCTTGTACCGGCGCGGTGGTGAAGCGTATCTAACGGGTGCGAGCGAACGCGCCGACGCGTCGGGCGATTCCCAGACCGCCCGGGTGTTCAGTTCCGCGCTCTACCTGATGGAGCACCTTCACGAAGTACCGGTCCACGTGATTCCCTGCCTGTCCGGGCGACCGGGTGTCGGGGCGGGCGTCACCGCGCTCGGTGGCTATTTCGCGTCGATCTACCCGGCCGTGTGGAGCTTCCAACTGGCCCTGCGTGCCCGGGGCTTGGGTTCGTGCCTGACGACGCTGCACCTCGGTTTCGAGCGCGAGGCGGCGGCGATACTCGGCATTCCCGAACACGTCGTACAGACTGCGTTGATCCCGGTCGCCTATACCCTCGGCACGGATTTCCGTCCGGCGAAGCGAGGGCCCGTGGAGACGATCACGCACTGGAACGGTTGGCGCGACTGATCCACGATCCGGCGTCGTGACCGACCCCTGCCTGCTTACCGCCACCGAACTGCGTGGCCTCGTCGCGCGGCGCGAGTTGAGTTGCCGGGAAGTTCTGGACGCGCACATCGCCCGCATCGAGGCCGTGAATCCGTCACTGAACGCAATCATCACAAAGACCTACGACCTGGCCACTGAGCTTGCCGGCGACCTCGACCGAAACCCCGACCGCCAGGGCCCGCTCGCCGGCCTGCCGATCGCACACAAGGACCTATTGCCCACCAAGGGCATTCGCACCACCTACGGCTCTGTGTTGTACGCCGAGCATGTGCCCGCAACGGACGCGCTCATCGTCGAACGCATGCGGGCCGCGGGGGCGGTTGTCGTCGGCAAGACCAACGCGCCGGAATTCGGGGCCGGTTCGCAGACCTTCAACCGGGTCTTCGGTGCCACGAGGAATCCGTACGACCCAAGCAAGACCTGCGGCGGCAGCAGCGGGGGCGCGGCGGTGGCGCTCGCGGCCCGCATGCTCCCGACCGCCGACGGTAGCGACACGGGCGGCTCGCTGCGCAATCCCGCGGCGTTCTGCAACGTCATCGGCCTTCGTCCCTCGCCGGGACGAGTGCCATCCGTGTGGGGGGATCCGTGGTCGGACCTGTCGACGGCGGGACCCATGGCCCGGACCGTGGACGACTTGGCCCTGCTCTTCTCGGTGCTGGCCGGGCCCGACCCGCGGGTGCCGAACTGCCTCCCCGAGCCTGGTCGCAGCTTTCGGTCGGTCGAACCGCTGGAACCGTCGACGCTTCGCATCGCGGTCACGGAGGACTTCGGCGCCCTGCCCGTGGAAGGCGCGATTCGCGAGGCCATCGCCGAACTCCGCGACACCCTCGCCGCCACGGGTGCCACCGTGATCGACGTGGCGCCTGACCTCACCGACGCCCGGCGGATCTTCCACGTTCTGCGGGCCACGGGCTTCCGACGCCGGTTCGGTCCCATGAGCGATTCCGAGAAGGCGGAGCTCAAGGACACCATCCGGTGGAACCTGGACGCCGGGCTCGAACTGACCGTCGCCGACTACGACTGGGTCTATCCGGCGCGTGCCGCCCTGGTGGCGCAGGTTGCCGGTTTCTTCGCGGACGTAGACCTCCTGATTGGCCCGACGACCCAGGTACAGCCGTTCGACATCGCCACCGACTGGGTGCGGGAAGTGGCGGGGAAACGGATGTCCACCTACATCGAGTGGATGGAGTCCTGTAGCTGGATCACGGTGACAGGCTGCCCGGCGCTGTCGCTACCCGCGGGTTTCAAGAACGGCCTTCCGGTGGGTGCCCAGCTCATCGCGCCGCTTCGCGAGGATGCCTTTCTGCTGCGCGCGGCGAAGGCCGTGGAGGCGGTTACGGGCTACGCGGCCCGCCAACCCATTTTCGCGGGCTCGCCCGCAGGTCCGCTTTAAAGCACGACCCGCTCTAAGTGTCGCATTCCCGGGTTGCGTCTTGGCAGTCGTGATGACGGCGCTGAACAACGAACACCTGCCGTTCAGTACGTATTTCCATGATGCTCTCCAGCAACGTAGCGCTTGTTGTGCGTTGTAGCGTTTTGACCGAAAACAGGGGCGGTGCGTCAAGTGCGCCACGCCCGGTTTACGAGTCGTCCCTCGCCGGGACCGGCAAGTCGTCGTAAGCGCTCTCGCCCAAGCGGAAGACAAGCTCGCTGACCCGCATGGGTGCGGCGACCACCTCGCCGTGTACCACCATCGGGCGGAAACGCCAGGATCGCACGGCGGCGAGTGCCGCGTCGTCGAATATCCCCGGCGGCTCGGATTCGATGACAACGGCATTGGCGACGGTACCCGCCACCGTGACGTCGTAGCGCACGACCACCCGCCCCTCGACACCGTTTGCCTTGGCGTCGGTGGGATAGACGAGGTCTGCGCCGCCGATGAACTGCGGGGGTCGCCCCGTCGAGGCGCAGCCGACGAGGGCCAATAGCACGACCGCCAAGGCGGGTTTCGCAAGGACTCTCAACATCGTGGACACGATACCGGAATCTGGGCCGATTCGAGCCCTTGGTGGGTGTCCCTTCGGGCCCTTCCCGGTGGGTGTCCCTGCGGGCTTCCGATTCCGAGAAGGCGGAGCTCAAGGACACCATCCGGTGGAACCTGGACGCCGGGCTCGAACTGACCGTCGCCGACTACGACTGGGTCTATCCGGCGCGTGCCGCCCTGGTGGCGCAGGTTGCCGGTTTCTTCGCGGACGTAGACCTCCTGATTGGCCCGACGACCCAGGTACAGCCGTTCGACATCGCCACCGACTGGGTGCGGGAAGTGGCGGGGAAACGGATGTCCACCTACATCGAGTGGATGGAGTCCTGTAGCTGGATCACGGTGACAGGCTGCCCGGCGCTGTCGCTACCCGCGGGTTTCAAGAACGGCCTTCCGGTGGGTGCCCAGCTCATCGCGCCGCTTCGCGAGGATGCCTTTCTGCTGCGCGCGGCGAAGGCCGTGGAGGCGGTTACGGGCTACGCGGCCCGCCAACCCATTTTCGCGGGCTCGCCCGCAGGTCCGCTTTAAAGCACGACCCGCTCTAAGTGTCGCATTCCCGGGTTGCGTCTTGGCAGTCGTGATGACGGCGCTGAACAACGAACACCTGCCGTTCAGTACGTATTTCCATGATGCTCTCCAGCAACGTAGCGCTTGTTGTGCGTTGTAGCGTTTTGACCGAAAACAGGGGCGGTGCGTCAAGTGCGCCACGCCCGGTTTACGAGTCGTCCCTCGCCGGGACCGGCAAGTCGTCGTAAGCGCTCTCGCCCAAGCGGAAGACAAGCTCGCTGACCCGCATGGGTGCGGCGACCACCTCGCCGTGTACCACCATCGGGCGGAAACGCCAGGATCGCACGGCGGCGAGTGCCGCGTCGTCGAATATCCCCGGCGGCTCGGATTCGATGACAACGGCATTGGCGACGGTACCCGCCACCGTGACGTCGTAGCGCACGACCACCCGCCCCTCGACACCGTTTGCCTTGGCGTCGGTGGGATAGACGAGGTCTGCGCCGCCGATGAACTGCGGGGGTCGCCCCGTCGAGGCGCAGCCGACGAGGGCCAATAGCACGACCGCCAAGGCGGGTTTCGCAAGGACTCTCAACATCGTGGACACGATACCGGAATCTGGGCCGATTCGAGCCCTTGGTGGGTGTCCCTTCGGGCCCTTCCCGGTGGGTGTCCCTGCGGGCTTCCGCCCGGGTGGGCGTCCCGTCGGGCTTTCTCGATGCGGTGCCCCGGTGGGTGTCCCTTCGAGGTGGCCCCGAGGTGGTCTTCGAGGCGGTGCTTCCCCCGGTGGGTGTCCCTTCGAGGTGGTCCCTTCCCCCGGTGGGTGTCCTTCGAGGCGGTGGTGCCTTCGGGGCGGTGGTGTATGCTGATTTGACGTCACACCAACGGGAGAGACGCGATGGTCGCAATCGGAGACGTCGCCCCGGATTTCACGCTGAGAAGCCACGAGGGCGAGGAGGTCAGCCTGGCCGGGTTCAGGGGAAGCCAATGGGTCGTACTGCACACTTTCCCGCTGGCGTTCACCGGCGGCTGAAGCAACCAGGCTGCGAACTTCAACCGTGCGTTGAAGCAGTTCACGGACTCGGGTGCCGTCCTCGTTGGCTTGAGCGTCGACTCCGCCCCGGCGCTCCGCGCGTGGTCGGCGGCCCTGGGCGGGATTCGCCATCCGCTCTTGTCAGACTTCTGGCCCCATGGTGCGGCGGCCAGGTCGCTTGGCATCTTCAACGAGGCCGCGGGAATCGTGAACCGCACCTTGACGATCATCGATCCCGACGGCGTGGTTCGTCATGCGGAAGCGTTTCAGGGCGTCTTGCCCGATCCGGCGGCGACGCTTCAAGCGCTCAGGACTTTGCAGGGCGCGTAGGTCCCAACGCAACGGGTTCGAGCGTGACGACGCAACGCCAGCAGGTGCTTGTCCTCTACCTGCGCAATTCCGCGCTCGATTCTGCGGTCGTGGCTTGGGCCGTCTACGACGGTACGGGTCGGGAGCGGCACATGTCTGGAGATGCGGACGAACCGCCCTACGAAACGGGGCTTGGGGCGTTGCAGGATGGTTGGCGTCTGATCCAGGCTTCGCCGCTCCTCGATCACGGCGTGGGCGAAGAGTTCAGGACGGGCTACCTCAAATACGAGTTCTTCTTCGAGAAACTCGTTTGCGACGCGCAAACCGGCGAAGCCACGGGTGGGCGTGACCCGAGGGGATGAATCCGATGCGTAGAATGCCTGTGATCACCTTGTGCCTGGCGTTGGCAACCGTCGCTCCCACCTCGTGGTGCGACCCGCCAGAGGTGATCAGTCTCGAGGGTCCGAGGCAATTGGAGATAGATCTGAATGGCGATGGCGTGGGCGACTTCGTCTTTGCGAACTACACCAATACCGGGTCATACCGTGGTTCCCACTTCAGCTATAGCATCAATGTCAGGGATAGACGGAATACGGACTGGCTACATAGCGTGCACGTCTACCACGATGGTTACACGGATTCCCGATCGGAAGGACGGCGAGTCGTGACCACGGGCGGGGGACTGCCCGAGTGCGCGTACCGCGCTCACTTCCTTGTCAGAAACGATGACGACCGAATGTACGAACTGCTGACGGCGAAGAGGTTGACGGACAAGTACCCAACTCCTCGACTAGGGACCGTCGAGTTCACTTTCCATCGACTGCGAACCCCCGAGTACGTTGGAACCGCCGCCTACATCTACGACGGCTACCGGAAGACGAAGTCCAAGGCGCAGTATTGCGATGTCGCCGAAGCGGTCAGGAAAGAGGTGTTTGGCGAACGCAGCGAGGCTGAGGGAGTTCTGGGGTCCCAAGGCGAAGGGTCGCCGCCGGTGGACGATGATTGAACGACTCAACTCCCGGCAAATGGCAAGTTTTGCCGCCCGCGGCTTCCTGCGCTTCGACGGTCGCGTACCCGATCCGGTAAACGCCCAGTTCATGGACGAGGCGGGTGGTCCCGGTCCCGCCGACTATCGGGGGTTGATGGCCAACAGCCGCATCCCGGAAGTGCCCGCGGGGACACCGATGATGGACGCCTACGCCGGCGACACGGCGCTGGGCCGCCTGGTGCGCCTGCCATGGGTGCGCGGCGCGGTTGAGAGCCTCGTTGGCCACGGTTCATTGGTCGACCACCACTTCCTGCACGTCCTTTGGCCCTCAGGCGAGGACGGGAAAACCCAGCACACCCACCAGGACTCCACGATCGACCCGCGGCTCACGTTCGACATCCAACTCATGTACTTCCCGCACGAGGTCACGCCGGACATGGGCGGGACCCGATACGTGCCCGGCACGCATTTGCGGGTGGTCAGCGAGGCTGCGATTGCCCGCTACCAGAACATCGTGGGCCAGGAGCACGTCGTATGCCCGGCGGGTACCTTGATCTTCGCCCATCATGGCCTGTGGCATGGCGGTGGCCGGAACCGTTCCGAGGTTGTGCGCTTCATGTTCAAGCTCCGCCTCAACCCGACGGTTCGGCAGCAGCGCCTTTGGGACACGTCGGACTTGACCGACGCGGATCTCGCGCAGCGCCCCATCTTCCATGTGAAGCGCGGACGCGACCCGGATCACATCCACTCGATCCTCACCAGGGGCGAGCCCTGGTTCGAGAACGACACCGGCCGAATCGAATACATCAACCGCATCCGCTTCTGGCGGTTCCTGCTCGGCGACGACTCCTTCGACGCCGACTACTGGGTCACCCGGGTCGAGAACGAACCGCAGTCGGTCCCGGAGATCTGACGACGCCTTACCGAACGCCCGCGATTCCGTTCTTGATGCCTTCCGTCGCCCAGCCTGCCCAGGGCAGGGTGAAGAACCGGAAGCCCTTGTCCTGCAATTGTGCGGGGGAAATGCCCGGCGGGACGAAGAACATGCCCGCGGCGACGCCCGCCGCCTGGCAGGAAGCACCGATCTTGTCCAACGCGGCCTGGTAGGTGTCGCTGGTGTAGTCCAAGGGGACATCGAGGTTGATGGACAGATCCGACGGGCCCACCAAGAGCACGTCGATGCCGGGAACGGCGAGAATCTCGTCGATGGCACCCAACGCTTCCTGGGTTTCGATCATGGGCACGATCAGCAGTTGTTCGTTCACCGCGTCCATGTATTCGCGGTAGTTCTTGAACTCGCCCCACTCGCCACGCATCCCGGCGGAACTCCGGACGCCGTCGAAGGGATACTTGCACCACTTGACCATGTCGGTGGCTTCATCGGGCGTGTTCACCATGGGAACGACGATACCCTTGGCGCCGATGTCCAGCGCGTAGCAGATCTGGTCGGGACGCAGATCGCCGACCCGCACGATCGGGGCGGCGGTCGTGCCTCGGGTGGCCGACACGGCGCGTGCGAGGCCCTTGATGTCGTCCGTCGCGTGCTGGGTATCGAAGAGGATGAAGTCGAAGCCCGAGTTCGCGAGCAAGCGAACCTCGCTATTGGCCCCCGCGGTGGTACCGACAGCGGTGTCTCCGGCTCTGAGCAGATCCTTGACGTGGTTCATTGGCGAGGCCTTCGGCGAAACGAAACCGCGAACCTTACGGCGTGGCGTTGGAAAGTGCCAGTTTGCACCCGATGCGTACGGCGCGACCGTAGGGGAGGGGCGTGTCCCGCCCGGATCAGGCCGCGACGTTCATTTCGTCGGACGGCCGTCGCGGTCGGGGCGAGCGCAAGGGTCGCCTCAGGATCGCCTACGACCGCTGGATGTCTTCGAGGATGCCTGCCATCTCGGGTCCGACGGCCATGAACCGCTTGGCGAGGTCGAGTTGCGATCGGGCGCGGGCGAGGTTGTCGCCGCGTCTGCCCACCTTGAAGTAGACGTCACCCTCTAAGTGGTCGGTGAGAAACCGCACCGACAGCATGAAGCTCATGTAGGCGGGTGCCGCGGCGTAGCGGCGCGTATCGTCCACCGGGCCGAACGCGGAGAAGAACCCCTTGCTCAAGGGCTCGAATCGGGACCGCGAGAACTCGGCAGCCGCCGCCGTCTCTTCACTACCCGCGAATGCAGAGCGCACGAGGTCGCCGAAGTCCCAGGCCGGGTCGCCCAGCATCAAGGTGTCGAGGTCGATGATCGCCGTGACCGTGTCTCGCGTCGGATGGAAGAGCAGGTTGTTCACCTTGCAGTCGCCGTGGATTACGCGCTCCGCCTCGCCGGGCCGGAACTGGGCTCGGAGTTTGTTGATCTCGTCCAAGGTGGCGCCCACGTCCCCCGGCGGCGCGGCGTCGAGGCGTGTGAGGTAGAAGCCAAGGTCGTGGAAGCCTTCGATCACGGGTTCGAGTTCGCCCGCGAAGTCCGCAAAGGTGGCGAGGAAGGCGCCGAACGCGCCTCCGGCGGGCCCAAGGAGTTCATCCGGCAGGTTCTGGAAGTTCCGCGACGGCAGGTGGGGAAACAAGCGCCAGATCTCCCCGCTTGCATCGACGCCGTACGGTGCGCCTTGCCTCGTCGCGATCGGGGCGAGGAGCAATTTGCCGCCCTCGTGGGCGATGGCCTTGTCGAGATTGCGCATGAGCGCTTCGGGATGTTGGAAGACCGAGTGGTTGAGGCGCTGAAGCACGTAGCGATCATCGACCAGGTAGGTGTCGTTGATGTGGCCGGCGTCGATGGTTCGTAGGGCGCTTGACGCAACGTTCCAGGCGTCGAGGACCGGGCGGATGGTGGTGGCGCGTTCGGGTTCGTGGTTTGCCGCGACATCGGCGATCGGCAGCAGGTATTCGCCGAATGGCCCGCCGAGGGAACCGATGTCGACGTTCGCCTTCCCGGCAAGGAAGTCGGCGACCCCGACAAGTGCGTCCGAGACGCTGTGCAACTCGCCTACTAGATCGGGATGCCGCGCGAGTGCCTCGCGTTGCTTCCGCCAGCCGGCGATCCACCGTTCCATGGACACGCCCTCGGCCAGATCGGCTGCGGCACGTCGCGTGGCGAGGCTCTCCGGCGGAATGCGGTCGACGATCCGGTCGAGGGGCGTGGTCGTGGAGTAGGGTCGCGCCTCTCCTGCACTTCCCACTCCGCTGACGCGGCGTTGGTATTCGGCGACCCCCAGAAGCCGCAGGTACCATTTGACGGGTTCGACCATCTCGATGAGTCGCGCGAGGTCCGGGTAGTCCTCGAAGAGCGCGGCGTGGTCCTCGGGTAGCGTGCCGAGCATGGCGAGGGTGCCCCGCGTCGCCGCCGCGCTCTCGTAGACCGCCCCGGCATCCGAGGACTCGCTGCCGTTCCAGAACCGTTCGGCGATCGCCGGCATGCGACTCCACAGGCGCGCATCCAGCAACTCGTCCGTGACAAGCTCGGACCAAAGACAGGCTTCGCCACCAAGGACGCAGCCGCCCGGTCTCTCGGGCAGTTCGGGGAAAGCGCCGAAATCCGACATCCACGCGAGCCCATCCCGGACGTGGGCAAGGCTGGGGTGACGGGCCAGGCGTTGCTCGCCGGCCTTGGTCGAGGTGGCGGGGTCGAAGGCGTGATGCACGTCCGCCGGATAGAAAAGGTCGAGGTAGTAGGGCGCGGACACCACGCAGTCGTGCCCAGCGCGCAACGCGGCATCCCGGGCCTCTATGCCTCGCCAGGCCTGGATCACGGTGTCCTGGCGAAGGTCCTCGTGCAGGCACTCGTCCCAGCCCATGGCGCGTTTGCCCAATCCGCCGAGCGTCTCGACAACATGCTGGTAGAACGCCGTGCAATCACGACCGACCTCGTCCCCGCCGAAATGCACGAACTCGTCGGGGAACACGTCGGCGAACTCACCGAGGAGCGTGTCGACGGCATGGCGAACCTCGGGGTTCTCGATGTCGAGGCAGACGTCGTGTACGCCGAAGCGGGTACTGGGTCCTTCCACGCCGACGACACCATCGACACCCCAATCCGGGTGTGCGGCAAGCCAGCTCGTGGCATGGCCGGGTACATCAAGCTCGGGCACGACGCGGATCGCACGGTCGGCGGCGTAGTCGACGAGATCGCGAAATTCGGCGTGCGAATAGGCGTCCGCGCTGGCAAGTTCCGGGTAGGCGTTGGAACGGAACCGGAATCCCTGGTCGTCGGTGAGGTGCAGGTGAAGGACGTTCAGCTTGTAGAACGCCATCACATCGAGTGTTCGTTCGAGGGTCGCGAGCGAGATGAAGTGCCGGACCGTGTCGATCATCACGCCGCGCCAGGGATAGCGGGGCGCGTCGTGAACCTCGGCGACATCGAGGACCCCGCCGGCGACGAGTTGCGTCAGGGTGGCCAGCGCCGTCAGGGCACCCCATTCGGTCTCGGCCCGAATCGTCACGGTCTCGCCCACCGTTAGCCGGTATTCGTACGAATCGGCGACCCCCGGAACGGAACGCGTCGCGCGCTCGACTCGAAACTCGATGACTAAGCCCCGCGCCGGCAACCGCGCCACCGCGCGTATCAGGCGTGTAGAACACGAGCCTTGGATTCGGTTCGGATCCGACGCCAGCACCCAGCGTGGGCCGGGCTCGAGCGACGTTGGCCTGGGCAGCAGGCTTACCGGGTCGCGAGTTGGCGGCGCCAATGGATGATCTCGATGGCGGCGGCGGCCGCCTCGATGCCCTTGTTGAGTTCATCGTCGGCTGCGCGGGCCTCGGCGTCCGCAAGCCGTGTCACGGGCAGCACCTCGTTGACGATGGGCACCCGCGCGGCACGGGAAACCTCGCCCAGGCCGCGGACACATTCGTCGATGATCATCTCGAAGTGGTAGGTGTCGCCCTTGAGCACCACGCCGAGGCAGACGATGGCGTCCACATCGGCATTGGTCTCGACGACTTCGTTGGCCGCGAACGGAAACTCCAGCGTCCCGGGCAACGTGTGGGTCACGATGTTGTCGACGCCCTTTGCCTCAAGCACCTCAACGCACTTGCCGTGCAACGACCCCACGATGTCGGCGTACCACTTGGATCGAAGAATGACCACGGTGGCGCCGCCCTCGAGTTGGGGGAGGGCGGCGATGTCGATGGCCTTTTGCATAGACTGCAAGTGTGCGGGTCTCACCCCTTGGCGGCAAGGAGTGGGTGTTGCGCGCCAGGTCGCACCGCCCTTGGGCTGTTCGCCGGGTCCGCCCGCAGCGCCGCTCGCGAGCCGCTCGTCGCGGGACCCATGCGCCGCATCCTCGAGGCGGTCGACGAGGACTACTCGGGCGTCAGGTTCAAGCGGAGGATGTTGCCTACCGGCTCGAAACCGCTAACGGCGAAGAACCCCTCCGCGGTACGCGGGGCATCGATGACCCTGCCGCCCTTCAATTCAGCGATCCCGATGGCGTGGCCGAGCAGCCAGCGGCCGATGCCATGGCCACGGTATTCTTCGTCGATGACGAGGGCCTTGATCGCGAATCGTGTCTGACCGGTGCGGACAAGGCGGTAGGCGCCGACGACGCGCCCGTCGAGTTTGGCGACGCGCACGAGTTCGCCGACGGCCGCTACGCCGACTAGATGCCGAGGGTCCTCGTGGGGGAAGGGCGGATAGACGTCGACGTCGCGGTGGCTGAAATCCGCAGGAGGTCCGCTCACCGATCGTTGCCGCGCAAGGCAAGCACCCGCTCGCGCAGGTTGTCGGCTTCCACCGCCTCGGCCGCCACGGCTTGGCCCACGACGATGTCGACGCGGCTCCAGAACCGACCGGGGCCGCGTCGGAATGCGCCTTTGCCCTCCCGGCTGAAGAAACTTCCCCAGAGACCGCGTAGCGCCATCGGGACAACGGGCACGGGGGTTTCGCCAACGATTCGCTCGATCCCCTTGCGGAACCGGTCGACTTCGCCGTCGAGGGTGAGCTTGCCCTCCGGGAAGATGCAGAAGAGGTCGCCATCAGCCAACCCCTCGCGAACGTCCCGGAACGCGGCTTCGTAGACCGCCGGATCTTCGGTCTCGGGAAGAATCGGCACCGTGCGCCCGGTGCGGAAGATGAAGTTGAGCACCGGTAGCCGGTAGATGTTCTGGTGCATGACGAAGCGGATCGGTCGCCGCACCGCACCGGCGAGCAGGCAGGCGTCCATGTAGCTGACGTGGTTGCAGACCAGTACCGCCGGACCCTTTTCGGGGATCGTGTCGAGCCCTTGGTGGCGCACCCGGTACATCGTGTGGGAGATCGCCCAGACCAGGAACCGCATGGCGAACTCGGGCACCTGCTGGAAGATGAACACCGCGACGCCCGCGTTGATGACCGCCAAGGCGGCGATCAGGCCACCGATGGTGCCGTCGAGCAGGAACCATCCGATCGCGAAACCGGCACCCACGACCATGAACAAGGAATTCAGCACGTTGTTGGCGGCGATGACCCGGGCACGCCGGTCGTTTGGCGTGCGAGACTGGATGTTCGCCTGCAGCGGCACGACGTAGAGGCCCGTGAAGATGCCCATCATGGTCAGATCGACCATGAGCCGGGCCACGCCTGGCGTGCGGAGGAACTCGATGACGGTGCGCTCCGTCTCGCCAGCCGCAATGGCGCTGATCGCGAAGTAGGCGTCGAGGCCGAACAGACTGACGCCTGCCGCGCCGACGGGCACCAGCCCGATCTCGACACGCCGTCCCGAGAGCTTTTCGCAAAACAGCGAGCCGAGGGCGATGGCGACGGTGAAGACCACCATGATCAACGTGACCACGGGCTGTCCCCCGGATAGGTCGCGCACCAGCGACGGGATCTGCACGAGGACGACGGAGCCGAGCAGCCAGAACCAGGACACACCGAGTATCGACAGGAATACCGCCTTGCGTTCCCGGGCGAGCGTGATCAAACGCCAGGTTTCGACGGCGGGGTTCCAGCCCAGATTGTCGGTCTTCGTGGGTTGGGCACGCGGAATCCACCGACATGCGAGGTAGCCCAGCACCGCCACCAGGACCACGAAGGCGAACAGCAGCAGCGAGACGCCTTCCAGGTCGCCGACGATCCCGCCCGCGATGGTGCCGAGGAGGATCGCCACGAACGTACCCATCTGGACCATGGCGTTGCCGCCCACCAGTTCCCGGGAGTCGAGGTGCTGCGGCAGGATCGAGTACTTGAGCGGCCCGAAGAACGTGGATTGCACACCGAGCAGGAAGAGCACGGTGAACAACGCGGGGAGGCTTTGCAGATAAAGCGCGATCCCGGCGAGCGCCGCGACGCCGATCTCGCCGATCTTGACGAAACGAACAAGCCTCGACTTCTCGAACCGGTCGGCCAGCGTGCCGGCCGTCGCCGAGAACAGGAAGAACGGCAGGATGAAAACGACCGCCGCCAGATTGTTGTATACCCGCGACGTGTCCGCGGCGATCAGGCCGCCGAAGGTGAGGACGGCCACGAAGGCCCACCGGAACAGGTTGTCGTTGAACGCGCCGAAGAACTGGGTGATGAACAGAGGCCCGAGGCGGCGGGTGCCAAGCAAGCCGAACTGGGAAGTCGGTGCCGCCGATGAACCCGGAACGCCGAGCGCCTGGTTATCTGTCGCCTCGCTCAAGTCCGCTCCTTGAGAAGCCGCCGCAACACGCGCAGTGTAGCCTAGCCGCCTGCCGGACGTTTCGGCGTTCGCCGAAAGTCGGGGGTGCTAGGGCGGCTTGGGCTGGGCGAAAGGCGGTGCCGCTAGGCAACGGCTTTTGTGGCGCTAGTGTCGTGTCCCGCAAGTTCCTGGCGAAGCTCGGGTCGCGGGCAGGGTGCGCTACGGTTGGCGGTCGATTGCCTCAGCGGATGATCAACAGCTTGAAATCTGATAGGCCACCCATCAAATTTCAAGATTAGGTTCGTTGTGGTACGACGCCCCCAACATCTTACTCGGGTGCAATCGCTACTACGCGACAACCCGGTTGTCGCCATACTCGGCGCTAGGCAGGTAGGCAAGACGACGCTCGCGAGGGACGTGCAAGCGGCGTGGAGACAGCCTTGCCACGTCTTCGACTTGGAGCGGCCGGGTGATCTAGCCCGGTTGGCGGATGCGGAGTTGGCACTCGAACCTCTAAGGGGCCTCGTTGTCTTGGACGAGATCCACCGGTTGCCGGGGCTTTTCCCGCTACTCCGCGTATTGGCGGATCGAAGACCAATCCGTACGAGGTTCTTGGTCCTGGGCAGTGCTTCACCGGCCCTGCTTCGGCAAGGGAACGAAACCTTGGCGGGTCGTCTGGCTCTGCACCCGCTCGACGGTTTCTCCCTGCCGGAAGTGGGCATCAAGAGTCATTCGATTCTCTGGCTTCGAGGCGGCTTTCCGCGTTCGTACTTGGCGTCATCGAACTCGAAGAGCCGGGATTGGCGTGAGGACTTCATCAGCACGTTTCTCGAGCGCGACATGCCCCAGCTTGGCATTCGGACCGGCGCCGCCACGCTTAGGCGCTTCTGGACCATGCTGGCGCTCTATCACGGCCAAGTCTGGAACGCCTCGGAGTTTGCCCGGAACTTCGGCGTGAACCATGCCACGGTTCGACACTACCTTGACGTCCTTACTTCCGCGTTTGTCGTGCGGCAGCTCCAGCCGTGGCACGCAAACTTAAAAAAACGTCAAGTCAAGGCGCCGAAGGTCTATCTTGCGGATACCGGCCTATTGCACGCCCTGCTCGGCATTACCAACCGGTCGGACCTTGATGTCCATCCCAAACTTGGCGCCTCGTGGGAGGGTTTCGTGATAAGCCAAGTGGCTTCGTTCCTTGCGGTAAGGCCCCACGAGTGCTTCTTCTGGGCTACCCATGCCGGTGCCGAACTCGATCTCTTGGTCGTTCGCGGCAGAAAGCGTTGGGGATTCGAGGTCAAACGCACGTCCGCCCCGGGCATCACCGCGTCGATGCGGATCGCCCTTGCGGACCTCGAGCTTCAGCGTCTAGTCGTCATACATGCGGGCCGGCATTCGTTCGACATGGCGAAGCAGATACGGGCGGTCGCGCTGTCAGACCTGCCCCAAGAGTTGAAGCCGTGGTAGCTGCATCAACACCCGAGCCGGTCTCGCGTTTACTGCCGATGCCCGGTGTAGCGTTCCCGGAGGGCCCGAACCTGCGGCGAGTCGGGCGCAAGGGCTTCGAGCGTGTCGAGATGTCTGTGCAGTTCGGGCGAACGGTCGTCGCCGATGTAGAGCACCAGCGTCGTCAGCAGGTCGAAGCTCCACGGCCAGCGTCCGATTCCTTCGCGCAACGCGGTGAGTGCTCGTTCGCGCTTTCCGAGGGAGTCCAGCGCCACGGCGTAGATGTATACGAATCTCGGCTGCGCATCCGGGGCGTGTGCCGCCGTGGATAGTCGTGTCAGCGCTTGGTCGTGTCGGTTGAGGCGTACCAGGTGAAGACCGTAGGCGACGTTGGCGGTGCCGTTGTCGGGGGCAACACTCAGCGCTCGGCGAAGCAGCGTCCCGGCCTCCTGTTCGTGGCCCTGGGCGCGTCGCAGGTCTGCGAAGTCCACCAACGCCACCAAGGATGTGGGGTCGATCTCGAGGGCTCGCTCAAAGGCGCGTTGGGCCGGAGCAGTTCGACCGAGGCTGACTTCCAGGCGCGCGAGGGCTGTTTGCGTGGCAGCGAGGTCGGCCGACGCGGCGAGCCTTTGCCTGTAGTCGGCAAGCAACGGGGCTGCCGCCCGGCGGGCTGCGGGCGAGAGTCCGGGATAGATCTCGGATAGCGAGACCGCCATCTCGAAGCGCACGCCGGGGTGCGTCTCGTGCAGCCGGTTGGCCAGCGTCCACCAGCGAAGGTCGTTGGGCAGTCCCCCCGTTCCCGCCATCGCGCCGCGCCGAACCAACGGGTCGGAATGGTCGAGCCACGGCCTCAAAACGTCGCCGAGGGCGGTCGTTGCCACGTTCGCGGTTTGCGCGAGAAGGCTTGCCGCCACCAGGGGCGAGAGACCCGGTGTCTCGAGCAGCGCCTCTGCCGTCGCCAACGCCTCGGGGTTCCCGCGGCGAAGGCCCTCGTGGATGCGTGCCCAATGGTCCCTGTCCTCCGCCACGCCCCAGTCGCGCAGGGACGCGATCGCCCATTGGTCATCGCGACCCTCGTGGCAGTCCGCGCAGGCATTCGGGACGCCGAGTTCGGCCCCGAGTGCTGGCCTCGGGATCGGGAACGAGTGATCGCGACGGTCGTCCACGCCCATGTAGGTTCGCGCCGGCATGTGGCAGTCGATGCAGGCGCTCCCGGGTTGCCCAGGCGGATGTCGGTGATGGCTTGCGACGTCGTAGACATCGGCGCGGTGGCATTGCGCGCAGACGCCGTTGCCCGGGAAGCGTAGATCGCCGCTATGCGGCTCGTGGCAGTTGCCGCAGGTCACGCCGCGAACGTGCATCTTGCTCTGCAGGAAGGATCCGAGGACGAAGACCTCCTCGCGAATCTGGCCGTCCAGGAAATAGCGGACGTCGTCAACGAGTTCCAGGCGGTATGCCTCGTGGTAGGGCTTGCCGAACGGTTCGGTGGTGAGCGGCGTCCGCAGCGAGTGGCAGCCGCCGCACATGTCGATCTCACGATCGGCGCCGCCACCGTGCGGTTCGGCGATCGACTTCTCCGCCGGGAACAGCCACTTGATCGGTGGCGATGGCCCGGATGCGAATCCCGCAAACGGCACGTCGGCCAGCTCGTTCGACTCGGCAAGCCGGACGTGTTCGCCGGCCGGCCCGTGGCAGGCTTCGCAGCCGACATTCGCCTCCCGGTAGTCGGTCGTGAACTCCCGCTTTTTCGGGTCGAATGTCTTGACCACCCGGGTCGAATGGCAGTCGGCGCACTGGCTGGACCAGTTCATCGCGTGCCGGGTCCAGAAGAACGGGTGAGCGGGGGAGACCGGCTCATCGGGCTGCAGGTGATACCAGCGTTGGCCCTCGGGTTCGGATCGCGTATCCCAGGCCACGTCGAACGCCTGCAGGACGCCGTCGCCCCGATCCAACAGGTACTGCTGCAAGGGCCGGTGGCCGAACGTGTACCGAACGGGGTATTTCCCGCGACTCCCAGAGGGTCCTACGGTTTCGACGAAGTGGTCGTCACCCTCCCGGAAGAACCGCGTGTCCATGCCGTGGAACGTGACCCGAACGTCGGAGAAATCGCCAGCCACGGTGCCCGGCGTGGCCTCCTGCATGGCGCGGAAATGGTCCGAGCGTTCCCAGGCCACCGCCTCAGCCGCATGGCAGGACTTGCAGACTGCCGAACCCGCGTAGTCGTCGGCACGGGCGGTTTCGGGCACCAAGCCCGCCCCCGCGAGAATGCCTGCGATGGCGACGGCACAGCCCAAGCGATTCGCGCTTGACCGTGCGGCGCCGCCGCCGACGACTAGTGGGGAACGTCGCGACGAAGTGCCAATCAGCGTTGGCCTACGCAGATAGGTCGCAGGAGACCATCCAGTTGACGCCGAAGGGGTCCGTGCACATCCCGAAATAGGATCCCCAGAAGGTCTCTTCCATCGGCATGGTCACGGTGCCGCCGTCGGCCAACCTGCCAATGAGGTCGTCGCTCTCTTCACGGCTTTGTGCATCGACCGAAATCGAGAAGTTGTTGCCGACCACGACGGGTGGCCCGTGGGGGCTGTTGTCGCTGCCCATCAGGACGTTCGAACCGATGGGCAGGGTTACATGCATCACCTTGTCCTTGTCTGCATCCGACACTTCCATGTCCTCGGGACCTTCGCCGAAGGTGGAGAGCACGACGAACTCCGTGCCGAACACGGCTCGGTAGAACTCGAAGGCTTCACGGCAGTTGCCGTCGAAGGTGAGATAGATGCTGAGCGACATGTCTACTCCTTGTCCAGCCGCGCCGGTTGTCCATCGGCACGTTGCGGGTGGCTTAAGGGAGTGTAGCGTAGATGCCCAAAGCCGCGTCTTGCCTCTACTCGGCCTGTCGTATTCGCGCCACTGCCTCGCGCACGGCCGCTCGCAACTCGGCGGCATGCGTCAGCCACACGGTATGGGCTGCGCCGGCAATCTCGATGTAGCGTCCGTTTGGCATCAAAGCCGCCAACTGCCGGGTCGGCCAGCTCGGCCGGATGTCCTCGGAACCGTTGATGAAGGTGGCGGGAATCCGGGTGTGCGCAATCTCGCGGAATAGCGCTGGGCGCTTGATGTACTCGCGCCAGGAACGGTTGCCTTCCGGGTTCACGTTGTCGTCGGCGGTGAACACCACGCCACCCAAGTCCTCGCCGACCGTGTCGAGATTGCGGTGATACGCCTCGCTCCAAGTCCGGTCGTTCACGACCCTGCCGCCCGCGATGCCGATCAATCCGATGACATGGTCCGGAAATCGAAGCGTGTACGCGAGCGCGAGGTCGGGCCCGAAGCTGTGTCCTCCGACGATGCACCCTTCCACACCGTACGCCCGCCGGACGGATTCGGCATCTTCGATCATGGTTTCCACGGCGTAGTTGCCATCCCAGTCGGATCGACCGCAGCCGCGCGGCTCGAACCGGATGACCTGGCAGATGTCCTCGATCATGCCGGCGACTGGCCCGAGGTAGTCGTCGCAGCCCGGACCGCCGTTGAACATCAGGAAGGGCGTGCCGTGGCCGCTCGAGCACGTCCAGAGGCGGGCGCCGTTCGAGGTTACGTAGCGTTCCACGGCCCTTGCGCTACTCCGTCTGCAACGCCGCCACCGGATCCAGCCGCGCGGCGGACATCGCCGGATACACCCCGAAGCCGACCGCGATCGCCATGCAGACGAGAACGGCCAGGGCGATGCCCGGCAACGACCAGGCGACGGCCCAGCCGGCGAACGCGGCGATGACGTAGGCGATGACCACGCCGAGCACCACCCCGGCGGCCGCACCGAAGAGTGCGATCAGGGTGGCTTCGACCAGGAACTGCCGCACGATGTCCTTTTCGCGGGCGCCGACCGCGCGCAGCAGGCCGATCTCGGAGCGTCGTTCCATGACGCTCGCCATCATGATGTTCATGATGCCGATTCCACCGACGAGCAGCGAAATACCGGCCACCGCCGACATCACGATCGTGAAGATGCGCTGGGTCTGCTGGTGCTGGGCAAGAAGCCGGACGGGTACCGTGATACGGGTGTCCTTCTGACCGCCGTGGCGTCGGTCGAGCAGGTGCTGGACGGCGCCCGCCGCCGAGGTGGGCGAGTAGCCGCCCGAGAGGCGCACCTTCAGCTGGGCGAGTTCCGGATCCCAAGCGGGAATACGTAGGCGCTTAAGGGCGGTCTCGAGGGGCAGGTAGACGCGGTCGCTTTCCCCGCCCACATCGAAGCCCTGGAACTCGTCGTCGGGAAGTTGTCGATCCCTTAGTATCGCTACCACCTTGAGCCATAGGTGGTTCACCTTGACGAACTCGCCAACGGCGCCGCCGTTTGGGAACAAGGACCGGGCCGCCGTTTCCCCGAGCACGGCGACCTGCGCGAACCGGTCGTTGTCCGCATCGTCGAAAAGGTCGCCAGCGGTCGAGCTTAGGCGCGAGAGTTCGAAATAGGACGGGCTCACCGCCCAGACTTCGGCGTGGCTCTGGCCGTGGCGGGAGAACAGGTTCCAGGTGTGGATCGGCCGGACACCAGCCCAGTCATCCACGAAAGGAAGGGTTTCGACAAGGGCATTGGCGTCGGCGGTCGATAGCCCTGCCGAGTGCTTGCGCGCATCCCTGCGTTCCTCGCCCGGGGGATCCGTGGCATCCACGATCAGGTTGTCGACGCCCATGCCTTCGATCAGGGTGAGTGCTTCGCGGCGACCGCCTTCGCTGACCGCGAGCATGGCGATGACGGCGCCGACGCCGAACACCATGCCGAGCAACGTGAGGGCGGATCGCAAACGGTGGTGAGCCAACTGCGCCATGGCTTGGCGGATGTCGGGAAGCCAGTGCCGGGCCGACTGACGCACGTGCCGCGCAAGCACCCCGCCGGCATCGAGGCCCGTCGCCGTCATCGCGACTCCCAACCCTGACGACGACCCCGTATTCGGTCACCCGCGGTCACTCAGTACTACCATCCGGTGCCGAGACGCCTACCTCGTCGCCGGCTTCGAGACCGGCGACGACTTCGACCAGTGTCGGACTCACTTGGCCGAGACTCACTTCCCGACGGGCCATCGTGTTGCGCTCGACGACGTATACGAAGGGCTGATCCTGGTCGTAGAAGACCGCTTGTTGGGGAAGCAGGAAGCCGTTTTCGACGCTGCCGGTGGTGATCGCGGCATGGAGGCTGCTGCCGACGCGCATCAGTTCGGCATCCACCTGGTCCGGCTCGGCCTCGACGACGAAGTACTTCTGCGGGTTGTCGCGGTTTCGGGGAATGGCGACCGACGAGACGTTGGAAACGCGCCCGCCGAACGCGCGTTCGACGTCACTGTCGAGCCGCAGCGTGACTTCCTGGCCCTCCTTCAGTCCAACGGCGTCAACTTCGGGCACGAAGATGCGCGCCCTGACCTTGCCCTTGACCGGCAACAAGCCAACGGAGCGGCCCGGGAACACGCGCTGGCCCTTGGTGAGCTTCTCGCCCCAAGGCGTACGCGCGTAGACGAAGGTACCGTCAGCGGGACTGGTCAGTTCCATCACGGCGAGCGCGGACTCCTGCTTGTCGAGCTGGGACTTGCTGTTGTCGCGAAAGGCAACGAGTCGATGCAGCTCGGCGGTGGTTCGGCGTTCATGGGTGTCGGCGGCCCACGCGAAGTACGCGTCCTGAACTTCGAGCAGGTTCAGATCACCGAGCGCGTCGAGGATCTCGTTGCGGCTGAACAGCAGCGGCTCGTCGACGTCGGTGAAGGTCCTCGCGATATCCTGTTCGCCGGCGACGCGGTCTCGCTCGTGGTCGATCAGGATTCGGGCGATGGCGCTGTCCTGGGTATGGACACCGAGTTGAAGGTCCCGCGAGGCCACTTCCACGACGATGTTCTCGCGACTCGTGCGGACGTCGGAGTCGTCGAATCTGACGATCACCTGGCCCTTCTCGACCTCGGAGTACTCGGGCACGATCCAGGCGATGTCGAAGCCCATGTTGAGCCCGTCGGGAACGCGGATGTCGACGGCCTCCGAGGCAACAAGCTCGCCCCTTGCCTGAACCGTGAAGCGATGGTCACGCGCTTCGACGGGAACCGTCGGTTGGTTGGAGGCGCCGTCGCTGCAGGCGAAGCACGCGGCAAGAAACGCCAAGCCCAACAATGATCGCCCGCAACGCGTCAACGCATTCACAGTCGCACCTTGTCCCCGGCTTCGACGCCCCTCGCCACGACGTACATGTCGCCGCTGCGCTCGCCGAGTACGACTCGCTTCCAGTCGCCGTTGGCGAGGATGACGCCCGGCGAACCGGCGCGGTAGGTCAGTGCTTCGGTGGGTACGGCGATGGCGTCCTTGGCGACGGCGACCTCCACGGCGATCTGCACGGACATCCCGAGCCGCAAGCCCTTCGGCGCGTCGCTCGGGAAGCGCACGGTGATGTCGCGCACGTTCGCCTGGGATTGCCGCGACTGGCGACGCACGGTGTTCGCCACGCTTTGCACCGAACCCTCGAGTTCCGAACCACCGGCGGAGTCGACGGTGACGCGTACCCGCTGGCCCGCAGCCAGTCGCGCCGCCTGGTGTTCGGGAATCTCGGCTTGGACCGCCAGCTTGCGGTCGTTGGCGAGTTCGACGACCGCCAACCCGGGATGCGCGGCGTTGCCCACATCGAGCTTGTTGCCGAACTGGTCCGATCCGATGATCACGAGACCGGGCCGGGGCGCGCGGATCGTCAATGCCTCGAGTTCCCGCACCGCGTTGGCGTGCATGATCTCGAGCCGGCGCGTGTTCACTTCCAGTTCCCGGCGCTTGGCGGACCGCAGACGAGCACTCAAGGGCTGCCGGGTGCGGATTCTGGTGAGCTTTTCGTTGGCGAGTTGCTTCTGCTCGACGAGCTTCTTGTACTCGATGCCCGGAATCAGCTCGGGGGGCTGTTCCGCCTTGCGGTTCGCCTTGGTCGCCTCGCTCTCTGCGGTGGCGAGCGCGACCTTCTCATCGGCCACTTCCTCGGCCTGTTGTTCGATGAGAGACGTTAGCTCGCCTCGGCTTACCGCGAGATTGCCGGCAAGTTCACGCACACGATTGTCAATCATGTTGGCGTCGAACTGGACGAGCAGGTCGCCCTCGGCAACGGTCTTGCCTTCCTCGGCCAGTTGGCTGATCGCCAGGGCCCAGGTCCTGCTGGGGGGCGCGCCGAATTTCAGAACATCCGTGGAGATGACGATGCCGCTCGCGGCGATCGTTACCGGACGATCTGCTTCGGACAATTCGATGGTGCGCTGGGCATGGGCATCGATAGCCAACGCCAGCACGGCGAAGGCGATCCCGTGGCGCATGGATCTCATCGGTCCACCGCCGCCATCACGGCCATCCCCGGGATTAGATGGGCCGGGACGGACTCGAGGGGCACCGCCAGCAGTTCGAAGTGCCCGCCTTGGCTCCACTCTTGGCGCATCGTCGCCTGCTTTGAGGTCCAGTCGACCTCGGCAGCGATGGACAGTTCGGGGAGCGCATCCGCCGTGACGGTGAGCCTTGTCCCGGCCGGAACCTTGAGGATGTCCGCTTCGTGGACCCAGAAGCGGAAACGCAGCGCATTGCGGCTGGCCACCTCCGCGACCTTGATCGTGGGCGGAAGGGTTTCCCCGGCGAATATCTTGGTGCCGGTGAAGGGGTTCTCGCCGTGGATGAAAAGCCCAGCGCGGTCGGCATGGATCTCGGTCTGCGCGATGGCGTCGCGCAGCCGGTTCCAGTTCACTTCGGCGCGGGCGATCGCCATCTCGGTGACCGGCTGTGCCTTGGCATGCTGCTCCTTCTTGTCCGAGAGCGTCGAGCGGGCGCGAGCGAGCGCGTGCTCGGCGGTCGCCAGATCGAGTTGATCCTGGTCGTGGTCGAGTTGCCGGGTCGCGCTCGCCGGTATCTGTGCATCTATACGCGCCAGCCGTACGGCCGACTCGGCTTCGATCAGCGCGGTCTGGGCGTCCAGGATGGCGAGCATCGTCTGGGCCAGTTGGCGCTCCGCCTGCAGCCGGCGCTGTTCCAAATCGGTCTGCGCGGCTTCCTCCTGGGCGACGAGGTCGCCGGGGTCGAGGCGGACGACGAGATCACCGGGGGTCACCGTGCTTCCCTCGGGTGCCAGCCACGCGACCTGGCGTTGCCACATGCCCGGCAGTCGGGGCATCTCGATGGTCTGGGAGTCGGCGTCGTCCACGACGCCCGTGAGGTACGGCGGTGCGGCCGCGAGGCTGAGAGGAACGATTGCGAGTGCAGAGCGGAGGAACCGTTGCCAGGCAAGCCGCACCACGGCGGTGGGGTGGCCGATGTCAGTTCTGGAGCGCAACACGATCCACCTTGCCGTCACGCATGTGTATCACGCGTCGCGCATGGGCCGCCACCTCGTCTTCGTGCGTCACCATGAGGATCGTTTGGCCGTCCCGATTCAGCTCGGTGAAGAGCCCCATGATCTCCTGACCGGTCTTCGAATCCAGGTTCCCGGTCGGTTCGTCGGCCAGCAGCAAGGGTGGATTCGCGACGAGGGCGCGGGCGATGGCAACGCGCTGGCGCTGGCCGCCGGAGAGCTGATTCGGCGTGTGGTGGGCGCGGTCGGCGAGACCCAAACGGTCGAGTAGTGCCGGCCCGCGCCGCACCCCGTCTTCTGCCCACCCGTCGGCATAGCGAATTGGGACGAGGACGTTTTCGAGCGCGGTCATACGGGGCAGCAGGTGGAAGCTCTGGAACACGAACCCGATATGCTGGTTGCGCAGGGCCGACAATTGCTCGTCGTCCATGGTCGACACCGCCTGGCCGAGCAGCCGGTACTCGCCGGAATCCGGGCGGTCCAGGCACCCGAGTATGTTCATCAACGTGGTCTTGCCGGAGCCGGACGGCCCCATGACGGCGACATAGTCACCTTCGTCGACTTCGAGGTCGATGTGATCCAGTGCATGCACGGTGGATTCGCCCACACGAAACGTCCGGGTGAGCTTGGATGTGGCGATTACGCGGCTGGTCATGGCGTAATCCATAAGCATACCGACTTCGCCGGCCGGGCGTGGCCTTCCCCGCTTGCAGCCATTGCAGCCTTATTGCAGCGATTGCGGCGTTGACGGACGCCGGATACGGTGGTTTGGGTGGACCATCGGAAGAACAGGATGGAATGCCAGGTCGTTCGCGGGCGACCAAGCGAGTGTCCGGTGCGTCGTCTTCGGTGTGCGCGTTGGCTGTGTCTGGCTGCGGCGACGGCGAACGCCCAAGAGTTGCAGCTTTGACGCCGTCTGCGTAGCCGGAGGATTTCGATTCCGTCTGGACCTTCATACAGAACAAGATGGGACACCGCGGGAGGCGTTCGAGCCGCCGTTCCCGGTCGACCCGGCATCCCGCGATGGCGACCCGGCGCTAGGCGCGGCGCGCCGGTGGATGCACGCCCAACCGGAGACCTGAACCCGCCCCTCATCGGGGTGGTCGCGCGGATCTGCGCGGCTAGGGCCTATCGCGGTCGGGCCGGGTGGGGTGGCGGCCGCGGCGGTCCTTCCTGGACCCCATTTGATCGAGGAAACGACGCCGCTCGTCGGGCGTGAGCCGTCCTAGGATCTCGACGAACGCCTGGTGACCGCTGGCCTGGTTGGCCGCCATGTGCTCGCGAAAGATGGCCAACGCCGCACTTGCCGCATCGGGATCGAAGGGTTCTTGGGCCAAGGTTCGCGCGATGGTGCGTTGTGATCGGCGCAGGTCGCGAATCGTTGCGCCGATACGGCGTCTGAGTTCGCCGTCGGACATGGCGGGCGTCCCTTCCTGAGCCAACTCGGCTCGGCGTTCTTCGGGAAGCGAGCGGATCAACAGCTCAAGGCCGGCCGTGGGATCGATCCCTCGATTCCGATAGGGCTTGCCGGTCGCAAAGCCGATGCCGATCCCAACCGCGGCGACATTCAGCGCGACGGAGACCACGAGGGCGATGACGAGCCATTTCGACTTCATGGCCCGGTACCCGTCTCGGGCCCGGGCAGTTCGAAACGGGCGAGTTCATCGGGGTCGAACAGCGCGAGAAGCACGTCGTGCTCGGCGGCTTCCTCAGCAACAGCAGCGCCCTGGGCGACGTTGAGGCCGATGCCGAAGCCGACGACAAGTGGCACGAGCGCGAGTGCCGCCGTTCGCCAAACCCTGATCGTCAGCCATTCGAACCAGGCCTCGCGTTCCGGCAGATTGGCGAGGATGCGGGTTCTCAACCCGAGCGGCGCCGCCACCGAAGGCAGCACCTCGTCGAGGGCGGCGTCGAGTTCGCGGGCCTCCCCGAGCAGACGGCGTGCCCCGGCCGAATCGTCGACCAAGGACCGGGCCGCCGTGGCAAGGTTTGCCGGCCATCGGTCGAGATGCGGACCGAAGCGGTCCAAGGCGTCTTCGAAGGTCTTCTCGTCCATGGTTCGATCCATTGTCTGTAGAGGCGACGCTAAGGCGCCGAGTTAGCGGTAGTCCCGCAGTTTGAGGCGCAAGGTCCGCCGCGCGCGTGCCAGCAACGATTCCAGGGCATCGACGCTGACCTCGAGCACCGCTGCGGCATCGCGATTGGTCATGCCGTCCCGATGACAGAGTACCAGCGCTGTGCGTTGCCGCTCCGGCAGGTCGGTTATGGCCTCATCCAGAGCGCGCCGCAATCGCGCCGTTGTTGGCGCATCTTCCGGGGCACCGTCCTCCCCCGCCAGGTTGTCGTCAACCTCGTGGGTCTCCCGACGACGGCGATGCGCGTCGACGCACAGGTTGCGAGCGATGCGGTGCAGCCACGTGGTGAACTTGACCTGGGTGCCGCCGGGCCGAACGGGCCGCCAGGTGGCGGCGCTGTTCCAGACCCTTAGGAAAGTCTCCTGGGCCAGGTCCGCCGCGTCCTCCGGATTCCGTGTCATGCGGTAGTTGAAGGCATGGACGGTGTCGAGATGGCGTGCCATCAACACCGCGAAGGCGTCGCGGTCCCGGTGCTGGACGCGGTCCATCAACTCCTCGTCCGTGGCGTCGTCCAAACCAACGCCGGCTCAGCGGTTCCGGCCCGCACGCATCTCTTCGCGCGTGACCAAGCCGTCGCCATCGGCGTCAAGGGCCTGCAATCGATCGACCATGCTCGGGAACTCCTCCGGCGTCAGCACACCGTCCTCGTTGCCGTCCAGGCGGGCGAACATCTCGCGTTGCCGGGCTGTCTTCAGGGTCGTCGGCATGTCGCCGTACTCTTCAGCGGAAAGCTGGCCGTCGCCGTCGGAATCGGCCGTCTCGAAATCGCTCCTTCGCGCCTTTTGGCGACGCTTCTCGCCCTCGGCAATGCGTTTCTCGATCTCGGCCCGACGCTGTTCCATGCGTTGCAGCTTCGCCTCGCGGTCCAATCCGCGGGTGCCGTCGCCAGCCACTCTGCGCTGCCAGCCGCCCCGGTCGCCCGGACTGCGAATGCCGGCGGAGAATCGGCGCGGATCCACGGCGGCGAATTCCTCGGCGGTCACCAGCCCGTCGCCGTCGGCATCGGCAGCCGTGAACCGCTCTTCCTCGGCCGCCTTCAGTTCGCTTAGGTCGATGGACGCCGGCCGTTCCTTCGGGGCGGCGAGAACGTTCGCGACCAGAGCGGCGCCGGTCACACAGGCCGCGACGGTGATACTCAGGGGAAAGTCTTTGAGTTGCATCGAATGTGTTTCTCCAGGATGTATGCAACCGTTCTACGGCTCGCAGCCGGATTTCCGTCGCAGGCCATCGCCGATGTCGCCGGTCACGCCTCGTTCGGTGACGTAGGCCGTCACCAGTTCGGCGGGTGTCACGTCGAAGGCCGGATTGCGGACCTTCACGCCGGTCACCGCCGGGATGCCGTCGGTCACCTCCGCGGCGGGCCGTTCCTCGATGGCCACATCGGATCCGGCGGCGGTTGTCGGGTCGAACGTCGAGGATGGGCAGGCGACATAGAAGGGCACGTCGTGGTAGTGCGCGACGATCGCCAGGGCGCGGGTCCCGATCTTGTTGACGGTATCGCCGTTCGCGGTCACCCGGTCGGCGCCGACAATGACCAGGTCGACAGCGCCATCGGCCATCAGGTGCGCGGCGACACTGTCGCAGATCAGCGTGTGGTCGATGCCAGCTTGCGACAGCTCCCACGAAGTCAGCCGGGATCCCTGGAGCACGGGCCGGGTCTCGTCCACGTAGACATGGAACCGAACGCCCGCCTCGTGGGCGACGTACATCGGCGCGGTGGCTGTCCCCAAGTGCGATACGGCAAGCGCGCCGGCGTTGCAGTGGGTCAGCAGGCTGCTCCCCGGCTTGATGAGCTTGGCGCCATGGCGTCCGATGGCCTCGCACATGGCGCGGTCCTCCTCGTGGATGCATCGCGCTTCGTCGATCAAGTCCTCCTGCCGGGTTGCGGCGGCGAGCATTCGGTCCACGGCCCAGGCGAGGTTGACAGCAGTCGGTCTCGCCTCGCGAAGTTCGCGAGCGGCGTCCTGCAGGTCGACGCGGTCGCGCCAGGCCATGGCCATGCCGTAGGCGGCGGCGACGCCGATCGCGGGTGCGCCCCGCACGTGCAGGTTGCGGATGGCGCGGGCGATCTGGGACGCATCGTGCTGCTCTTCGAAGGTCACCTGATCAGGAAGCCGGCGCTGGTCCAGCAGCCATAGGCGGCCGTCTTCCCAGCGAATCGGGGCCGGCAGGTTCATCGACAGGCCTTCGATCCCAACGGTGCCTGCTCTGGCGATGCACGGTTGCCGGTGTGTTCCTGGAGGAAGGCAAGCATCCGCTCGAACAGGTCCACCCGCGCGGCGTCGCCGAGGAAACCATGGCCCTGTTGACGGTCGAACAACCACTCGGGTTCGTTGCCGGCGCGCACCAACGCCTTGCGCAGCCGGGTTGCGTGTTCGGGGGGCGCGCGCTCGTCGAGGCCGCCGTGGACCAACATGACCCTAGCACGAATCCGGCACGCCTGGTGGGTGGGCGACGTGGCCATCAGCTCGTCGGGGTCGGTGCCGAGTATTCGTCGGATGAACTTCTGCCCGGCCAGCGTCCTGGAAATGTCGCCCTGCTTCTGCAGGAGGATGAGGTCGTAGATTCCATACATGCCGAGGGCACATCGGTAGAGGTCGGGCTCGCGGATCGTTCCCATCATCGCCGAATACGCACCGTAGCTGGCGCCGAAGATGCAGATCCGGCCTGGATCGGCCGTCCCGTTTGCGATGGCCCACCGTGTGGCGTCGGTGATGTCGTCCTGCATCCGCCGGCCCCATTGGCCGAATCCGGCACGCTCGAAGTCGATGCCGTAGCCCCCGGAACCCCGGAAGTTGACCTGCAGCACGTGGAACCCCCGGCTGGCGAGCATTTGCACCGTGTCGTCGTATCCCCAGTAATCCCGCAGGCCGTGGGGACCTCCATGCACGTACACCACCATGGGCCCGGGTCGCTGGGCCGTCGCCGAGCTTGTCAGGTAGCCGTAGATCGTGGTGCCGTCGCGAACCTTGAGTTCGATCGGCGACGACGGACTCAAGCTCTCCCGCTTCAGTTGCGGCTTGCGGCTCTTGAGCGGTTCCACCTTCCTTTTTTCGGTGTCCACCAGGAAGTAGTCGCCGGGTCGGCGGTCTCCGGTCACCAGGGCGACGGCCAGTCGGTAGTCCCGGGTGGTGCTTCGGAGTGCCACCGTGTCGCCGTCGAACATCTTGGAGAGGCTCGCATGTTGGCGCGCAAGCGGATGGGATGGGTTGGTGTAGGAGAACCGGGGATAGTGGTCGTCGAAACGGACGCCGTAGACGACGCGGGCGACGGGATCGACGAGCAGCGATGTCGCATCGACCCTCGGATGGCGGATGATGATCTGGTGTTGGCCGGTTGAAGCGTCGTACACGCCCAGACCCTCCGTGGAACCGCCGCGGCTGTCCAGGGTGTAGTAGGTGTTCGGTCTCGGTCCGAAGCGAACCGGCAGCCACGCCTCGTCCTCCGCGCCGAAGCTGGCGACGAGACGCCAGCGCTTGCGGGGCGCGGGGCGGGTGTGGACCTGCTGGCGGTTGTCTTTCGACTGGCCGACGGTAATCAGGATGTTACCGTCGGCGTCCGGAATGAAGGTCCCGAAGGGTGCGGCGGAACGCGCGACCTGGCGTGGACGACGCGTCTGGATATCCAGGCGATAGGCTAGGCCGAATCGGTTCTCGGGCACGTACACGAGAATGTGGTCCGGCTGGTTGGGCAGGATGTCGATCACGTTGCCGCCACCGGCGGGTTGCACGAAACCGGTCTCGGCGTGAACGGTTGACAGGGCACCCGTGGGGACCTTGTAGTCCGTGCCCATGACCCGCCAGGATTGCTCGAAAAGCGCGACGTCGTCGCTGAGCCAGACGACCTTGGTGACCTCGCGCTTGTCGCCCAGCCGCACGTTCACCTTAATCTCCCGCTCGGGGTGCGTGATGATCTGGAACTGGGCGCGGTCGCCTTGGCGAATGGAAGCCGTTATGTAGCGCCCCGTGGGCGAGATGGTGATGCCTTCGACTTCGGGGAGGGCGGCGAATGCGGCGACTGGGGGCGGCTCGCCGCCTGCGGCAGGCAGGGCCAGGAAGCAGATGGCCGCCATGACCCGCGATACGGTTCGGTGAGGCTTGGGCATCCCGTCCGACTCCGACGATAAAGCGGCACCAGTGCGCCAAGAACGATTGACCGCTGCCATTGTAGCGAAGCCGGCGCGCGCTGAAGGGGTACGGCTTCGTCGGAACACATCACCTCGATTGTTGCCCGGTGGTCGGTTGAATCGCGGGGCATCGCAGGGGCGACCCTTGCGCTCGGTAAGGATTCGCGGCGTGCGGGATCGGTACGGCTGGGGCGGCGCAAAGCGAATGGGATGCGCCGGGGACGGCTTTGGGCGCTATGGGCCGGTTCGACGGGTCTGTGTTGGACGAGTCGCGGCCCTGGCAATGCCGTCGCGGTCGAGTCGTACGCGCGGCTTCGCCCGATCCGGGGTCCGGGGCCCGTGCCAATCGTTCAGGAACTCGTTCCACGCCTCACGGAACGGCTTCGACGTTGCTCGGTTGCCCATGACGACACGAACGAGCTGCGGGAAGGCCAGTGGAAAGACATCCAGCGCGAGTCGCGCGGTGGCGAGGAGGGCGGGGTCGAGGTCGGCGGGAAGTTCGCCCTTTCCCTGCGCCGTACTCGCGGCTTCGACGCGGTCCGCCGCCAACCTTCGGCGTTCGGCGAAACCCACGATGTCGTCGTCGCCTCGTTCCAGCGCTTCGTACATCCACAGGCGGACCAGTTCGTCGTTTGCCGACGCCGTGGTCAACTGTTCGGCCAGCACCGCCTCGAAGACAGCCTGTTTGCCACCGAAGTGGTGGTAGATCAAGCGCTTGTTCGCGCCGGCCCGTGCCGCGATGCGATCGATGCGCGCACCGGCATAGCCGTGGGCCGAGAACTCGGACACCGCGGCGGATAGGATCTTCGCGCGGGTTCGATCGGCGTTCCGTGCCATCTTGAACGCGACTAAAGTAACTGTATGGTTACTTGTTGGCAGCGATGGCAGGAGAATGAAGTAACTGTCTAGTTACTTCAAGCGGGCTCAAACATCCCCGAGTAGCGCCGTTCCAGGTCCAGGAGGTAGCGCTTTGCCGCCAATCCGCCGCCGAATCCGGTCAGGTCGCCGTCGTGTCCGATCACCCGGTGGCACGGGATGACGATTGGCAGCGGGTTGCGGCCGTTGGCCGCGCCGACGGCCCGAACCGCATTCGGTCGATGGATGTCCCGGGCCACGTCGCCGTAGCTGCGCGTCTCGCCGTAGGGGATTCGCCGCAGGGCATCGAGTACGTCGGCCTGGAATCCGCTCGCGCCGGACTCGACGTCGAGGTCGAAAGTGCGCCGTTTGCCGTCAAAGTACTCGCGCAGTTGTCGCGCGACGTCCACGAAGGGCTCGTCGTTGCGTTCCCAGTCCGGTTCGGCGCTGCGCGCCTTTCTGCCCGACGGAAACCCGACGACCTTCAAGGCTGTTTCGGAACCGGCCAACAGGAGTTGCCCGATGGGACTGGAAACGAACGTGTAGTACATGATCGAAGTTACCTCGCAAACAGGTCCTGTGTCCGGCCAGTCTACACCGCTCGTGAACGCCACAGGTGCATTACCGCATAGGCTCGCCAGGGACGGCAGGGCGCCGCCCAATCCCGGGCCGCAGCACCCTTGAGGCCCAATGCCTTGACAACGCCCCAATCGGTATCGGGGAACGCGTCCGCATCGCGACCGACGCGCATTGCCGCGTACTCGGCCGTCCACGGCCCGAGCCCCGGAATCTCCACAAACCCGGCGCGAAGCGCTTCGGCATCCTCGAGCCACGCAGCGCCTTCGTCGACGACTCTTCGCGCAATGGCCGAGATCGCCCGCCCGCGCATCCCGGGCACCCCGATCGCGGCAACGTCCGCATCCGCCAAGGTCTGCGCGCCAGGGAATCCGTCGCCACCGAAGCGTTCGCAAAGAACAGCCGCCAGGCGAGTCGCGCGGGCCACGCTTACCTGCTGGCCGAGAACGGCGCGCACGGCCCCTTCGAAGGGATCCCATACACCGGGAACGCGAATTCCCGGCTCGGCGGCAACAAGCGGGGCGAGCGTCGGGTGCCTGGCGAGGTGACGGTCCACGGCCTCCGGATCAACATCCATGTCGAAGAGACGGCGCAAGCGGGCAGTGATTTCGGTGGCGCGCGCGGCTGCTGCGGCCGGCATTCGGACTTCTAGCGGCCCATCCGTGGCTTCGGCCTCGATCCAGATGCCCTCCTCGATCCGACGCCGGTAGCGCTTTCCCGTTACGGCCTCGATGCCAGGTATGGCCCGGCCGTTGAGGAACGCGAACAGGATCGACGCGTTGAAGGGCGCTTGGATGGGCACCGACAACGTCGTCGAACGGTCCCGGCCTACGCGTTCCGCCTCGCGAGTGGCGACGGGTTCTCGGGTGGTGTGGGTGAGTGACGACACGCGTTCACTATAATGCCGAGGGCTGTCCGTTTGCCCGGATCGGGTTCGAGGAATGGACGAAAAAGAGACGCCGTCCGCAAGCAGCGTATACGCGGTGCACACGAGCAAGTTGTGCCGGGTCTTCGGAAACCTGCGTGCCGTGGAGGAGCTTGATCTGCGGGTCGAATCGGGGACGCTGTACCGCCATGGCCTCTTGCGCCTGGCGGAAGCGTTGCCAAGACAGGAGGAACGCATCCTTGAGGCGATCACCACGCCGGTGGACTGACATGGCCGAAGATCCTGTGCTGCTGCGAGGCGTCACCGTTGCCAAACCTTGGGGGCAGGAGGTGTGGTATAGCGGTGTCGAAGCCCGTGGCGAGAGCGGCGTCTACACGACAGCGGGGCTGGTGCGGCTAACGCGGTACCTGGCCGACCGCGCCAGGACTCGGCCGGTGATCCTGTTGAAGATCCTGCAGCCCACGACCGGCAACCTTTATCTCGAGGTCCACGAAACCAAGTCCGAGGTCTACATCGTCGACCGGATCGACGGGGAGGGTCGCATGCTGCTCGGGGCCCGACAGGAGGCGCTCGCCCGAATGGGTGAGGCGGATTTCCGGGCGGCGGTTCGCGAGGCTGCCGCCGCAGCGGAGTCGGGGCGGGCGGACATCGAGGTCGTGCAGTCCTTCATGAATCCCCTCGACCTCCGCCTTGGGGACGCGGTCACGATTCCCTTGCGAGTGCCGCATTCCCTGTTGAGGGGTGTCCACGTGATCGAGTTCCAAACGCCCGCCTTCGAACGCAAGATCCTCGCGGCCAGTCAACCGGTCGCGACGCAGCAAGGCTGGGATGTCGACGCTGCCGTTGCCGCGATGGACCTGGGGGTGCCCCCCCGCGTCGTCTCGCCGGCAGAAGACGGAGTCCAAATCATCGCCCGTGCCCCGGACTTCACGGTAGCCCGTTACCGGCTCGCTTCCGGGGGCTCCCTGGGAGTGCCGCCTTGGTCGTTGGGATGGGTGGTTCACGGTGAGCTGCGGTGGCGCAATCGCCGTTTCCAGGCGAGAACCGCGTTCCTTGCGCCGGCGGACACGGAACTCGGTGCCGTGACCGACGCCGAAGTGCTTCTCGCCGCGGAGACATGACCGCCACGCAGACATGACACCCCGCATTGGGTTCGTGTTCAAATGATCTCCTAGGCGGAGGTGTCCATGGGCAACGAAGAACAGGAACTCATTGTCGAGCAGATCCAGATCGGGCCGATGGCGAACTTCACCTATATCGTCGGCTCGCGTTCGACGCGCGAAGTGGCGGTGGTGGATCCCGCGTGGGACATCGACGGTCTGTTGAATCACTTGGCCAGGCGCGACTACACGTTGACCGCCGCGCTCGCGACGCACTACCACCCGGACCACATCGGCGGCGGCATGGGCGGACATAGCATCGCGGGTGTCACCGAACTCCTCGCTAAGAGCCCGGTGAGGGTGTACGCGCACCGCGACGAGGCCGGCGGCGTGAAGCGGGTGACGGGCATTTCCGATTCCGACATGGTCAAGGTCGACTCGGGCGACAAGCTCTCGGTGGGTCCCGTGGAGATCGAGTTTCTGCACACGCCCGGTCACACACCGGGATCCCAGTGCTTCCGGATCAAGAACACGCTGGTTTCCGGCGATACCCTTTTCATCGACGGCTGCGGCCGGGTGGATCTGCCGGGCTCCGACACCGAGCAGATGTACCACAGCCTGCAGAAACTGAAGGCGCTGCCGGACGACACCCTGCTGCTGCCTGGGCACAACTACAGCAATGTGCCCAACGCCACCATGGGGGAGACCAAGAAAGTGAATGCTTACCTTGCCGTCAAGGACCTGCCGACTTGGCGGCAGATCATGGGCTGAAGCACGTAGCCCCTTGCGGTCGCCGCGTCGACGACACCGACCGAGCGTAGAACCGACGAGGGCGGCGGCGCATCGCGGGCGCGAGAGCGTCGCCCTAGCCCGCATATCTCACCAGGGGCCGCGATGATCGCCGAGGATTTTGGTTCCGTGCGCGTGCTCGCGACCGAAAGCATAGCGGGGACTACGGTTGAGGTCGCACGTGCGCGCACGGAACCAAAAGACCGGCGAGGGCGCGGCCAGCGCAGTCTGTGATCCCTGAACCCATCTATAATCTACGCAACCAATTGACATGTAATGAGTTTCGTCATCGTACCAAGCGACCTAGTGAGATATGCGGGCTAGACCGCCTCGCGAAAGTCTGGCGCAAGTGTAAAGATGGGTGCCGTTCAAGAACGCTTAAGGAACTTCCATGGACACCGGTGATTTCAGGGGCTTCAACGTCACGATGCGCGATCAGGGGATCGCGTGGTTCCAATTCACGACCCCCGAACGCTTGAACGGCATGACGATGACCATCAAGCGCGACCTGGTGGAAGCGGCCACCCAGGCGCAGATGGACAACGCTGTGCGGGTCCTAGTATTCACCGGCTCCGGTCGGGCGTTCTGCGCCGGCGACGACCTGAAGGGCTACCGCGGCGCGGAGATTCCCGGTTCGCCCTTGGTGCCGGACATCGTCCACGGACACGATAGCGGCATCGGCACCTACAACGCCCTGCGGACGATCTCCCAGCGCGTCAATACCGTCGTGCGGGGCCTCGACAAGCTCACCATCGCGGCCATCAACGGCGTTGCCATACAGACGGGCTTCTCGCTGGCGCTGGCGTGCGATTTTCGAATCGCCGCCCGGGGCGCGCGCATGGGTAGCGCCACGTTGCGATTCGGCCTGCTTCCCGACGAGGGCGGACAGTACCTCCTGGTCCAGCTGCTCGGTGTGGCCAAGACCATCGAGTTCCTGATGAAGAAGAAGATCGTCCAGGCGGAGGAAGCGCTCGAACTCGGCTTGGTGAACGAGGTGGTCGAACCGGATCAGCTGGAAGCCGCGACGATGGATCTCGCCACGGAACTCGCAAACGGCCCGCAGGTATCCATGCGGCTCCTCAAGCGCTCCGTCTACAACGCGGCGGAGATGAGCTGGGAACAGAGCCTGGACGAGATCGCCGCCAAAACCGGAATCTCGGATCATCACCCGGACTCCCGGGAGGGGGTCGGCGCCTTCCGCGAAAAACGCCAGCCGAAGTTCAACGCCTGGCTGGAGTAGGGGATGCTTGTGGCGTGGCGTCGCGGCGAACCGTAGGCCACGTCCAACACCACGACAGCCGCAAAGGAGTATTGGCAAGCGCGCGACGTCGTATTACGGCATCTGCCAACATTCCATTGCGACCCCTCCTACGCGGATTGCAGGGATCGCTCACGCGAAGTTCAGACATTTGCCGTTATTTCGGCCATGCGCGATGGCGATGATTACCTTCCCAATGGCACGAAGGGACGGCACGGCACGTGGTCATCGAACGTTCTGCGGCGAACCGCCGGGACTCGCGGTCGGCACTCCGCCAACGGACCGAGGCGTTTGAGGAGCGGGGTGGGAGAGTTGCCGTCGAGCCCTCGCCCTGCGGGGCCGGTTGCGATTGGGGCGACCCTCGCGCCTGTGTTAAGTTCGCCGTCGATCAGGAGACCGCCCGTGGCCGAACCCGCACTTGCCTATTCGACGCCGCCGCCCTGTCCTGCGCTGGACGCCATACTGGCTCGCGACGAGCACAGCCTGCCGGAAACGGATGGTCTACCGTTGCCTGACGGTCGCGTCCAGCAGGGCCCGCTGGGCTACTCACGGGACGCTCTGCGCCGTCGCCTGCGCCACCTGAACGACCGCGTTGCCGTGGAAGGCGACATGTTCATCTACTACATTGGCCGGGATGCCGACGACGGGCCGAAGATCGCATCGGTGTCGCCGGATGTGTTCGTCGTGTTCGGCGTGCCCGACCGACCCGACCGAAAGTCCTACGTGCTCTGGAACGAACCACAGGCCGACATTCGCTTCGTGCTCGAGATCGCCTCGCCGAGCACGCGACGGCGCGACCACACGGAGAAGCGTTTTGTGTACGCGTCGCTGGGCGTTGCCGAGTACTTCCTCTACGACCCGCCGGGACGTCATCGCAAGGCGCGGCTTATCGGCCTGCGTCTCACCGGATTCGACTACGAGGAGATGGCGAGGGAGAGGTTGCCGAACGGATGCGTCGGTGTGCGGAGCCAGACGATCGGTCTCGTCGTCTACGTCGCCAGCGGCGGGGAATTGAGGTGGTTCGACCCCGTCGCCGGCGTGGATCTGCGGACCTACGATGAAGCGGACGAGGCGGCGAGACAACTCGACTTGGCCAACGCCCGCATTGCTGAACTCGAGGCGCAAATCCGATCGTCGGGCAGCAAGGGTTCTTGAGCGGTTCCGATCGCCACACTTGAGCAATGTTCGTCGGGGCGAGGCCATGACGAACGCATGCGCGTCCTCGCCCGCGTTCATGCAGGAAACAGCCCCGGTTCGTTGGTCCGGGCGACCTGTCCCTACTCGCAGGCGAAGCGCAGCTCGAACGGACACACGAAGACGGGCGGGAGGCGTTTCGGCTGAACCTCCGCTTTCTACGGGAGCAGGTCGGCGACGAGGTCTCGCTCGTCCTTGAGTTCGGCTTGTGTGATGTCCAGCTTGCCCCGGCTGTAGTCGTCCACCGTTAGCCCCTGTACGATTTCCCAGTCGCCGCCCGTACACCGTATCGGGAAGGAGAAGAAGAGTCCCTCCGCGATGCCGTAGCTGCCGTCCGACAGTACCCCCATGCTGACGATGCTGCCCGTGTTGGACATCCAATCCCGAACATGGTCGATGGCGGCATTGGCGGCGGAGGCCGCGCTGGACGCGCCGCGGGCATCGATGATGGCCGCCCCCCGTTTCTGCACCGTGGGAATGAACTCGTTGTCGAGCCATTCCATGTCCACGAGATCGAGTGCCGGTTTGCCTGCCACCGTTGCGTGATGAAGGTCGGGATACATGGTGGGCGAGTGGTTGCCCCACACCGCGAGTCCCTCGATCTGCGAAACGGGTGCGCCGGTCTTCGACGCCAGTTGCGCCAGCGCGCGGTTGTGGTCGAGGCGCATCATGGACGTGAAATTGCGCGGGTCCAGATCCGGCGCGTTGCGCTGGGCGATCAGGCAGTTTGTATTCGCCGGATTGCCAACCACGAGGATCTTGACGCCTCGCGAGGCATGGTCGTTCAATGCCCTGCCCTGGACCGAGAAGATCGCCGCGTTGGCTTCCA
The DNA here is from genome assembly GCA_028821405.1 of Gammaproteobacteria bacterium. Lineage (GTDB taxonomy): Bacteria > Pseudomonadota > Gammaproteobacteria > Pseudomonadales > Azotimanducaceae > VXYL01. Next base: position 29,775 of record JAPPGK010000024.1, on the reverse strand, counting down.
TGAGTTCGCTGCGTTCCATGCCCGGGCCGCGGGGCCGGGATCCGACCAGGAGCGCGTAGTCCGCGCCTTCGAAAGCCGTGTCCGGGTTGTCCGTGGGCACGATGCCCTTCACTAGCGGGAACGCACAGTCGTCGATTTCCATGATGACGCCGTGCAAAGCGTTCATCGCCGGCGGGATCTCCAGAAGCTTGAGGATCATCGGTTGATCCGGTCCCAGCATCGCCCCGGAAGCGACCCGGAACACGAGGGCATAGCCGAGTTGGCCGGCGGCGCCGGTGATGGTGACGGTGACGGGCGCTTTCATGGAATCTCCAATGTCAGAGGTGAATCGAGCAGGCCCCAGATTCTAATTGAACTCTAGCCGGCGGGATAACCTGTTGAATTACAAGATAGATTCATGGTTTGCGCGTTTCAGACCCGTGGGCACCACCCACAAGCACCAGTCTCTCTCCCGTCTAATCGAACGGGTGAAACCAGACGCCTTGGGCACGGCACTCGAGGGAGGCTTCCACGAACGCCACCGTTGGTGACGGCAAGGCGTCGGTCGGCGCAAACAGGAGGTCGTCGCACTTGCCCGGTTCGCCGATGCCCGGCGTGCCGGACCAGCGAGTCGCCTCGAAGATGAAGTCGACGCCGCCGTCGTAGGGCATCACGACGATGGGCTTGATGTCGACGACCTCGACGAGCGCTTCTTCCCGGCACTCGCGCATCGCCGCGGCGACGATCTCCTCGCCTGCTTGTCTATGGCCGCCCGGCAGCGCGTAGTGGCCGTCCATGAAGCCGGTGTTGGCCCGGCGCAGGAGGAGCAACTCGTCGGCGGCGTTGAACACCAACGTGTGCACGACGATGACGAAGGACGCTCGCATTGCCACGGCTCGACCCAATCGGTGATGACAGCATGTAACCAGAAGTGGTGTCATGGGGCCATGGAACACGACCGAGACTTCAACGGCGTCATTGGCCGCACCGTCGCGGACTCAACCGCGTCGTGGGCCGCACGCCCGACCAAGCTCGCCAAGTCGCCGAACATCGTGATGATCGTGCTGGACGACGTGGGGTACTCGCAACTGGGCTGCTATGGCTCGGATATTGAGACCCCTGCGTTGGACAGCCTGGCGGCCGACGGCCTGCGTTACGCCAATTTCCACGTGACGCCGCTGTGTTCGCCCACACGAACCTGTCTGCTGACGGGGCGGAACCACCACGCGGTTGGCGTCGGCCGGGTGGCGGAGATGACGAACGGGTTTCCGAACACCCGCGGCTTCGTCGCCCGGGAGGCCGCCAACCTGGCGGAGATCCTGCGGCCACATGGCTACCAGACGCTTGCCGCGGGGAAGTGGCACCTGGCCGCCATCGACGATGCGAGCCCGGCGGGACCCTACGACCACTGGCCCCTTCAGCGGGGGTTCGATCGCTTCTACGGTTTCCTTTCGGGCGAGACCAACCAGTGGAATCCGGAACTCGTCCTAGGTAACGAGCGCATCGAACAACCGCCCGTCGAGGACTACCACCTGTCGGCGGGTATCGTCGATCAGTCCTGCAAGTGGCTTCGCCAACTGGTATCGGCAGCGCCCGAGAAGCCCTTCTTCCTCTACGTCGCGTTCGCGGCCGGCCATTCCCCGCACCACGTGCCCCGTGCGTTCGCCGACAAGTACCGGGGGTGGTTCGATGACGGCTGGGACGCAGCACGGGACAGGATCCTCGCCCGGCAGATAGCATCGGGTCTGCTTCCCGCCGATCAACGCTTGGCACCCCGCAATCCCGGGGTGCAGGTCTGGGACGAAATGAGCGCCCGGGAGAAGAGGGTCGCGGCGAGGTTCGAGGAGGTGTTCGCCGGGTTCCTGGATCACGCCGACGTGCAGATCGGCCGACTGCTTCGGCAACTCGACGACCTCGGCAAGCGCGACGACACCATCGTTGTCGCGGTCTCCGACAATGGCGCCGCGCCCCTGGGCGGTCTCCACGGCAGCTACGACCACCATCGGTCCCGCGGCGGCGATCAGCCGAGCGTCGATGAGAACCTGGCCCGCCTCGCCGACCTGGGCGGTCCGCTCTCCTACGCCATCTACCCCGCCGGGTGGGCCATGGCAGGGAACACGCCCTTCAAGCGGTACAAGAGCCAAACCTACGCCGGCGGCATCCGGGCGCCCCTGCTGATCCGTTGGCCGACGGGGATCGAAGCCAAGGGCGAGACGCGTCGGCAGTTCTACCACGCGGTGGACGTGACCCCGACGCTGTTGGATCTCTTAAGTCTCGAGCTGCCGAGCCATGTCAACGGCGTCGAGCAGATGCCGCTGCATGGAACGTCCATGGCCCATACGCTGAACGACAACGGGGCGGACACCTTGAAGCGGATCCAGTACTTCGAGACCGTGGGTCAGCGGGCGATCTGGCAAGAGGGCTGGAAAGCCGTGACCTTCCACACGAGGGGAACCGACTTCGACTCGGACGTGTGGGAACTCTATGACCTGGATCGAGATCTGGCGGAGATCGACAACCTGGCGAATGAGCATCCGGAGAAACTCAAGGAGATGGTTGCGCTCTGGTGGCGGGAGGCCGCGCGATACGGCGTGCTACCCCTGGACGACCTGGGCGGCAGGCACGGCGTGGGCTGGTGGCCGGAACCCCCGAACTACTGGGTGTTGTATCAGGATGCGGTGCTACCTCACCACACCAAGGCGGGGCCACGGCTACTCGGCACGTCGCACCGGATTACGGCGCGTATCGAACGTGCGTTGCCCACCGAGGATGGCGTCATCGTTGCCGATGGGGGTCGGTTCGGCGGTTGGAGCCTGTTCATCCGGGACAATCGGGCGCACTACACGGTCAACCACTACGGGAACCGGGGCCGGGTCTCGTCGTCCGTGGCGATCCCGATTGGCGGCGTGACCCTGCGCGTCGACGTGGCGAAGGTCGCCGACGATGAAGGCCGGGTCGGCTTCTTCTTGGATGATCGACAGTCCGGGGGCGGTTCATTGACCCCGTTCCGGTCCTACAACTTCGCCAACGAACCGCTGGAGGTGGGGAGGGACGGCCAGACGCCGGTTGATGATCGCTACGAATCACCGTTCCCCTTCACGGGACGCATTGTCGATGTGGTGATCGAAGCGGCGGGCGATGGCGGGGTAGACCAGGATGCCCTGCTCGAAGAGCTCATGGGGCGCCAATAGAGGCCCCGGTCAAGCGTGTGGTAAGTCTGGCTCGGCAAGTAGAAGAGGCTTCGCTCAACGCGTGGCCCGCCTTGCACCAAGTCGTGCTCGACGGCTGGGTGCTCCGCTTTACCCGCGGTTTCACGAAGCGCGCCAATTCGGTCACGCCGCTATACCCGGCCACACAGCCCCCGTCGGAGAAGATCCGCTATTGCGAGGACCTGTATGCGCGGGAGGGGTTGCGGACCGTTTTCCGGTTGACGACCGTCTCCGAGGAAGGTGCGCTCGATGAACTGCTAGCCCGTCGCGGCTACGCGAGCGTCGACCCGACCCAGGTGCTGCATCGCGCGCTGGCGACGGGCGAGTTCGACGTTGCCGATGCATTCTCGCTGGTGCCCGTCGCGAGTTTCCTGGCGACCTACGCCAACGTGCAGGAGCCGCCGGTCAGCGACGCACGGGCGGCTCGGACGGCCTCGGAGCTGCACCGCGCGATCCTGAGGGCCATTCGCGCCGAGACGGTGTTCGGTTCGATCCTCGAAGACGGCGAACCGGTGGCATGCGGATTGGCCGTCGTCGAACGGGAAATCGTCGGGCTGTTCGACATCGTCGTTCATCCGCGGTGCCGTCGTCGTGGACACGGTCGCGCGCTCGTCGGGGGCCTCCTCAAGCACGCCGCCGAGAGGGGCGCCCGCACGGCCTACCTGCAGGTCTTGAACGACAATGCCACCGCCCGGCGCCTGTATGCGGCATTGGGTTTCGAGCCGCTCTACGAATACCGCTACCGGGTTTCGGAGCAGCCCAGCGCGCGTCAACGAACCTGAAATTCCACGGCGCTCCGGTGGCCGTAGCGCCTGCCTGGCGGGCGGTCCGCATATGGCAAAAACCCCCTTGCGGCAGGTTCGGGATAGTGGGAGGGTTGCGGCGTGGGAAGCTCGGTGGTTTGAGCCGGGCGCATGACGCTTTCGGGCACTAGGGGAGCATGTTAAGGGAGGGACGATGTCCAGATTCACGGTATTTCTGTTGTTCGGTTGTCTTGCAGTCTGTGCGGCGGCACAGGACGAGCCAGACGGTGGCCAGCGCGCCATCGAAGAGGTCGTGGTTACGGCCGAGAAACGCGAGTCCACGGTCTCGGACACATCCATTTCCATCACCGCCTTGGACGAGAACGCGATCGAGGAACTTGGCATCCAGTCGCCCGATGAACTCGTCAACTTCATTCCCGCCACGACACGCGACCCTTACGACATCCGCATCCGCGGCGTCGGTCGCAACTTCCGGGCTCTTGGCGGCGACCCAGGCGTGGCCACCTACTACAACGGAATCTACTCCGAGGACTTCGGGATCGCTTCGACGGAGAACGCACTCTACGACGTGCAGCGGGTAGAGGTCCTGCGCGGTCCCCAGGGCACGCTCTACGGGCGCAACTCCATCGGCGGCGCGCTGAACTACATCACCCGCGAGCCGACATTCGACTGGTCCGGCGAGCTACGTGGACAATTCGGCGGCTCAAGAGCCACGAGGGCTACGGCGTGGTCTCGGGCCCCATCGTGGATGATCTCCTGGCGTTCCGCTTTGTCGGCTCCAAGCGTCGGCGCGACGGCTCCAAGGAGGGACTGGCGGGTTCGCCCGACGTGAACTCCATCAACGACCAGAACGCCGCCATCACCTTTCTCTTCAAGCCGTCAGACAGCATCTCGGTGAAAACCCGCTACAACGACCGTCGGTCGCTCCGTGACATCGACCGTCCGGTCATCCTCGACGAGGGCTACGGCGGCCTTCGCGGCATGCGCAGCACCAACCTGTTCGCCTATGGCCTGGTCGCCGTGCCGGAAGGGACGCCCGGCGCGCACCGGTTCACGGATCCCTACACGGGTGCGGTGGCGTGGGGTGCGCCGCCCCGGCCGGGCGTCGATCCGGCGCCGCAGATGCCGGTGCATGCCTTCGGCGGTACGCCGCACTTGAACGGCGCAGGCGATCTTGACGAGATCGATCAGGAGGTGCTCACGAACGGCTACAACAACGAGGAGTTCGACCACGAGTCGGTCAGCTTGGACGTGACTTGGGATGCCAGCGAGAGCGTGACGGTCCGCTACCTGCTCGGCTACTCCGACTTCGAATACACGTTCGACTTCGACAACGACATCTCCGACGGCGTGATTTCGCAGGGATCCAACACGGTTCTGGAGGACGTCTACACCTACTCCCACGAGCTGCAACTGCTCTGGGACGTGGGTGACCGCCTCGAACTCACCGCCGGCGTCTACAACTTCTACAGCAACCGCCTGCAGGACTACACCATCACCAATACGGCCGCCCAGGGACGTGTGACCAACGCGGCGAGCTATGGCTTCCTCGACGCGCCGCTTGCCCTGTTCGGCGGCGCGTCCATCATGCAGGTCGCCGGCATCGGTCCCGCCGTAGGCCTGGACGAGGCGCCCATCGGCACGACCTTGTCGGGGCGCTGGGTCGGCGGCGACGGCTCGGGCGACATCTACCGGCACAAGAACAAGAGCGAGACCGACCAGTACGCCGCATTCGCCCAGGGAACGTACCGCATCGACGAACAGTGGGCGTTGACCGCCGGTTTGCGCTGGGCTGAGGACGACAAGACCGTGTTCGAGAACCGGGGCGGCTACGTCGAGATCAACTTTCTCGGTGCCTTTGCCGCGTTGTATCCCTTCCTGCTTCCCTCGCCGGCCCTTGTCGTCGGCCAGACGGACCTCAGCATGACGAACATTCTCATGGGTGCGGCCTTGCCGACCGGCAATCCCGCCAACCCCATCGTCCCGACCTGCGCGTTCACCGCCGTCGAGTGCGAGACACCGCTGCGTCTTGCCGGGATTCCGTTGAGCTGGGCGGGGCGCGCCCAGGACAGCGATGCCTGGGGCGACGTGAGCTGGCGGCTGAACCTCGACTGGACACCCGACGACTTAACGCTCGTCTACCTGTCAGCCACGACCGGCTACCGCGCCGGCGGCTATGGTCTCGGTATCGCCGATGCCCGGGCCGGCGAGCCCGGCAGCATCACGCCGCTGTCCTACGACCAGGAGCATGTGCTCGCCTTCGAAGTCGGCTACAAAGGCACGCTCCTCGACGAGACCCTTCAGCTCAACATGGCGGTCTACACCTACGACTACGAGAACTACCAGGACCAGATCGACAGCTACGATCCGATCCAGGACGTCGTCCGCGACGTGCCGACCAACACCGGCGACGCTCGCAACTCCGGATTCGAGGCGGACATCACCTGGCTGCCGACGGATGCACTCACCATCAACGCCAACTACTCGTTCACCGATACCGAGTACCAGGACAGCTACACCATCGCCGAGGACGACAACCCGGAGCGACCCGTACCGCTCTTCGGCAACCGCGTCACCGATCTCATCGGCAACAACCTGAAACGCATCCCGGAACAGAAGGCCACGCTCTGGGCGAGCTACGAATGGCCCGGCATGGACGGTCGTTTCATTGCCAGCGGTAGCGTCAGCTATACGGGTGCCTACTACACAACCCAGCTGGAACGAGACCTGGACGAAGTGCCTGCCCGCACCCGGGTGGATGTGAGGCTTACCTGGCTCAACCTGGACGAATCCCTGCGGGTGTCGGCATTCGTCGACAATCTCTTCGACGCGAACAGCCTGCGCGGCATCGGCACGGGGGACCACAACAGCTTCTACCGGCTGACGGGCTCGTTGCTGTATCCGCGCTACTGGGGAATCGATGTGCGGAGGACGTTCGGTTCCTGAGGCGCACCTGTTCATCGAGCAGGATTGATGTCATGCCGTCATGATCAGAACACAGATCCAGTTGACGGAGAGTCAAGCTAGGGCGCTCAGGGAACGAGCGCTGTTGGAAGGACGATCGGTGGCGGCTCTGGTGCGGGTAGGCGTTGCCGAATACTTGGTCCGACATCCTGCACGGGACCGAAGGGAACTAGCGCAGCGGGCTCGCGAACTGGTTGGACGCTACCGCTCGAAGCACCCCGATCTTGCCGCGAACCACGACCGCTACCTGGTCGATGCGTACGATCATGAGCCTGTTCGATGACACCTTGGCATTGGCGGGACCGAGAGCCACGACGCTTGAGCTCGTCGGGCCCTATCGCATGGGGAACGGCTGGTAGGGATAGGCCGCGAGTGCGGCCTCGTCGAGGTCAATGCCCAATCCCGGTCCCTTCGGTAGATCGATGTAGCCGTCGACGACGCGCCAGGGATCAACGGCGATCTCGAAACCCAGTTCCTCGAGGTTCACGAAATACTCGGTGATCAGGAAATTCGGCATCGTCGCCGAGGCGTGAAGCGTAGCGGCCAATCCCACGGTCGTGCTGTTGTAGTTGTGCGGCGACACGGCAACGAAGTAGGCCTCCGCCATCGCCGCGATTTCCTTGAGTTCCAGGATGCCGCCAACATTGCAGACGTCGGGATTGATGATGTCGGCGGCGGCCCGTTCGAACACCTCGCGGAAATCGAACTTGGTGTAGAGCGCCTCGCCGGTAACGACGGGAATGTTGATGTCGCGGCTTGCTCGGGCCAAGGCGGGCACGTTTTCGGCCAGAACCGGTTCCTCGAACCAGAACGGCCTTGCGCTCTCGATGGCGCGGGCAATCCGCACGGCGTGCATCGGGGCCAACCGCCGGTGCATCTCGACGAGGATATCCACATCGGTCCCCACCGCGTCGCGAACCGCGAGTACGTTTTCGATGGCGCGTTGTTCGACGTCCTTGTCGACGAACGTTCGCCAGGGACCGGGCACGGGATCGAACTTCAGCGCGCTGAAGCCGCCCGCGACGATCGCGGCGGCCTTCGCACCCAACTCATCGGGCGACCCGGCACCCCCGGACCAGCCGTTTGCGTAGACCCGGATGCGGTCGCGGCAAGCCCCGCCTAGGAGCGCGTGCACGGGCATCCCGGCGGCCTTGCCCTTGATGTCCCAGAGCGCCTGCTCGAGTCCGCTGACTGCGCAGTAGAGATCCATCGATCCCCGCCGTGCCGCGAAGTCGTCGAAGGTCGTCTGGGTGAACACCTTGATGCGACCCGGATCGCGACCGATCAGGTAGCGCTTGATCTGATCGATGTGGGCAGTGACTTGAAGATCGCGATCCGATTGCGTGTAGCACTCGCCCCAGCCGTAAACGCCCTCATCGGTGTCGACACGAACGAAGCACAGGTTCTTGCCGCGTCCGGGGTGGACCAGGAAGTGTTGCACATGGGTGACCTTCATCGCGTCGAGAGCCGTTCTCCTCGTCTCGTCAGTTCCGTTTGTGCGGCAGCTTAACAATTCGACGACCCGAGGGTCGCGGGCTCGGCCGTGTATGCGTTCGCGTGACAGTCCACGCGCTGCCCGGCACCGTGACTCGCCTCCGACCCGGCGCAGCCGTCCCCGACTCCGTGTCAATAATTCTTGACACGCCGACGATGATGTCTAGTATATTTGACATCATGTCAACTCCACCAGACTTAGGAAGCGCCATGGATACGTCCTTCGAGGAGAAGAGCGTCTGGATTCAGCTTGCCAGTCTTGTCGTCGGCTTGGGCGGCTACCTTGTCGTCGCAGGCCTCATGCTTTCGAACGGTGTCAGTGCCCTGCCGGCCTTCGTGCCGGTCTTCGCGGTGGCGATCGTCCTCGTCGTGGGCATCAATGTCGCAGGACACGTGGTCGCGGCGATCGCCAGCCGGTCGGACGAGGCCGACGAGCGCGACCGGCTCATCGGCTGCCGCGCAGAGAGCCGTTCGTCGTGGATTCTGGGCGTCGGCGTCGTTGGCGCCATCATGGCGCTGACACTGTCGGTGGGCGGCATCTGGGTGGCGCATCTTCTGCTCATTTCGCTGTTCGGTTCCGAGATGGCGAAGGATGTGCTGCAGATCGTCTACTACCGCCGGGGAATCTGAACGTGGCTCAGTCGGGGACGAGCATCCGCAACCAGATCCGGACGCTGCGGTTCCGCCACGGCGAGATGACGCAGCAGCAACTCGCCGACCAGATCGGTGTCACCCGGCAGACGGTCAACGCGATTGAGGGCGGCAAGTATTCGCCGTCGCTCGAGGTCGCGTTCCGGATTGCCCACGTGTTCGGCCAGCCGCTCGAAGACGTGTTTCAGTTCGTAGCCGCCTCCGGGTGACGGGACAGACTGCAAGGTCGCAGGAGACTGACGGCACGTCTGGACGCGGCCTGGGGATGTCCCCTTACAAGAACCGATTTCGGTGCTACGATTCGGTACCGATATCAGCACCGATGGATGCCATGCGATACGTGACCATGACGGAACTCAAACAGCAGGCGAGTCGGATCCTCGACGAGAGAAAACCGACAGCCATCCTGCGCAACAGCAAGGTGGAGGGATACTACGTGCCCATCGAGTCCCTGGCCTTCGCCACCACCGACGACGCCCGGGTGGCCGAACTGACCCAGTCGATTCTCGATCAGCGGTCGGAAGTCCTCGCCTATCTGTCGAAGCGGTGAGCATCGCCCTACCCACCGAGCAGCAGATCGCCGACCTGCACGAGCACCTGCTAGCAAGGCACGGTGGATTGCCGGGATCCCGGGCGGGCACATCCCTTGGGGCCGTACTCGGTCGAATCCACATGAACCTCGCATACCAATTCGAAGACCCGAGTGTCGAGCAGGTTGCGGCATTCGCCGTCTACGCGTTTGTGGTCGGTCACCCGTTCAACGACGCGAACAAGCGCACTGCGCTCGCCGTTGGCGACCTGATCCTGTTGATGAATGGCGAGAGGATCATCGCAAATACGCACGGGATCGAGCTCGCCGACTTGGTCATCGAGCTTGCGGCGGGCGACATCGGTCAAGACCGATTCATCGACATGTATGTCGAGATGCTCCGGCGAGATGCGCCAGCGCCGTGACTAGACCTGACGCTGTCCGAGCCGCAGTCCGGTCAAGGCGTCACTTCCACGCCATGCCAGAACGCAACCCGACCTTCGATCTGACGCGCGGCGGGTTTCGGTAACGGGTAGTACCAGACCGCGTCTCGGTTGGTCTCGCCGTCCACGGTCAGGTGGTAGTAGTGCGCTGTGCCCTTCCACGAGCAGATGGTCGTCGTGCCGCTGGGTGAGATCAGGTCGTTGACTAGTGCGGAACGCGGGAAGTAGTGGTTTCCCTCCACCACCACCGTGTCGTCGCTCTCGGCGATCACGCGGCCATTCCACACTGCCTTCATGCCGCGGTCTCCGCGTACCGGAAGACCGACGGAGTGCCGCGCAAGCTGATCCGGTGCAATAGCCGGGTGTCGTCGGGGCCCGTTGCGGCGGCCATCGGCGTGGCGCTGTGCATGGTCGTCGGGTTGTCCCACAGGATGAGATCGTGGACTCGGTACTTGTGGCGTGCCACGAACCGGTCCTGGAAGGCGTGGTCGCACAATTCGTTCAGGAGCGACTCCGCTTCGGCCTGGTCCATGCCGACGATCCCCTGGCTAGTCCCGTTGATGGCGTACAGGGTCTTTTGGCCTGTGATGGGGTGGCGCCTCACCAGGGGGTGGGTGACGGTCGTGCTCTGATCCCATCCCTTGGGCGGTATGGGGACATGGTCGCCCGGGCGGGCTGCCACCGATACGCCGTGGCGGTGGACGACGGTCAGGTCTTCAATCCTGCGCTTCGTTGTCCCGGGCAGTGCCGCATAGGCACCTGCCATGTCGCAGAACTTCGTCTCGCCACCCTGGCCAGGTGCCTTTACCGAGTACAGCATGGTGATCGAGGACACCTGGTTTCGGAACGACTGGTCGGTGTGCCAATGCGCGGCACCGAGCCTGCGCGCCTTGGCGTCGATCCCGACATTGGTGATATGGGCGATCTCCGGGAAGTCGGGATCCCCGCTCAAACGGATCGGGTCGCCGAGCCGACGGGCGAACCGCACGAACTGCGGCTTGGTTAGGCCCTGCGTTCGAAGCACCACGAAGCGTTGATCGTAGAGGTGAAGTAGAACGGTTCTGAGGTCGGCATCGGCGATACCGGGGAGGTCGATGTCCGGCACTTCGACGCCGAAGCTTCCGTCTAGATGGTTGATGCCGAGGCCGCTCAAGAGCGCCACCACGCGTGGGTTACCGGGTCGAAGTATAAGCAAGATGGGGCGGAGTCTTTGAGCAACCCTCCGCGCGGTCGGTTATGCTTCAAGGTCGCATGACGCCACGACCACGATGTCCGAACTCGACCGACAATTGACCCTCGGCCTGCCGCAGCGGCGGGGGCTCTACGATCCGGCGCAGGAGAAGGACTCCTGCGGTGTCGGCTTCATATGCGACATCAAGGGTCGGGCCAGCCGGGAGATCATCGATTCGGCCGGTCACATGAACTGCTGCATGGTGCACCGGGGCGGCCTCGGCTACGAGAAGAACACCGGCGACGGCGCCGGCATCCTGACCGGACTACCTCACAGGTTCCTGGCCAAGGCCGCGAAGCGTGACCTCGGCATCGACCTGCCCGGACCGGGCCACTACGGTGCCGGCATCGTCTTCCTGCCGAGGATCGAAGGCGAGCGGGTGCGTTGCAAGGCGGTGATCGAGGAGGAGATCGCCAGGGCGGGGCAGCGACTGTTGGGCTGGCGGCTCGTTCCGACGCGCCCCGACGCGGCGGACATCGGCAACGCGGCGCGGGCGTCGATGCCGGCGATGGCGCAACTGTTCATCGGCAGCGATCTCGAAGGCGATGCGCTCGAACGCAAGCTCTACCTCATCCGCAAGGCCGCGACCCACCGGTTGCGCACCGACGAGACCCTGACCGAGCGGGGGCTGCTGTTCTTCGTCAGCCTGTCCGCCAAGGTGATGGTCTACAAGGGCATGCTGACCCCGCACCAGTTGTTCCCGTTCTATCCGGATCTCGAGGACGAGGACTACGAATCGCACCTCGCCATGGTGCACTCGCGGTTCTCCACCAACACCTTCCCGTCCTGGGACCGCGCGCAGCCGAACCGTTTCATGAGCCACAACGGCGAGATCAACACGCTTCTCGGCAACAAGAACTGGATGAACGCGCGCCAGGGCGTGGTGAAGAGCGACCTCTTCGGCGACGACCTCAACAAGCTGTTCCCGGTGGTCGAACCCGACTGTTCCGACTCGGGAACCTTCGACAATGTCCTGGAATTCCTGCTGATGACCGGGCGCACGCTCCAGGAAGCGGTGCTCATGATGATCCCGGAAGCCTGGCAGCAGCACCCGACGATGGACCCGGCCAAGCGGGCGTTCTACGAGTACAACGCCTGCCTGATGGAACCCTGGGACGGCCCGGCGTCCATCGCCTTCACCGACGGCACCTACATCGGCGCCGTCCTTGACCGCAACGGGCTTCGGCCTTCGCGCTACTACGTCACCGAAGACCACAAGTGCATCATGGCCTCCGAGGTGGGGGTCGTTACCGTCGATCCCGCCAAGGTGGTCGCCAAGGGCCGCCTGCAGCCGGGCAAGATCTTCCTGATCGACTTCGACGCGGGTCGCTTGATCCCCGACGAGGAGATCAAGTCCGAGTGGGCCCGCCGCCGGCCCTACGGGGAGTGGCTCGCGCGCCAGCGCGTCGAGTTGGACGACCTGCCGGCCGCGGCGCCCGCCGGGTTCGACAAGTCCACCTTGCTGCCGCGCATGCAGGCCTTCGGCTACACGGCGGAGACCATGCAGTTCATGCTCTTGCCGTTGGTGACCGAACTGCGCGACCCCTTGGGCTCGATGGGCAACGACAGCGCGCTCGCGGTGATGTCCGACAAGCCGCGCATGCTCTACGACTACTTCAAGCAACTGTTCGCGCAGGTCACCAATCCGGCCATCGACTCCATCCGCGAGGAAGTCATCATGGCGCTCGAATGCGCCATCGGACCGGAGCGCAACCTGCTCGACGTAACCGAGGAACACGCGCACCGGTTGCGCGTGGCGCACCCGATACTCTCGAACGACGAGCTGGCGGCCATCAAGAACATCCGACACCGGGGGTGGCGGTCGCGCACCATCGACATCACCTTTCCAAGGGACTCGGGGGAAGCCGGATTGCATGCCGCCTTCGACCGCATCTGTGCCGAAGCCAGCGCAGCCATCGACGACGGCATCGAACTCATCGTCTTGAGCGACCGGGCGATCGGGCCCGACAACGTGCCGATCAGCGCCTTGGCGGCGACGGGTGCGGTGCACCATCACCTGGTGCGGACCTTGGCCCGCACGAGGGTCGGGCTCGTGGTGGAAACCGGCGAGGCCCGGGAAGTCCACCACCATTGCCTGCTGATCGGTTTCGGCGCCGACGCCATCAACCCGTATCTCGCCTTCGAGGCGCTTTGGGACGCGCGCCGTAACGGCTACCTGGCCGAGGCGGACCATGTCTCGAACGACGCGGACGTCGTCGAGGGATACCGGAAGGGCGTTTCCAAGGGCATGCTGAAGGTGATGGCGAAGATGGGTATCTCGACCCTGCAGTCCTACAAGGGCGCGCAGATCTTCGAAGCGGTGGGGCTCGCCGAGGATGTCGTGGAGCGCTGCTTCAAGGGCACCGCCAGCCGGGTCAAGGGGGTCGGCTTCGACGTGCTCGCCGAAGAGATTCAGCGCCGGCACGCTTTCGGATACCCGCCGCGTGACGTGGTGTCGCTGCCGGTGCTGCCGAATCCGGGCGACTTCCATTGGCGCCGCCATGGCGACACCCACATGTGGGATCCCGAGTCCATCGCCAACCTGCAGGTGGCCGCGAGGGGCGATGACCAAGAGGCCTACTGGCGGTTCGCAAGACAGGCCAACGAGGAGAGCACCAAGCGGTCGACCTTGCGCGGACTCCTGACCTTCAACGAGGGGGCCAATGGCGGCGAGGTTCCGCTCGACGACGTCGAAGGCGCATCGGAGATCGTCAAACGCTTCGCCACCGGGGCCATGAGTTTCGGTTCCATCTCCAAGGAAGCCCACGAGAGCCTCGCCATCGCCATGAACCGGATCGGCGGCAAGTCGAACACGGGCGAGGGCGGCGAGGACGACGAGCGGTTCATTCCACTCGCCAACGGCGACTCGAAACGCTCAGCCATCAAACAGGTGGCGAGCGGCCGGTTCGGGGTCACGGTCAACTACCTGACCAACGCAGACGAACTGCAGATCAAGATCGTCCAGGGCGCGAAGCCTGGGGAGGGCGGCGAACTGCCGGGCCGCAAGGTGGACGACTACATCGCCCGGATCCGCCACTCGACGCCCGGCGTGGGGCTCATCAGCCCGCCGCCGCACCACGACATCTATTCCATCGAGGACATCGCGCAACTCATCCACGATTTGAAGAACGGCAACCCCGAGGCGCGCATCAGCGTGAAGCTGGGGGCGGAGATCGGGGTCGGCACGGTGGCGGCGGGCGTCGTCAAGGCCCGCACCGACCACCTGGTGATCGCGGGAGACACCGGCGGCACGGGCGCATCGCCGTTGACGTCGATCAAGCACGCCGGCGTGCCCTGGGAGCTCGGCATCGCGGAGACCCACCAGACGCTGGTGATGAACAATCTCCGCTCCCGCGTCGTGCTGCAGACCGACGGCCAGTTGAAGACCGGTCGCGACGTCGCCATCGCCGCCCTGCTGGGCGCGGAGGAGTTCGGTTTCGCGACCGCCCCGTTGGTGGCCATGGGCTGCATCATGATGCGCAAATGCCACCTCAATACCTGTCCCGTGGGAGTCGCGACGCAGGATCCGGATCTGCGCAAGAAGTTCACGGGTGCCCCGGAGCACGTGGTCAACTATTTCTTCATGATCGCCGAGGAACTGCGCCTCATCATGGCGAAACTCGGCTTCCGCACGGTCAACGACATGATCGGCCGGGTCGACGCCCTCAAGGTGGAAGCCGCCCTCGAGCATTGGAAGGCGAAGGGTCTCGACTTCTCGGCCATTCTCGAACCCGCTACCAAACCCGAGAACTGCCTTGGCGTATATCGCATCCACGATCAGGACCACGGCCTCGAGCACGCCATCGACAACGAGCTCATCGACTACGCCAAGCCGGCGATCGAGCGCGGCGAACGGGTCTACCGCGAACTGCCCATCGTCAACGTGAACCGTGTCGTCGGCGGGATGCTGTCGAACCACATCATCCGCGAAGTCGGGCCGGGCATGCTTCCCGACGGCGCGATCCACTTCAAGTTCACCGGCAGCGCCGGCCAGAGCTTCGGGGCATGGCTCGCCAAAGGTGTCACCCTGGAAGTCGAAGGCGATGCCAACGACTACGTCGGCAAGGGGCTGTCCGGGGGCCGGCTCATCGTCTACCCGCCGAAGTCGAGCCGGTTCAAGGCCGAGGAGCAGATCCTGGTCGGCAACGTCGTGCTCTACGGCGCGACGTCGGGCGAGTGCTTCTTCCGGGGCGTCGCGGCGGAGCGGTTCTGCGTGCGCAACAGCGGCGCGCAGGCCGTGATCGAAGGCGTCGGCGACCACGGCTGCGAATACATGACCGGAGGTCGGGTGGTCATCCTCGGCCCGACGGGGCGCAACTTCGCCGCGGGCATGAGCGGCGGCATCGCCTACGTGCTGGACGAGGACGATTCGTTCGCCGGGCAATGCAATCCCGGCATGGTCGATCTGGAGCCATTGGTCGTGGGCGCCGATACCGATGAAGTGCGTTCGCTTGTCGAGAAGCACCGGCGGTACACAGGCTCGACGGTCGCAGCCCGGGTACTCGACGACTGGGACCGGGCCCGCGAGCGTTTCGTGAAGGTCATGCCACGTGACTACAAGCGCGTGCTGGCGGAGCGCAAGGCGGCGCGCCGCCAGGAGCGCGATGTTGTCGTGGCGCAGGTGGTGGCGAGTGGGTAGAGCCTTCAGCGCGGGAGCGCGAGGGGGTACCCCTCGAAACAAAGTAACGGGCTTTAAGGAGTACGCCCGCGATGCCGCGCCCTACCGCAACGCAGTCGAACGGATCGCCGACTTCCGCGAGATCTACACGGAGCACGACCACGGCCGGCTCAATTCCCAGGCCGCTCGCTGCATGGACTGCGGGGTGCCGTTCTGCCAGTCGCCCGACATGGTCCACGGCCGCAGCGGCTGCCCGATCCACAACCTGATCCCGGAGTGGAACGACCTCGTCTACCGGGACCAGTGGCGGGACGCGCTCGATCGCCTGCACAAGACCAACAATTTCCCCGAGTTCACCGGTCGGGTCTGCCCGGCGCCTTGCGAGGGCTCGTGCGTGCTCGGCATCACGGACCCGCCGGTCACCATCAAGAACATCGAGATGGCCATCATCGACCGCGGCTTCGAGGAAGGCTGGGTGGTTCCCGTTCCACCCGACGACCGCACCGGAAAACGCGTCGCGGTGGTCGGCTCGGGACCAGCGGGACTCGCCGCGGCGGCGCAACTCAACAAGGTCGGCCATTTCGTCACCGTCTATGAACGCGCGGATCGGGTCGGCGGACTCCTGATGTACGGCATTCCGAACATGAAACTCGACAAGGGCATCGTCGAGCGGCGCATCGGCCTGATGCGGGAGGAGGGTGTCCGGTTCGTCACCGACGCCGACATCGGCGACGGCGCAAACGGCACCCTGTCGGTCACCGCAATACTCGACGAGGCGGACGCGCTGCTCCTGGCGACCGGTGCCACCGTGCCCAACAACCTCCCCATTCCGGGCCGCGAACTCGATGGGGTGCATTTCGCCATGGAGTTCCTCCACGCCAACAC
The DNA here is from genome assembly GCA_028821405.1 of Gammaproteobacteria bacterium. GTDB lineage: Bacteria > Pseudomonadota > Gammaproteobacteria > Pseudomonadales > Azotimanducaceae > VXYL01. The sequence continues at coordinate 13,008 of JAPPGK010000024.1, read as the reverse complement.
CAAGAGCTTGCTCGACAGCAGACACGCGGACGGCGCCTTCATCGACGCGAAGGACAAGAACGTCATCGTGATCGGCGGCGGCGACACCGGCACCGACTGCATCGGCACCGCCATGCGCCACGGTTGCAAGACGCTGACCAACTTCGAGATCGTGCCCGATCCGCCGGTCGAACGCGCGCACGGCAATCCGTGGCCGACCTGGCCGTTCATCTATCGCGTCGACTACGGCCACGAGGAGGCGGCCGCCAAGTTCAACCGAGACCCGCGCGAATACCGCACCTCCGCGGTGGAGTTCCACGGCGACGGCAACGATCGCGTGAAGTCGTTGACGGCGGCGGAGTACGACGAGAAGTTCCAGAAGGTTGAGGGCACGGAACGCAGCTACGACGCGGATCTGGTGCTGCTGGCGATGGGATTCCGGAGCCCGGAGCACTACGTCAGCGAACCGCTCGGCCTCGAACTCGACCAGCGATCCAACTACCTGGCCGACAAGGGTCTCTACCGGACCAGCAATCCCAAGGTGTTCGCGGCCGGCGACTGCCGCAGCGGCCAGTCGCTGGTGGTGCGCGCGATCAACGAGGGACGCGAAGCCGCCAGGGAGATCGACCGGTTCCTCTCGGGTGCGACGGAGTTGCCCTGAACGCCCACCGCGTCCCGAAGCCCGCGGACGGTGACATCACCGAAATATCAAAACGCAGAAATCGTTGAAAAACATGCCAGTTATCAGCGGTTGACCGTTGCGCACGCCTGTCGCGAAGCGCAAAGTGGACTGATTGGCGGGACGGTCGCAAACCGATGGCGGCTACGGCGAACCCTACACTAGGAATGATCCGGGACGAGTTGGACTTGGTGGTCCAACCGTTGGTTGCGCGCGTGGACGCACTGGAATCCTCGGTAGGCGACCGTCCCGGCAACGACTACGTAACGGCGAGCGAGTTCCGGCTATTCAAGTGGCTGGGGACCTTTGCGCTTGCGGCCGTTCTCGGCGGATTCGGCCTCCTCTACGAGCAGGTCGGCGATGTTCGCGTCGCGATGGAGCGGCTGCAGACCGATTTGTTGACGGAGATTCACACCCTGCGCGGAGAAATGCACGCGGGGTTCGCGAGCATCCGGCAGGAGATGCACGCCGAACACGCGAGCATCCGGCAGGAGATGCACGCCGAACACGCGAGTATCCGAGAGGACATTTCCGGGGTGCGGGAACGGGTCGCGCGGGTCGAAACGCATATGCAGCGCGGAAGCGCCAATGACGAATAGGGCGACCGAACGCGTTTCGGGTGCCGAGTCCCAAGTCTAGGATGCCACCGGCGTTGCTGAACTGCATTGCATGTCAGCGGAAATGTGTTGACTCGATCGATCTGGCCACGTTAGATTCTTACCTGGGTCTTACTTCGGTGTGGTCGAAATGCGAACCAGAATGTCGAGCAAGGGGCAGGTCGTGATACCGCAGGCCATCCGCGTTGCTCGAGCATGGGAGCCAGGCGTCGAGTTCGAGGCGGAAGACACATCCAGGGGCTTGCTGCTACGTCCTGTTCCGGCGTTCAGGGAGACCAGACTTGAGGAGGTGATTGGATGTGTCGGATACGCCGGACCAAGGCGCACGCTCCGCGACATGCAGAATGCCGTACCGCCTGGATATGCCGACGAGCCGTGATCGCGCTCGACACCAATGTCGTTGTACGCCTGCTGGCCGACGACGACCCGGACCAGTCCCGCCGTGCTGCAGGTTTGCTAGAGGACAACGCCGTGTTTGTCCCGCTGACAGTGCTTCTCGAGACCGAATGGGTTCTGCGCAGCGTGTACGCGTTGGGGCGCGATTCCGTGTTGCGCGGACTACGCCGCCTGCTGGGTCTTCCGAACGTCACGGCGGAGGCTACTGGGCGCGTTGCACGCGCCCTGTCATGGTACGAGCAGGGCATCGACTTCGCTGACGCACTTCACCTTTCCTCTGCCGTCGAGACCGGCGCGGAGTCGTTCGCGACCTTCGACGTGAGGTTGCGCCGACTGGCCATGGACCGAGGCGTCCAGGCCATCGAGGTCTAGGAAAGATACGCGCCGCGACTAATCGGGTTCCTTTCTTCCGGTCACTACCGCTACGGCCCGTTCCAGCTTGTCCTGTCCCGCAGCGATGCCTTCGACGGTCCGCGACACCGGCACCGGGGTGGATTCCCACGCCGTGGTGTTGGGATCCGGGCTCAAGCCACCTCGCACGTCGATCCCCAGCAATCGCTTGTCCTTCGGGTTGCCGTGATCATCGCTTCGAGGAACCGAGTTCCCTTGACTCTTGGCTCGGTCCCGTCGCTCGGTCCCGCCGGGGAGGACGGATCGAGGTCGGCGCGGAACCGCCGAGTCCGGTCTCAGCTTGGGCCCGAGACGATGTCAAGCGCTGGCGTTGGGTGGGATGCCTATTAGGGACGAGACCAAACGGCTCGCCTTGGCGTGGCGGTCAGTATCGCCGTGCAATGTCCGTTGTTCGCCGCGCCCGGCGAACTCGCGTTTCTGCTGCAGTCGTTCGTTCTTCTCGGACTTCGATTCATGTATGCCGGTCGGTCGTGTACGGCTGCACGGGTGCTACCCGTCATCCTGAATGCCGATACCGGCGCCGTCCAACCAAAGAAGTTGGACAGGTGAAGGCTGTTGCCTCATACTCCAACCAGGTCACGCCACGTTGGTCTTAGTCGCGTGGTGTTTCTAGGGAGAGACGGATCGATCCTTGAAGTCAACAACGACTGAACCAGTGGCACTAACAGAACGGCGAGCTTGAGGCGTCTCAAGCGACTCGAGGACGCGGGCATGATCCGGGGCTACGTCGGCTTGGTGGATCAGTCGCTTGCCGGGTATCCGGGCAACGTCTTCGCGCAGATTACGCTGGCGAGCCAGCAGCGCGACGATCTCGCGGCATTCGAACACGCGATCGTCGAACTGCCGGAGGTCATGGAGTGCTACGAGGGGGGAACTAGGGACACTCAACGTCAACTGCCATGGGGTCGCTGGCTGCGTTTCCCGGCCCTGGACGAGGAATGGTCTCGGCATCCGGGTATGTTGCCGATGATCTCGAACCGACGGGCCGCTATGGCCCGTGGATCTGCTCGGTAACCCGTCTCACGCAACTCGCGCACACGAAGTGGGTCTCCGGTGACGCGCTGAAGAGGTCGGATTCACTACCGCAAAACCCGCATCCCGTGAAGATGCTCTGCTTCTTGGGACCGGAGTAACCCAACATCACAGAGTCCGACGGCGGTTGACCACCGTCGAGAATCTTGGCGCAGGCGGTGACGCACTCGTCGCAAATATGGCTGAACGCGCTCGGGATGAGATGCGTCACGTCGAGTTCCGACTTGCGGCAGAAGGAACAGAACGCGCAGCTCGTGTCGCGTTCCTGGCCGATCCGGTTGGCAAGGGCGGCACGGGAGTCGTGTGGGCCCACTCCGAGATCCTCAAGCAGTTCGCGCCCGCCGGCAGCATTGTCCTTCGAGAGGATGCCCAGCAAGACATGGTGGGATCGAATCGTCTCGCGCGCGTAGCGCGGTACGACGTGGGTCAACAGGGAGAACACGGCGGGAGGCACACGTATCTCGCGCATGTCGAAATCGGATTCGGCGTCATCACCCGTCCAGGGTTCGATACCAAGACGCGCTTCGGTCACCCCCAGCGACCGGAGAATCGACGCGGCGATCCCGCTGTCGCCCCTGACTAGGGACGTCAGCAGGTGGCGTCCCGACAGTTCCTTGCGGGCCTGGTGGGCCATCAACGCACCGACGATGACGCATTCCAACGACGCCGGCGCGTAGTCGGGGAGCGCAAGTTCACCAAGGGCACACTCGGTGTCGGGGTCAGTGAGTTCAATTGACCCTGCCATCGCGTCGATCATTGGCTCGTGGGCAGCACGGCTGGTGGAGACGAAGCGCAGCTTCATTAGGTGTCCGTTGTGTTCGAGGCAGTAGTGCCGCATGTATTCCGGTGCCCCGAAAGGATCGGTGCAGTCGAGTCGGACGGCTTGCTGGCCGCCGAGCATCGTGTCGGCATACGCGAACTTGGCATAGGCCTGCGCCAGCTCATCCTCTATGGCTTCCGCTGCGGCTCGACCGGTTTGTCGGATCGCTGCTTGCCGGCTGCAGGTGAGTTCGAAGTCCGCTTGTGCCCCACCGTCCTTGGTGATGTTGTAGTGCATTGCCGGAAAGGTGGGACCCCACATCGAATGGGTGATGCGCTGCAAGCCATCAGGGATCGCGATGGAGAATCCGAGGTCCGCCAATGAGGCGCGGTTCGTCTTGCTCATGGTTGATTCCTCCGCTTGTCGGCGGAAGTGCCAGAAGGCAGCCGTGTAGGATTCGCCGCTACGGGCCGCGCGAGCTCGAACGAGCCGCTTGAAACGCTTGTCGACTGTCACTGGTCCACCGCCAACTTGGACATGGATCCCCCAGCGATCACTTGTCCGATCGGGTTGACCGTGATCGTCACTTCGAGGACTCGAATCCCCTTTGCCTCTTGGCTCGGCCCTGCTGGGGAGGGCCGATCGAGGTCGGGCGCGGAAGTTCGCCGAGTTCGATTCTCGGCTTGCGGCCGAAACGATGTCAAGCGTTGCGGAACTTCAAGGGTCTCGGGCTAGGAGAGAGCGTGCGGGCTTGCGCCTAGACGCTTCGTGGCGAGTTCGCCCAGGTCTCATGCGGTTGGCACGCGCCGTCTTCGCCGGCGTCGTGGTCGGAGTCTCGCCTGGATCGAAGTGGACTCTAGACGAGCGCTTGGTACGCCAACCGCTGAAAGGCCCCCTGATAGTCGTTGTTCGGCATCATGCCGGCCTGCAGCACTTGCGTTAGACAAACACCCATGAGTTCCTCGCTCGGGTCGGCCCAGTAGGTGGTTCCGGCTGCGCCGTCCCAACCGTAGCTGCCGACGGAACGCATCAGCGGCGCGGGGCGACCGCGGCCGTGGTACGTCGCGACCCCCAGGCCCCAGTGGAAGCCCGGGCCGGTGATCGGAATCTGCATGTTCCCCGTGTGGTTGCCGACCATCAGGTCGACGGTCTTGCGCCCGAGAATGCGGACGCCGTCCAGTTCGCCGCCGTTCAAGAGCATCTGTCCGAAACGGGCGTAGTCGCCCACAGTGGTGACGATGCCGCCGGTGGAGCCCCCGACACAGAACTCCCCCGAGCCGGTGATCTTCTCCGAGGACTCGCCGCGGTCGAACACCTCGAGCTTGACGCCGCCGCCGGAGGGACGCGGGATGTAGCTGTCGCCGAAGTGCTCGGCGAGCCCGTCCTTCACGTAGAAACCGGTTCTGTCCATGCCCAGGGGGTCGAAGATGTTCTGTTGGAAGAACTCGTCGACGGGCTGAGCGCTTGCCGCCGCGATGACTTCGGTGAGCACCGGATAGCCGACGTGGTATTCGAAGCGCTCGCCGGGGTGCGCCATGAGCGGCAGTTCGGCCAGCGCGCGAACGCGTTCCCGGGAGGGAAGCGCCGGTGCGTCGTCGCGGCGCATCCAGCCGAGGGTCTTCAAGGCATCGACGCCGTCGTTCATGCGGGCGAACACGTCCGCGTACTGCTCGCGGTAGAAGGCGGGCATCATCCCGGGATTGAGGATGCCGGTGGTGTTCGTCAGACAGTCGCGAACCGTGATGGCGCGCTTGGCGGGTTCCGTCATGCCCGGCGCGTTCGGGACCTGCACGCGGCTATCGCCGAATTCGGGGAGGAACCGCGACACGGGATCGTCGGGCGTCAGCAGGCCGCGCTCGTAGAGAACGCAGGTCGCGACGCCGGCCAGCGGCTTGGTGTTCGAGAACATGCGAAACAGGCTCTCGGCCGTCGCCGGCCTGCCGGTCGCAAAGCTCAACACCCCGCGCGCATCCAGGTGGACGATCTGGCCGCGCCGCGCGATGAGCGTCACCAGGTTCGGCAGGCGCTGGTCGTCGACGTACGCCTGCATCGCGGGGCCGATCTGCTCCAGGCGTTTCGGGTCGAAGCCAAGCGCGGCGGCATCGCCGGGAGGGAGTGCGGACATTACGGTTCCCAGTGAGAACTTGGCGTCAAACCGCGCAGTCTACGACAGAAGCGCCGAGAATCGTGGCCCGTGCCTAGGCGGTGCCCAGGCGGAAACCTACGTGGGGTCGAGGTCGATGCGACCGATGCCGAACCCGCCCACATAGACTGCGACGATCGCGCTTGCGATGCTGGCTGCGAGGGCGGTCGGCAATGCCCAGGGCACAAGCGTCCAAGCAGCCCATGCGAGACCCGCCACGACTGGTGTCGCAACAAAGACACTGAGGCGGTTGGTCAACAGCCAGCGCGAAGAGCAGGCGGCAGCCAGGTAGACATGGCACGCGGCAAGCGCCACCAACATCATTTCGAAGACATCCGAGTCGGGAACGAGGGCCGCGGTGATGGCGACGAAAACGACGGCGGCGCACATGGAGTCGATGACAATGCGCCATAACATGCGACGACCGGCGTGGGCGCGGGTTCTTGCGATACCGGACCGGACCAGCCATGAAGCCCCGGGCAGGGGTCCGCGCGGGAGCGATGCCGACGTGCCCGACGCACCGAGGTTCGCACAGACCGTGCCGATCACCACCATCAAGGGGCCGTCGCGCCAGTCGAGCGCCGGCAATCCGTACGCGTAGGCGCAGCCTGCCGCGAGCAAGCCGGACACGATGGCTATCCGATGGATTGACGGTTCGTGCAATGGGCTCGGAAACAGCCTAAAGAACATGCCCCGCGAGAGCCGCGTTGCCGGCGGGGACAGAGATGGGCCGTCTGTAGCGCGGAGTGTCGCCGCGAAGCCGAGGAGCGTACCCATCGTGCCCGCAACCGCGGCCAACGACCATGCGAACTGCGGTTCGGGTGGTGCCAGGGTTGCGCGGGAGACGAGCGGTCCAAAAGGGATGAGGACGACGAGACCGAGCGAAAGGTATCGAGGCAACGTCGGTCGGGCGCAACCGCCTGCCAGGCCTGCGGATATGGCTAGCATCCCGAATGGGACCAACGCGAACGCGTGCAGTCCACCGATCGCCGCAGCCACGCCATTGAGCGCTAGCGCTGCCGCGGACGCGAATGCGGCGACGGTGCATAGCGCGACGACGAACGGGGGGCTGAACGTGGATCCGGGCCATCTGGCCGCCTCGCCGACCCGCGCACCGATCCATGCGCCCGCCGTCGCGAGAGTCAAGGCAAGGTGGATATGGACCGTGTCACCGATCTCGCCCGCCTCCCAGATTGCCAACCACGCGAGATAGGCAATGTAGGCGGAGATGCCTAGCAGGGTGAGTGGGGAAGCAGGACGGAAACAGGTTCGGATCACCGCGATCAGTTGGCGGGCACGCATCATGCGGTGAGGTCCAGGAAAAGCTCTTCGAGATTGAGTGCGTCGACGCGCGCCGTGGACAGGTCGTAGCTGCGCCAGTTGCGCAGCCATATTCTCGAATCGGTGCTGGCCAGCACGTCCCCGGTCGGGGGGACAGTGGCGAGTCCGGAGACACGTCGCACGTGCTCCTTGAGGTCGTCGATGGGGCTGTGCAGGACGATACGCCCACCGTCGAGGATCGCGACGTCGGAACAAATGCGTTCTACGTCGCTGCAGATGTGGCTCGAGAGGACAACGGTCTGGCCCGTTTGGGCGTTGAGGTCGCCGAGGGCACGCAGGAAGTGCCGACGGGCGTTCGGATCCAGCATCGCGACTGGCTCGTCGAGCACTAGGAGATCGGGTCGGTGGCCGATGGCGAGAAGGACGGCGACGCACTGACGCATGCCGGGCGACAGGGCGCCGATGCGCAGGTCGGGCAAGGACCATCGTTCCCGCAGCGTTGCCACGAGCTCCGCATCCCAACGCGCATGGAAACGGCTGATGGCGTCAAGGCAGCGGGAGGGAGTCAGCCATTGGAAGTCGACGAATTGCTGCGGCACGAACCCGATCCGGCGCCGCACTTCAGGTGGCGCGGTCCACGCGGGATGGCCGAAGAGCATTGCCCGACCTCGCCAGGCCCTGCGAAGGCCTAACGCCGTGTGGATGAGGGTCGTCTTGCCTGCCCCGTTGCGGCCGAGAAGGCCGGTGATCGACCCTGGCCTGGCGACGAACGTGACGTCCTCCAGGACGGGCTGCTTGCGACGGTAGCCGATGGCGATGCTGTCGAGGCATAACGGATCGCTCACAGGGGCTCCTTGTCTTGTGTCCACGCAAGATCGATTGCCCTCGCCACCTCCTCGCGGGTCAGTCTAAGGCGCAGCGCAGCCTCGATGAGCGCCACGGCTTGCGGGCGGATCGCCTCGCCCGGGGTGATCGTGGTCTCGAGCACGACCATCCCAAGGCCGCGCTGACGCGCAACGATCCCGTCCCGTTCCAACAGCGAGTACGCCTTGGAAACGGTCATCGGATTGATCCCGAGTTCCGCAGCCATCGCGCGTACCGACGGGAGATGGCCGCCGGGCGGCAGTTGCCCGCTGGCGACGAGCTGACGTGTCTGATCCACGATCTGCCGGTAGATCGGCGTTCCGGATACGGCATTGAGGGAGTAGATCGACACGGGTGTATTAGTCTAGCAATACCCGAGAAGCTGCACGGGCGGCCCGCTGCAAGGCCGATGGCCGCCGTCTGCCACCGGATCCCCGCTTGTGGCGCCAGATCCGAATACCGCGGGAGAAATCACAACACGATCCGAGGTGATTGTTCATTGCTCCATCCTGCGCAAATGCGGAAGGTAGTCCAACAACCGTGAGGCAAGCAGTCCATGGTCAGTTGCATTGATTTGCGAGGGAGACACACATGCGCGGATTGGGGTTTGGCAAGGCTGCCACGCCGGAGGTCGTTCGGACGGAACACGTTCGGGAGTTGACCGCGAAAGAAGTGGAGGAGGTTTCGGGAGGGGCTCTCGTCATAGTGGCCATCGTCATAGGGACTGCGGTCGCGGTGGTCATGCAGGAAATGGGAGACGACTCGTCCTCGGATGGCGAGAGCGGCGAGGACACCCAGGAGGACTGATTCCCCTCGACGGGGTTCTCAACGCCACGGGTCGCGACCAGACCTGATCCAGGTCTCTAGGTCCCGGGGTTCCGGAAGACCGATCCGGGTTACCGGCAGCAAGGGCACGTGGGCGGCCCGCGGTACTTTGCTAAGGGAACGGTGCCTACCGCCCAGCCGGCCAACACGAGCGAAGACAGGGCGGCGCGTTCTCGACGCCGGCCAATAGGATGGCAGCAAGCGTCGGCGCCCCGGGTCGTGCCATCATGCCGATTGCGCCTTGTTTGTAGGCGTCTATCGTGGCCGATTTGAGAGAAAACACCGCGCTGTAGGAAATCGCCACGTTCCGCGTGCCGATTTCACCGTGAAACCCCCGGCCGATTCGGTCGAAGGGGAACCTCGGGACGACGACGAGGGAGACGACGAGGTCCCGCAGACTAGGCGCGGGTCACCAGGGTCAATGCGGGGCTCGGCGCGTACGGCAGTTCGATGAGCGGTGTCAACGACCTCGCCGAGTGGCTGGCGTCAGGCTGCGTGGCGGGGAGGGGGATGTCGAGGGATCGAGCCACAGCTTCGTGCCGGATGGTGCCTTCCGCGACATTGACTCCGTTCGCGAGATGCTCATCGTCGGCGATCGCCTGACGCCAGCCTTTCTCGGCGATGGTTCTGACGTACGGCAAGGTAATGTTGTTCAGGGCCAGCGTGGCGGTGCGCGGCACCACGCCGGGCATGTTCGTGACGCAGTAGTGGACGACGCCGTCGTTCACGAAGGTCGGCTTGTCGTGGGTGGTGGGGCGACTCGTTTCGAAACAGCCGCCCTGGTCGATGGAGATGTCGACGAGTACCGAGCCGTTGCGCATGTCGTGGACGTCCTCGGCGCTTACCAGCCTCGGCGCCCTTGCACCCGGCACGAGTACCGCGCCAACGACCAGATCCGCCTCCACTACGTGCTCGCGGGTGGTCGAGGCGTTTGCCATCACCGTCCGGGCGCGGCCGTCGAACCGGTCCGCCAGCCAGCGCAGACGGGAAACGCTCTTGTCGAGAATGGTGACGTCCGCACCAAGGCCGAGGGCGATGGTCGCCGCGTTGGCGCCCGCCATCCCGCCGCCGATCACCGTGACCCGCGCCGGTGCCACGCCCGGCACGCCGCCAAGCAGCACGCCGCTGCCGCCGGTGGTTCTCTGCAAAGCCGTGGCGCCGACCTGGACGGACATCCGCCCGGCGATCTCGCTCATCGGCGACAGCAGCGGGAGGCTGCCATCCGCGGCGGTGACGGTTTCGTAGGCGATGGCGGCTGCGCCGCTCGCCATCAGCGCGTGGGTCAACGCCGGGTCGGCGGCCAGGTGGAGGTAGGTGAACAGGACCTGGTGTTCGTGAAGCAGGGCGCATTCGTCGAGGTTCGGTTCCTTGACCTTGACAACGAGGTCTTGGGCGAAGGCCTCGGTCGCGGCGCCGATGCAAGCACCGGCAGCGATGTAATCACCGTCGCTGAATCCGATGCCTGCCCCGGCGTTCGTTTCGACCACGACGGTGTGTCCGTCGCGGGTCAGTTCGGCGACCGACGTGGGCGTGAGTCCGACGCGGTATTCGTGGACCTTGGTCTCCTTGGGAACGCCAATGCGCATCGTGTTCGCCTTTCCGGTTGGCCAGTGGTATGGACATTAGACAATCCGGGACGCAATGCGTTTGCGTTTTCGCCTGCAATCACCGAGCATGTCGGAGCTATCTTCGGCAAAACGTGGATGAAGCGGTGGAATCTATTGAATTAGATCAAAGAGACCAAATGATCCTGCACGAGATTCAGCACGATGGGCGCATCACCAACGCCGATCTCGCCGAGCGGATCAACCTTTCGGAGTCGGCGAGCTTGCGGCGTCTAAAGCGCTTGGAGGACGCGGGCATGATCCGCGGCTATGTCGGCCTGGTCGACCAATCGCTTGCCGGGTATCCGGACAACGTCTTCGTGCAGATCACGCTGGCGAGCCAGCAGCGCGACGACCTCGCGGCGTTCGAGCGGGCGATCGTCGAACTGCCCGAAGTCATGGAGTGCTACGTGATGTCGGGGGAGGCCGACTACCTGGTGCGGGTGATCGTGCGGGACGCCCGGGACTACGAACGCATCCACAGCCAATACCTGACGGCGTTGCCGGGCGTGGACCGCGTACATTCGAGCTTTGCGCTACGGACGGTGGTCAAGCGGACCGAACTCCCCGTTCGCTAGCGGCAGCTCGGCGAGCTGCTGAAGCGCTGCAAGGTGGAACGATCCGCGAAGGCGTCGCCTGCATCCGTAGGACCACCCTCGCGGTCGGTCAGTATTCGCGGCGCGCCGGCGTGGATGGGTGTCGCGGGAGGGGACAAGCCCACCGCCGAAGGGTGGTTTTCGGGGGGTTCAGGACTTCGCCGGAAGTCCCTTAACCTTCTGATAAACATAAACCTTTTGGCGTATCGGGCGCCACCGGGGCACACTGCTTCTCAACACCCCCTTGTAACCGAACAGGGAACGGGAAGTGAACAATCGACCCCTCATGCTGTCCGCCACGTTCGTCCGCAACGCCAACACGCCCGGCCGCTACGGCGACGGCCGCGGCGGGCTCGGCCTCGGCCTGCTCGTCCGGCCCGCGCTGCGCGGCGGACTCAACAAGTCCTGGACGCAGAGCGTCCGCATCGACGGCCGGCCCACCAGCCTCGGCCTCGGCCGCTACCCCGTCGTCACCCTCGCCATGGCCCGCGAGCGGGCGCTGGAGAACGCCCGCGCCATCGCCCAGGGCCGCGATCCGCGCCGATCGGCCAGGGCGGTGCCGACCTTCGCCGAGGCGCTGGATACCGTCATCGGGATCCACGCCCCGAACTGGAAGGACCGCGCCGGCTCCGAGCGCCAGTGGCGCGCGAGCCTCGCCACCTACGCGCTGCCGCGCATTGGGGACAAGACCGTCGACGCCGTGACCAGCGCGGACGTCATGGCGGTGCTGCTGCCCATCTGGTCCGTCAAGCGCGTGACCGCCGGCCGCGTGCGGCAGCGCATCGGCGCCGTCATGAAGTGGGCCGTCGCGCAGGGCCTGCGCGCCGACAACCCCGCCGGCGACGCGATCTCCGCGGCGCTGCCGAGAACCGCCGCCGTGCGGCGGCACCAGCGGGCGCTGCCGCACGCCGAGGTCCGCGCCGCGCTCGCGCGGGTGCGGGACTGCGACGCATACGCCGGCGTCCGGCTGGCGTTCGAGTTCCTGGTGCTGACCGCCGCCCGCTCGGGCGAGGTGCGCCACGCCCGCTGGGAGGAGATCGACCGCGACGGCGCGGTGTGGACGATTCCGGCCGAGCGCATGAAGAACGGCCGCGAGCACCGCGTGCCGCTGTCGGACCGCGCCCTCGAGGTGCTCGACAACGCCACCGAGCTGGCCGCGGCGGACGGCTGGGTGTTCCCGCCGGCGAGCGGCCGCGCCATGCACCAGAAGCACCTGTCGGAACTCTTGCGCGCCCTCGGTGTCGACGCCGTGCCGCACGGCTTCCGCTCCAGCTTCCGCGACTGGGCCGCCGAATGCTCCGACGCCCCGCGCGAGGTCTGCGAGCTCGCCCTGGCGCACGTCAACGGCGACCGCGTGGAAGCCGCCTACCGGCGCAGCGACCTGTTCGACCGACGCCGTGCGCTGATGGCGGAATGGGCCGCGTACGTCGCCTGAAGGGGAACGGCGCAGCCGTGACCCGGCTGCAACGGCGCGGAGAGCGGCCTCGTCGGGGAGTTCCCGCCGCGAGTCGGGTTTCAGGGCACTCTCCGCGCCGTCTGGCGCGGCGATCGCGCCGGACGGTGGCCGGGACTGCGGCTGCCGAACGCGGCGACCGCACGAACCGGCGCACGCCGCTAGCCACAGTACTGCCGCACGACCTCGGGCCGGCCGTGGCCCAGCTCGCGGGTGATGCGCAGCCGCGCGGCCATGTCGATGCGCCGCTGCCGTTCCGTCAGCTCGCTCTGCGCCGGACCGCCCGCCGCCGGAGCCTTCCAGCCCGTCAGGCCTGTTCCGCGACAATCAAGGTGAGAACGCAGCGACAATCAAGATGAGAAAGCCGA